>JAUWCL010000015.1 GCA_030609325.1 Candidatus Krumholzibacteriota bacterium
AGGACCATACGGCGCTCCGTCCCGGGCCCCTCTCCGCTGTCCGGGCCTCTCGCGCCGCCGGCAGCGCTGCCGCTGCCGCAAGAGTTGGGGGATTTCCCACTCCCATCAATGGGAGTGGAATTTTCCCCACTTTTGGTCTGATCGCCAGACTGACTGCCAGCCTCTCTGGAAGTTCCGACTCTGGTGTCATCTACGTGTACCTGTATCTCGGTCATAACATACACCGGCTGGACCCTGTCCCTGATCGAGCTCTTCGGTCTGTGCCTGCTGACTATCAGGTCGACCTCACGGCCCGATCTGCCCTCGATACCGGCAAGAAGCCTCTCGGCGTTTCCGGGAGTGATGATCCCGGTTATCTTCGCCACATTGGTCAGATTTATCCTGCCCACAGAGAGCAGGCGATAGACTCTCGGGAAGTCCCTGATGCATCTGGCTATGCCGATCCTCCTGCCGGCTGTGGACTCTGAGTATCCCAGGTGTTTTACGCAGAACTCAAAGAGAGAGCTGTACCCGCGGGGCAGGTAGAGCCTTCGCCTGTCTATCTCGATCAGACAGGAGAGTATCGAGAGCACCGTCTTTCTCTCTCTCAAGGAGAGCTTTCTGATCCTGCCGATAAGCTCATTGTCGGAGATGCCAGCAAGGGTCCTGCTGCCGGATACACAAGACTGGTCGCAGGGCTTCTTCATCGTCGTCATCGTCACTACCTCCAGCTAGAAGTCTTATCTGCCCCCCTCAGGGAGTATTATAGCACGGGTTTTCGGCAGGCTCACAGATCGCGTATACGGCGAGAACTCAGGCCGAGGCAAGGTTGAAGCCGGAATATTCGAGAAGCACGCAGGAATGGGCCTTGAGGCTCGCACAGCGCGCAAATCAGGGCGGGTCACGGACTTTCGCGAAAAGGGGCTGAAAATCGCGTCAAGGGAGATCTTCGGAAATCTTCGAAAAATCTCTATTTCTGGAAGATTTTTTCAGGATCATCCGGGCCGTCAGGAGCAAAGAGAGAGAAAGAGGGAAAGCGACATTTAAAATCACCCCCCTCTTTTTTTATGTCACTACAGTCTCGACAGGTTAAATATACAGGCATTCCTGCCTCGATCAGTATGATCATGCGGTCATCACAGTATCGACCGTTTGACCTTTACCGGTACGACCCTGATCCGATGGCCCGGCATCCAGAAAGGAAAGGGAAGCTGCAGGCTCCGAGATACCTGTCATACTTAAAAGATATTTAAAAAAAGTGAGGGGCCAGCCGGATCTATAGTGTCTGGCTCCCTGCTCCCTCCCTTGCACGACTTCCATTTTAATCACATTGACCGCGTTTTCCTTTTTTACTCGCCCGGCCGCCATCTGAATGCTATCTTGAACACATGAAACGTCTTACCTTGACAGCTACGGTTATTGCGGCGGTGCTGTTATCCGGCCTCTCCGCAGAGGGCAGCGAGAGTATCAAGGGCAAGGAGATCCTTGGAATCAGGATCGGCGGCATACACAGCACGTCGGGGCTTGACAAGGCTTTCGGGTCGGGGAGCGAGCTCGAGATCTATTTCTACCATGGTCTGACATCATTGTCGGCGTTCGGCATTTCTCTGTCGGGGCACGATTTCGGCAAATCCCAGCTTCCCGAAAAGGACCTCGAGTTCCTCGGGATCAGGCAGACAATCGATTTCATGATCTACTCCCTCACCGGATGCCTGATGGCGAAGACCGATCTGTCGAAGAAACTCAGGGCCAGCGGCGAGTTCGGCGGCGGTCTGTACACAAGCACATCGTCGATTCCTACCGGCGCCCTCTACGAGGGACGCATCACGAAAAACCAACTGGGTATCTATGCCGGATGCGAACTCTCGCGGCGCCTGACGAAGGGCGGTATCTATCTCAATCTCGGCGGAAAGTGGCACTACGTATTCTCGGGCACCGATTACAGGCAGCCCATCTATGTTTACACGGGCAAGGATTATGCGCACTTTTTCCAGGTGACTCTCGGAATATCCTTTTACACTGACTACTGAGCCGGCCCGCGACACGGCGCGGAAACCGCGGTCTTGAAAGGTGGAGACAGCATTGAACGATAGGGAAGAACTTAAGAAGATCCTGATCGAGCGATCGATCCTCAAGGGTGATTTCACACTGGTCTCGGGCAAGAAGAGCACCTATTACATCAACGGCAAGATGACGACCCTCTACTCGAAGGGCCTGTACCTTTCCGCGAAGCTCCTGCTCGAGAGCCTGGGCGACCTCGAATACGACGCGTTCGCCGGTCCGGTTATCGGCGCCGATCCGATCATCGGGGCGCTGCTCGCCCTCTCGGCAAAGCGTGGCGAGGAGAAGGAAGGCTTTCTCATCAGAAAGGAAGCGAAGGGTCACGGCACGCAGAAGCTCGTCGAAGGAAAGCTCGAGACAGGCATGAAGGTAATAATAGTCGAGGACGTCGTCACCACCGGCGGGTCCCTTCTCAGGGCTGCGGAGGCCATAGAGGCCGGAGGCGGCGAGATCGCCGCGGTTCACGTGCTTGTCGACAGGGAAGAAGGCGCCGTGGACAGGATTGCCAGCGCCGGGTACGAGTTCAGGTCACTTTTCAGAGTCAGCGAGCTTCTCTGACCTCGGCAGCTCCTTATCGGTCTTTCCGATATCGGCCTGATCGATTTTCGCGAGTCCACCGTTCACGAGCCCACCGCTCATCGCGTCCCGGCCGTATCCCGGATCCTCGCCGCATATCCCGGTCGCCACTACCGCCCCGCCGCCTAGCGGTCCCTTCCACTTCACACGCACCGATACCCTACTGACTTCACCGGACGGCCCGCGAACGACCCTCGTGTCGAGCCGGTAGACCGCGCCTAAGCCGTCGTCGCAGCTCAAGATCCGGCCTTCCGCGGAGCAGTTTCCCGTCCACTTCATCTCTTCCATCGCCCTGTCGAGATGCCTCTCGGCGAGTATCGACGCCTCCGCGGCGGGATCCCCGTTCCTCGATTCGGCGCCTGTGAACAGTACGGGTGACGAGATGACGCACGCGAAGAGAAAGCACGAGATTGCTGTGAGAATAACAATATGAGATGCTCGAATCCGTTTTTCCACTGTTGTCCTCCCACAAGATGTCGATCAGGAAAAGCTCCGATTCCCCGCAAATTCTCCCAAGCGGGACAAGCGCATCCGGCGCCGCTCCGTTGCGGAAAAACAATGCATTTAGCATGCCAAAGGGAACACGGCCCGCCGGGCCGACAAACCGGGTTTCAAGAATGCATAACTGTCCTGATCAGGGCAGGTTGCAAATCAGGGCATCGCAGCCGCGGTATCGCTCTCCATCACTGTGAAGACGTCGTCGGAGAATTCGATGCCGAACCTGACGATCGGTATGAGAAACTCGAAGTATGTCACGTCCTTGTAGTAGCCGATAAACCTGTTGGGAAACCAGATACCGTCTGTCCTGACGTAATCTCCGTACTCCTCCCTGAAGGAGAAGCTCGAATTGGAAACGCTGCCTATTACGACCTGCCTGACGAGGAACGATTCCTCGTCGAGGCCTACATCGACGATGTTGTCCTTCTCCTCGAACCTGATGTGATACAGGCCGTCCCAGTATTTGCTCTCGACATGCTCCAGGACGTGCCCGCCGGCGTTCAGGCACTCGAGGATCATCGGGAACCTGTATCCGATCATCTCGACTTCCCACTCGGGTACGACCGCCTCCCCCGTCCCGTGCGACCACGCGAACCTCTCGCTCTCGTTTACTACGAGGAGCTGAAGATCGACGACCTGGCCCTCGAGGATCCTGTATGTCTTCGTCTTGTATTCCATTCCCCTCTGGAATATGTCGAAGGGATAATTTGTCGCGACATGTCCCGGCGGAAGCTGCTTCCTGAATCCCCTACCCTCAAAGCTCGTAAGCAGGGGGATGTTCCTCTCTCCGCCGTACGCTTTTAACATCCTGTCGACGGCGTCTTCCGGATCCTTCACGCTCCCCGAGCACGACGCGATCAGCGCCGCGGAGGCGGCCAGCGCCAGCGTCAATTTAACGAATCTGCCCGATACTGTCATGGAAGCCACATTCTCCCCTTTCGATCTTCTTCGTACGATCAGGCCACGAACCGGGATCCGGCCCCGGAGGAGCCATCCCGATCCGCCGCTCACTGAAGATGCCCGGACTCGATCAGCTCGTTCTTCCCGTCTCTCGCCAGGGCGTACGAAAATCCTTCGGTGAGCGAGAACGCGCCGATCTCGCCCTTTTTATTTACAGCAATATAGCCAACCTGGAAATCGACCTTCCCGCCGTGCTTCTCGAATATCCTTTCGAGAGCGGCCCTGCAGGCCTTCTCCGGGGACATCCCCCTGCGCATGTTCTCCACTACGAGGAAGCTGCCGCATGTCTTGATGACGGCTTCTCCCCTGCCGGTCGCCGCGACGGCGCCGACCTCGTTATCGACGTACATCCCCGCGCCGATTATCGGCGAATCCCCCACTCGCCCGTGTATCTTGAATGCCAGACCCGAGGTCGTGCAGGCGCCGGCAAGATCGCCGGCCGCGTCGAGCGCGACCATTCCGATCGTGTCGTGGTTCTTCTCGCCCCCGGGAAACCAGTCGTCCTTCCCACTCAACCCCGACTTCCACTCCACCCAGGCCTTCCTTGCTTCCTCGGTCAGCAGGTCCTCGCGTTCGTACCCGACCCTGCGCGCGAACTCCTCGGCGCCCCCACCGACGATCATCACGTGATCAGTGTCCTCCATCACCCTGCGGGCGATCGATATCGGATGCTTGTATCCCTGAACGAATGCCGTCGAACCGCAGTTCCCGTCCGGTCCCATTATACACGCGTCGAGCGTGACCCTGCAGTCCTCATCGGGGAGACCGCCATAACCGACGCTCCTGACCCCGGGATCGGCCTCGGGAACCTGCACGCCGGCCTCGACCGCATCGAGAACCGTCCCTCCCGAGGAGAGTATATTCCACGCGGCGTCGTTCGCTGCGACCCCATGTTTCCATGTCGATATCACGACGGGGCCGCCCCTGCCGCCACTCCCGGCGGGACCGGCGAACAACCTGTCTATGGGGATCAACCCGCCGGCGGCGCCGAGGGCCGCGGACATCTTCAGAAAGGTTCTACGCGTGAAGCCTGGCATCGGTTCCTCCTTTTGCGATCGAAAGATCGTCTGGAGGATTATATTTCAAAACGCCGCGAGGTTCCACAGAGAAAAGTCCGCGGAGAGCCGATAAAAAAACCGGGTGGCTGCCGGATGCATCCGCCCGGTATGTCTTCTGATCGCGAGCTGCGACGACGTCGGGCCGCCGCCTTCCTCTAACCGAGCTTGCGCCTGACGAGTTCCTTCTTGAGCTCGGAGATCGCCTTTGTCGGATTGAGGTCTTTCGGGCACGCTTCGACGCAGTTGAAGATCGTATGGCAACGCCACAGACCGTGCCTGTCGTCGAGCGCCTCGAGGTGCTCCCGGCTCCCCTCGTCCCTGCTGTCGGCGATGAACCTGTACGCCTTGAGGAAGGCGTGCGGGCCGATGTACTCCTTGTCCGCCCAGAACGAGGGGCAGGATGAGGTGCAGGAGCCGCATAGGATACACTCGTAGAGCCCGTCGATCTTCTCCCGCTCCTCGGGGCTCTGCAGCCTTTCCTGGTCGCTCGGCGGCGGCGAGTGCGTGATCATATACGGCTTCACCGCCAGTATGCCGCGCACCAGCGGATCGAGGGAGACAACAAGGTCCTTGATGACGGGATATCCGCGCATCGGTTCGACGGTGACCGTCGAGTTGCCCAGCCCCAGCACCTGCGTCTCGCAGGCGAGGTTGTTGACCCCGTTGATAGTCATCGCGCACGAGCCGCAGATCCCGCTCCGGCAGGACCTCCTGAACGTGAGCGTCCCGTCCTGCTTCCACTTTATCTCGTTGAGAGCATCGAGGAGCGTCGTGCCCTTCTCTACGTCGAGCTGATACTCCTGCACGTAGTGACCCCGACGCTCGTCATCCGGATTGTACCGATTGATCCTGAACGTGATCATTGCCATTCCGGGGCCTCCTTTAATACTTACGCTCTTTAGGCTGGAAACGGGTTATGGTGACCGGCTTGTAGTCGAATTCGATTCTGCCGTCTCGTTTCCATGCCAGCGTGTGCCTGAGCCATTTATCGTCGTCGCGGTCGGGGTGGTCGGTGCGGCTGTGAGCCCCGCGGCTCTCCTCGCGCCTGAGCGCCCCCGCCACGATCAGCTCTGTGAAGTCGAGCATGTGGCCGAGCTCGATCGCCTCGAGAAGGTCGTAGTTGAACTTTACGCTGCGGTCGTCTATGCCTATCTTCTCGAACCTCTTCCCGAGCTCGCGCAGCCCGCCGGTGAGCTTCTCGAGCTTCCCGGCGTCGCGGAAGATGCCGCATTCGAGCATCATCTTTTCCTGCAGCTCCTCCCTGATGATCCCGACCTTCTCGGAACCGTCGGCGGAGAGAATCCTTTCTACCTCTCCGAGAGCCTCCTCCGCCGCGTCGGACGGGAGCTCGGGGAACGCCCGGGTTTCGCGGAGGAACCGCACGATCGACTTGCCGGCCCTGCGCCCGAAGAGCGAGGCCTCCAGAAGCGAGTTGGTGCCGAGCCTGTTCCCTCCGTGGACGCTGACGCAGGCGCACTCCCCAGCGGCGTAGAAGCCCCTGACCGGCTTCTCCTTGCCGTCGGCAAGCACCTGACAGTCGATGTCCACGGGGATACCGCCCATCGAGTAATGCGCCGTCGGCTGGATCGGGATCGGTTCCTTGATGCAGTCGATGCCGAGGAACTTCCAGGCCAGCTCATGGATTTGCGGGAGCTGCTTCATGATCTTATCTTCGCCGAGATGCCTCAGGTCGATATAGACGCCGCAGCCGTCCTCGCCGCAGCCTCTTCCCTCATTGATCTCGGTCTGTATCGACCGGGAGACGAGGTCCCTCGGAGCAAGTTCCATCTTCGACGGCGCATATTTCTCCATGAAACGCTCGCCGTCCTTGTTGAGCAGATATCCGCCTTCACCGCGGGCAGCCTCGCTGACGAGGATCCCCTGCTGGTAGAGACCGGTCGGATGGAACTGCACGAACTCCATATCCTCGAGCGGCAGGCCGGCTCTGAGCACGAGGCTCAGACCGTCGCCTGTGTTGGCCAGTGCGTTAGAGGTGATCTTGAAGACCCTGCCGTAGCCGCCCGTTCCGAACATGACGGTCTTCGCGTGGAATACGTGAACACCGCCGTTGATGATGTCCCACGCGACGAGGCCGCGGCAGACGCCGTCCCTCACTATGAGAGAGAGTGCGAAGAACTCGGGGTAAAACCTCACCTCGTTCTTCACGCATACCTCGTAGAGAGTGTGGAGCATCGCGTGGCCGGTCCGGTCGACGGCGTAGCAGGCGCGGAGCACCGGACCTCCCTTGCCGAAATCCTTCGTGTGGCCGCCAAACTTGCGCTGTGCGATACGTCCTTCGGGGGTCCTCGAGAAGGGGCATCCCATGTGCTCGAACTCGCGCACGACGACGGGGGCCTCCTTGACGAGGGTCTCGATGATGTCCTGATCGCCGAGGTAGTCGCTCCCCTTTACAGTATCAAACATGTGCCATTCCCAGTGGTCCTCTTCCTCGTTGGCGAGCGAGGCGGCCACGCCGCCCTGGGCGGCACCGCTGTGGGACCTTGTCGGGAAAACCTTGCTGAGAACCGCCACGTCGAACTCCGACGACGCCTCGTAGGCGGCTCTCATCCCGGCAAGACCGGCTCCCACGATGACCACGTCGTGACGATGCACGCTGTGAATCGGCACCCCCTCGACGTCGTGGATGGTTTCGGGATCGAAATTCGTCATGACAGGTCAACCTCCGTACTGGAACAAGATCATCGTCAGGGCGCCGTAAATAGTAAATACAAGCCCGATGACGGCGATCGCGCACCAGATAAGTATCCTCATCCACTGCCTGTGGATGTAGTCGCCGAGGACGATCCACAGGCCGTACAGCCCGTGCATCAGCGCCACGACGAGGAACGAGATGTTAATTGTCTTCCAGAGAGGAGTCGCCACGCGATCGGCAATCGAGCCGTAGGCGAGCTCGTCCTTCATCAAAACGTGCAGGACGAGGACGTGGGTAAACAGAACGATGGCGAGATAGAGCCCGCTCAGGCGCTGGAAGAACCACCAGAGGGCGCCGCCCGACCTCGTGGTCTCGTTATATCTCATTGCGGCCTCCCTTCTAACCCGTCGCGGATATCATCCGCGAGATCATTACCGCACCGGAGGCTCCCCAGCAGGCAAGCCATACCGCTACGGCGATGACGAAAAGCATCTTCTGCCTCTCGACCATCACGCCCATGTCTATCAGGGTGATCCTGAGCCCGTTGAACATGTGATAGAAGATCACCCCGACGAGCCCTATCTCCGCCAGTTTGAAGAGCGGGCCGCCGAAGAAGTGCATTATCCCGTCGAAGGATTCCTCACCGCCGGACAGGTGGCTGATCACCCATATATGCAGGAGCAGATAGAAGATCAGCCCGAGGCCTGAAAGGCGATGAAGGATCCAGGCAAACGTGCCCGCATGGATGCGGTAACGCTTGATAACCCTCATCGGGTTCCTCCCGGGTTAAAGAAAACCGAGGGTTCCGCGGCGATCGCCGTGAAACCCGATTGACCTTACTCTGTAAACAACTCGATCAGCATTATCGATGCAATATAGCACAGGAGAATTTGGTCGTCAACGTCCGACGGGAAATAGTGCGATTTGCCATGATCATTCATCAGGTCCCGGGGGTCGCTGCCGGAATCCCCCTGCCCCGTCAGGACTTGCGGGCGCGCTCCCCCTTGCGCAGCAGCGTCCTGCGCAGCTTGTTCTCAAGCTCGGTCGGCAGCGGCTTGCCCTCGGGTCTCTCCGCGTATCCGCCGCCGCCGTCTTCGAGCGGGGCCGGCTCGTACGCCTCGAACTCGAGGAGCAGGTGCAGGATAACGAGCGCGGCCTCCTTGTCGGGAATCATCCCCCGCCCACCCGTGTCGGGATCGAGCTGGATGAACGGCGGTATGGGGGAACCGACGCAGGAGGGACACCCCCTCCTGCACTCGCAGGACTGGATCAGCTCGAGCGACGCCTGCATGATCTCCTCTATTATGTCGTAGCACTTCAGCGCGAAGCCGAGCCCGCCCGGGTACTTGTCGTATATATAGACCGCCGGCCCGCCGGTCGAGCGCGAGTTGACCGTCGTCCCGATGTCGAGCGTGTCTGACATGACGAAGAGGGGCACTACCTCTCTCAGGATGTTGGAGAGACCGAGGAGCCCCTCGGCCGGCACCCTCCCCCACTTGCGCACCGCCGCAAGCGCTTCACCGGGAGGCTCGATCCACATACCGACCGTCTCGAGCACCTGCGGCGGCAGGTCGCACTTGCCGTAGCCGATCGAGTCGCGGCTGCCGAACTTTATTTTCCTGAACATGAAGGTAAGATCGGTCACGGAAACGTCACCGAAGGCGATCCGGCTTATCCTCCACAGACCGTTCTTCTCTTCGCGGTCGACCTTGACCTGGGTCTCGGTGATCGACTGGGTGTAGTAGTCGACATTCGTTTTTTCTATGAACGCTATTTTCTTATCCGTATCGAGGTCGCGGACAAAATACGTCTCTGCCTCGTGGAGGTATATCGCCTGCGTATGTACCTGCTGGAACGCGCTCGCCTCATCGATCGTGCCGATGACCCTGTTGCCGTCCGACTCGTCGACGATCGTATAGATGTTCGGTGAGATGTTGCGAAGATTTACATCGGCGCTCGGGTAGCCGTGCCCCCGCCAGAACCAGCTCCCCTTGACGAAATTGAGATCCCTTTCCTCTTCGAGGAGCTGCGCGATCGCCGGGGCGTACTCGCCCATTCCCTCGACCTCCTTCGCCGCGAGCGGGAGCTCGAAGGCAGCGGCGCGCATCTGCCCGAGAAGAACATGCGGATTCTCCGGGTCGATTATCGCGTTCTCGGGAGAACGTCCGAAGAAGTAGTCGGGGTTACGGGCGAGATACTGGTCGAGCGGCGTATTATGCGGGATAAATATTATCAGCGAGTCCTCCATGCCGCGGCCGGCCCTGCCGGCCTGCTGCCATGTCGATGCGATACTCCCCGGGTACCCGACGATGACAGAGGCATGCAGCGCGCCGACGTCGATGCCCAGCTCGAGGGCGTTGGTGCTGATCACCGCCTTGAGCTCGCCCTCGAAGAGACGCCGTTCTATCTCCCTGCGCTCCTCGGGGAGGTATCCGCCGCGGTAGGGATGGACCGTGTCGGCCATCGAGGCCCTATGCTTCGAGAGCAGGTCCCGAACGTATCTGGTAATCACCTCGCTGACGACACGCGCCCTGACGAAAGCGATCGTCTGGACTCCGTCGAGGACGAGGCGCGAGATGAGCTCGGCCGCCTCGACATTGGAACTCCTGCGCTCCATCCCCGCCGCGTCAAGGTTGGGCGGGTTCCACATGAGGAATGTCTTTCGTCCCCTCGGGGAGCCGTCCTTCGTGACGACCTTCATCTTCCGGCCGAGCAGGCGACCGGCGTGCTCGCCGGGATTATAGATGGTGGCGGAGCTTGCTGCGAATACCGGCTTCGCCCCGTAATGGTCGCATATCCGCGAGAGGCGCCGCATCACGTTTGCAACGTGCGAGCCGAATGCGCCGCGGTAACTGTGAATCTCGTCGATCACGACGTAGCGGAGCCTCGCAATAAACGGCGCCCACCTGGCGTGGTTGGGGAGTATGCCCGAGTGGAGCATATCGGGATTGGTCAGCAGGATGTTCGCACCGTCGCGGAGCCTGCGGCGGAGCGGACCGGGCGTATCGCCGTCATACGTCCCCGCCTCGAAGGTGATCCCGTCTCCCTCCCTGTAGCGCTTCAGCACCCTGAGCTGGTCCTGCGCGAGGGCCTTCGTCGGATAGAGATAGAGCGCCCTGCTCTCGGGATCATCCAGAAGGGATTCGAGGACAGGGATGTTGTAGCAAAGGGTCTTGCCGCTCGCCGTGGAGGTGACGATCACCGTATCGGTCCCGCCGCGAAGGGCTTCAACCGCTTCCACCTGGTGTGTGTAGAGATGCTCCACCCCCAAGCCGGCCAGGACGGCGGCGAGGCTTGCCGGGAGCGGCTCGTCGAGCTCGCCGAAGCGGGCGTTGCGCAACGGTATCTTATGGCTGTGAACGATCTGGCCGTCGTACAGGTCGTCGACTGTCACCCTGCCGAGAAATATCTTTACGTCCAAGGCGTTCCTTCCCTCTGCCCCGCCTTGCTGCCGGCCCCGCGCGCGCGGTGAAGATTGCCGCGCAGCGGTCCCCGGGACCGGGACGACTATGATACCCGCGGTAACAGACGGATGCAATCGTTAGTAACAATAATCAGTAATAATGTTGCCGGCCCCGATAAGTAACAATGTTGCCGGCCCCCTACATTGATGCATGCGTGGAGTTTTTCCGGCCCTTTTAAATATTATTCAAATAAACCGTGATCAGCTCGAGCATCGAGAGAAGGTCGAGGCGGTTGTGATGGATCACGGCTGCCATCTGCCGCGCGTCCTTCGTGCGGACAAACTCGTGATAGGCGCCGGGGATCTCGCTGCCGGGGATGTCGCCGGTCCTCTTCCTGCCGAGCACGTACCGTTCGAGTGTCTGGAGCCTGTGGTTCGGGGTCCGTCCCTTCATGAGGGATCTCGATATCGGCAGCAGGTCGACGTGTGACCGGGGCATCCTCATCGGCAGATCGTGGAACATCATCCTGTCCGCGAGGAACGGGATGTCGAAGGTGTTCCCGTTGAAAGTGACCAACACCTCGCGGGAATCGAGTATCCGGGATGCGAAAGACAGGACGGCACGCTCCTCGGTGTAGTCCCTCGCGAAGAGCTGGTCTACGACGAGGTCCTCGCCCTCGCTGTACATCAGCCCCACGAGAAAAAGGGGCGTGTTGCGCAAACCTGTCGTCTCGAGATCGAGGTAGATTATTAATCCCGCCGGCGCACGGGTCAGTGTTTCCAGGGGGGTGCATCCGGCGGGGATCTTCGCAGGCGACGAAGCGAGGACCTCCAGGTATCCCGCATGCGCTGCTGCTCCTCTTTCCCAAATCTCTCCGGCCGGCTTGCGGATCCTGTAGAACCATCCCTCCGGGGTCCCGAACGCCTCGCCGGGAACAAGATCCTCGATCCGGCCCGGGGACGGCACCGCAAAAAGCTGCTCGTCGGTAACAGGGATATCGGCGAAAACAGGCACCTCCGGCTTCGGCGGGCCTTCCCCCGCGAGCGGTCTCTCGCCGGCGGGCGGCGCCTCGGGAACGGGAGGGACCTGCGCTGCGGGAGACGTCCCGGTCTCTTTCCAGACGCCGAAAACCACTCTGGCGCGTTTTTTGAGCCGTTCCAGCTCGTTTCTCAAATCGTGTCCGCTGTCTTCCGTCACGGCTATCGAGCCCTCTCTGTGTATCCTGTCAGCCACTGACATGATAAAGCCTGCCGCGGAAGCGTTCAAGCGGTCCGTATCTTGCAATCCGCTTGAAATACGCACTTTTACTTGACGACCTTCCCGCTATGTGGATATTTTACACCAAACAGACGGGCAGGATGATGAACAGGGAAAAGAAAATAACGATATTCGTGATAATCGCGGTGATCGTCTCCGCGGTCCTCATGACGTCTTCGAACAGGGAGGCGCCGAAGGGGGAGCCGGAGACCACCCCCGCGTCTATGGTTGCCGAAGCCGCTTCCGGCCTCACGGAATCCGTGCCCCCACCTCCCCCCGAACCGAAATATACCGGCAAGATCAGAAAAAACTCGAGCTTCTTCGACATAATGACCGCCTGCGGCGCCACGCCCCGGCAGATCTACGACATCGCCGGCAGGGCCAAACCGGTATACGATCTCGGCAGGATCCAACCGGGGCAGAAATACGAGATATTCACCGGCGACGGCGGCGCAATAGAGAGGATCCTTCTCTCTATCAACGAGACGGGCTACGTCGAGATAGTCTGCTCCGCTGAAGGGATCGAGGTCGAATGCAGGGAGTACCCCTACGAAGTCACGATAAGGGAAGCCTCGGGAATCATCACCCAGTCGCTCTTCATGTCGGTCATGGACCAGGACCTGCCGATCGAGCTCGGCGCGAAGCTAGTCGATATCTATGCATGGGACATAGATTTCTTCACCGAGATCAGAAAGAACGACTTTTTCCGAGTAATCTACGAGGAGCGCAGGATGCTCGACGGCCCCGACCACGAGGAGAAAACGGAGGTCGGAATTATAATCGCCGCCGAGTTCAACACGAGTGGTAACAGCCGCTACTGCTTCCTCTTCGATAACGAGAAGGTTTTCCCCGATTATTTCGACGACGAGGGCAAATCGCTGCGCAAGCAGCTCCTCAAGGCGCCCCTTTCGTATACGCGGATCAGCTCGGGATACAGCAAGAGGCGCTTCCATCCCGTGCTTCACAGGTACGCACCCCATCTCGGCATCGACTACGCCGCGCCGACGGGTACGCCCGTCCAGTCGACCGGCGACGGGACGGTGATGACCGCCTCGAGGACGAGGGCCAATGGAAATTACGTCAAGATCAGGCACAACAACAGCTACATCAGCTACTATCTTCACCTGAGCCGCTTCGGCAAGGGTATCAAGCAGGGCACGAAGGTCAAACAGGGCCAGGTGATCGGCTACGTTGGAGCGACCGGCTACGCGACCGGTCCCCATCTCGATTACCGCGTCAAAAAGAACGGCAGGTACGTCAATCCCCGCAGGCTGAAGCTTCCCCCGGCGAAGCCCGTAAGCGGTGAGAACATGGCCGCATTCACGGCGAAGCGCGATTCGCTCCTGTCCAAGCTGAGATCGGTGCCGATCCGCGACCCGCGCGGTGAATACTTCGCCGAGGGCGGCGGGCTCGCATCCGAGGCGCCCGGCAGACCGGGCGGAAGCGGCGGCTCCCCAATCCCCCACTGAGCGATGGAATCCACCGAACGAATTCTCGTCCACGCATGCTGCGCATCGTGCTCGAGCTACGTCCTCGAATACCTCCAGCAGGAATACGACGTCGCCGCGTATTACTGCAATCCGAACATCCAGCCTGAGGCCGAATACCGGCTGAGGCTCGGCGAGGTAAGAACGGTCTGCGGGCACCTGGGGATCCCGCTGATCGAAGGACCGGAAGAGTTCGAGGAATGGAACACGGCGATCGCCCCGTACGCCCACCTTCCCGAGAAGAGCGAGAGGTGCCGGGTCTGCTACCGCCTGAGGCTCGAGGAAACGGCGAGAAAGGCGGCAGAGACCGGAATCGGCCTCTTCACCACGACCCTGTCGGTCAGCCCTCACAAGATCCACGCCTGGATCGTCGAGGAAGGCCGGGCTTCCGGAGAGAAGCACGGCGTCATGTTCCTCGAGGCGGACTTCAAGAAAAAGGGCGGATTCCAGGAAAGCTGCAGGAAAAGCCGCGAGTACGGCCTGACGAGACAGGACTACTGCGGATGCCTGTTCAGTCTGGAGGAAGCAAAGCTGAGGCGGAAAGAGTCGGATTCAGGGCGTTGATTCAGGGCTCAGTCAACGGAATGAGGTCGATCCGGCTTAAACCCGGATCAGGAGCGGCTTGTCGGCCTGCGGAAGCACCTCCCCTATGACGGCGGCATACCCGGCGCCGGAATTCCTGAGACTATCTGCGAGATCCTGCGCCTTTTCTGCGGGCAGTGATATCAGCAGGCCGCCGGAGGTCTGCGGGTCGTGCAGGAGCATCTTTTGTTCCCTCGTCAGACTGCCCTCGACCTCCAGGGAAATGTTCGTGTACTCCAGGTTGGACATTCCACCGCCGGTGAGAAAGCCGTGCGAGGCGAAGTAGGCAGCATCGGGAAGAAGGGGAACGGCTTCCATGTAGATCGCGATCGTGATGTCCGAGCCGTCGGCCATCTCGAGCGCGTGGCCGGCCAGCCCGAATCCGGTGACGTCTGTGCACGCGTGAGCACCCGCCGCGACCATTGCCCTGGCCGCCGGTGCGTTGAGGGCGATCATCTGATCGATGAAGAGTCTCTCCTGCTCCGCGTCGAGGGCCCCGTTCTTCAGCGCCGTCGAGTAGATGCCGGTGCCGAGCGGCTTCGTCAGGACGATCGCGTCGCCCGGCCTGGCGCCCGCGGTGAGCACGACGTTGTCGGGATGGATCGTACCGACCACGGAGAGGCCGTACTTAAGCTCGGAGTCCTTGAGCGTGTGCCCGCCGACGATTACGGCACCCGCCTCGTTGACCTTGTCGGCACCGCCCCGCATCAGGAGTTCGAGCGCCTCGATCTCGAGCTTCCCCTCAGGAAAGCCGATGATGTTGAGCGCCGCTACGGGCTCCCCGCCCATAGCGTAGACGTCGCTCATCGCGTTCGCAGCAGCGACCTGCCCGAACACGTAAGGATCGTCCACTATTGCGGGGAAGAAATCGACGGTGAGGATAATCGCCCTGTCGTCGCTTATGCGCACTACGCCGCTGTCATCCGACTGGCTCGTGCCGACGATCAGGTCGGGATGATCCTGAGGGGGCATCTTCTGTAAAACTGGCCACAACTCCGTCGGGCTGAGCTTGGAAGCTCAGCCCGAACACGAAGCCATGGCCGTCAAACGGTACTTCTTTGACATATTCACCCTTTTCAGGTAAGGGCCTGACGGATTATTCCGGATGGATTGCTTCTGTCGGGCAGACGTCGACGCAGGCACCGCAGTCGGTGCAGGTATCGGCGTTGATGACGTACTTGTCGTCGCCCTCGCTGATCGCCTCTACCGGACACTCCGGTTCACAGGCACCGCAACTGATGCACTCGTCATTGATCACGTGAGCCATTTTTTCCTCCGTTGAGATGGTTAATCTCCAAAACCGTTCCTATTAAATATATAAATCCTCGAATCCGGTCAATGATTATCGTCGCATCATCCCGGGCGGCATCGATTTTTTTTCGATATCGTTTTCGCCGGGCAGAAGACGCACGAACAGGGCTTTTTCCCACGCAAGGCGGCCGGCTATCTCCCGGACGGCCTCGAACGGGGCCGCCGCGATAAGCCCAAAGCGGTCCGTTCCACCCCTGTAAAGGTGGTCCAGGCCCATCCCTAGCGCCTCTCCGGCGCATGAGAGCTCCCTTCTGGAGAGCCTCGACACGAGGCGGCTCTTCGCTGTGGCCGTTTCCTCCGCGGTTACAGGATCGGCTGAAATCCCTTCTATGTTCTCCCTAAGGGCCTTTTCAGCCTTGTCGGCGTTTTCTCCCCTGGTACCCAGTCCCGCCGTAATTACTGCATGGCCACCGACTTGCGTCATCGAGCACCCCGTCGAATAGGCCAGCCCCCTCGTCTCCCTGATGTCGAGCTGCATACGTCTGCTGAGGATCTCGCAGGCGACGGCCAGTGCCGCTATCTCCCCCGCGGAGAGGTCGTCGACCCGCCAGGAAGCCGCCAGATAGGCGCCGCTTCCCGGTGAATCGCCGTCGACCGTGCCGGACTCGTAATCACGTTCAGTTGTCCAGCAGGGTTTTCTGCTCGAAACGTAAAAATCGCCGAAGACCCCCCGGAGAAGGTCCATCGCTTCGGGCTCCTCCAATGCAGTGACCAGCGTCACCACGGAACCCCTGTACCGGAAGAGCTCGAGTCGGGTATCGAGCATATCGGCCGAATCAGGAGCCACCCACCTCCCCGGAGACCTGTAAGGGGCTTCTCCGAATCTGTGGACCGGGAAGAGACCGCCGTATACGGCCTTTTTCAGCGCCGCGGATGAGTGCCCGGACCGGATCCCGACTTCTCTCGCTACGAAAGGCGCAGCCGCATCTATATCGGCCTGAGGCATCTCGTGCTCCGAGAGGAAACGCTGCAGCATCCCGGCCGCTTCCCTCATCTTCCCGGCAGGCGCCTCCAGCCTGATGAACGTCCAGGCCGGATTGATAAGATAATCGTCCATAGGGATGTACGGATTGTCACTCCACTGGATCCTGGCGCCTATGGCGGCGAGGTCCTCCTTCAGCTTGCGGCCTCCGGCCGAATTCTCCATGATGATAAGCAGGACCGAGACTGCATCGCTCTCCGCGTGCCCGGCACATGTCCTGACAGGGAAAAGAAGGCTCAGCGCCTCGACCGGAGAGCCCTCCCGGTATCTGACACCTGCGGTCAGCCCTCCGGGAAAGGTCTCGAATATCGCCTTTCCCTGTTCCATCCTGACATCGGGCGCCCGGGGAATCGCCGAGAATCCGTTGAACTCCGGCTCGCTGAGATATCCGCTCACGAGTTTCGCGATCTGTCCCGGCTTGACCCTTTCGACCGCCGATACCGCCTCGAACCAGCCGGCCCCGGTGACAGCCATCGCCTCGCCGTTGAGCATCACGTAGAAGTGGTACCTCTCCCTGTCGAACATGTCCGATGACGCGAACGATATCTTCGCCCTCTCGAGCTCCTTTTCATCCGGCTTCCACTCCGCCAGGTCCGTGATCGCTCCCAGGAGCCTGTCAGGATTAACAGGATCGCTGTCCTGTCCCTCGACGCTGACCCGCAGCGCGGCGAAATCCTCGTGCACCTCGAGCCCGACGAAAGGCTCCGGCAGGCCAGCCTGATTCGCCGCCTCCTTCAGCGGGGACGACGGCGCCCCGAGCATCTCGGCGAGCAGCAGCGCCGCGGGAAAGAGCTTCTCACCCGCCGCAGGCATCCGGACGAGGAGATCGACCCTGCCCCCGGCGCCCTGCACGACGCGGGCCGTGACCTCTCCGCTCCATCTAGGCTCGAGTACCGGTTCTTCCACGGCCCGGCCTTTCCCACCGCTTTTGACGCTTCCGACGCCGATGCTGCCGGCGGCAGTGAAATAATCGTCTATCCAGCCGAGCGTCCTGCTGCGCTCGAAATCTCCCGTCACGAATATCCTCATCCTGCCCGGCGTATAGCGGGACCTGTAGTATTCGATGACCCTGTCCCTCGAGACACTCTCGATCGTCGACGGATAGCCTATGACCGGCTCGCTCAGGGATGATCCCCTGTAGAGGTAACCATCGGCCGCCCTCGAGACGGCCTCACGGGGATTGTCGAGCCCCTGGCTCATCTCCTCCAGCACGACCTTCCGCTCCTTCTCGATCTCGGCCGGTGCGAATACCGGATGAAGGAGCATCTGGGACAGTATCTCGATCGATTCCTCGAGCAGGTCGGAGCGGGCGAGAAGAAAATAAACCGTCACTTCCTTCCTCGTGAATGCGTTGAGGAATGCGCCGTTGTCGTCGACCCATCCGCTTATCTCCTCGCGGGTGAACCTCTCTGAGCCGTCGAACAGCAGATGCTCCAGGAAGTGCGTGACGCCGCGCGTATCGGGGGTCTCGTATGCCGATCCGGCCCTTACGGCCACGGCCACGAGGACAGAGCCCGAGCCGGGGTGGCGATCGAGTACTATCTCGAGTCCGCCGGGGCGGGTGACCGTCTCCGGAGAATTGTCGGAATCCTTCGAAGCCGAGCCGTATACGGCTGTCGCTGCGGCGATGACAATGAACAGGATAATGCCGGCGGCGCGGTATCGGACCACCGATTCAACAAATCGGATCATCAGGACATACCTCCGGGAAATCTGTGCGTGTCTCCTGGCAATCTTCGAAAACAGCAATATCAGAGAATGTGGATCGCTTTGCCCTCGATCGCCTCGGCGGCCTCGGCAAGAGCTTCGGAGAGCGTCGGATGAGGAAATATCGAATCGGCGAAGTCATGGGCGGTGAGCTTCCTGCCCAGCGCCACGATCCCGGCCGAGAGGAGCTCCGTCGCCTGCGGCCCTATGATGTGTAGGCCGAGAAGCCTGCCATCCTCCTTCGAGGCGACCCACTTGACAAATCCCTCCTCCTCGCGCATCCCCTTCGCCTTGCCGTTGGCGGCGAACGGAAACCTTCCAGCGGCGGTCTCGATCCCTTTCTCCTTCGCTTCCCGTTCGGTCAGCCCGACGCGCGAAATCTCGGGAAGGGTATATATCGTCGCCGGCACGGCGCTGTAATCGATCTCGCCACCCTTCCCGAGGGCGTTTGCCGCGGCTACGACTCCCTCGCGGGTCGCCACGTGGGCGAGAAACCATCCCCCGATGACGTCCCCCGCCGCGAAGATTCCGCCGACATTCGTCCGCATCCCTCCGTCGACGGTGATCCCCGCCTTCGACGCCTCGATTCCCGCCTCCTCGAGACCGATGCCGGCGATATTGGGCTTCCTGCCGACCGAGACGAGCACGATCTCGGCACTGATATCTTCGCCGCTCTCCAGGACCGCCTTCACCCCGTCGCCGGTCTTCTCCAGCGACGAGACTTTCGTCCCGAGGTTCAGCTTGATGCCCTTCTTTTTCAGGTAGGTCTGGAGGAACCTTATTATGTGGATGTCCTCTGTCGCGATTATCGAGGGGAGCATCTCGACGATCGTCACATTCGTGCCGAAGGCGTTGAAAACGGACGCGAACTCACACCCTATCACTCCGCCACCCACGACTATCATGCTCTCCGGCACCCGCCCGATGTCGAGCAGTTCGGTGGAGCTGAGCACGGTCTTCCCGTCGAACTCCATTCCCGGCAGCTCGATCTCCGACGAACCGGTGGCAACTATCACCGACCGGCCGACGACCGCACCGTGACCCTCGACCTCGACCTTGCCGGGCGATACGAGACGGCCGCGGCCCTCCACGATGTCGATGTTGCGGCCCCTGAGGATCTTTCTTACGCCGCCGACGAGGCTGTCAACCACGCTGTTCTTGTGCGCCATGAGAGCGGCGGGATCAACCGATATCGTGCCCGAGACACCCGACTCCTGCCCCGTTGCGGCGAGCTCGATGAGGTGCGCCAGACCGTGAAGGGTCTTCGTCGGAATGCAGCCCCTGTTGAGACATACGCCGCCGAGCCTGTCCTCCTCTATCAGACAGACGCTCGCACCGAGCTGCGCGGCCCTTATTGCGGCCGGGTAGCCGGCGGGGCCTCCCCCCAGCACGACAAGATCGTAACCGGATGACAAGATCGGGCCTCCCTCTATTTTCCCTCTGCCTTGTTTTTGAGAAGCTGGGCCTGCGTCCTCGTCAGCCTTATCTCCGTCGAGAAGCTGTCCTCCAGCGTCATGATGTAGTTGCCGCCCGACCACGGGACTATCTCGCCGATCTTTCCGACGTTGACGATCCCGTCGGAGCCGAGCCGCAGGAAGACCGCCGGGTCGAGCTGGGCCTCAAGCTCGTCGAGGTCGACGTAGTTCGTGACAAAATCGCCGTTGTCCGTGTGGGCGATCACCTCGCGGCCGCGCTTCTCGAGCATCGCGACCCTGCCGGTGTCGATCAGGTCCATCCCGCCTTCTTTCTTCACTACGATCCTGGGCAGGAATTTCCGGCCGACATGGATACCCTCGGTCAGTTTCTTCAGTTTCTCGACGAACTCGCCGCGAGAGGGCATGATCGCTCTCGCCCGTTCGATCGCCCCTTCGAGACGGTCCTTCTCGACCGGCTTGAGCAGGTAATCAACGGCGTTTATCTCGAAAGCCCTGATTGCGTACTGGTCGTACGCCGTCGTGAACACCACGAGAGGAACGTCGCCCGAATCTACGAGCCTTCTTACGACACCGAACCCGTCGAGAACAGGCATCTGTATATCGAGGAAAATAATATCCGGAGAAAGATCGGTCACCATCGCGACCGCTTCCTCCCCGCCGGCCGCCTCGCCCACCACCTCGATGTCTACAACCTGCTCGAGCAGGAATCTCATCTCGTCGCGCGCGAGCTTCTCGTCATCCACGATCAGTGCACGTACCGGCAACTTCCTTCCCCCTTCCGGCGGACTCAGGGATAAAGAGCCTGACGATCGCTCCCCCTCCGGGACGCGAGCATATCTCGATTCTGCCCTCTCCGCACGTGTAGATATCGAGTCTCTCGGCAACGTTCTTCAGACCCACTCCCCTTGAAAAGAGCGAGCCTATAACGAGCGGGCCCGTCTCGGGGCCGTCGTTCTCGATAGTTATCTCGGTGCCGCCTTTGACCGGGGCGGACCCGATGCAGACCCTGCCGCCTTCGGTCCTGCAGGCGATGCCGTGCTTGACGGCGTTCTCCACGAGCGGCTGGAGAAGCAACGAAGGCACCTGGACGCCGAGGGTCCTCTCGTCGAACTCCTTGACGACCTCGAACCTGTCGTCTCCGAACCGTACCCTCTCGATTGAGAGATAGTCGTCGAGGAAATCGATCTCGCCCGCGAGCGAATGCGTGTCCCCCGTTTCGTCGAGCGATTTCCTGAATATCGACGACAGCCGCCTTGTCATCTCCCTTGCCCGATCCGCGTCGGTCCTGATCAGCGATGTTATCGAATTGAGCGTATTGAAGAGAAAATGGGGATTTATCTGGCTTCTCAGCGTGGTCAGCCTTGCGTGGACGAGCTGTTTCTCTTCCTCCCGGTGTATCAGCTCATCACGGGCGTTTGCGGTGAGCTTCAGCGCCATCCCCACCGTGTAGATGAGCACGGCGAGGTCGATCGTTATGAAGAGCCAGTCCCTCACGGGATATCCGTATATCAGCCCCGCCGTCCCGCACCTCTCGAGGAGTGCGTACCGCAGGAGCGCAAAACCGATGCACAGCACCACGGGGATAAAGTTCCTGTCGAGAGCGCCGTGGACGAGGCGCTCTAGGAAGTTGTAGACGGCAAGAAAGGGGTTGAGCGAGAAGTTCCACACCTCGCCTCCCCTGCCGAGCCTGGAGTAGCTGAACCCCGAGACGAGACCTGCGACGCAGTAGAACGGCAGGGAGACCGTCTCTCCGATGAGGAAGCAGGTCAGCCCGATGGCGAATCCCGTCCCGGCGCCGACCCACGTCCCGCCGATCAGTCCGGCTGCTATCGCGCCCTCGAGCGAGAGGTCCATCGCGGCCTGCGCCGACATCTTCCTTATCAGCACGCCCACCGAGAATATCACGGCGAGCAGCACTGTCAGCTTGACCTTTTCTCGCGCGGGGACAGAGACCTTCACGAGTATGTCGCCGGTGAAGCGGAATCCGAGCACGAGGCTCGTTATCCCCGCCATAACGACGAGCCTCAGCAGAAGGTTTATCAGCGCAAGCTGGTCCTGAGTGAAAGCGAGCGGCATCCTGGTCTCCCTGTTCCGGCGAAATCGGGGCGGAAACCGTCACATGCGCCGGCGGTACATCGCGAGTATGACGTCCTCGTACTGTTTCTGAGAGTGAAGTCCCTCGAGCCTGTAAAACAGCTCGTCTTCCCTCGTGACGACGTGAGTGGTCGGCAACCTGCTGGCCCTGCCGAAGAGGCCCGGATCGCCGCCCGGCAAAAGCACCTCGAACCGAACGTCGTTGGCTTTGACAAACGACCTCACCGCAGACACCCCCCCCTTGCCGGTGACTATCCCGAGAACCGTCACGTTCCTTCCGAATTTACGCTGGATCTCGTTCATGATCGGCACGAGCTTCTTCGAGTCGGCATTCCACGTCTCGATGTAATTGACCAGCAGTATCATCCTGCCGTAGTCGCATATCTTCTTCTCCTCGCCGCCGAGAGTCACGAATGTGACATCCGATACCGACCGCTCCCCGGCGGTCTCTGCCGCAGCGGGCGCCTTCCCGGTATCGGAGTCGTCGGCAGACGTTTTCGCGCCGTCTCCATCCCCCGAGCAGGATACGAGCAGGAATGCGGCAGCCGCGACCGCCAGAGAGACAGCCAGAGCATTGGAGACTCCGGTTTTCCTATTCAGGACAAGACCGTGCGGCACCATCAGCGCTCCTTGATCAGCAGGCCGGCGATTGTGTTCTTCTGAATCTCCTTCGTACCCTCGTAGATCTCTGCGATCTTCGCATCCCGATAGTAGCGCTCGACCTCGTACTCGGTCATATAGCCGTATCCGCCGAGGATCTGGATCGCCTCGTCGGCCACCTGGACCGCGGTCCTGGCGGCTACGTACTTCGCCATCGAAGTCAGCTTGGGATCGATCCGCCCCTGGTCGAAGTTCCACGCGGCTTTGTATGTGAGCAGTCTCGCGTACTCGATAGCTGTGGCCATGTCGGCGAGCTTGTGCTGTGTGACCTGGAACTTCGCCAGCGGCCTGCCGAACTGCTCGCGCTCGAGCGAATAGTCGATAGCCCTTTCGAATGCTCCCTGGGCGATGCCGAGCGCCGTCGCGGCGATCTCGACGCGACTCTCGTCGAAGAACTCGAGAACCTGGTAGAAACCCTTTCCGTCTTCGCCGATGAGGTTGCCCGCGGGCACGCGTACATTGTCGAATATCACTTCGGCAGTCGAGGTCATTTTGATGCCCATCTTTGTGCCGACGTCCTCTGTCGAGAGTCCCTCGGTATCTTTTTCGACGAGTATCGTCGCCATCCCCCTGTACGAGGGCTCGGCGTTGTCGTCGGTCTGGCAGAGCACGATGTAGAAATCAGCGATCTGCCCGTTTGTGATAAACATCTTGTTGCCGTTTATCACCCACGAATCGCCGTCCCTGACCGCCCTCGTGTCCATTCGCGTGATGTCGCTGCCGTGGTTCGCCTCGGTGAAGGCGCCGGCCGAGATCATCTTACCCTGGGCCACGGCGGTGAGGTACTTCTGCTTCTGCTCGTCCGAACCACACCGCATGATGATCTCGGAGGCGAAATCGGAGAGGGCCAGGGCTGTTCCGAGACCGGAATCGCGCCTGCAGAACTCCTCGACGACGAGGATGTTCTCGACTAGGCCGAGGCCCGAGCCGCCCGCGTCGGTGGGAAAATGCAGCCCGATGAAGCCCAGCTCGCTGGCTTTCTGCCAGAGTTCCCTCGGGAAGGAATGCTCCTCCTCGTGCTTAAGGGCCAACTCCCTTGTGAATTCACCTTTTGCAAAGCTGCTTGCCGCTTCCTGAATATCCTTCTGTTCGGTGGTCAGTTCGAAATCCATTTCATCCTCCCCACGGCCGTATCGAACGGCTTGAAAAATAACCCGATATGCTATCTTAAACCTTGAAATTGCTACAAGTTCCGAGAGTCTAACAGAAGCTGAGGCCCAAAATCAACAGATAGTTAAAGCCCCCGCAAGGGTCTGGAACGGTTTTTGCGGATATTCCCCCCGGAGTGTGATAAATGAAGGTGATCGCTGTGATTTCGGCCGTTTTTCTGACGGCGGGCATGCTTGCCCCCTGTCTTCATGCCCAGTCCTCGTCCAGGATCGAGGCGGAACGCCTCTTCGTCGAGGCGCAGAAATCTATCGTCCGGGGCGACAACGTAAAGGCCGAAGCCTACCTGATGAAATCCCTGCAGCACGACGACTCGTTCACGTCGGCGATCTGGCAGCTCTCACAGATCTACGAGAAACGGGGCCAGCTCGAGTACGCACGCGAGCTGCTGCTGAGGGGGCTCCAGCAGGAACCCGACGCGACCTGGGCCCGCGACAAGCTGGCCCGGACGGAGAAGATGCTCACCGGCAAGCTCCTGGCCGAGGCGGAGCGCTTCATGAGCAGGGGCCAGTACGACCAGGCAATCCCCAAGCTGTCGCTCTACCTCGGCATCAAGCCGTACGACCCCGTTCCGCTCGTTCAGATAGCGAGGTGCCACCTCGCCATAAACAACCTCGATTCAGCGAAGGAATACCTCGTACAGGCCATCGAGCGCGACCCCTCCAACACCGAGATCATTTCGCTGCTCGACGAAGTCAAGAGGTGTTCCGACAGGGCCGAGGTCGAAGCCGCCCTGAGGCGGGCCCGAGCCGTCCTCGTCTCCTATAATCCCGAGACGAAGGGGAAGGCCGAGAAAACGCTGAGCGACGTGCTGGCGCTCGATCCGGAGAACGCCTGGGCGAGGGAGAAGCTCAGGGAGATCGCCCTTCTCGAGGAGGAGGAGCAAAAGACTCCCCCGGCCGAGGAGACCGTGGCAAAGGGAGTCGCCAGGAGCATCGAGGCAATAAAAACGCTCGAGGAGCCTACCTCGCGCGTCATCTCCGTCCTCAGGTCGAACGTGCTGATCGTCGTTCTCGTCATGATCGCGGTGCTTCTCGGGCTTAATCTCAGGCGCAAGTCGAAGTCCCGCAGCTATCCGCTGCAGGGGAGCCTGTCGCTGATACCTATCCTCGACATAGTCTCCCTGCTCAACAGCAACCTCAAGTCGGGAAGGCTGATGATCATCTCGCGATCCGGTCGCGGCGAGGTATTCTTCGAGAGAGGCGAAATCATCCACGCGCGGCTGAAGAGCTGGGACGGGAAGACGGCGTTCCACAAAATAATGGCGCTGCGAAGCGGCCGCTACATCTTCAACAACCACCTGCCCAGCATCCACCACACGATCACCGAACCACTCAGTCTCCTGCTGCTCTCGATGAGGTCCCAGGAACAGGAGCAGAAGAAGGATTCCGGAAAGAGACCCGCCAGGCAGAAGGAAGAGATCTTCAATTGATCAGATGTCGAGGATCTTGGACTCGGGAATGCATTCACCCGCCACACGGCTGTAGCGCGTCTCCCATCTCAGCGAAGGGATCATCTGCTCTCCGCTCCTGCGGCAGACCTCGTGAAACTTCTCGTGCACGCTCCTCATGATGTCCTCGATATCTTCGGGGCACTTGTCGACGATGAAGTGGACCCACGACGAGCCGTCCTCTCCCTTCGAGACGACGTGTTCATCCGCGAGGACCGAGCACATCACGCTCTCCAGTATGCCGACCATCCTGGTGACAACGTCGGAGGCTCCGACAACCCGCATGTCGATAAGGCAGAACTCGCTGCCGGTGAGGTCGGCCCGCTCTATCATCATGTGAAGCGGGCTGACGAGGTCCTTCTCACGGTCGAAGGCCGGCTCGAGCGGCAGACTGATGCTGATCGTGTTCCCCGAGCTGATGTCGAGCTCGGCGTCGAGGGCGTCGGCAAGCCTGCTCAAAACCAGTCCCCTGTGGGCCTCGTGGAACGAGAGGTAGTCTTTCAGGCCTTCCCTGATCGACCTGAGCCAGCCACTCGTCCTCGGCCTGAGATAGATCTTCAGGTTCCTCTCAACCCCGCCGTGGTAGCAGATCTCTTCCCTGATCGAAGAGCTGCACTCGATGAACGGCGCCTCGCCGAGCCAGGTGTTGTACGCCTCGATCGCTGTCACGACGAAGTCCATGAGGTTTCCCCTGCCGGTAAATACGGTCGTCTCAGGCATGCTGATCTTGTAGCCGCGGAGCTTGCTGTTGGCCTGAAGCTTCTCGAAGACCGGCTTCAGATCGTGCCGGACCCTGGTCAGGGTGCGGCAGACCTTCATCTCCTCCGACTCGATCATGAATATCTTCTGGAGCTCGTCGAGGTTCGTTATAAGTTTCTCGACGTTTCTCCATCCGATATCGAGGAGCTTCTCCCTTTCCTCGCCGCCGAGAGGCTGCTCGCTGAGGATCTTGACGGCGTTTCTTATCGCCGTTAGCGGAGTCCTCATCCTGTGGGAAAGAGAGGTGGCGAAACGCGACCTCAACTCGTCGAGTTTCTTCCAGCGGGAGAAATCGTGGATCAGTACGTAGAAGGCTGCTGTCTCGCCGGGGATCACGATCGACCTGACTTCGAGCCCAAGGAGCTTGCGCGTCTCCTGGTCGGGCAGCGTGACGTCGACATAAGTAATGGCTGATCCGTTGGACGTGCACGTCTCGAAGAGACCGTCGGGACAGCTTCTCTCGATGATGCCGGCGATCTCCCCGTCGGTCGTCGCGGAGAGCATGCCGCGGGCGCACCTGTTTGCGAAGACCGGCGTCCGGGAGTGGTCGAGTATGACCACGCCCTGCTCGACCGGCTCGAGAAGGCTCTCGAGAAGGGAAGAGGCCGGAGAGCCGCCGCTGTCTGCGTTGTCGCGCAAAGCGGCTGCCCCTGTTTCCATCTCAGGTATCGTTTCGACAGGATGCGTTGCCATCGGTGTATTCCTCGCAGCCAGAGTCTGTCTTGACGAACATCAGGTAACGCAAGGTATGTGCCTTGTATCGGCGGCAACTTTGCGGAAAGGCTGCAGACTCTGCTCCACAACGGGGAACTATGGGAGCATCGGCATTTCGCAGAATGCATTCAGGGTGTTGTTTTTTCAGGCGGTGTGTCCCCCGGCGAAAGGGTTCCCGGCGGAGCGTCCTCCGGATCGCGCTTTTTCTTCAAGGTACCGGGGAACCGCCACGTGATCCCTATCTGGATCATCGAGTTCCAGATACGCTCGACGCTGTCCCCGGAATCGATGCCGCCGGAGAGACGGACATCGAGGCCTCCCTTCAACCGCGTCCCCGCAGCGAGTAGATAGACCTCCCTGTAATCGCCGTTCCTGAAGACCTGTGCAAAGGCTGAAAAATCGATCGTCAGCGCGCGAAAAGGTTTCAGACCGAGAAGGACACCGGCGAGAGCGTAGTTCTCGGACCTGTAGAATTCCTCCTCGATCTTCCGTCCGACGAGCGTGTATGTCGCGGAGCAGTGGAAGTCGAATATCTCCGATAATCTCCTGAACTCGAGCCCGGCGCCTCCATCGAGGCTCTCCCCCGCATACGGCCAAAGGCTCGCCGATCCCGTCGGGATACGCATGTCGCCCCTGAAAAACAGGCCTGAGATCCTGAGGGAATCGCCCACGATCCTATGCTCGGCGCTGAGCAGCAGGTCGGCATAGCCGTGATTGTACTGCCCGCTGCGCCGCAGCACGGGATAGAGGATCTGCATCCTGGCGTGCATTCGCTCGCCGCTCCGGAATCCCGTTTCGAACGAAAACACGGTAGAGTTCTCGTATTCCCCCTCGACGAACGACTGCCCGATTTCGAGAACCACGCGGGCAGTATCGACGCGCCCGTAATATGTCGGCAGGTTTAGAAAAGGCCCCGTGGCCCTTACAGGCTTCGGGGCCGACAGAATCAATACGGCGGCGGTAAGACAGAAACTGAAAAACCCAGTCTTCAAGGTCAGGCCTTTCAGGTCACTCCCTCGAGAAGACGGATCTTGCCCTGGTTGACGAAGTTCACGATTATCGTCTTTCTGTGGCCGGGGAGCTCTTCCTTCGCGATTACCTTTCCGTAGTCGTTCCACGACCTGTGGTAGATCACATCGTCTACATCGTACTCGTCTGACTCTTCGTATTCCTTCGCATGCTCTCTTTCCTCGCTGTCGAGGTCTTCGGGAGCAAGCTCAAACGGCTCGGCGCTCGCGTCGGCACCGGCCTCCTCCTTCTCTTCTGTCATATAGGGGAGAAATCCTTCGCAGCCGGGGCACTTGAGCCATATGACATCGTTGCTCTCGTCCCCATCGACGACTTCCATGTCGAAGTCTTTTTTACAGACACTGCAATGCTGGTTGATCATCCGCTTTTTCGCGGCCTTGCCGGTAGCCAAAGCTGTTTACCTCCACCGAAAAAGATGCTGAGGATCAATCTTCGATTCTGCAGCAATCGTCCGCCTCGCGCGCGGCGAGATATCTCATCCCGCAGACCGGACATCTGTGCTTGCCGTCCAGCCTCCCATCCGCTTCGGCCTTGGCGAGCAACCTGTGGAACTTCACGTAATTCTTGCTCTTCTGGAGTATTGACCCTTCGTGTCCTTCCGACTTCATTGCTTCTCCTCCCGTCCCTGGACATGAAAGCCCCGCACCACACCATGCTGTGGTGCCGGAATCATATTTGTACAATATATGGTGCTCTTATACCACCATTCGGCGCAGCCGTCAACACTAATCAGCGATATTTAACATGACCTGCGGCTACAGGAAGCAATATATCACGGACGCCCGGACATTGCAAGTGCGTCGCCGTAACTTATTGTATTATTTAATATTATGGCGCCTATAGACAATTCGGGCTGTCGGTGTATCGCAGAGTCAGCGGACAACTCGCCGCTGCCGCGGAAGGTCAACGGATGATCACGACCTTCTGGACCTGTTCCATTGGACCGGCGTTGACCTTCATGAAGTAGACGCCCGCCGCGACCGGCTTGCCCCGGTCATCGAGGCCGTCCCAGGTCAGCGTGATGATCTGCCCGCCGAAGACCCCCAGCTCGTACAGATGCCTCACCTGCCGGCCCGCCACGTCGTAGATGTTGACGAGGACCTCGGACTTCGTCTCTGCCGCCGGAGCTCGAAGAATATCCCTCGAATCTCCGGTTCCTGACGGATCGTAGTAAGTTCTCGGTACGTCTATGCTGAACGTGCTCCCCCTGTCGTCGGTGGGGTTAGGAATGATCGGAGAGACGAACGATCCGGCGAGAGGTACGATCGCCGTCTCGTTCATTTCTTTCGACTCGTAGACCAGCGTCTGCGGCTCGCTGTTGATGACAATGTCGATTTCTCCGACGACCTGGTACCTGTACCTGTGCCCGGGCATGATGTCACTGTCCGTATACCGATAGCTCTTCCCTGCGAGGGTCGAATCGGAGTAAGAGGCACCGTTGACGAAGACGAGAAGCTCCCTCGGCCCCCTGTCCGTAATATCCTGCCTGTAGATTCCGAAATCCGCGCCGAATATCTCGCTGGCCGTCTTCCATGTGATCTCGATACTGCCGGGCTCCGCCATCGCCGATGCCTGGTAATACCTGATGCCGACGAAGTAGACCATGACGCTCGCCGTGTCGCTCAATTCCACGAGGTTCTTCGCGGTGAAGCGGATCCAGTTCTCGCCCGGCTTAAGACCTTCCTGAAGAATTATACCCCTGCTGATGCTCGACATGCCTGTCCACCTGCCGGGAACCGGCTCGAAGAATCCGTCGTTTATCGCCATCCGGAAACTCACGATCTCGGGCGCGTAATCGATTCGCCGGTATTCCTCTATTTCCGTATTCTGGTTCGGTACGGGAATGTGATCGATGTCGATCGAGATGAGAATGTCCCCGTAGTACGTCGTGTCGGATCTGGGAGTGTATGCCTCCAGGATGGGCCTCACTTCATAAAGATCCGGAATCGAATTCGGAACACTCCGGCCCGTGAAAATATCGTATTCGTCGGCCAGCCCGACCTGGCCCATAGTCCACTGACAGATCGGCAGCGGCTCGGTCAGCGGCGCATTGTTCATGATGCAGTCGTGACCGGCGCCGCAGCCCTCGTAGTACGAGTTGGCGTTGATGTAGTTGAGGTATCCGGACCTGGCGGTGCACGAAACCTCAGCGCCGGCGTATTCGTCGAGCGCCCAGAAGACGTGGCTCATCTCGTGGATGAAGACGTGGGCGAAGTTGATGCCGTCCCCGAACCCGCACGCGGGGTAGGGAACGACGATGTACGGTCCGCCGAGAAATGCATATGCGGCGTATCCGCCGGCAGACCCCTGCCAGCACTCGTTCACGCTCGCGTCGACCACGAAGGCGGTAAACACCCAGTCGTAGACGGTATCGACCTCGGAATCGACACGCATGGCGTTGTTGAAGGTATGGGTCGCCTCCAGGGCCCACGCGTCGGACCTGATGTCTATGCCGTACACCTCACCGAGATACTTGATCGCTTCCGAGATCCAGATCGGATCGTAGTTCCAGTCGCCCTCGATAGGCTCAAGTGCGACCGGTACTCCCCTGTGGCTCGCCGGGCAGTTGACGGTGAACGTCAGCGGCACCCAGTGCGTGGCGTTCTCGTACTGCGAAAGCCCGAGAAGGACGCCGCGTATGACCAGACCGATCTCGTCTTCAGTCCAGTCTTCACTTTGAACACCGCCCGAACTCTCGGGAAGGATGAGATTGATAAGGACGTTGCCGATGAGAAACTCCGAGTTCTGATCCATCGCCCTGTCCATGATCTCCGCGGGAGCGCCTCTTCTCGGGCCGGAGGTCTTTGGCGCCGTCTTCTCGATCAGCTCTCGCGGCATCTCGAAGACAATGTCGTCGAACGGCTCCATCGGGATCGGCTTCGACATACTGAGAATCTTCTCCTGATCGAGAAGCCCCCTCACGACCTTGAGGGTGACCAGGTCGACCTCCATCGGATCGATCTCCGCCGGGTCGGTGACGAACCGGACGCCGAGTTCCCCGAAGTCGCCGGCGCCGGCGCCCGCGGGGAACCTTCCGAATATCATCGTCGGGGGCAGGCCGAGCAGGCCCCTCGCTCCAGCCTTCTCGGCGATATCCATCGCCCTGACGAACGAACCGTTGTCGCCGTTCCTGATCAGCACGACGGCCTGCCTGAGCCCGTATGCGGTCTCGAAGTTATCCGCGGATGACCTTGCCGGGAATATATTCAGAACGGTGAGGAAACAGATGACGGTTATGGCGATCCTCTTCACTTTCCACCTCGCTTATGGATGATCGTTGTTACCGGATAAAAATAAGATACGGTACGGGTACAATCAAACGAAAACACTGAAATCCGTCAGCGTTATCCGGGAGGTGGTTTTACGGGTGCCGTGTCAGTTGCACGATTCTCGTCCGGGTGTGGAGTAACCTATAAGGACCGATTCGGTCACCGTCACCTTTGACCTGGTCTCGCGCGGGTTCCTGCCTCCCGGATAGCTCGTCTTCGAGGTCCGTTCCACACGGCTTCTTACGAGGCCCCAGAAAGGCACTTCAGAGGAGATCCTCAGGATGCTCCTCTCCTCCTCGAACCGCTCCGCCGTGATCCCTCCCATCGCCACGTCGCGCCTGTCGCTCCTGAAGTACTCGAAGACGTCGCACCTGAAGGTCCCGGCCGGGACCTCCACGCTCTCCGGTTCGAACTCCCGGCGCTGCAGACCTTCGCTTCGCCTGAGGAAGAGCCTGCCGATATCGAAATCCTCGATCTCCTCAAAGGACGGTTCCCTGAAAGGCTCGGTGCCGTCCCTGACAAGGATGTCACTGATGCAGGCGTAGAACTCCTCGGGAGTCTTCATCTCTCCCGCGCCGGCGCACAGGGTGAGACGAACGGTGATCGTCTCCGCGTCGACCGGAGGCCAGGTGGTGGAGGTTATCTCGAGGCCGGCCCCGCCGGAGCCATTTCCCGTCACCTCGAGCGTGACGAACGAGCTGTCCCGGATGCCGTGAGCCTCCGATATGATCAGGTACGATACCAACGTCCCCGCGGTGAAATCGACCGAGTGCAGCGAGACTCCGGGCACGAGAAAGTCGACTTCCGCCGTGGCGGGAGACGATGCGACGATCAATGTTCCCAGCGCGAGACAGGCCGATATATGATTCATGGGATCATCCACCTGTTTATCTGTGAGCCTCGGCGGCGCCTGCGCTGTCGGCCAGCGCCCTGTGCCCCACCTTCGCCCAGAAGGTCTGAAAATCGAAATGAGGGCTCTGCCTGGCGTCATGGCATTCCCGGCAGACCTTCCTCGCCCTCTCCCTGTATTTACCGTTGCGCGTGTGTTTTGTTCCCGGTCCGTGACAGGCCTCGCACTGGACGCCCCTGAGGTTGATGCCGCCCTTCTCATCCGATTCGGGGTCGTATCCGCTGAACCCGCCGTATCCCGTGGTATGGCACGGAAGACATCTGGCGTTTCTCTCGTTCCCCGACTCGGTGAGCTTCCTGAAGCCGCGGAAGTGAGGGCTGACCATAAAATCCGAGGCGGTGCCGTCGTGGCAGCGCGCGCAGGTCTCCATCCCGAGATACTTCTCTCGCAGCTTGCCCGTCAGGGGATTGCGCGAAACGAACTGCGTGACCTGCATCCTCTTGCGCCTCTCACCATCCTCGAGATAAAAATCGCTGAGCATCGAGGCGACCATCGTATCTATCGGTGCCGACCTGGGAAGGGTCACCAGCATCGTGTCGGTCAGCTCCCAACCGCCGCGCACCGGAGTCATCACTACCCACCCGAGAGCGCGTCCCTTGTCCCCCGAATAGAGGACCGGGACTCCGAGGTCCTGGAACGATCCACCGGTCGTGTCGGCGCAGTCGCTCAAAGCCTTCTCGCCCCGCTCGGTGTGCCCGCGGATCACGAGATCTATCCCCGCAATATCGAGGAGCAGCGGCTCGAGCATCTCGCGCCGGAAGTGGGCGAGGAGAATCACCATATCGCACCCCTTCTCGCGCAGCTCGGCGGCGACATCCATACCCTCGGCGAGCGGATCTTTAAGATCGATACCGGTCCCATTTGGGGGATCCTCTCCGAGCAACGCGAATATCCCGATCCGTGAGCCGCCGGCCTCCCTTATAACGTACGGAGGAAAGATCCTTTCCCCATCCAAATAAAGATTTGCGCAGATCACGGGAAGGCCCGTCTGCGCCTCCTCCCTTATTGCCTTGAGCTCGTACGACAGCTCGTTCTCGCCGACGGCGACGGCATCATACCCGGCCAGCACCATCATGCTCGCGAGAAACCGGCTCCTGTACAACTCGAGGATGCCCTTCCCGGCATAGAAATCGCCGGCTGAGAGAAGCAGCAGCTCGGGGGCCTCCACTCTCATCCGCTTGAGCTCCGCGGCCCGCCGGGCCACACCACCTGAGGCGGTCTCGCCTCACCCGGCAGGGACAAGGCGCCCCTGCGTGTCGCCGGTAAATACTATCGTCACCGGTTCCTTCGGGGAGCATCCCGCCGCGAAGGCGAAGAAGAGAAGAGCCGACAGTTCCAACTTTAATATCGAGGATATCAGTGTCATGTGTATGATTTTAACGTGTAAAGAAAAAGGGGCAAAGCGAAAATGTTCTCCTTGCCCCTGAATACTGCAAACCCCCGTTACTTGGCTACACGGCCCTTGAGAGCCTTGCCGGCCGAAAAGGCGGGGAACTTGGACGCCGGAATCGTGATGGTCTCGCCCGTCTGGGGGTTGCGGCCCTTGCGTTTCTTGCGCTTGCGGGTCTGGAAGGTGCCGAATCCAGTGATCTGCACTCTTCTGTTGGCTGCGAGCTCGGTCGCGATGATGCCTTCCTTCGGAGCGGTGCTGAAGATCGCATCGACCGCTATGGCCGAATCTTTCTTTGTCATGCCAGTCTTCTTGGCAACCTTCTCGATGAGATCGGTCTTGTTCATTTCGTATCACCTCCTTCGCTTCCGTAATTGAACTGGCGCCAGATTAGCGCGGCCTTATTGGGCTGTCAAGACTTTTATGTCCGATTTTCCCGTTCTTATCACTTTTTTCGGGGGTGCGCCGCCCGCAGGCCGCAACAGTACAGGAAAAACGCATATCGGCTCGAACCGGATTCCTCAGTTGAGGAATCCCGGCACCGTCCCGCCAATCCCCCGCTTTCCCTGTTCGTACTTGATGTCGCGGTGTGCCTTGATCTGTATCTGGAAGTAGTAGGAGTAATCGTCGCCGAACCTGCGGTGCACGAATCCCGCCTGCCAGCAGTGAAGGTCTCTTGTGAGGCTGTACTGCTGCGACGTGAACGCGCCCCGCTCGATATCGAAATAGGAGCTGAAGGTTATCTTCCAGTTATTCGTCAGGTTGAGATTGCCCCTCATGTCGACCTTGCTCGTCGGCCTGGACATGCTCGAGCCACCGAAACCCGAATAGCTGTACCCGAGGTTGAAAGACCAGCTCGTGCCCCGTCCCGGAGCGCCGGGCCGCCCCGATTTGCCGGGCTGTTCGGACCACCTGTCTTCCTCCTCGAAATCGGAGACGAAGCCGTCGTACGTGTCGAGCTCGTCGATCTCCTCATCTTCCTGCTCCTCCTCCCGCACCGAGCCGAGCTCCTTGGCCACCCTGATCTTCTCGCGCTCCGGCACATCCCACTTTCCGAGCCACGAGAAGCCGCCGCCGAAGCTCATGTTCGTCGAGAAACTCGTCGAGAGGATTTCCCATTCGTAGGGATCGACCGTGTTGTTGAGAGATATCGAGACACGCCTGCCGACCGACGTCCTGATGCTCGACCGGATGTTCGAGAACTGCTTCTTCGACGCCTCGGGATCGTACGAGCCGCTCATGTTCCACGTGAAGGCGTTGTTCTTCTTCATCTCCTGGCCGTCCTTGAGGTATTTCAGGTCGATTACGTTCCTCAGCGACCAGCTGTACCCCTGCGACGCCCTCTGGTTCGACGTCAGCGCCGGGACGTACGACCAGGAGACCGACGGGTTGAACGTATGGCGGATCCCGACGAGAGAGCCCATCTTCGGGTAGAAGACTCCGTACAGTGTCGTCCCTATGCCGAGGGAGAAGCGCATCGACACCTCGTTCCTGTACCTGATGTCCGGTGTCGGGCCCGACAGGTCCGTGCCGTATACCGGCATCCCCGGCGTGATACCGATCGCCGGATAGATTCCGTTCGCGATGTCGACGAATTCCAGCGAGGATTCCGCCCCCTCCAGGCTGGACGCAAACCTGAATCTTCCCGTTCCGTCCCCGCTGTCGAGCCAGTCAACGGTCACCTGGTCCGATCCCCAGCCGGGCCAGGAGTTGATTGAGCTCTCGATCTCAAAGGCAAGCGAGGTACCGATGTTGTATACGCCCTCGGCTATCGTGATATCGTCGCTCTCCCAACCGTTGAGGATTATCCTCAGGAGGTTGTTCGAGGGATCGACCGTGATCGGCACCGAAACGGTGTCACCCGTCATGATGGCCGGCTGGGACGGCAGGACGTACTTCAAATTGATCTGGTCCTTCAGTGTCTTGGCGTAGCGCCAGTTCATCCCGATCGCCGGCGCGATGTTCAGGCCGATGAACCTGTTCTGCTTGCTCAGCGACGCGCCGGAGCTCGCCGTTACTTCTTCTTTCCTTCTCGCGTCGCTCTGCGACGTGGTCCGTGTCGCTTTGAGGTTGGGCGCCCAGGTGACTTCGCGGAGGATCCCCTCCCAGACGCCCTTTTCCGAGCCCGAGTGCTTCTCGCCGAACCACAGCGACATCCTCGGCAGATTGAGTGACAGGGACGGAAGGGTACCCGAGATGCTCACCTCGTTCGGGTTGTCGGAGCTGACGCTGAGCTTCTGGTTCCTGCTCGCCGAGAGACCGAGCCGCGTGCCGCCCCAGTTCCTGTTGAAGCTGACGGTCGAGTATATCCGTCTGTCCACCACGCGGGCGACGTCGTCGGCGCGGTAGACCGAAGACGGCGCCTCGTCGCTGCTCACAAAGCTGAGATTGCTGCGAAGCGAGGCGGTCTTGCCAAACGTCTGGTTGTGGCTCGACTTGAACGTCCACTCATATGATTTCCTGTTGAAGTCCCTGAAGAAATCGAGGTTGACGTTTCCACCGAGCACATACCTGACCTTGTACCTGTTGGTCAGGTGTATACGGAAGTTATTGTTCTCGTTGAAATCAGTCGTAAGTATGAAATCGGTGTAGTCGTTCGTCGCCCAGTAGTACCCGATCCCCCTGATGAACCGGCCGTCGCGGCTGTTGATGCCGATGTCGAAGTTAGGACGGAGTAATCCCGACTGGCGGCCGCGGCGTATCGAGTTGACCATGAACGGAAGCCAGAAGCAGGGAATCTCGCCGATGTAGAGAGTTATCGGGCCGGATACGATCTTGTCGTCGATATAGACCTTCATCTTGCCGGCGCGCATCGAGTAGTGCGGCTTCCTGTAGTCGCATGTGGTGTAAGTCGACCCGTAGACCTTGAGCACGTCGTCGCCCTGCTTGAAGATCCTCTTGCCGAGATAATACCCCTGGTCGTACTTGGTCGATCCGTCCATCACGAGACCGCCCTCGGTCTCCATATCGTACCCCATCCCGTATCCGTACATCATCTGCCCGTTCTCGTCGAGCGCCGGCTCGCCGTGCGCATCGAGGATGTTGAGCCTTGAGCTGAAGTTTATGAATTCGGCGGTCAGGGTCTTGTTCTGGTAGTTCAACTTCGCGCCGACATGCATGACGAAGTCCTCGGTCGTGGCGAAATACTCGATCTCGCTCGCCTCGTAGGTGATCTTTTCGGCATCCCTGCTGAACTCCCTGAATACGATCGAGCTGTCGACTATCGCGGCGAGGGAGTCGATCGACTCTCCCGCGCCGAGGTTGAGATAGTTGTACGTACCCGAGGAGTTGCCGGAGATCTTTACATACCTCAGGTCAGGCCCGTCGAACCTGAAGAACATCGTGTCGCCCCTCGAGTAGTTGTTCGAGATCTTGTTCTCGGTCCCCTCGAAGGGATAGTACATCGCCCTGGCGTTGCTGAAGATCTGTACCGAGTCGACCTCGTCGTTCGACATGTGTATCACGATCGAGTCACCCTCGATCCACGAGTCCTCGGTCCACGGGGATTCGGGTCTGGGAGCTTCGGTGAGAAGGCCCTTCTCGGGCAGCACGATCCTCTCCACGCCTTCGTCCTCGTAGTACAGGAGCACCCGCTCGCCCGACATGCCCGACGGACCGCTGCTCGCGGTAGGGCTGCCGAAGAGCTCCATGTACCCCTCGCCGTTGAAAATCGCCGCCGAATCGCATTTCGCCCTCGTGCGCCCCTTGAGCATGTTGACGTTTCCTACGGCCGTGCCGATGTCCTTCTCCATATCGTAGCTCATCCACTCGCTCGTCACCCGCCCCTCCTCCTCGGCATGGTCGTCAAATACGAGGACCGGTCGTTCGTACATGATCGCCATGCCGGTGAGACGGTGGAACCGCGCGCGCGCGCCGGAAACAGAGAAGTCTTCCGATATGTCTATTATGACTACGTCCTTCCACGCGTCTGCGATCTCGGTCGACCTGTCGTAGAAGATCGAGTCGGCGTACATCACGCGTGTGCTGTCGGAGAGGCGGACGTTGCCGATCAGGACAAGTGTTCCTTCATCCCTGTCGTACTCGGCCCTCCGACAGGTCACCTCGAGCCCCTCGTCGATCAGCCTCACGTTGTCGATCATGATCAGGACGTTCGTCTCGCCGAAATACTCGCCGAGGTCGCTGAACATCCGCATCGATCCGTCGACTCCGCGGACGTCTCCCTCTAGTATCGTGTGCTTGAGCTCGGGATAGTGGCGCCCCCGCTCGCTCGTTACGGTGGCGGTCTGGTGGTCGATTCGGACGTCGCCCTCCATGTGCCAGATCTGGAGCCCGTCCTCGACCCTCGACTTGAATGTGTTGAACCTGATCCGGTAGAGAGACGTGTCGCCCTGCGATACGACGTTCTGCTGTGCACGGGCCGGGGGCGGCGTTCCTCCGGCCGCGGAAAGTATCGCGGCGATCGCCGACGTTATTGCGAGGACCCTTTTCAATCGACTCGTTCCTCCCGGCTGCAGCGCCGGCCCGTCTCAGTCCGTTTTCCCGAGCGCCATCATCGAAGCCCCGACGAGCGAGGCCATGTTTCCGAGCTCCGCGGGGACGACCTTCACCGCGGCGAATATGTCGGCCATCAACTGCCCGCGCATCGATTCCCTCGCCGGTCCGAGGATCAGGTCCCCGGCTCCGGCCACCCCGCCGCCGACGGCGATCACCTCGGGATTGAAGAGGTGCACGATGTTCGCAAGCCCCGTTCCGAGCGCACGGCCCGCGGCGGCGAACGCCTCGATCGCCACCTCGTCCCCGTCGGCGGCCGCCCCGGCGACATCTCTCGACGTGAGGCTTTCGCTGTCCTCGAGGACCGATTCAGCGCCGGCCGCGATCGCCGACCTGGCCCTCGAGACTATCGACAAGGCGTTGGCCATCGCCTCCAGGCAGCCGGCCGTGCCGCAGGCGCATTTCGGCCCCGCCGGATCTATGACCTGATGGCCGATCTCGCCGGCCATACCCTGCCATCCACGATAGAGACGGCCATCGGCGATCACCCCGCCTCCTATTCCCGTTCCCAGCGTCATGCAGACGAAGTGCCGCGTCCCCCTGCCTGCCCCGAGGACATATTCGCCCCATGCGGCGCAGTTGACATCGTTGTCGACTATCACCCGCATACCGAGCGCGCCGGAGAAGAGTCCGCAGAGATCGAGATCCACCCAGCCGGGCAGGTTCGGGGAATAGTACAGGTATCCCCTCGAGCCGTCTATCAGTCCCGCGCAGTCGATGCCTGCGGCAACCATCTCCGGATGGCCGTTACGTTTTCCCTCGAGCCACGCAGCGATCCTCTCCGCCGCCTGCCGCGGGCCTTTTCCGGCCAGGGTGGGTATCTTCCCGCTCTCGACTATCTCGCCCTCCGCCGACACGATGCCCAGCTTGATGTCCGTGCCGCCGATATCAACACCGAGTATTTTCTTCATCTCGTTTCCTTTCACCGATGCGCCGCCTACATTCGGGCGACGGCCTCCGCAACTGCAAGATGCGATCCGAGTATCAGCATCGTATCGCCCGGCCCCGTCAGCCTGCCGACAAGCTTCATCGCCCCGGCCATTCCGCGAGTCGGCCTTACCGTCGCCGGAATACTGCCTGCCGCCGCTGCAGCCTCACCGGAAAAGCTCGCGGCGAGTTCGTCCCGCCCGGCGGCCCCTTTTTCCTTGAGGGGCACCAGAATTATCTCACGCGCAGAGCGCATGGCCTTCGCCGGAAACCTGCCCAGTCGTTTCCTGGCCATCACACCGAACACGATGATGTTCCTTTCAGGGGGAGAGAGTTCGAGAAGCGTATCGAGCGAGGCGCATAGCGCCTCCTCATTATGTGATACGTCGAGAATCACCCGTGGTTCCCCGCTCAGCACCTGAAATCTTCCGGCGAATGCCGCACCGGCCAGCCCCTTCCTTACAGCGGCCCTGCCGGGACGACGCCCCGGCAGGAAGATCTCGGCCGCCCTTACCGCCGTCGCCGCATTGGAGACCTGGTGCCGCCCGATCATCCTCGTTCTCACCGTTCCGTAATCACGCAGCGGTGTGGCGAGAGAAAAAGTCATTTGCGAGACAGCCATACTCCCCGCCGATACATCGACATCCCGTGATACCGGATAAAACGGGATACCCGTCTTCACGCAGTGCCTGCCCGCCCTTTCCTCGAGGGCCTTCGTGGACAGATTGGCGACGAGAGGGGCGCCCGGCCTCGTTATGCCAAGCTTCTCGTCGAGTATTCTCGCCCTGGTCCTGCCGAGATGTTCGCTGTGGTCGATTGCGATTCCGGTTATCACCGTGGCTCTCGCGTCGACGAGCCTCGTCGCATCGAGACGGCCCCCGAGGCCGACCTCGTAGACGGCCGCGTCGACATTCCGCTCGCGGAACCATATCGCCGCGGCGGCGGTGACGCCCTCGAAGAAGGTGAACGGCGTCTCGCTGTAACCTTTCTTCAACTTTCCGATGATGCGGTCGAGCTCCGGGCTGGGGATTTCCTCGCCGTCGATCCTGATCCTCTCGTTTATCCTGAATAGATGGGGCGAATAGAAGGTGCCTGTCCTGAGGCCCGCGGCCCGCAGGATCGACGACACGAATGTCGTCACCGAGCCTTTTCCGTTAGTCCCGGCGACGAGGATAGCGGGTACGCCTGCCTGCGGATCCCCGTGAGAACGGAGGAGGGCGGTGATGTTCTCGAGGCCGAGCCGCATCTTCGTCGGTCTCAATGAGAAGAGAAAGTCGATTGAGGAAAAGGGGATTTCCCTACCTGATGAGCGTGATCGTGTTCTGGCCATTCTCCCTCTGCTCCGCCTCCGCGCCTGCCAGCCCGGAGCCCGTGAGCGAGTCGAGAACGAAAACGAGGGCTTTCTTGAGCTCGCGGCGGTTCTTGATCATATCTATCATCCCGTGCTCGAGAAGGAACTCGGAGCGCTGGAATCCCTCGGGAAGCTCCTCGCCGACTGTTTCGCGGATCACCCTCGGACCGGCGAAACCGACAAGGGCCTTCGGCTCCGCTATGATCACGTCGCCCTGGAACGCGAACGAAGCCGCCACGCCGCCCGTGGTCGGATTGGTAAGTATCGAGATGTAGGGAAGCCGTGCCCGCGATACGGCTGCGACAGCGGCAGATGTCTTGGCCATCTGCATCAGCGAGAGGATCGACTCCTGCATACGTGCGCCGCCCGAGGCGGAAAGGATTATCAGCGGGAACCGGCTGTCTATGGCGACGTCGGCAATCCGCCTGATCTTCTCGCCGACGACCGATCCCATGCTGCCTCCAAGGAAACTGAAGTCGAGAACGGCGAGGGCGACGGGGTGACCCCCGATGGCTGCGGTACCGGTGATGATCGCCGAGTTGCGTCCCGTCCTCTTCCTCGCATCCTTTATGCGGTCGCAGTATTTCCTGCTGTCCCTGAAGTGGAGGGGATCGACCGAGGACAGCCCTGCCTCGGTCTCATCGAAAGAGCCTTCGTCCACCAGTATGTCAATAAATGCCGAGGCGTTTATCCGGAAATGAAACTCGCACTTCGGGCATACAGAGCGCTGCCTGAGCAGTTCCTTCCGGTAGAGGATCTCGCCGCAGGAGGGACATTTTTCCCAGAGCCCGTCCGGGACTTCCTTCTTCCTCCAGGTCTTGATCCCCTGTTTTGCCTTCTTCAACCAGTTCACGTCGTGACCTCCCGGACTGCCGGGATGATTTCCGCCCCGTTGCGGGGATTATGTGCGTTTACCTAATTTAACACCCTGCAGGGAGCGTCAAAAAGCGTTTTTTTACACCTTCGCCAGTTGCGGAAGCATCCGGGATAGCGTTTCCGCCCCCCACTTACCCACCTCCAGCACATCCATATGCCCTGTAGCACCCATCGAAACATTCGGGGCGAAATTCGTGATAAACGACAGGCAGGCCGCCTCGAGCCCCATTTCGGCCGCTGCGGCGAGTTCGGGGAGGGGCGACATCGTAGCGGCGTCGGCCCCCATCAGGGCCGCCGCCGCCGCCTCCGCCGGGGTCTCGAAGACCGGCCCCGCGGTCCAGCAGAGCACCCCGTCGGCGACTTCAAGGCCCGTTTCGGCGGCCGCAGAGGCCACCAACCCGCGAAGACGCGGCGATATGGCGGGCCTTGCGGATGACCTGAACCGGGAATCGTTCCACGGCAGCGCGACGATCCCCGACGGGAGCAGCCAAGACCCTATGGGCAGGGACCGCTTCAGGCTCCCCGCCGCCTGGGTGAGAATGATCCGCCGGCATCCAAGCACTGCGGCCGCCGCCGCAGTGCTGCCCGCGCCGTCCCACCCCGCTCCCTCGTAGAAATGCGTCCTTCCGGCGAAGACGAGTAGTCTGCCTCTCCCCGTATCGAGAAGAAGAAGCCTTCCCGGATGACCCTCGACGGCGGGGACCATCATACCTTCAATACCGGCATACCCTGCCTCGGCGAGCACCTTTCCGGGCCATCTCCCGGGAGAGAGGCCCGAGCCGATGACCACGGCGGTACCCGCGGCGCCCTTCAGCTCCGCAGGAAATCCGCCGATATCACTGTTTTCCCCGCGCGTCAATCCTTCCCCCGATCGATTCCATTCCCGATGTCCTTATCGAGAATCAGGGCGTCCTCGCCCGAATCGAAATAGTAACCCTTCCGCCGGCCGACCTGCGTGAAGCCGTGCTTCTCGTAGAACCTGATGGCGCGACCGTTGCTCACCCTCACCTCGAGGACCGCCTTGAGACATCCTTTTTCCCTGCTCCTCTTCACGGCCGCGGCGAGAAGCATAGCGGCGGCCTCGCCGCCCCTGTCGGCGGGGGCGATCGCTATGCTGAGAATGTGCAGTTCCTCGTACCCGTACCAGGAAGAAATGTAGCCGATGATCCTGTCGCCGGAGAGGATGACGAGGTTCTCCGCATATTTCGAAAGGTAGAGCTGGATCGTGAACATGTCGGCGTCCCACGGCACGGGAAACGACACGCGTTCGATCTTGAGGAGCGGGGGTATGTCTGCCGGGATCATTTCCCTGATGGTGAGGTCACGGAGAGTCATCGGCCGCCCCCGGGTCGGAGTTTCGCGGAGGAAGGCAGTTTCGCGTCGGGCGGCCTTATGTAGAGAGGTTCCAGAACCGAAAGCCCGTCGTAGGGGACGGCTTCGCCCTCGAGAGCCAGCCCCGCCGCTATCGACGCCGACGGCGTCGACCATCTCGGGCCGCAGTAACGAGTTCCCGCGGGAAGGACCTTCTCGAGTTCGGTGCGGTATTTTTCGGATCCGGTGCCGCAGACAATAACAGGTCCATCGATACCGGTTTCCAGGATGCGCGTGCCGAGCGAGCCGGGAGCGGACGCGAACGGCGGCAGGATCTCGACGGGAAGATCGCCGGATGTGTCGTACATCGCCGCATAGACCTCTCCCCTGCGGGCGTCTATCAGCGGGAGAACGGGTGCGCCGGCGAACGGGACGGCGGCCGCAAGCAGCTCGAGCGAACCGACAGCGGCTACCGGACGCCTGGCGACGGCTGCGAATCCCTTCACCGTGGCGAGGCCTATCCGCAGCCCGGTGAACGAGCCCGGGCCGATCACCGTGACGAACAGGTCGATTTCGTTTATCGCCGCGCGGGCTGCGGCGAGGCATTCGTCCACCGCGGGCATGAGGGTGGCCGAGTGTGTATCGCTCGCGTCGAATATGATCTCGCAGATCGGTTCGCTGCCCCTCGTAACGGCTACGCTTCCCTTCATGTGCGAGGCATCCAGAGTCAGTACGAGCGGCTTCATGCTCCCTCCTCCCATCCCTCGAGGGCATCCATTATCGCGGGGGGTGCCGAGATCTCGACGTCCCTCTCATCGCGGCCCGTTATCCTGATCGATATTGTCACGTCGAATTCCATCGTTCCCTCGGGGAGCCGGTCTCCCCATTCGACCACGACGATATTCCTTCCGTCGACTGCGTCGAACATCCCTATCCTCTCGACCTCACCGAGCTCCTCGAGCCGGTAGAGGTCGTAATGGAGAAGGGGCGCATCACCGCCCCGGTATTCCTCAACGAGGATGAACGTAGGGCTGAGGATCTCGGCCTCGATGCCGAGCCCGGCGGCGATACCCTTGACCAGCGCCGTCTTTCCGGCCCCGAGCCCCCCCTCGATCGAGAGGGTGGTGCCGAACGGAATGATCGCGCCGAGCCGCTTACCGAGCGTGAAAGTCTCTTCCGGCGAATGTGTCGAAATCGTTCCGGTGCGCGCCGGCCCCGCGGCCCTTTTCTGCCGTAATGCGTCTCTTTTCATATCGATGTGGAGTTTAAACGACCCGCGGACGCGCGCCAACAATAACCTTGCCTGATAATCTTCACTAAACCCTGCAGGTGGTCCATAACCCCGTGGGCATAATTCATCACGGGCCGGCGTTCACCGCGGAGTCAACGTGATGCAGGGGACGATTATCTCCTCGAGCGAGATGCCACCGTGCTGGAAGGTGTCCTGGTACTGCTTCTCGTACTCGTGGAAACGGGTCGGATAGACGAAGTAGTAGTTCTCCCTTGCGAGGATGTAGTTCTTCGACGGGCTCTCGGCAGGCAGCCTGAACTCTGCCGGATTACGGACGAGCAGGGTCTGTTTCGGGTCGCCGTTGATGTTTTCGCCGAACTTGTACCTCAGGTTGGTCGACGTCTCCCTGTTGCCGTGCACAAGGCTCGCCTTCTGCCCGAGAATCGATCCGTGATCGGTAGTGATCACCACGGTCGCGCCGAGCCTCGATATCTTCTTGAGGATCTCGAAGAGGGCAGAATGGATGAACCACGACCTCATGAGGGACCTGAACGCGCTCTCGTCGGGAGCGATCTCCTGAAGGATGTAGCTCTGGCTCCTGCCATGGGCGAGAATGTCGAGGAAGTTGAAGACCATAGCGACCAGGTCGAGCTCGCCATACGTGTCGACCTGCCTGCGGATATCGTTCGCCTCGTCGGTATTGTAAATCTTTGAATACTTCGTCTTGAGGCGGCTCATGCGGACCCTCTTCATCTGCTCGTCCATCAGCCGGTCCTCGTACCTGTTCTTGCTGAAATCGTCCTTCGAACGCTCCAGCCACAGCTCGGGGTGCTGCTTCTGGATGTCCGCGGGATAGAGTCCCGAGAAGATCGAGTTGCGCGAGTACGGAGTCGCGGTAGGAAGGATCGAGTAGTACGAATCCCTCGTGATGTTGAAGAAGGGAGCGATGATGTCCTCGATGGTAAGCCACTGGTCGTACCTCATGCAGTCGATTACTATGAAGTAGACCTGCTTCTTCGCGTTGAGGTGCGGGAAGATATATTTCCGGAATACGTCGACGCTGAGCGTCGGCCCGTCGTCGGCATGGAGCCACGACGGGTAATTGTCCTCGATGTACCGCGCGAATTCTACGTTGCATTTCTTCCTCAAGTCGGTGTGGATCTGGTCCATGCCGGTCCCGCCGAACCGGTCGAACTCGAGGTCCCACTGGCAGAGCTCATGCTGAATCTGAGCCCACTGCTTCCAGTCGGGCCGCTGCGACACCTGACCGTCTACCCTCCCGAACACCTGCAGGTAATCTTTCGAGGCAGTTCCCTCCTGGATGCTGTGGGCCTCGAGGACGCGCTTGACCGCCGAGAATATCTGCAGGGGATTGATAGGCTTGAGCAGGTAGTCGTCTATCTTCATGCCGATAGCCTGGTTCATCAAACCCTCGGCCTCGTTCTTCGTGATCATGATGACGGGGATGTTAGCGGAGATCTCCTTGATCTCCTGCAGCGTCTCGAGTCCGGTCTTGCCGGGCATCGATTCATCAAGCAGCACAAGGTCGAATGTCTCCTTCGACAGCACTCTGACCGCCTCGTCGCCGCTCGAGACACCCTTCATCTTGTATCCCTTCCCCTCGAGGAAAATCATGTGAGAGCGCAGCAGGTCTATCTCGTCGTCGACCCAGATTATTTTCTTCGCTTTCAATTCGCCGTGCCTTTCCAGAGTTACTTTCAATCTACGGGGAAGGTGATCCGGAAGATCGTCCCCTCGCCCGGATGGGTGTGAGCGACCTTGATCGATCCCCCGTGTATCTCCTCGACGATCCTCTTCACAAGGGCCAGTCCCAGTCCCCATCCCCTGCTCTTCGTCGTGTACCCGGGGTTGAAGACCTTCTTCTTCATCCCCGAGTTCATTCCCTTTCCGTTGTCGCTGAAGAGGATCACCACGGCGTTCTCGCCACGATCGACCCTCCCCGTAATATTTATCTTTCCGCCCTCTCCCGCAATAGCGTCGAGAGCATTTTTTATCAGATTCTCGAAGACCCACTCGAGCAGGTCGGTGCTGCAGCGGATCAGCGGCAGTTCCTCGATGTCGATCTCGATCGTCGAGTTGATCTTCAGGGCCGGCCGCCGGCGCTCGAAATAGTCGACCGTTTCCTCGATTATCGGGGAGATCTCCTGGTATTCGAGGGGAGGCGCCGATCCTATCTTGCTGAACCTCGAGGAGATCCTGCTCAGCCGGTCCACGTCCGCCGAAGCCTCGTCAACGGGTCCATCCAGGACATTCGAACAACCCTCCTCGTACGCCTTCTCGCGGATGATCGCAAGCCACCCCATGATCGACGAGAGGGGCGTGCCGAGCTGGTGAGCGGTCTCCTTCGCCATCCCCACCCATATCAACCTCTTCTCCCCGGTCTTGACAGCCCGCATCCCGAGCAGGCCGAACAGTATAAAGACAATAAACACCCCGAGCTGCACAAACGGCGCCACACGCAACTCCCTGCTCAGTTTAGAGGGACCGTAATGGATCATCAGCGCGAGCGTCTCTGACTCGACGCTGACAGGGTCGTTGACCCTGTCGAACTCCATGGCGGTACGTTGCACCTTCTCGAGCAGCGGATCATCGGGATTCCCCGGATCGAAATCTATCACCCTGCTGTACTCGTCGTCGGCCAGCATATCGATCCCGATGCCGCTCCAGACTACCGGCCTTCCGGCACGGTCGGTCAGGATGAACGGAAGCGTTATCGCATCCCGGACCTCCCCGATGAAATCCTGGCTCGATTCCTCGCTCACGTCTTTCAGCGCGATACCGATGAATTTCGAGAAGAGCCTCGTCGTATGCTCGGACTGGGCCTTCATCCTCGTCATGAGGCTGTTGTTGTACCAGAGAGCGCCGGTGACGAGTACGACCGTGCCGGCGATAAAGTATATCTTGAGAAGAAACGGCAGATTTCCCGGAATTCCCAGCGCGGGCCTACGCTTCAATGTACTCCTGTCCTCCCATGTATGGGACCAGTGCCTTCGGGATCCTTATTTTGCCGGTCGGTGTCTGGTTCAGCTCGAAAATCGTAACAATGATCCTCGGCAGGGCGAGCCCGGAACCGTTCAGCGTGTGCACGAATTCCGGCTTCGCTCCCTTCTCCCTTTTAAACCTTATCCGGGCCCTTCTCGCCTGGAAATCCTCGAAATTGCTGCAGGATGAGACCTCGAGCCACCTGTCGGAGCCTGGCGCCCAGGTCTCGATGTCGTAACACTTGGCCGCCGAGAAGCTCAGGTCGCCGCTGCACAACTCTATGACGCGGTATGGCAGTTCCAGGGCCTGCAGAACGGCGCAGGCGTCGTCGAGCAGGATCTCGAGGTCCTCGTACGACTTCTCCGGCAGGGTCCATCTCACCATCTCGACCTTGTCGAACTGGTGCACCCTGATCATCCCCTTCGTCTCCTGCCCGTAGCTCCCCGCCTCCCTGCGAAAACAGGGACTGAATGCAGTAGCCTTCATCGGAAGATTTTCGCCGTCGAGAACGGCATCGCGGTAGATATTCGTCACCGGCACCTCCGCCGTCGGAATCAGATAGAGGTCGTCCTTCTCGCAGTGATACATGTCCTCTTCCATCTTCGGAAGCTGGCCCGTGCCTATCATCGAATCCCTGTTCACCAAGTACGGGATCGCCAGCTCCTCGTATCCCTGCTCCCTGTGGATGTCGAGCATAAGCGAGACGAGCGCCCTCGAGAGCCTCGCGCCGTCGCCTCTGAGAACAACGAATCCCCTTCCGGATATCAGCGAGCCGGCCGACATGTCGAGGATGCCGAGCTTCTCCCCGATCTCGTCGTGAGGAAGCGGCTTTTCTGGCAGCTCCGGGATCTCGCCCCAGCGTCGCACCTCTGGATTGTCGGCGTCGCACGTCCCGTACGGGACCGAGTCGTGGGGAATGTTGGGAATTCCAAGCTCGAGCCCGGCGATCCTCTCTTCCATTTCTTTCAGCTCGCCGTCTGTCTCCTTGATCCGGCCCGAATTTTCCTTCATCTCCTCCATGAGTGCGGATGCGTCGGCCCCCTGCTTCTTGAGGGCGGAAATCTCCTTCGATACGGTGTTTCTCCTGTGCTTGAGCTTCTCTGTCTCCTGAATCAGGTCGCGCATCCTTTCATCGAGCTCGAGGAATCCGTCGATATCGAAATCGACGCCCCTGGCAGCAACGCCCTTCCGTACTTTTTCCGGATCTTTTCTTGTGAGTTTTCTGTCGAGCATCGGCTCGTTATTCCTCCGGGATACTCCTGTACATCTCTATGATCTCCCCTCCACCCTTCTCTAAAAGGTCCTCGACGAGCGATCCCACTACCTTCAATTCGTCTCCGGCCCACCCGTGTATCTCCGAGGCGATCTTCGTCGATCCGTCAGGAGAGGCAATCACCGCGCTGAGCTCGAACTCGTCGCCCTCGAACTCGGCGAGGACCCCGATGCCGCCCTTTCCGTCCTTCGACATCGCCCCCAGAAGCGTCCTCTCGAGAACGACCTCGGCGAGACTGGCCGGATGGTTGATCTCCCGCACCACCCCGGCGGCCTTCCTGTCCCCGGCGCGGACGATCAGCACGACGGCGCCCTGGCCGGCCGGCGGCATGCAGATCGACGACGTGAATACCTCCACCACTTCGTCCTGCCTGCCGAGCATCTCCACTTCCCAGGCGCGGGCCACGAAACCTCCGGTCTCGCCGCGGTCGAGCATCTCCCTGAGCCCGGCGTAATCCTCGTCGCAATCGACAAAATCGATATCGTCGCGGTAATTGAGGAGCTGGCCCTTCGTTCCAGGATCGCCGACTGCGATAGAGATGTCGGGTGGCAGTTCGTCGAGAATCGTCTCCTCGTTCGATATGATAACGTTGAAGGGATTGTCTCTCTTCAACACCGCCCCTATCTCGAGCTTCCTGCTGAATTTCAGCGGAAGCTCGCCGGCCTCCACGACGGCGATGTCCGCCCGGCCCCTCGAAACGAGCCCGAGCAGGACGGTGGTCTCTGTCACGGGCCGGCTGCGCGCGGCCGTTTCCACGTAATCGGAGAACACCATGCCCCCGGATGATTCCCCCAGGGCCTCGATCACCGAAGCGGTGCTTGCCTTCGAGGCGGAATCAGCCTTCCCCGCTATGATCATGGCCGTGGACTTCGCCATTCGTACCTGTTCCTTCTGAGTGAAAGGGATGACGCACCATGCGTACGCGGAAGAATCTATCACAGGGCGGTTGTCGTGTAAAGAGCGGGAAAGCTCAGTCGTTGTGAACGGCCATGCTGGAGGAGGAAACGCCGCACTCGGAGAGTATCCGCTCGGCCTTCTCCCTCGACATGTCAAAGGTGACCATCCCGTGCAGGGCGAGGATAAATATCAGCAGCTCGAGTACGGCGGCCGCAGCGAGTGCCGCCGCGTAACCGAGGATCGTCAGGATGCCGAGCGCTCCGAATACCGCCGAGAGCGACCAGAGCATCAGGTCGACTTTCCTCGTCGAGCCGCATCCGAAGAGGAGAATGTGGTGGATGTGCATATGATCCGCCTCGAAGGGCGGCCTTCCGCTTAATACCCTTCTTATGAAGGCCAGCCCGGTGTCGAGAAGGGGAACGCTCAGAATGATCGCCGCTCCCAGCGAGCGCATGACTAAATACTCGCCCGGTACGAGCAGGAGCAGCGAGATCAGCCCGAACATCATCCCGAAGAAAAGGCTGCCGGAGTCTCCCATGAATATCTTCGCCGGCGGGAAATTGTATCTGAGGAAGGCCAGCGCCGCACCGAGGACTGCGAGCGAGAGAACGGCCACCATCGGCTGTCCCAGTACTAGCCCCACAGCAGCGAACGCGCCCGCGCTGATAGCGGCGATACCGGAGGCGAGTCCGTCAATCCCGTCTATAAGATTGAAAGAGGTCGTAGTCGTCAGCATCCAGAGGGCGATCAGGACGAATGCCAGCACCGCCGCGGGCATAGAGAGGGCGATCAGGCCAAAGTACTCGAGAAGCCCCAGCCCTCCGGCGGCGACAAATATCGAGACCGTGATCTGAAAGAATAGTTTATATAAATAATGAAGAGACCTGAGGTCATCGATGATACCAAGTAAAAAAATCAAAAAACCGCTCGCGATTATTACCGGCAGGAACGCCCTGTTGACCGGGTGCTGCGGCAGGAAGAACAGGAATACCGGTATCAGGGAGAAGCCGATGGCTCCGATGATCGCAACACCGCCAATGTGGGCGATCTCCCCCCTGCCCGTGCGCCCGTTCGGTTTCTCGGCGATCCGCCATCGCGCCGCCATCCCGATCGCCACCGGTGTGAGAATCAGGCCCACGATGACCGAGATAGCGAAGGTGATGATATGATCTGTCGCCGACAAGGCGTACCCTCCCATTCGTGTTACGCTCAAGAATCGTTTATGCCGTTAACCTTGTCAAGGACGAGTTGATATACCTCACATACCGTAAATAAAATCTTTACAATCCCGTTATTCCTTCATTTAAAGTGTTTTCTGAATATGCGGAGTATCGGTTCGACGAGCTCGAGGAGATCGTCCTTTTCAACCGCTTTCACCGCGAGAAGCGTGAACAGGAATACCGCCGACAGCAGGACGGCATGAACGACCGTCATCGGCAGCCCGGACGGCTCCGGGGCAAACCTGGTATATATCGACCAGATCAGGACCGCCGCGCCGGCAGTCCTGATCGCTCTGAACAGATCCCCTCTCCTGCGCAGCCCGCCGATCTCGCGCGAGACGGCCGCCAGACCGAGGACCTCGATCGGGAGATACGAAAGAAGCGTCGACACGACTGCGCCCTCCGCTCCCCATCGTGGGATCAATAGGGCATTGAGAATAAAATTCAGGACGGCACCCACGATGGTCAGCTTTGCGTACGTCCCTGCCCTGTCCGCGGCGATTAACCCGGGCAGTATCACTGATCCGATGCTGCGCATCACGAGCAGCGGGATGAACAGGACGAGTATCCCTGCCGATGCGGCGAACTTATCGGAAAAAAGCCCCGTCACGAGCGGACCGGCCAGACAGGCGAACACGGTCGCGACGCATGCAGAGTAGGCGAATGCCGCCGTGATCGACCTGTTGACCAGGTCGCTGCAGCGCCGCCTGTCGCCCGATGCCCAGGCGCCGGCCAGGGCGGGCCTCAGCGTCATCATCAGCGCGAATATCGGGAAGAGCGAGGTCTCGAGGAGGTTTCTTGCCATCGAGTAGATCCCCACGTCGACGGCGCCCCGGAAATAGCCGAGCATGATCTTGTCGAGCAGCGAATATATCGTCACCGACGCTCCGCTGACTGCGAGCGTCACACTGAGGCGCCACAGGCGAGACCTCATCTCGCGGATCCGATCCGGCGAGGCCCTTTCCAGCCCTCTCGCCGAGAGATAGACAAAGACAGCCGCGCCCGTGATCGCTGCGGCCGCTACATACGCCCAGATCACCCCGGCCGCTCCCAGAGCGAAGACCGCGGCGGCGGCGACCAGCCCGATCCTGATCGCGAGCATCACGGCACGCATCGCGAAGAGCAGCCTGAACTTCTTCAGGCCGAGCATTATCAGCGCGGCGAGCTCGTTGAAGCTGACCGACAGTATCACCAGCCCGCCCAGCCGGAGCAGCGGCTCCAGCTCGGGATCGTCGTAGAGCGCGGCGATGGCCGGCGCCAGGAGAAATGCCGCAACGGATGTCGGAACAGTGAACGCGAGACGCAGCAGGAATGCCGCCCTTGCAAGCGGACGGATCAGGGCCGATGAGGAAACGGCGTATTCGGAGACGAGCCTCGATCCCGCCCCGTCAATGCCGAACTTCGCAACGATCAGGAAGATCGTCGCCACTGCCATCGTCAGGTTTATCAGGCCCGCTGCACACGGTCCCATCGTCCTCGCGACGATCAGCGATACGACGAACGCGCTTATAAGGGGGAGAGCCGTCGAACCGAAGGTCCAGAAATATCCCGATGTGAGGGATTCCTCAACGGTACCGCGGTTGCTGCGGGGGCTCATGCTATCTATCCGTCGGTCGTTCATCAGATAACGGGATCAGGGGAAATGCTTCTCGAGAACATCGGCTATCCTGCCGGCAGTCTTGCCGTCCCATAGAGGAGGAAGGGAGTGCTCCCTGATACCCCGGTCGAGGATATCCGTCACGGCGGCCTCCACCCTGGCGGGATCGGTCCCCGCGAGGATGTTCGTGCCCAGCTCGATCGTTATCGGACGCTCGGTGTTCTCACGTACAGTAACGCACGGTATGCCGAGGACCGTCGTCTCCTCCTGGATCCCTCCCGAGTCGGTCACGACGATGCCTGCCGACTTCATCATCCCGATGAAATCGAGGTATCCAACCGGATCGATCAGGCTGAAGCGGTCTGAGAGGGCGACCGGTGGATCGGCCGATTCGAGCATCTTCTTCGTTCGTGGGTGTATGGGGAATACGACGGGTATCCGTTCAGCCAGCCGCGAGAGCATCGCGAAGAGCTCGCGAAGCTCGCCGGGATCGTCGACGTTCGACGGCCTGTGGAGGGTGACGAGCATGTAATCCTTCTCGAATAGTCCCAGCCGCTCCAGGACATTTGAACCACTCGCCCTGTCTATATAATATAGAAGCGAATCTATCATGATGTTGCCGACAAAAAAGATCCTCTCTTCCCCGACTCCCTCCCTCTTGAGGTTGATCTCAGCCTCCGGAGAAGTCGTGAAGCAGAAACGCGAGAGGATATCGGTAACCATCCTGTTGATCTCCTCTGGCATCGCGAGATCGAAGCTTCTCAGGCCCGCCTCCACGTGGGCGACGGGTATCCGCAGCTTCGAGCCGACGATCGAGCACGCGAGTGTCGAGTTGACGTCCCCCACCACGATGATCAGGTCGGGGCGGTCGCCGAGGACGATCTTCTCGAACTCGACCATCACACGGGCGGTCTGTTCCGCGTGACTGCCCGATCCGCCGCCGAGATATATGTCAGGTTCGGGAAGCTCGAGGTCCTCGAAGAAGATCTTCGACATGTTCTCGTCGTAATGCTGGCCCGTGTGCACCAGACAAGTCTCGGTCCCGCCGCGGCGGGCGAACTCGCGCATCAGCGGCGCCACCTTCATGAAGTTGGGCCTGGCGCCCACGACCACGGCTGCTTTCAAAGCTTCCTTCCTTCCTTTATCTTGCCCGAATACATCTTCCTGTAGTATTTCCTGAAGCTTCCCTCGCGGACCGGCCGCCACCAGTCCTCGTTTCGCCTGTACCACTGCACGGTCTTCCTGAGGCCCTCGTCGAACCCTGTCTTCTTACGCCAACCGAGCGCCCTGATCTTCCTCGTTGCTACAGAGTAGCGCCTGTCGTGGCCCGGGCGGTCGGAGACGAGAGTCAGGAGCAACGGATCTGCCCCGGTGAGTTCTATGATCTTCCGGGCTAAATAGATATTAGTCTTCTCGTCTCCCGCACCGATGTTGTAGACCTCTCCGACCTTTCCCTTCCTGCCGACGAGGTCGATCGCCCTGCAGTTGTCCTCTACGTATATCCAGTCGCGGACGTTCTTTCCGTCACCGTACAGCGGAAGCGGCATCCCTTCTATCGCATTGGTGGTAAACAGAGGGATGAACTTTTCCGGATGCTGGTACGGCCCGTAGTTGTTCGAGCTTCTCGTAATCAGCGCCGGCAGGCCGTATGTCCTGTGAAAAGCCCTGACGAGCATGTCGGCGCCCGCCTTGCTCGCCGAGTAGGGACTGTTCGGCTTTATAGGATCGGTCTCGCGGAACGAGCCCTTAAGTACACTGCCGTAGACCTCGTCGGTCGATACCTGCACGAAGCGCGGCACCCCGTATTCGAGCGTCTTCTGGAGGAGCGTGTAAGTGCCGACGACATCGGTCCTGACGAAGCTGCCTGCCTTGAGTATCGACCTGTCGACGTGAGTCTCGGCGGCGAAATTATATACTATGTCCGCTCCCGGCAGTATCTCGCCGAGGAGCGTGGCATTACAGACGTCACCCTTGATGAACTTCAGCCGTCTGTCCTTCTCGAGGCCTGCAAGATTGTCGAGGTTCCCCGCGTAGGTGAGCTTGTCGAGAACGACTATCTTCGCCGCGCCCCGCCTGCGGAGAAGCATCCGGACAAAATTGGAGCCGATGAATCCGGCCCCTCCCGTAACAACGATCTTTTTCATCTATCCTCCGATCGGATCCCCGCTGCTCAGATCTCCGGACTACCGGGCCGCCCGAACGAATGATACCTGAATCCAATTCCGTTCATTACAGACGGCTTGTATATGTTACGGCAGTCTATCACAATGGGCTCGGCCAGCATGTCCTTCATCTTGTCGAGGTCGAGCTGCCTGAACTCGTTCCACTCCGTCATCAACACGAGTGCGTCCGCTCCATCCATCGCCGAATAGGCATCATCGTGGAACTCGATCCTGTCCCCGTAAAGCTCCTTCGCGTTGTCCATGGCGATTGGATCGTAGGCCGCGATCCGCGCCCCCCTCTCGAGGAGGATATCGATGAGCTTAAGCGAGGGGGCATGCCTCAGATCGTCGGTGTTCGGCTTGAACGAAAGGCCGAGAATGGCGATCCTCCTGCCTGACACATCGGGCAATTCGACCTCGAGCTTCTCGAGCAGCCTGTCGATGCGCGATCTGTTGACGTCGCACGCCGCACCGATGATCCGCAGATCGGTCTCTACGTCACCCGCCGTGCGAAGGATCGCGGAGACGTCCTTGGGAAGGCAAGAGCCGCCGTAGCCGACACCGGCGTGCAGAAACTTCGGGCCGATCCTCTTGTCCAGTCCCAGACCCCTGGCAACCTCGCTCACGTTCGCGCCGGTCTTCTCGCACAGATCGGCCATCTCGTTTATGAACGATATCTTCACCGCGAGGAACGCGTTGCTCGCGTACTTGATAAGCTCGGCCGTACGTATTGAAGTGAACACGATCGGCGTCTCGAGCAGGTAGAGCGGGCCGTAGATCTTCCTCATGATCTCCTTCGCCCTGTCGCTCTCGACGCCTATCACGACCCTGTTCGGTCTCATGAAATCCTCTATCGCCGATCCCTCGCGGAGAAACTCGGGGTTTGAGACGCATTCGAATGGTATGTCCCCCTTGAGATTCTCGCTGATGATCCGACCGACCTTTTCGGAGGTGCCGACCGGGACGGTGCTCTTCTGGACGAATACCGTGTATTCGTCCATCGCCATTGCAACGTCCTTCGATACGGTATAGACGATGCTCAGATCAGCCGCTCCGTCGTCGCCCATAGGTGTGCCTACCGCGCAGAAAACAACCTCGGATCTCTTGACGGAGTCGGCGAGATCGGTCGTGAAGATGAGCCTCTCCGCCTCGGAGTTCCTCTCGACCAGTTCCTTCAGCCCCGGCTCGTATATAGGCATGATGCCGTTCTGTATCTTCTCGATCCTGTCTCTGTCTATATCGACGCAGATCACTTCGTTTCCAAAATCGGCCAGGCAGGCGCCGCTCACCAGCCCGACATATCCCGTCCCGACCATGCAGATCTTCGGCATCTCGTTCTCCTCATTTCAGGCGTCCGCGCGGTGCGGACAATGTGTTATCTGTTTCAACGCAGCCGTTACCTCTGCATCTCATCTCGAGGAGCTGTTACCAGGGCCTCCCACCATGCGAAGAGGTCGCTGAGCATCTTACCCCTTCCTATGGCGGCAGACCAGCCGCAATCTTCCACAAGTCTTCCGTTGTCTCCCGTCAGGACCGGAACGTCCGCAGGCCTTAGAAGCTGCGGGTCGGTCTCGACCGAGACTTTCACTCCCGTCATCGCCGTCAGCTGCTGCACCGCATCGGAAAGGGCGAGGCCGCTTCCCGAACAGACGTTGTACGTCACACCGGGCATTCCCCTCTCGGCGAGCAGTACATACGCCTCCACGACATCTCTCACATCGAGAAAATCGCGCGTCACCTCGATATTACCCGTACGGAGTACGGGGTCCCTGAGGCCGGCCTTTATCTCGGCGCACTGCCTCGCGAAGGACGGGAGCACGAAGGTCGTGGTCTGTCCCGGTCCCGTATGGCTGAAGCTTCGGGTTGCCACCGCCTCGATCCCGAAGGCGCGGTGATACTGCATGACAAGAAGGTTTTGCGCGGCCTTGCTCGCGGCGTACGGACTGACCGGCTCTATCGGCGCTCTCTCTGAGATCGGCATCTCGTCAGGGGTGCGCCTTCCGTACTCCTCGGCAGACCCGGTCACGATGACCCTGGCCTTTCCACCCCTGCGGACCGCCTCGAGAAGATTGAGTGTCCCGATGACGTTCGTCCGCATCGTCTCTCCGGGTTCCTTGAACGACCTGGCCGCTGAGCTCCGGGCCGCGAGATGAAATATCACGTCCGGGCCCCAGTCGGAAACAGCCCGTTCGACGGCGCCGGCATCAAGCAGGTCGCATTGCCTGATCTCAGTCCCTTCTCCGGGAAAAAGCGGCGGAAGCACCTGACCGTCGATCTCGAAGGGGCCGGACCCGTCGCCCGCGCCGGAGACGACCGAGTCCAGCCCGAGGACCTCGGCCCCGCCCGCGACGAGTCGCGAGACGAGATAGCCTCCCACAAATCCGGATGCACCTGTAACGAGTGCTTTCATAATCTGTCGTTCCGTCCGGCGGTCAGCGCCGGATCGGGCAACTCCTCCAGAAATCGAGAAGATCGGACAGTGTCTTTTCCATGGATATCTCGGGCTTCCAGCCGGTGTCGCCGACGAACAGGCTGTTGTCGCCCTGGAGCAGGGGCACGTCGCTCGGCCTCAGCCTTCCCTTGTCGGTTCTCACCTCTACCTCGACCCCGCTGATCTCGATCAGCATGTCGAGGATCTCCTTGATGCTGAAGCGAGTGCCGGTGCAGATATTGTATACGGTGCCGGGCTTCCCCTTTTCCAGCGAGAGCCAGTATGCGCGGACCATATCCCTCACATCGGTGAAGTCCCTTCTGGCATCGAGGTTCCCTACCTCCATGCGGGGCTCGCGGATGCCCTTTTCGATATCGACGATCTGCTTGGCGAAATCGCTGCAGACGAAGACAGACCCCCGCCTCGGTCCGGTATGGTTAAACCCGCGGGTGCGGATGATCTTCATCCCGTAACTCATGAAGTACTGGTAGCCGAGCATGTCCTGCCCCACCTTGCTGACGCCGTAGGGACTCAGCGGCCTGAACGGATTCGATTCCTTGATCGGTACCTCGTCGGGATGGACCATCCCGTACTCCTCACTCGAGCAGGCGATCTGTATGGAGCAGTCGAGATCGAGTTTGCGTACGGCCTCGAACACATTTACCTGGCCGAGCACGTTCGTGGTGAGCGATTCGCTCGGCGCCTTCCACGACGTCGGCACAAAACTCTGCGCCGCAAGATGAAATATCCTGTCGGGCCGGATCTCCTCGATGACGTCGCGCGTCGACCAGGCGTCTCTCAGGTCGCACTCGCGCAGTTTGAGCCTGTCCCAGATATGCTCGATGTTCTCCGTACGGCTCCTCCAGCGGATGATCCCGTAGACTTCGACATCCTTCATCGTGAGACACAGGTCGGCGAGATGACTTCCCGCAAAACCTGTTATCCCCGTAATAAGTATTCGCATCTCGCTGCCCTTTCCTACGCCTCCCCGGGACGCATGAGAAGAACGTAATTATCTTATAGAAACGTAATTATATCAGACGGAAGCCCGCATCGCAAACCGTAAAGGCTTATCAAAGGTTTCTCAACGAGATGCAGCCCACAAGCGGTTACCGCCGGCATTACCGGTACGCGAAATAGAGGGCCAGGTACGCCGCTGAAGTCGCAGCCAGTGTAAATGGCAGGCCGATCTTCATAAAACCCCAGAACGAGACCGGTTTGCCCTCTTTTTCGAGTATCCCCGTTGCCGCAATATTCGCTGCCGCTCCGATGGGAATTATATTACCTCCCATGCAGGAACCGATCAGAAGGCCGAGGACAAGCAGCGCCCTGCCGCCGTCGCCGAAAGAGTCACCGAAGGTGGCGACTATGGGCAGCATCGCTGCAATATACGGCACGTTGTCGATAAATGCCGACACGAAGACCGATATCCAGACTATTATCGAAAGTATAATGAATGGATTTTCACCCTTGAGACCCTCGAGATTATCAACAATCGTTTTGATCACCCCGACATCATCTTTCGCCAGCATATAGACGAGGGCGAATATCGCCATGAGAAAAAGAGTCGTCTTCCAGTGAAAATTCCATTTGTGGCGTTCTCCACCCCTCCCGGCTGTAATCCCGTACCAGATAACCCCGATAAGGGCTACTGCCACGCAGACGGCGCCACCCAGCCCCTTCATTTCCGGATCCTTTATCGGCGAAAGCGAAAGAAGCACGACCATCAGGATGATCAGCCAGAACGGTACCCACGAACGTATCGAAGCGACTTCGATCTTTTGAGGTTTCTGCCCGTATTCTTTTACATACATCCAGAGCACGACGAGTCCTACGGCAGCCCCCAGCTGGACGAACCAGAATATACCGAGTCTGCCATCATCCCAGAAGAAATCGAGAAAGGTCATCCTTTCCTGAGCTGCGAGCAGCATGCTCGGGATATCGCCGATCAGTATCGCCATACCCTGCAGGTTCGACGACACTGCGAGTCCTACGATCACCGGTATCGGCGAGACCCCCGCCTTGCGGGTCAGCTGGAGCGCGATCGGGGCCACGATCAGAACGGTGACGACATTATCTATGAAAATCGAGATGAACGAAGCGAAACCGATCACGAGCATCAGGGCAACGGAAAGATTCTTCGATCTGTTGATCAACTTGTCGGAGATCGTCTCCGGCATTCGGGAATAGACGAAGAGCTCTGCGAGGATTACCGAACCGAAGAATATCCCTATGAAATTCCATCTGATTGCATCAGAAAAGACTTCGGCCGGTTTTATCAGTCCGACGATCACAGCGGCTGTGACACCGAGCCAAGCCGTCAGCCAGCGCTCGCGCTTGATGACTATCAGCCCGATGTAGACCGCCACGAAGATTATGACAGCCTTCCACATATCGGTCACCGGCCGCTGTCTCCCATCTCGGCAAGTATAACGTCCGCCGCCGCTCTGGGCGATTCTGCCTGGTATATAGGACGTCCTATCACGAGATAATCGGATCCCGCTTCGATCGCGTCTCGCGGCGTTGCGATACGTTTCTGATCACCGGCCGCGGAGCCTGCCGGCCTGATGCCCGGTGTCACTATGATGAATCCGTCCCCCAACACCTCACGGATCCTGCCGGCCTCCTTGACCGAGGCGACGATCCCGTCGAGGCCGGACTTCTTCGCCAGCTCGGCCCTCTTGAGCACGAGGTCCTCGACGCTCCCGCCGTAACCCGATGCCTCGGTGAGATCCTCCGCGGACATGCTCGTCAATACGGTGACCCCGACAAGCTTCGGCCCCGGAAGCCCGCTGCGATCGGCGAATGCGGCCGCCTCGTCCGCCGCGGCTCTCATCATGCCCGATCCGCCTGCCGTATGGATCGTCATCATGAAGATGTGCAGGCCGCAGGATGCCCGGACCGCTCCTGCGACAGTGGCCGGGATATCGTGGAACTTCAGATCGAGGAAGACCGATCCTCCCGCATCGCTGATCTCGGCGATCATTCCCGGACCCTCAGCCGTAAAGAGCCTGCTTCCAACCTTGAATAACTTTACCTTTCCTCTGAGGTCCGCTACGAGGGATATGGCATCGGTCCTCTTCTCTACGTCGAGCGCGGCGATTATCCGGGGGACTCTCTTTGCAGGTATCATCCGGCTCCTTTCATCCTGTTGCAATCTCCGAGCGGACCGGGCATTCCCGTCTCCTCGAGCGCCTCGATGATCTTCTCCGGAAGGACCGGGTCGTAGAACACCGCCGTACCGACTTGAATCGCCGCCGCGCCGGCCATGAAAAACTTCATTGCGTCCTCGACGCTGGTTATTCCGCCGACCCCGACGACCGGGATATCGACAGTTCTCGAGATCCTCCAGACGGCGTCGAGGGCGATGGGCATGATGGCCGGCCCGGACAGTCCGGCGCGGATCCGCTTGAACACCGGGCGTCCGGCGGCCAGATCGATATCCATTCCGATGACAGTGTTGATCGCCGTTATGCCGTCCGCTCCCGCTTCCTCGGCGGCGAGGGCCAGCGCGGCGATGTCGCCGACATTGGGCGTCAGTTTTGCCAGTACAGTCATGCCGGGAAGGGTGTCCTTCGCGTGCCGGACGTATTTCGCCAGCAGCTCGGGATTCGTTCCTACCGCCATGCCGCCCCGCTCAACGTTGGGGCACGACAGGTTCAGTTCTATGATATCCACCCCGTCCGTTCCTGCAGTCGCGTCAAGGAGCATCCTGTAATTTTCCCAGTCCTCCGCAGCCAGGCTCACGACCGGCTTTATCCCGGCATCTACGAGAGCCGGTATCTTCTCGGAGAAAAAGACCTCCGCCCCGACGTTCTCGAGCCCGATGCTGTTGAGCAGTCCTCCGCCCGTCTCGTGCAGCCGCTTACCGGGGTTGCCCTCTCTCGACTCGAACGATATCGTTTTCGTGACCACGCCGCCGATGCGCTCGAGGTCTACGAGCCCCTCGTACTCGAGCCCGTATCCGGCGGGGCCGGAAGCGAGAAGCACCGGATTGCGCAGGGTCACCTCGCCGATTTCCGTCTCGAGGGAGCGCCTGTTCATTCTTCCCACCTTTCCCAGTCTATCTCAGAGGCGTCGAAGACAGTTCCGTCGCCGCATATAGTCCGCAGGACCGTCCCTCCGTCAGTTTTCACGGGAACGGTGCATCCACGGCATGCTCCGACGCCGCACGCCATCACAGACTCGAGCGATGTAAGATGTCTGGCAAATCCTGCAGCCGCCTTTCTTTCCATGGCCCGCACCATGCCGGCCGGTCCGCACGAGTACAGCATCCCGCCGCCTGCCTTTCCCTCCTCGACGAGTTTCTCGAGCAGGGCGACGGCGTCTCCCTCGAATCCGCACGATCCGTCGATGGTGGCCAAATGAACGGCGGCAAAATCCTCCTCGCAGAGAGACACGAGCAGCTCTTCCTCGCACCCTGCGCCGTAGACGAGAGCCGCCCGGCCGAGAGATCTGTCCCGTTTCCATGTCCTCGCGGCAAATATCATCGGCGCAAGCCCGGTGCCGCCCGCTACGAATACAGCGTCTTTCTTTCCCGGAGAGGGAAATGCTGTGCCGCCGAGCGGTCCTGCAATATCCATCTCTGCGCCGCACGGCGAGTGAGCAAGTATATCCGAGCCCTTCCCGACGACCTTCACGAGGAGGTGGAGCTCCGTTCCGGTCAGATCCATGATGCTGAAAGGCCGCCTCAGAAGGGGCGTGATCGTCGATGTTATCCTCAGTGCGACGAATTGTCCAGGGGCCACTTCGGGGAAGCCCCGGGGCCTTTCGAAGACAACGAGATGGCTCGAAGGGGAAAGTCTCTGCGTTCTGATTATCCTGCCGGTGAACAGGCTTTTCACCGATTCTCCCTTCTTCCAGGCGCTCCGGACGACGAGGTATCCGCTGATTGCTCGCGGTTCTCTGCGTGCGGCTGCGGCGGTTTCCGGGTTCCAGTCGTATCGGACGCTTCGACCAGCGGATATGTAGTATCTCTCTTGATCTGCTTTTTCGAGGGAGCCTTCGTTGTATCGACGGCCGACGCGCCTCCCGCTCCCGCGGAATCCACCACCGCCGAGTCCGAAGGTGACGGTACAGTGACGAGGCTATCGGTTGCGGCCGATCCCAGGCTGTCAGCTGCTGCCGGCGAAGTGGCGCTCGAATCGACAGAGGCCGCGGCCAACGCGGCGGCTTCCGCCCTGATTCTGTCCTTCTCCGCCGCGATCCTCGCGGTATCGGTCACTGCAGAGTCAATATACGCCTCAAGCTGATTCCTCAACGCTTCCTCGCCGAGCAGGCCGATCTCGTATACGGCACCCCTCGCCTGTGGCGATACGGGATACTCCCTGGCGAGATAACTGAACGCCTCTACCGCCAGGGCGGCGTCCCCCTTCTCCACCCGGCAGATCCACCCGATCGCGTAGGCCGCCAGCGGCGCATAGCTCGTATGAGGAAAGCTGTCGACGACCGTTCTGTAATTACCGAGCGCCAGGTCCGTCTCCCCAAGCTTCGTCAGCTGAATCTCCGCGGAAAGGAAGCGCTTCTCGGCCAGACCTTCCTCGCCCTCGTTTTCCCCCGAACTCTTCTGCAGTTCGAGAAACTTCTTGAGGCTGCTCGATCTCTGCAGCGCTACGGCGGCGTATTCGGAGCTGGCCGATTCGTTGCTGACCCTTGCATACGCCTCCTGTGCCTGCTGGAGCGAGTCGAGCTTCTCGTGATATATCACACCGAGATGGAAATTCGCTTCCGCCGAGTAGTTCGACCTCGGAAACAACCCGGTAATGACATCGTATTCCCGAATCGCGGCCGGGAGGGAATCCATGCAGACATAGCCGGCTGCTCTGCCCAGCATGACCGCGGGTTTCTCCTTCGTCGTAGTTATCTCCTCGAGCAGACCGTTACAGAGCTCGAGCGCTTCTGCACATCTTCCGATCTTCGTGTAGCAGTTAGCCAGCGAGAGAGAGATCGCGTACCTCGTGTCCCAGTCCATGCCCTTTCCGAGCACGCTCTCGTACCCGGCCGCCGCACCGGCCCAGTCCTCCATCTGGAAATACAGGTCGGCGCTGCGCAGTGAAGCTTCTTCCTTATACTCCTTCTTTCCCGATTCTTCGGCCACACCCGAGTAATACCCGAGCGCGCCTTTGTAATCTTTCAGCGCCAGGCTGATATCGCCCGCGAGGAATATCACGTCGAACTTCAGGGCGTGGTCGGAAAATGCCTCGAGAAAGCGTCCTGTATAGAGGAGGGCCTGATTGTACTCGCCTTTCGCGTAATTCGCCTTGGCCAGCCAGTAAATCGACTTGGGGACATACCCACTCTCCGGGTAATTGGTCGTGAGCTCATTAAACTTGCGCATCCCCTTGTCGTATTCGCCCTGCCTGACGAGCGACTGCCCCATGAGGAAAATCGCGTCGTCGACCCACTTGCTGTCCGGATAGTCCCTGATGATCTTGGCGCACTTGGTGATGACCTCGCTGTATTTCTCCCTGAGGTTCCTGTCTACCTCGCCGCCCTTGTTTTCCCTAGTCTCCTCGGCTTCGCCGTAGATCTTCCTGGCATTGTACAGGGTATTGAAATAAACGCATGATCCCAGCATCACCGCAGCGGCCAGCACCGCGGCGATCGGGGCGATCGTCTTGACAGGCAGTTTGTTTCTCACTTCCGGGTTCCCTGACTCAGGGGTGTGCCATTCGTTCCCTTACTAACGACTCTCTGTTACTATACAACTATTTAATAGAGGAAAACCACTTTCCCTCAAGGAAAATTCCTTGCACCCTGCCGGTCAGCTCCTTACCGAGAAGGGGCGAATTGAACGATTTCGACTTGAGATTCTCCCTTTCGGGGGTCCAGCGCTCGTCTGGATCGATCAGAACCAGGTCCGCGGGCTCTCCCTCCGCCATCTTCCCTCCGGGAAGCCCGAGCACGTCGGCCGGCCCGCTCGTCATCAGGCGGATGAGATCGATGAGTTCCAGTTCTCCCTTGCCTACCAGCTCGGTGTTGAGCTGGGCGAAGGATGTCTCCAGGCCGATCATTCCCGGCGGGGCTAAATCGAACTCCACCTGCTTGTCGATCGCCGTATGCGGGGCATGATCGGTCGCTATACAATCGATTGTCCCGTCCCGCAGCGCGGCGCGCAGCGTGGTGATGTCCTTCTTTCCGCGCAGGGGAGGATTGACCTTCAGGTTCCTGTCGTAATCTTCGAGCATCGACTCGTCGAGTGTGAGGTGATGCGGCGTCGCCTCGGCGGTGACCACTACGCCCTTCTTCTTCGCCTTCTTGATCAGTTCGACCGCTCCGGCGGTGGAGACATGGGCGATGTGAAGCATCGAGCCTGTCAGTTCGGCCAGCCTTATGTCCCTTGCAACCGCTATCTCTTCGGAAGCGGCGGGCGCCCCTTTCAGCCCCAGCTTGGTCGACCAGTACGATTCGTTCATCTGCGACTCGTTTGTCAGATAGGGATCCTCGCAGTGAGATATGATCACCAAGCCTTGCATCCCGGCGTATTCGAGGGCCGAACGCATCACCTGACTATTGATAATATACTTTCCGTCGTCGCTCAATGCGACTGCGCCGGCTTCCTTGAGGTGATGGTACTCGCAGATTTCGACCCCTTCGAGCCCCTTCGTAACCGCGGCATTCACGTAGACCCGGCAGCTGCCCAAGTCGGCGGAGCGCTTGAGAATATGCTCGATAACGCTCGGATCGTCGATGACCGGGTCTGTGTTGGCCATGCATACAACAGCGGTATATCCGCCTGCGGCGGCGGCGGCTGTCCCCGTCTCGAGCGTTTCCTTGTCCTCGAAGCCGGGTTCCCTGAGGTGGGTATGGATATCGATAAATCCTGGAGCCAGCAGGAGCCCGCCCGCATCTAGAACGGGCAGATCGGTCTTTACCTGCTTCTGCCATGCGATCTCCTCGATCAACCCCCTACGGATGAGAACCGAACCGGTTCTTATCCTTCCGTTGACAGGATCGGCGATCCTCGCCCATGCAATCCAGTACTCTTTCCTGTCTTTCCAGTCTATCATCTCAGCTCCTTGCTCGGTTCGGGATACGGCCCTTTCAGCTCGCGACCTCTTCTTCCTCGGCCTTTCCCCCGACCAGGAGGAAGAGAACCGACATTCTGACGGCAACACCATTCTCGACCTGTGGCAATATGACCGCCTGCGGTCCGTCGGCGACTTCCTGCGCTATCTCCACGCCTCTGTTCATCGGCCCGGGATGCATGACGATGCATCCATTCGGCGCGTGCTTGAGCACTTCCGGGCTGACCCCGAAGACCTCGAAATATTCTCTTGAGCTGGGAAAGAGCTTCGCCTTCTGTCTCTCGAGCTGGACCCTCAGGATGTTTATCGCGTCGGCGTTCTCGATTGCTCTTGTCAGATCATACTCGACCTTGATGCCGCCCTCACCGAGCTGCTCGATGTCCGTCGGCATCATGGTGGGCGGACCGCAGAGCGTCACCTTCGCCCCCATCTTCGTCAGGCCCCATATGTTCGAGCGGGCGACCCTGCTGTGCATGATGTCACCTATGATCGTCACCCTCTTGCCGGTGAAAGTCCCCCACCTCTCACGTAGCGTCATCATGTCGAGCAGCGCCTGCGTCGGATGAGCGTGCATGCCGTCGCCAGCGTTTACTATCGACGCCTCGAGGAATTCCGAGGCGAATTTGTGCGCGCCCGAAGACGCATGGCGCATCACCACGATATCGACCTTCATCGCCTGTATATTCTCGAGTGTATCCCTCAGCGTCTCGCCCTTTTTCACCGACGATGTGGCCTTTGAGAAATTGATTGTATCGGCGCTGAGCCTCTTCTCCGCGAGCTCGAAGCTCATCCTCGTCCTCGTGCTTGGTTCGTAGAACACGTTGGCTATCGTCACTCCCCGCAGCGCCGGAACTTTCCTGATCTTCCTCTGAAGGACTTCCTTGAAATTATCCGCCGTATCTAGGATCAGCTTGATCTCCTGGGCGGAGAGGAATTCCAGTCCGAGAAGATCCTTCCTGTTGAGCTGCACCTTTACCCTGCCTCCTTGTGAATTTTCTTCGTTCATGACACGGTCACTTTCCTGTGTTTTTCTTTGTGGATCTGGATTTGGCCTTGATCTTGGCCTTAATCTTGATCTTGGTTTTGGTCTTGGCCTTGGCCTTGGATTTGGTCTTGGCCTTGGCCTCGACATCGGCTTTCCTCTTCGCCGGTGCAGCTTTCTTTACGGCTCTCTTTTTCCCGGACGTTATCTTATCCGGCTTGTCCTCTTCGCCTTCAACTACGTCGCAGAGTACTACCTGCTCTTCACCGTCGGTCTCGTTGAGGAGGACCAACACAGTTTCATTACTGGAAGTGGGAACGTTCTTGCCGACGAAATCAGCCCTGATCGGGTATTCCCTGTGACCGCGGTCGATCAACACGGCGAGCTGTATCGCCTTCGGTCTGCCGAAATCGGTGAGCTCGTCGAGTGCGGCACGCACCGTGCGGCCGGTGAACAGGACATCGTCGACGAGGACAACCACGCGATTACTGATATCTTCGTTGATCTCCGTCTTGCCGACGAGCGGATTCGGCGAGATCATCTGGATATCATCACGATACAGTGTGATGTCGAGCGCTCCGACGGGTACACTCGAACCCTCGAAGCTCTCGATCGCTTTCGCAATACGCTCTGCCAGGGGCACACCGCGTTTGCGGATGCCGACCAGTATTATGTCGCCGGTGCCCCTGTTCCGCTCTAATATCTCATGCGCGATGCGCGTGATGATGCGACGGAGCTGGCTGGTATCCATCACTACAGCTTTTCTGATTTTTTTCAAGAAGACCTCCCCGCGTATGAATGGTAAAAAAAATCCTTTCAGCCGGAGAGGCAGAATGGATACGCGGGTACTCGATGCGTCCCTTTCCTGGCCTCCCGGACCAGATTAAAAGGTCGTGTCAGCCAAAATACTATACTACTCTGGGGTCGGGTGCAACATCTTTCTCCCCCTTCCACAGGAAAGATATAAAAAAAGAGGGGGATCGATTTTAAATGTCGCTAAGAATCTCCGAGAAATATCCGGGATTAATCCGGGATAAATCCTGAAAATATCTTCAAGAAATAGAGATTTTTCGAAGATTTCCGAAGATTTCCCTTGACGCGATTTTCAGCCCCTTTTCGCGAAAGTCCGTGACCCGCCCTGATTTGCGCGCTGTGCGAACCTCAGGGCCCATTCCTGCGCGCTTATCGAATATTCCGACTTCAACCTTGCCTCGGCCTGAGTTCTCGCCGTATGCGCGATCTGAGAGCCTGCCGAAATCCCGTGCTATAATACTCCCTGAGGGGGGCAGATAAGACTTCTAACCAGAGGTAGTGACGATGACGACGATGAAGAAGCCCTGCGACCAGTCTTGTGTATCCGGAAGCAGCACCCTTGCCGGCATCTCCGACAACGAGCTTATAGGCAGGATCAGAAGGCTCTC
>JAUWCL010000040.1 GCA_030609325.1 Candidatus Krumholzibacteriota bacterium
GCAGATTTCTATGAATCTCCCTGGGGAAAGCATCCGAGAATCCAAATCCTCATGATCGAAGAACTACTAGAGGGTAAAAAGGTAGATTACCCACACCTCCGAGAGCTGGATGCTACATTCAAGAAGGCACCGAAGGCCAAGAAAGATAAACCCAAGCACGGGGAATTACCGCTAGATGATTGAACTGTTTATATATTACTACCATAAAATGGGACATTCCGTTTTTTATTGAACAGCACGGGGAGTGGGTGGTATATTTACCGGGTCGCGTGGGTGGCCATGCGCCGCGCCGGGCGGGGTGGAACGTTTTCTGTGTGGATGATGAAGGGAGGAAGATGATGAGGAAGATGTTCCGTTTCTTTTTGCACCTCTGCGTGATCCTCGCCGCTTCAGCGGCAACTACGGGGATCTCCAATGGACAGGTCCTTATCAACGAGTACATGCCCGACCCGGCCCGGGACTGGGACGGCGACGGCGAGTACAACTACCGTAACGACGAGTGGGTCGAGATCCTCAATACCGGCGACTTGTCGATCGACCTGACAGGTTTCCTGCTGAGGGACGGAGGCGATCAGATCCTCTGGAGGTACGGGTTTTCCGGCGAACTCGCACCAGGGGAGACAAGGGTTGTCTACGGGAGCGATGCCCTCGCCTGGGAGGAATCGAACGGATTCCCCCGCTACGGGCTGAGCCTGAACAATGCCGGCGACGAACTCTTCCTCTGCCACGTGGTGGAGGCCGAGACGCTGGTGGTCGATACGGCGGCCTTCGGAAGGAGCGCGGTCGACGACAGGTCGATAGGGAGGACCGTCGCCGACGTCGGCGTATGGGCGATCTTTGACGCCTGGAATCCGTGCCCCGACAGCTGCTCTCCGGCGGGCAACGGGTGCATTCCTACGCCGGGCGAGGTGAATAACTGCACGACCGCCCTCGCTGAACGGAGCTGGGGCTCGATCAAGATGATAAAAAGGAGGTAGGTCCGACGGGCCGGCCCCGCCGAAGAAACGAGTGTCAGTTCCATCCCCCCGGCGGCCGGCCCTGTTGCATTTTCCATTTACCGGCGGCCCTGTGTGTGCTAGCGTTTTATTCATGAAGGACTCCAAAAAGCAGGAAATCGGGGCCGCCCCGCCCGCCGCCGCCGATACCAGGACACTCAACCGCTGCTGGGAATACCTCTCGTGCGGAAACTCAGACTGCCCGGCCTACGGCCAGGAGGAATCCCCCTGCTGGGAGGTCACCGGGCACCGCTGCGGCGACAGGGTGTTCGCGCGCCTCGAGGAGAAGCTGATCCAGTGCTGCTTCAAGTGCCCGTTCTTCAAACAGCTCAAGGAGAGGGTCAAGGGGCGCAGGTGGGCCGATATAACGCTTCTCGAGACACTTGAGGATGCCCTGATCCGCTCTTCCAAGTACTCCACAAAGGTCGAGGACCTCTACATGGAGGTCATCAGACGAAGCAAGCTGATGAACCTCCTGGGCGAGGTGAGCAAGATCATCGCGAGGCTCGACAAGGAAGAGGACATCATCTTGGCCATCCTGACAGTCACCACGGCGCGGGAGGGGCTCGGGTTCAACAGGGCCTTCGCATTTCTCAGGGGTGAGGAATACAATCTCCTGCGCGGGAAGTACGCCCTCGGACCTTCGTCACCCGAGGAGGCCGAGTCGATCTGGAAGATCCTCGACAGGGACAGCGAAGCCTCGCTCGAGAAGCTCGTAAGCAAGGGACAGAAGCTCCATTACCTGCGAAACAGCCCGCTCACGAAGATCACCCGCCAGCATGCCATATTGCTCGATGACCCGGACGGGGTGATAGCGCACGGGATGGACGAGGTCCGGTTCCTTTCGAGCAGGGATCTCGGATCCGCCTGCGACAGGGAAATCTCCAGCGCGCTCGGCCTCGAGGACTTCTGCGTCATCCCGATCGCTACCATAGAAGACAGGCTGGGCCTCCTGATCGTCGACAACATATTCACCGGCAAGGAGGTGACCGCCGAGGATGCCCATCTGCTGGAGATGGTCGTAAGTCACGCCACTACATCGCTTCGTGCGGCACAGTTAAAGGAATCTCTAGGGAAGAATGTAGAGAGCCTCAAGGCGACATACCGGAAACTCAAGGCCAACGAGGAGAGGATGCTCAGGGCGGAGAGGCTGGCGATATCGGGCGAGCTGACATCATCGGTCCTCCACGAGATCAAGAACCCGCTCGTAGCGATAGGCGGATTCGCGAGGAACCTCTGGAACAGCGGGAATTTCAACGAGAAAGACCGCGAGAAGGTCGAAATAATCATGCATGAGGCGGAGAGGCTGGAGAACTTTCTCGGGAACTTCCAGTCAAACGTGAGCAGGCTGAAGCTCGAGGACAGCGATATCAACCAGATCGTCGAGGATGTCTGCCAGCTGCTGCAGAACGACTTCTCCGAGCGCAAGATCGAGCTGCTGAAAAGCTTTGCGCCCGGGCTGCCCGGCTGCCGCATAGACCAGGTGAAACTCCACGAGGCCTTTCTGAACATCATGACGAACGCCATAGAGGCCATCGGGAACGACGGCAGGGTGTGGGTGAAGACCTGGACGGACGGGAACGAGGGCCTGCTCAACGTAGAGATCACCGACAACGGGGGAGGGATCTCGAAGGACAAGATAGCGAGGATCTTCACCCCGTTCTACACTACGAAGGAGGATGGCTCGGGTCTCGGGCTGGCCTTCGTCCACAGGATAGTGCGTGATCACGGCGGCAATATTTCGGTCACGAGCAGGAAGGGAGAGGGAGTGACATTCGTCATCTCCCTGCCCGCCTATCCCCGGGACGACCCCGCTCAGTAGTCCTGACGCCATCATTGACAAATCAGCCGTCATCGGATAATCTCCTCATTCCGCCGGCGCGGTGCCGGTAATCTGCCGGATCATTTGTGGAAAGGCCCGGATGAGCGACGAAAAGGGAATAGTCATGCTCTTTACCGGGGACGGTAAGGGCAAGACCACGGCTGCGGTAGGCGCTGCGGTAAGGGCCGCCGGCCATGGGGCCGAGGTGCTCATCATCCAGTTCATGAAGGGAAGGCTCTACGGGGAGCTGGCCGCTGCGGAGAAGCTCGACAACCTCACTATCGAGCAGCACGGCAGGGACGAGTTCGTTGATCCGAAGAATCCCGAGAAGATAGACATCGAGCTTGCCGAAAAAGGATGGGCGAGGGCGCTGGAGGTAGTTGCCTCCGATCCGCCGTCGCTGCTCGTGCTCGACGAGATAAACGTCGTCGTATCGTTCGGGCTCATTCCCATCGAGACTGTCGTTGATTTCGTCAGGAACCGTCCCTGTGGGATGGACCTGATATTGACGGGCAGGTATGCTGCCCAGGAGCTGATAGATATTGCCGACACGGTGACCGAGATGAAGGAGATCAAGCACCACTACAACGCCGGCGTGCAGATGAGGAAAGGGATAGAGTACTGACGATGACAGCGCGTCCAGGGATAGATAGGCTGCTTGAGCTCTTCGCCGAGGGAAAGGTCGCCGCTGCGGCGCGCCTCATCACGATTCTGGAGAACGGCGGCGAGGATGCAGAACGCATTCTCGACAGCGTCTTCCACAGGACCGGCGACGCGTACAGGATTGGTTTTACCGGCCCTCCCGGCGCCGGCAAGAGCTCTCTGCTCAACAGGCTCACCGGAAGGTTCCGCGAGAAGGACCACAGGATAGGGATCATAGCGGTCGACCCGACGAGCCCCTTCACCGGCGGAGCGTTCCTCGGCGACAGGATAAGGATGCAGGCGCACTCGGCGGACCCCGAGGTATTCGTACGCAGCCTCGCCAGCAGGGGGAGTCTCGGCGGCATATCGAACTGCACTGACGAGGTCATCGATCTGATGGATGCCTTCGGCAAGGACCTGGTGCTGATAGAGACCGTTGGTGTCGGCCAGTCAGAACTCGAGATCGCGGAGAAGGCACATACCGTAGTAGTCGTGCTCGTCCCCGAGTCGGGCGACGGGATCCAGGCGATGAAGGCGGGCCTGATGGAGATAGGCGATATTTTCGTGATGAACAAGGCCGACCACGAGGAAGCCGAAAGCGCCGCAAGAGAGATACAGGATACATTGAGACTGAAAGATATCCCCGAAGGGGAATGGGAACCCATGGTCGTACTCACCTCTGCGCGTGAGGACACGGGGATCGTGGAGCTGGTAGAGGCGATAGAGGAGCACCGCCGCCATCTCGAGGTGGGCGGGCATTTCGCGAGCATGAGAAAGAAGATACTGAGATCGAGGGTGCGCAACGCACTGATGGACAGGATGGAGAGACGGCTCCGGCAGAGCGTCAGGGTCAGGGATTTCCTCGAGCAGCGGATGGAATCGGTCTATAAAGGGGAGATATCTCCGTACAGGGTCGTAAGGGAACTCGAGGGACTCGTCAGCATACAGTGACCGGCAGGAGAAGAAGAGGCGATGGACAGGAAAAAATACGAGGACGAGAAGAAGATATACTTCGACGCGCTTTCCGGATGCGGTTGCCAGGATATCGAGTACACGACCGTTTCCGGAGAGGAAGTGAAGGAACTCTACACGCCTGACGATATCGAAGGATTCGACTACAATGAAGAGCTCGGCTTCCCCGGGCAGTATCCCTACACGAGGGGCGTCTACCCGAACATGTACCGCGGGCGGTTCTGGACGCAGCGGCAGTTCGCCGGATTCGGTACCCCGAAGGACACGAACGGCAGGTACCACTACCTGCTCGACCATGGCCAGACGGGACTGTCGGTCGCCTTCGACTTGCCGACGATAATGGGATACGACTCCGATCACAAACGTTCCGAGGGAGAGGTCGGCCGCTGCGGGGTAGCGATCGATTCGCTGAAGGACATGGAGATTCTCTTCGACGGGATCGACCCCGGCACGATAACGACCTCGATGACGATCAACGCGCCCGCGTCGATCATGCTCGCATTCTATCTTTGCGTGGGGGAGAGGAAGGGAACGGCGTTCGAGAAGATGGGTGGCACGATCCAGAACGACATTCTCAAGGAGTACATCGCGCAGAAGTCGTGGATATTCCCGCCCGAGGAGTCGATGAGGATCATCACAGACATCCTCGCGTTCTGTTCCAACCACGTTCCGAAGTGGAACACGATATCGATCAGCGGATACCACATCCGCGAGGCCGGATCGACCGCGATCCAGGAGCTCGCCTTCACGCTGGCCGACGGGTTTGCATACGTCGAGGCGGGGATCGCTGTGGGTCTGGACGTAGACAAGTTCGCGCCGAGGCTATCCTTTTTCTTCAACTCGCATCTCGATTTTTTCGAGGAGATCGTAAAGTACCGCGCCGCCCGCCGGATCTGGGCGAAGCGGATGAAAGAGAAATATGGGGCGAAGGACCCGAAGTCGCTCCTGCTGAGGTTCCACACGCAGACCGCCGGGTGTACGCTCACCGCACAGCAGCCGGAGAACAATATTGTGAGGACCGCGTTCCAGGGTATGTCGGCCGTGCTCGGCGGGACGCAGTCGCTGCACACCAACTCGATGGACGAGACGCTCGCACTGCCTTCAGAGAAGGCGGTCCGCATCGCTCTGCGCACGCAGCAGATCATCGCCCACGAGACCGGCGTGATCAACACGATCGACCCGCTCGCGGGGAGTTATTTCATCGAGGCGAAGACGACCGAGATGGAAGAGGCGGCCGAGGAATACTTCCGCAGGATCGACAAGCTCGGTGGGGTGGTCAAGGCGATCGACAGGGGATTCTTCCAGAGGGAGATCCAGAAGTCGGCGTACGAGTACCAGAAAGCCGTCGAGGCGGGGCGGAAGGTAATTGTTGGAGTCAACCGCTTCGGACTGGAGAACGAGGAGATCGATATAACGCTCCTCAGTATAGATGAAGAGGTGGAGAAGCATCAAAAGAAGGCGGTCCAGGAGGTCCGCGAGACCCGGGACAACGACAAGGTGTCGAGGGAGCTCGAGTGTCTCAGGGCAGCGGCCGAAGGGACAGGCAACCTCATACCGGTCATCATAGACTGCGCGCGCTGCTACTGTACCGAGGGAGAAATAATAGACACGTTGAAGGGCGTGTTCGGCGAATACAAAGAGCCGCTTTTCATATAACGGGCGCGGTGCCCGGAGGAGGATTCCAAGATGGCGAGAAAAGTCAGGGTGTTGATAGCCAAACCCGGACTGGACGGACACGACAGGGGAGCGAAAGTCGTCGCCAATGCCCTCAAGGATGCCGGCATGGAGATCATATACACCGGGCTTCATCAGACGCCCGAGATGATCGCCGAATCGGCCGTTCAGGAGGACGTCGACGTTGTTGGCCTGAGCATTTTGTCGGGAGCGCACATGACGATGTTTCCCAGGGTCATGGAACTGATGAAGGAAAAGGGAGCGGAGCACATCGTGGTCTTTGGCGGCGGGATCATCCCGCCCGAGGACATGGATAAGCTCAAGGAGATCGGCGTCGCCCGGATATTCGGCCCGGGAACGAACACCGGCGACATCGTTACGTTTCTCAGGGAAAGATTTCCGGAAGAGTAGGCACGACAAACAGCGCGAAGGAAGGAGCTGTCGATGAGCGAAGTCGTAATAACCGGAGCGGTACGTACTGCTACAGGAAGATTTCAGGGAGGCCTGTCCTCCTTCAATGCCCAGGAGCTCGGAGCCATGGTAGTGGCCGAGGCCGTAAAGAGAGCCGGAGTCGATCCATCGGCCGTCACCGAGGTCATCATGGGCAACGTGATTGGTGCAGGGCTCGGCCAGAATCCCGCACGGCAGGCGGCTCTCGGCGCCAAGCTGGATTTCGCCGTTTCGGCCATGACAGTCAACAAGGTCTGCGGGTCGGGACTCAAAGCGGTAGTGCTAGGCATTCAGGCGCTCAAACTCGGTGACGAGGAGATCGTCGTCGCCGGAGGCATGGAGAGCATGAGCAACGCGCCGTATATTCTCAGGAAAGCTCGGACGGGATACAGGCTCGGCGATGATAAGATCGTCGACACGATGGTCTACGACGGTTTGTGGGATGCCTACAACGATTTCCACATGGGCAACACGGGGGAGATCACTTCGGAGAGGTACAACGTTCCAAGGGAAGAAATGGACGAGTACGCGTACAACAGCCACCGCAAGGCGGCCGAAGCTACGGCGAAAGGCCTGTTCAAGGAAGAGATGATGCCAGTCGAGGTTCCCCAGCGAAAGGGCGATCCGCTCATCATCGAAACCGACGAGGGAGTAAGGGCTGACGCGAGCCTCGAATCGATGGCAAAGCTCAGGCCGGCGTTCAAGAAGGACGGAGTCATCACCGCAGGCAACGCGTCTCAGATCAGTGATGCCGCCGCGGCGATGGTCCTGATGACAGACGCAAAGGCTGCCGAGCTCGGAGTCGAGCCGATGGCGAAGGTGACCGGCTACGCCACCGGTGGACTGGAGCCGGAGCTCGTCATGATGGCCCCGACGGTGGCCGTCCCGAAGCTGCTCGCAAAGACGGGCATGAAGCTCGAGGACTTCGATCTTATCGAGCTCAACGAGGCGTTTGCAGTCCAGCCCTGCGCCGTAATGAAGAACCTCGGAATGGATCCGGCGAAGGTCAATATCCACGGAGGCGCCGTTGCGCTCGGACATCCGATCGGTTGCTCGGGAGCAAGGATACTCGTGACCCTGCTCCACGCACTCAAGAAGACGGGCGGGAAGAAGGGACTGGCGACGCTCTGTCTCGGCGGAGGAAACGCCGTAGCACTCAGCGTGGAGATGCTGTAAGCGTACAGACTGTATGATTGCCGGCGGCACCGCCGCCGGGAAGGGAGACAGACTGATGGCAATCGAGAAGGTCGCCGTGATCGGCGCCGGAACGATGGGGAACGGGATAGCGCAGGTATTCGCGCAAAACGGTTTCTCCGTGACGATAATCGACATCAAGGACGAGTTCGTGCAGAAGGGCGTCGCCGCGATAGACAAGAGCCTCTCGCGGCTCGTCAAGAAGGAAAAGATTACGGAGGACGGGAAGTCCGAGATACTCGGACGCATATCGACTTCGACGGAGCTGTCCGCGGCAGGGGACTCCGGTCTCGTGGTCGAGGCGGTCTTCGAGGACTTCGACGTCAAGACGAAGATATTCGGCGAGCTCGACGGTATCTGCGGACCGGACGTGATCTTCGCGAGCAACACCTCGTCGATCTCGATCACGGCAATCGGCGCGACGACGTCGAGGCCGGAGAAGTTCATCGGGATGCATTTCATGAATCCCGTCCCGATGATGAAGCTCGTCGAGATCATCAGGAGCCTGGCAACCGACGACGCCACGACGAAGATCGTCACAGAGCTGTGCGAGAAGCTCGGCAAGACGCCGATCGAGGTCAACGACTACCCCGGCTTCGTTGCCAACAGGATCCTCATACCGATGATTAACGAGGCGTGCTTCTGCATGATGGAGGGCGTGGCGACCGCCGAAGCGATAGACGGCGTGATGAAGCTCGGCATGGCCCACCCGATGGGGCCGCTGCAGCTCGCCGACCTGATCGGTCTCGACATCTGCCTCAATATCCTCAGGGTCCTCCACGATGGGCTCGGGGATCCGAAGTACAGGCCGTGCCCGCTGCTCGTCAAGAAGGTCGAGGCGGGATATCTCGGACGCAAGACGGCAAAGGGATTCTACGACTACGAGTAGATCCCGTCCGGCAGCTCGATATGAAGAAGGCGTTTCCTTATGGAAGCGCCTTCTTCGCATTAACATATCTGCAGGGATTATTCTTCTTCGATCTCGAGCAGCACTCCCATAGCCGATTTCGGGTGGAGGAATGCGGTGAGATGTCCCTCGGCGCCGGTCCTCGGTTCCTTGTCTAAGAAGCGAACGCCCTCTTCCTTGAGCTCGCCCATGACGCGTTTTATATCGGAGACCTCGAAACTGAGGTGGTGGATGCCGGTGCCGCGCTTCTCGACGAACTTCGTTATCGCGCTCCCCGGCGTAGTCCCTTCGAGGAGCTCTATCTTCGTGTTGCCAGTCTCAAGGAAGGCGACCTTGAGCCCGCGCTCGGGCATCTCCTTCTCCGCCGTTAGGGTGAAGCCGAGCACCTTGCTGTAGAGAAGTTTCGCTTCCTCGAGATTGTCTACAGCTATACCTATATGTCCGAGTTTTCCGAGCCTGTCGGGCATCATGTCCTCCGTTCGATTATTATCTCATGATCAGGATGAACCGGGAGAGTAGCGTCCGAATACCTTCTCCATAGCCGCCGATATCTCACCAAGCGTGCAGCTACCCTTTACTGCCTCGATTATCGGCGGCATGAGATTGTCCGTTCCGCGCGCCGTTTCCACGACATCGTTGAGGAGACGCGCCGCCTCTGCCGCGTCGCGTTTCTTTCTAATGCGGGCGAGGTTGTTGACGTATCTCTTCTCGATTTTCGGGTCGACTCTGAACTCGTTCTTTACCGTGTAGTCGCCGCCGGTGTACTTGTTGACGCCGACGACGGTGATCTCCTCATTCTCGACGCCCCTCTGGTACTGCCAGGAGGACCTCTCGATTTCCCTCTGCGGGAACTGCGCCTCGATCGCTTTCGCCATTCCGCCCATGCCATCGATCCTGTCCATCAACTCGACGATCTTCTCCTCGAGTTCGTCGGTCATCTTCTCGACGAAGTAGCTTCCGCCGAGAGGGTCGATCGTCTCGCAGACGCCCGATTCCTCCGCGACGATCTGCTGGGTGCGAAGCGCGGTGAGAGCCGATTCCTGTGAGGGGAGACTGAGCGCTTCATCCTTCGAGTTGGTGTGCAGAGACTGGGTGCCGCCGAGCACGGCGGCCAGCGCCTGCAGGGTGACACGCACGACGTTGTTCTCGATCTGCTGGGCGGTGAGCGAGCACCCGGCGGTCTGCGTGTGGAATCGCAGGAGGCACGACTTGTCCTTCTTAGCGCCGAAGCGCTCCTTCATTATCCTTGCGTAGATTTTTCTGGCCGCGCGGAATTTCGCCACTTCCTCAAATACGTTGTTGTGGACGCAGAAAAAGAAAGAGAGACGCGGTGCGAACTCGTCGACGTCTAGTCCCGCCTTCACAGCTGCCACGACATACTCGACTGCGTCGGCGAGGGTGAAGGCGACCTCCTGAACGGCCGACGACCCGGCCTCGCGGATGTGGTAGCCGCTGATCGATATCGTGTTCCACCTGGGAGCGTTCTCCCTGCACCAGGCGAATATGTCGGTGATGATCCTCATCGACGGGGTGGGAGGGTAGATGTACGTGCCCCTCGCGTAATACTCCTTCAGTATATCGTTCTGTATCGTCCCCTTGATCGACTCGATGGGAACTCCCGTCTCCGCAGCGAGCACGACGTACATGGCGAGCAGAATCGCCGATGTGGCGTTGATCGTCATAGAGGTACTGACCTTGTCTAAGGGGATCCCCTTCATCAGGGTCCTGAAATCGTCGAGGGTGTCTATCGCGACGCCGACCCTGCCGACCTCGCCCAGCGACATCGGGGAGTCGGAGTCGTAACCCATCTGGGTGGGGAGGTCGAATGCGACGGAGAGCCCCGTCTGACCCTTGTCGAGGAGGTACCTGAAACGCTTGTTCGTCTCTGACGCGCTGCCGAATCCGGCATACTGGCGCATCGTCCAGAGCCGTCCCCTGTACATCGTGGGGTAGACGCCCCTCGTGAAGGGGAAGGAGCCGGGCATGCCGAGCCTGTCGTCATACGTCTCTTCGGGAGCGTTGGAAGGAGTGTATAGCGCGTCTATCTCTACACCAGAGGTGGTAACGAACTTCTCGCGGCGCTCGCCGCCCTTTGCCTTGAACGGGGCGTAGACGTTATCTTCCCATTCCTTCAGCCGGTCGGCAGTCCTTTTCTTGCCGGCCATCGGGGCACCTCCATATCAAAGCGGGATGTTTCCATGCTTTTTCGGCGGGAGGGTCTGCCTCTTGTTGAGCAGGTTCTCCAGTGCGTGAATGATCATGGGCCTCGTCGCTTCGGGCATTATCACGTCGTCGAGGTATCCGAGCGAAGCCGCCACGTACGGGTTGTTGAAGCGGTCCGTGTACTCGTCCATCTTGCTCTGCCTCTCCGCTTCCGGGTCGTCCGCTTCGGCGATGGCCTTCCTGTACAGGATGTTGACAGCGCCCTCGGCGCCCATCACGGCTATCTCCGCGGTCGGCCAGGCGACGTTGTAGTCCGACCTGATGTGCTTGCTCGACATGACGCAGTATGCGCCGCCGTATGCCTTTCTCGTGACAACGGTCAGCTTCGGTACGGTCGCCTCGCAGTATGCGTATATCAGCTTTGCCCCGTGCCTGATGATCCCGTTCCACTCCTGGTCGGTGCCGGGAAGGAAGCCGGGGACGTCCTCGAACGTGAGCAGCGGTACGTTAAAGGCGTCGCAGAAACGGATGAACCGCGCGCCCTTGACCGAGCTCTCGATGTCGAGTACTCCGGCCATGTGCGCGGGCTGGTTGGCCACGATGCCGACAGAATGCCCGTTGAGGCGGGAATATCCGACTACGATGTTCTGCGCATGGAGTGGCATCACCTCAAAGAACTCGCCGTCGTCCACTACGAGCCTGATGATGCCTTTTATATCGTAAGGGTCCCTGGGATCGTCGGGCACGATCTCCCTGAGCTCAGGCGCCTGCCTGTTCGGGTCGTCGACCGGCGTGACGAAGGGAGGATCCTCGAGGTTGTTCTGCGGGATGTAGGAGAGGAGGTCCTTGATCATCTCGATGCAGTCCTCGTCGTCCTCGGCCATGAAGTGGGCCACACCGCTCCTCGAGTTGTGCGCGTACGCGCCCCCGAGTTCCTCGTGGGTGATGTCCTCGTGCGTGACCTGCTTGATTACGTTGGGGCCTGTGATATACATGTGGCTGGTCTTGTCGACCATGAATATGAAATCGGTCAAGGCGGGGGAGTAGACCGCCCCGCCGGCGCTCGGGCCCATGATCGCGGAGATCTGAGGGATGACGCCGGAGGCGAGGGTGTTGCGGAGGAATATCTCGGCGTACCCGGCCAGCGCAGCGACGCCCTCCTGGATCCTTGCGCCGCCGCTGTCGGCGATGCCGACGCAGGGAGCGCCGTTGTCGAGGGCCATATCCATCAGGCGGGTGATCTTCCCGGCGTGCGCTTCTCCGAGAGAGCCTCCAAACACCGTGAAGTCCTGGGCGAAAGAATATGTCAGCCTACCGTTTACGAGCCCATGCCCGCAAACGACACCTTCGCCGACCATCTTCTTCTCGGACAATCCCGGCCAAGTACTGCGGTGTGTTACGAAGACACCCATCTCCTGGAAGGTACCCTCGTCGAAGAGGATGTGGATTCTCTCGCGCGCCGTGAGGCGGCCCGACTTGTGGATCTTCTCTATTCTCGTCCTTCCTCCGCCGAGCAGGGCCTGTTCGCGTTTTTTCTTGAGATATTCGTATTTTTCTTTACGGTTCTTCAATGCATCCTCCTCCCGCGAGGGGGCCTGAGGCCTCTGCGGGGCGTGGGGGTCCCGATATCAGACCCGAGTATACTATTGAAAGGGGCGTTATGGGTCAATCGGAATATCGATGGACCGAAATCGTTTGAATTCGCCGCCCGAGACGGTTTATTATCTCTGACAGGCAGGCGGGCCGATGTCGCTGGCCCGATATTACTTGTGAAGTTATCGAGTTTTTCACATTTTACAGAGAGGATGGACATCATGAACGGAACTGGAATGATGAGAAGGATATCGACCGTGCTGATCATCGTCCTCCTGCCCCTCCTGGCACTTTCGTGCGCCGGGAAGAAGGAGGCGGAGGCGGAGAAGCCGGCCGGGACGAAGGAAGAGACTATAGACTTCGTCGACGAGGAGGTCAGCTACGGCCTGTTCTTCGACGAGGAAGGAACGAAGAGGACGATCCGGCTCAAAAGGGGTCAGGATCAGTTCCTGGGCTATCTCTTCCTAATGTGTCCCGAGTACAAGGAGATCGCCTCCACGCAGTTCCGCCTCATGATGCCCGAGGGCGTCGTCATCGAGAACGATAAGTACCGGATGGACAGGGTCATGTCGATGGGCACGTTCCAGAGAGGCATCAGCGAGAGGTATGTGCCGTGCGTTCCAGGCCCGAAGCTGCTTCTGCACACCTTCACCTTCAGGGTGACCACATCGCTCGACAACGCCGTGTTCACGATACTGCCCTCTCTCGACGCGCAGTTCCTGGCCGTGACCGAATGCCAGGAAGGATACCCGATGATCAGGGCTTCGGCCTACCGGGCCGTGGTCAATCCGTCGGATTAACCTGCAGGGCTATGAACAGATCATTGATGAAGAGATTTATGCCGGCGGCCCTGCTGCCGGCTTTTTATATGGTGCTTTTTACGGGCGGCGCCTCGGCCATCGTATCGCCTCGCGGCGGGGGAGAATTGCCCGAGGGATTCAGGGTGGCGAAGGAGAAGGACCCGCGCGCGTTCATGCCGCGGAGAGGGTGGATCGGAAAGGCCGCATCGGTCCGCACAGCCGCCGCGATGGCTGTGTTTTCCACCGGCGCGCCGTCCCGTACGGCGCTGGCCGGCACGATGCGGATCCCCGTGATCGGCGGGATCTACTCTGATTTTTCTGGTCAGCCGCAGGATCTCGCGACACTTCAGATCGAACTGTTCGACGGGCCGTGGACGACGGGCACGATGGCCGATTACTATTCCGAGTCGTCCTCGGGACTATTCGATGTGACGGGCGACGTATACGGGTGGGTGTATCTCGCCTGGGATGAGGATTACTACGTGGGTTTCATTGGCCAGGGAATCACGCCCGGGTTGTCGAACACCGATGAGATGATAGAGGAGGGCGTTGCCGGGGTGGACGGCACGGTAGATTTCGGGATCTACGACAACGACGGCCCCGACGGCATACCCAACTCGGGAGACGACGACGGATACGTCGACGTCCTTATGGTCGTCCATCCGACCTTCGGCGCCGAATGCAACAACTCGCTGCACATATGGTCCCACTCGTGGCAGTACAGCCTGTGGGACGGCGTCATCGGAGGCCCGCTGGAGACGAACGATCCCGCCGCCGGCGGGGGCGTGATCCTCATTGACGATTATATCGTCGCCCCGACCGTATCGTGCGACAACGGTCTCATAGAGATAGGGGTTTTCTGCCACGAGTTAGGTCACACAATAGGATTACCCGATCTCTACGATGACAAACACCCTTTTGGATTCGGCATCGGATACTGGGGCCTGATGGGAAGCGGCAACTGGAACACCCCCGAGTCGCCGGCGCATCCCTGCGGGTGGTCGAAGGAGCAGCTCGGCTGGGTGACCGTGACCGATATAGGCTGGAACCCTGTGCAGAGGGAGCTCCTGCCTGTAATCCAGTCTGACGAAGTGATACGGCTCGTGACGCCGACGAAGAGATTCAGACGCACGACGCCGCCAGCGGCTCCCCTGGGAAGAGGCCTCGTCTGCGGCTACAGCACCGCCGACGCGGACTTCAGGGAATGGCCCGACGGGGCGGGCTACGGAAACTTCTGGAACGAATCGATGAGCCGCTCGTTCGTATTCGACGGCACTCTGCCCGTCACACTCGATTACTATATCGAGACGGACATCGAGGACGATTACGACTTTGCCTATACTATCCTGAGGTCGCCGGACGGTTCCGAGGACGAGACGCTCGCCGTCTATACCGGCATCAATGCGCTGTCGCTCGTATCGATCGACCTGAGCGCGTACCTGCAAGATCCGGTATTCGATAACGGGTACGTGATATCATTCGCGTTCGTCTCCGACTTCAACTACAGCGACGAGGATGGCTGGTACGACTCTGCTCCCTCGAGAGCACTTCTTGTCGACAATGTCAGAGTCCGGGGCGGAGGTGAGGACTACTTCACCGATTTCGAGGAAGACGTCGGAGGATGGCGCGACACATCGCCTCCCGCCGAGTACTTTCTCGTCGAGAACAGGACGAGAATCGGTTTCGACGCCAATCTCCCCGGAGAGGGGCTGCTGATATGGCACGCGGAGAGCAGCATAGCGTATTCCAAACTGGGGAACAGCGGGGGCTTGAGTAACACACAGACCCGGGGACTGGTCCTCGAGGAAGCCGACGGAAACTACGATCTTTTAAATCCAGCAGGCAATGCGGGGGATTCGGGCGATCCATGGCAAGGCAGCACGGCCAACCGGAACTTCGCGTCGTTGACAATCCCGTCGAGTCGGGACAATGGCGGACATCCTACGCCTGTCTCGGTTACGGGCATCAGCAACGGATCGGGCCTCTTCGTCGCCGGGATGCCGGCACTCATCGTTACGTCGATCGATCCGGTGGATATCGACAAGGCCGCGGCCGATACGGTCTATTTCGACATCCGCGGCTCGGGCATCCTCTACGGGGCGCAGTGCTCCATCACGAAGAAAGGGCAGACGATTCATTCCGATTCCGTATGCTGGTTCGGTGAGAACAGGATCATTGCGAGGTTCGGGGTGACCGGCCTCTACGCCGGCGAGTGGGACGTGAACGTCACGAGCGGGGACGGCCAGCAGGCCGTGCTGGAGTCAGGTCTGACGGTACAGTCGACCATCATCGCGGTGGACGTCGAGATAGGACTGAGCTACATCATGCCGGTATGGCTCGTCAGCCCCGTCGATGGGCTCGTCGGAAGCCTCGTCTACAGGTCGGACGACGGCGGCCTGTTCGCGCAGCTTGGCGACACTCTGAAGAGTGAGGCGGGCGGGTTCGAATATGTCGACGACAGCGTCATCCCCGGGATTGTCTACAGGTACAGCGCAAAGGTGATATACGAGAGCGTGGAAGAGGAGTACGCCTTCTCCGGCGAGTACTCGATTGAAGACCGCGGCTTCCATGTGATCGGCAACTATCCTAATCCCTTCAGAGAGTCGACAAAGATCGTCTTCTTCATGCCCGATCGCCGGATGGTGCAGATCAGGTTCTACGATGTCTTCGGAAGGCTTGTCGACGATCTCGGGGCAATTCCGTACGGGCGGGGGACACACGAAATCACTTGGGATCCGGAGCCCGGAAAGATCGCCAGCGGAGTCTACTTCTGCTCGGTCGCCGCCGGGCAAGGATCGGCCACTATAAAGATCGTTATTATAAGATAGTACGTGTCTCTTGTGAGTAAATAGATTTAAGTGTAACCCGGCTGCAGAGAGATCCGGGATCCGGCAGCCGGGTTTTTTCATGGATTGATCGATTTCATGGATCTCGAGGCCTCATGGATCACACGATTTCATGGGTCACAGGATTTCTCGTATCGCTAGGCTCCATGTACCACAGGACCTCAAGGATCACAGTACTGTTGCATGTGCTTTTCCCCGAAAGCCCTTTTGGCCTCCAGCCGGTTATGCTTCGCGCATAACAGTCTCAGGTTGGATGGCGAGTTGTCCCCGCCCCTTGCGAACGGGACTATGTGGTCTATCTGCAGGTCCCACGTCGAGCCGCACCGTTTTCCCCCGGGCGCCACAAACGTACATCTCCCCCTGTCCCTGGCGTAGACCTCATCGCGCACAGATCTGGGTATGTACCGGGATTTTTCCGATTTCTGTCGGGTCTTCGGTTGGTTCTGCTGACTCCCCTGCAGTATCTGCTGACGTTTCTGCGGCTTCTGCCCGTTCTTAGGCGGGGCCTGCTTGCCCTTTGACCTCGATTTTTGTCCATTCCTCTCGGCCTTTCTCCTGATCCTGCCCTCGGGGCTGTGACGTTCGATGTACTCGTCCATCAGGATATCGAAGAGCTCCTCAAACTCGAGTTTTGCGTGATGCTTCGT
>JAUWCL010000010.1 GCA_030609325.1 Candidatus Krumholzibacteriota bacterium
GTCTATCGCCTGCTCGCCTCAGGCAGAACGAACCTGACCAATGTGGCGAAGATAACCGGGATCATCACTCCCGGAAACGCCGAGAGGCTTCTTGCCGGTATCGAGGGCAGATCGGGCCGTGAGGTCGACCTGATAGTCAGCAGGCACAGACCGAAGAACTCGATCAGGGACAAGGTCCAGCCGGTGTATGTTATGACCGAGATCCAGGTACCCGTAGATGATACCAGAGTCGGAACTTACGGAGAGGCCGGCAGTCAGGCCAAAAGTGGGGAAAATTCCACTCCCATTGATGGGAGTGGGAAATCCCCCAACTCTTGCGGCAGCGGCAGCGCTGCCGGCGGCGCGAGCGGCCCGGACAGCGGAGAAGGGGCCGGGACGGAGCGCCGTATGGTCCTCGAGCAGAGGTTCAGGGTAGAGTTCGGGGTAGATCCGCAGTTTCTCGAGAAGCTCGAGCGGATACGCTCTCTGCTCTCTACGAAGCATCACGCAAAGCTCGAGTTTGAGGAGCTCTTCGATATCCTGATGGACGAGTACATCGACCGCCACAGCCCCGAGGGCAGGATCAGGAGGAAGGCTGAGCGCGAGAATCGGAAAGCGGGGCGGAAAGAGCCGGGATCCACGCGGAAGCATCTGAGATCCTCACAGAAAGAGAGGCCGGGATCCGCGCTGGACTCATATAAACGGCGGGGAAGTCCCGGTGAGAGTGGGGAAGAGGCGCCGAAACGCCGGCCTCTGAAGCGTCCGCAGAAGCCATCTGTACCCCCGCAGAAGCGGGAAGAGTCGCGATATATTTCCCGGTCCGTGCGTGACGAGGTCTACGCCAGAGACAGGGGGCGGTGTACGTTTGTGGCGCCCGGGGGAAAACGGTGCGGCTCGACGTGGGACCTTCAAATAGACCACATAGTCCCGTTCGCAAGGGGCGGGGACAACTCGCCATCCAACCTGAGGCGGTTATGCGCGAAGCATAACCGCCTGGAGGCCAAAAGAGCTTTCGGGGAAAAACACATGGAACAGTTCTGCGATCCTTGAGGTCCTGTGATCCATGGAGTACCGTGATCCATTGAGTCTGGTGATCTATAAAATCCTGTGACCCATGAAATCGTGTGATCCATGAAGTAACCTGGTAACCATACGGCATCTTTCGGGCTGATCAGGCCCGGACAGCTATTCGCCGATTATCTTGACCAGCACACGCTTTCTGCGGCGGCCGTCGAATTCTCCGTAGAAGATCTGCTCCCAGGGGCCGAAATCAAGCGATCCCCCGGTGACGGCCATTACGACTTCGCGCCCCATAACCTGTCTTTTCAAGTGGGCGTCGCCGTTGTCCTCGCCCGTCCGGTTGTGACGGTAGGCGCTGATCGGCTCGTGAGGTGCCAGTTTCTCGAGCCACCGCTCGTAATCTGCGTGCAGACCACTCTCGTCGTCGTTTATGAAGACAGACGCAGTGATGTGCATCGCGTTAACGAGGCAGAGTCCCTCCGATATCCCGCTCTCGGCTAGACACTCGTCGACTTGAGGGGTGATATTTATCATCGCTCTTCGCGTCTGTATGTCGAACCACAATTCCTTTCGGTAACTCTTCATCCTCAAATCCTTTCGCTGCTCCAGCGACAGTTCCGACGCCGGCTTGCATCCTAGTAGATCAGCTTCGTCGCTACCACGCGATTGTCCGAAAATGTCGGGATCACGATCATGTCGTATTCGTCCACCAGCTCGATATCTGCTGCGTTGACCCCGCCCGACCTCGTATCGAGCAGGATGTAGACACCTCCATCAGGCTCTATCAGCGCTGTTCTGCCTTTCCAGTCTGTGACGATGTAGTTTCCCTTTGAGTCGATCTTCACCCCGTCAATCGACGACCCGACGTTTACCGCCGTCGTGACGGACCTGTCCTCGAGATCGACGGCCTTCAGTGTGGCATCACCTGAGTTGCCGACGATCAGACGGCCCCCGTCGATGCAGAGACCATTGGGACTCTGGATATCCTTATGACGCAGCCAGACCTCGAGCGTCCCGTCCGAAAACCTGTAGATGGCACTGTTATCACGCGATGAATCGGAGATGTAAACGTTTCCATTCCCGTCCACCGCAACGTCGTTGAGAAATATTGCTCCTTCGGCCACATGCCGCTCGACGACCTTGTCTGTCCTGATGTCAATCACGACGAGCTCATCGATATCGCTCACATAGATCCTGCCGCCGTAAACGGCCATACCCTTTGGAGCGTTGAGCCCCGTGACCCATTTGAGCTTCTTCACTTCTCCGTCGATCGATACCCGCGAGATGAATCCCTCGCCGTCCTTCTCCTCCGGGCTGCCGGCAATATTGGAGACGTAGAGGATCTCCCTGTCGAAATCCCAGCACACCGATTCGGGGGTGCTGAAAACAGGCTCTGTGGCCCACTTCTTCACGAGGTGAAATGCTCCTGAAGAAGGCGCCACCAAAGTGATTAAAACGAGAGCAAGCGTCGGGATGAGTACAGGCTTACATATTATGCCGGTCGACTTCATGAGGATGGTCTTCATCATCAGGTTTCCTTTCAAGATCTCAGAATGTTATTATCTTCCACTCTCCGTCCGCTTTCAGGCGGCCTAAAAGAGGTTCGCCCATCGGCAGGACCTCGATTCCCATCTCCCTGAACTGGTCGCTCAGGAAAGAAAGCACGGCCGCGGCTAATGGATTATACATCATGAAAAACCCCTTGACTGCTTCATATCGTCGGATATGAAACCGATTATAGGGGGCTTCACTGACTTTTTACAGCGAATTTCAGTGCTGTGCTCAGTTGCCGTCCCAGCCTCCGAGCCTCGCCCAGAGATGCCAGGCCGCATACGCCTTGAGATTTGCGTTGAGCGGCTGGCTGTGCGCCGAATCGCAGCTGTACCATTCGCCGACGTGGGCATTCTGCCAGTTGACCGCCCAGTTCGAATCCAGCGATCCGTTGCTGTCGCTGTCGTAAGCACAGTTGTCGTTGGCTCCCATCGGCAGGTAGTAGACACCGTCCGGATCGTACGACTCTATATCGGCGAAATCGTAGAGTATCTTGCCGTTGGCCTCGCAGTACGCCCTGATCTGCTCGTTCCTGATGTGGAGATTTCCCGTCTCCCGCGAACCGTCCAGATGACCGGTCATATAGACAAAGCTCACGCCGGGATAGTCGATCTCCAGCTGGTTCATCGCCGCAAGATAATCGACTATGTACTGCTCGGTCGCCGTGCTGACCTGACCGCACCACGACCATATCACGACGTTGACGTCGAGATTGTCGTCGAGATAGCTCCTCGTGGCTTCCGGCCATGTGGTGCTGCCGAGATCGTAGGCGCCGTAGGGGTTGAATGCATAGTCATGCAGGTCGAGCGCCCCGCCCGCACCGCCGTTGCTGTAGTTGTAGAGGTCGTCGCCGAGGAAGTTCGCCAGGTGATCCATCCCCGTTGTGAGCTGGCTCCCGTGGGACGTATGTCCGTAAGCGATGTGAAGATCGGCTGTGGCATCCTGGATCGCCGACCGGGGAACGGCCGAAATATTACAGCATTTATGGTCGATTATCATGCTGACATCTCCGTCGTCGTCATCGTTGACCGCTGTCGGCGAACCGTCGTCGGAATCGCACGACAGGACCAGGAGCACGGCCAGAGCTGCCGTCAGCGCAAGCGCCTTGTTTTTCAATGACATCCTCATTCTATGTCCCCCTTGCAGGTATTTCCGGCACATTAGGAGAAATCCATGCAATAATCATGAGAAAAATGCCTGTTTCCAAAGCACATCTCGAAATGCAACAAATACAAACTTTCAGCACATCTCAATATATAAACATACCACGCATCTCAACATACATAAAAACAGGGCGTGCCGCTAAATGGCACGCCCCCTTCCACCGTTGGTCCGCTGTGGCGGGAATTTACTTCAATCGCTCGTCGTCCGGAACGACCTTTTTTACCTTCTCGAGCAATTCGTCGTACTCGTCCGTCTTTCCGCATTTATCAAACAGGTCGAGATGCAGAAAATATACGTCAATACTGGAAACTTCCTCCTCGGGATCCTCTATGTCCTTGCCATAGTAGGTAAGACCCTTCTCGAGGGTCGCCAGCGCTGTTTCATACTCTTCGAGATCCCTGTATACCTCGGCGAGCATCACGTACGCGTCGTAATGGGTCTCGCGCATCTCGATCGCCTTTTTCAGGGCTATGACGGCATCCGCCAGCTCGCCCTGCTTCCAGTATGCCTCTCCCTTGTGACGCCATGGGCAGGACCACTTGGGGCTCTTCTCGTTGAGGGCCTCGTAGATAGCGATCGCCTCGTCGTACCTGTCCAGCTCGAGTAGGATATTTCCGTAACTGAACCGGTTGCGGTTGTTCAGTTCGGCTACATTCTCCTCCAGTATGTCGAGATTCTTTTCGAGTTCGATGAGGCTCATGTATGCCAGGACCACTGCCGCCTTGCAACTGGCCGTGTCCGCCATCAGGCTCTCGTAATGATCGAACGCCCTCAAGAAATTCTCCGTGGTGCGGTCCTCGAGGTAGATACTGAAAAGGCTCTTCTCTTTGGCAAGAGCCGCTCCCGGCAGCAAGATCGCTATAGCGACGGCGAATATTACAAGCTTCTTCATTCCTCTCTGTCCTTTCCTCTTCCCGTCCGTTACCGCCGTCTGGAGCATCTCGTCCGGACGGCCCTGTCCACTGATAAAAGATGTCGGCCCTTGCCGGCCTCCTGTCAATATAAACACATCGACCGGCCGATTCATGCAAAATAATTCAGACATCCTGGAGAGACCCGCTGATCGTCATGGCCCTGCTCCCGAACCTCGTTAGTATGTATACGTTACGCCCGTGGATGATTCATCTTGAGATATCGCATCGATGGTCCGGGACCGCATCACATCGGCAGGAGGATCAGGGCCAGTGCCGCCACGACGAGACCGGCCGTAGCGACGGGACCGAGTTTTTCCTTCCATAAGGCAAAGGCGAGGAGCGTCGACCCGAATATCACGGTGAGATTGATAAAAGGAAACACAATCGAGGCTGATACGCCGCGGAGCGCCAGCAGGGTGAATACAGTGCTGAACAGATTGGGCGCCCCGAGCAGGATGCCCAGCAGGAAAGTCGAGCGGTCGAACGGGACGCGCCTTATGACTATCGCCAGCCACGAGAATACGGCGGCGGATGTGAACAGAAGCCACGTGAATACGAGCCTCTCCGAATCGGGCGACATCTCGCGGAACGCCTTGAGCAGGACGCCGCCTGTTCCCATGACAACGAACATCGCGACCATCAACAGCCAGAATCCCACCCCCGACTGCCGCTCCCCCTCATGGGCCTTTATCCCCAGCCCGAAGAGGACGATCGCCGCGGCGCCGGCCGCCAGGCCGACCCACCGGAGCGGTCCCGGATCCTCGTTCCAGAGAAATATCGCGACGGCCACCGGCAGCGCCACGGAGAGCCGCATGACGGTCACCGGCACGGCGAGCGGCCCCTTGGAGATCCCGGCCATCAGAAGGAGAAATCCAAGTACGTAGATGATCCCCGTCACCGCGCCGAGCACCAGGGTTCCGGCAGATAGCAACCCGACGCCGCCGCGAAGGATCAGGAAAGCGAGCACAGAGGCGAAGAGATAATTGGCGCCCGCAAGCAGCAGCCTGTCGCCTCCGCGTCTTTCGTTTATCTTGAGTATCGCCGCTATCGTTATCGAGCAGAGCGCGGCAGGAAGAAGCCAGATCAATCGCCGTCCTCCACGTACTGCCCCACGTACTGCTCCACGAAATACTTCACATGAAGGGGCTCGCCCGTGACCTTCTCGATGTGCTCCGTCCAGGGAGCGGTGTTCCCCCGCCTGTACACTGTGTCGCGGAAGAACTCTCCCACGGCGAGATTGCCGTAGATACCTCCGTCGGCCGCTCCCCCCTCGATCATCGCTACGACGTAGTGGTGAAACTGCGAGGCGATCATCTCGCCGAGCATGTAGTTGTGATAGTAGACGGGGCTGGAAACTATGTGGATCTTGGCCGCCCAGTCGGGCTCGTTGCGTCCATCCGGCCGGCGCACAAGCTGATATCTCTCGACAAGGTCCCACCAGATAGTATTCAGATCACCGTCCGGGTCGAGGTAGAGCTCCCTCTCGAACCTGAACATCACCTGAGTCCAGCGGGTGAATATCAGCTGTCTCGCCCTCAGCGACTTCTCGAGCACCGGTGCCAGTTTCCCGATCTCATCGGCGCCGAGTTCCAGCGCGGCCCCGATCCAGCGGGGATCCTGCGCGAGCCTGCCGAAGTACATCGCCGAGGCTTCCGTCGTTGCGAGATGCGGATACGACCTGAGCAGCCACGGGAGTTCGCGCTGTACGTACTTGTCGTAAACGGCGTGCCCTAGCTCGTGAAGCATCGTTTCCATCCAGTAGACGCTGTCTTTCACGTTGCACAGCACGCGGATATCGCCTTCGCGGTCGATATCGGTGCAGAAGGCATGGGGATTCTTGCCGTCCTTTTCGTACAGGTCTGATCCTGCGATAACGTCGTCGACCGGCATCCCGATGCTTTCGTAGAAATCAGCCGCCAGGGCGACGATGTCCCGCTCCCTGAAATACCGGGCGAGACCGGCCATATCGCCGGCAGGCGCTTCCTGAAAGAATGGGTCGCTGTAGTGCCATGGGCGGATCTCTCCCGGAGTTATTCCGAACCGTTTCGACAGTCCGCCGTCGATCTCTTCCTTTAGCTCCCTGAACGGCTCCGCGGTCAGCTCGTCGAGCTCGTCGAACAACGCTACGAGTGTCTCCTCGTCCTGCTCTCCGAGTACGAGCGACATCGAATGGTAGTTGTCGAATCCGGCCTCCCGGGCCATCTCGTTGCGAAACCGGACGAGTTCGAGAAGATCGTCGTCGATTTCCTTTCCGACCGCCTTGCTCGCCTCCCAGACGACCCTGCGGTATTCTCCGTCCTCGCTCTCCCGGAGCACGGCGCAGATTTCATTTGTCGTCAGCTTCTTCCCGTCGACCGCGGCCCTGAACACGTTGAACCTGTTCTCAACCTTCGCCGAGAGACCAACGATCTTTTTAAGAAGCTGCGGGTCGGCTTGATTTCCCAGATATTTGAGATACAGGATATCCGCCATTCTCCTGAGCAACGGATCCTTGAGTTTGCCGGAGTCGCGGGCTTCGCGAACCAGCTCGAACGAGACCTTGTCGGAATAGATCCTCTCCATCTCCAGCCTGATATCGGAATACCTCCTGAAATCCTCTTCCACCCCGCTGACGGCTGCCTTCCAGTAGGCGATCGACCCTTCTTTCTCGAGGAGCGCCACCTTCTCGACATGCTTCTTGACGAACATTCCGAAATCCATTTCCACATCCTTGCTGCATGAACTGAAAGCCGCGGCGGCGGCCAGAATCAGCACTGCTCCCGTAACCCGGTCTTTCATCGCCGTTCCCCCGAAGTGAGGGTGATCCTCCTGCCCTCTACCTCGAACGACGTCTTCGTGTAGGTGATCTTCGCGGTGATCAGGCCGCCTTCGAATCTGATGAGGTCGATACCCCTGCGTTTCTCTTTTTTCCCCCCGAAACACTTCGCCGGACCTTCGTAGACCCAGGGAAAGACCACGGTCTGTCTGTCCTCGTCGATGACGGCATCCTCGTTGACGAATCGGAAGCCGCCCGCCTCGAACCATTCCTCCCAGGCCTTCCGGATATTTTCTCTGCCCTCGATCCTCATCCCCGTCCATGTCTCGAAGACGGCGTCATCGCTGAACAGGGCAACGACCCCGTCGAGATCGTAACGGCCCCACGCCTCGAGCCATCCTTCGAGAGTCGAGGCGATCTCTTCCCTTGTCATCGTTTCTTCTCCAGAGCTTCGAGTCGCGCTCTCGCCTCATCCGCCCACTCGCTGTCTGGATCGAGCTCGAGATACTTTCTCCAGGTCCCTTTCGCCTTCGATTCCTCGCCCATCTTCTCCTGGGACACGGCGAGAGAATACAGCGACGGCAGGTGGCCGGGATCGACGTCGAGTGCCCGGCGGAAAGCCCTTGCCGCATTGCTGTAATGTCCCTGGTAAAACCTCGAGTTGCCCAGCGCAAAATAATACTCCGCGTTGCCCGGCTCTCTCGTCACAAGGTCCTCGAGAACAGTCTCGGCGTTGCCGTGAAGGCCGAGCTTCTGATAGGTGACGGCCAGATTAAACGAGGCTTCATGGAGATCGGAGTCCTCCCTGATGGCCTCCCTGAATTTCTCGACCGCGCCGGCGTAATCGTCACTGACAGCGAGATCGAGCCCCTCGTTGTAGATCGACGCCGCGTCGAGCCTCGAATCGAGTATGTCGAGATCTTCCGGGAAGAGAGGGATGCGGATGCCCTTTCCCGCCGGCGGCGAAGCCGCCGGATCCGCCCCGTTGAACTGCGCGAGCGCTTCGGCCCTCACCCTGGAGCCGTAGAAGTCCTCGGAGATCGCCGCCCAGCTCTCGCCGGGGATGACCTTGTGAGTAACTATCCTGGCCGGCTCTCCGGTACTGACGCTCCTTCCCCCGCCGCCGCACGAAGCCATCGCGGCTGCAAGGATCGAAAGCAATATCGCCGTCCCAACGCGGTTCACCATTACTTTCCGCCCTTTCTCTTCCCGGCGCCTCTTGCTTTTCCGCGTTTCACATCTTTCCCGGTGATGGAAGCCGCGACGGCGGCCTCGAATATATCTCTCATTGTCACGCCGTGTTTTTTCGCAGCCTTCCTGCACGATTCGTATTCGGGCGCGGTCTTGACGCCGCCTCCCGGAAGGACGGCGCGCTTTACCGATATCCGGCCGAACGGGGTATCGACGTGAACGGCGGAGCGTTTCAGTTCCAGGCGTTCCTCGTACCCGATCCTCACGCCTATGGTGGTAGTCTCCTCGAAGAGCGCTCCGGCAAGCCTGTCGGCCGACACAGGCTGGCACAGGACGGTGAGCAGTACGCCGGGGCGGTTTTTCTTCATCGCGACGGGCGACATGAAGACATCGAGCGCCCCCTCCTTGAGCAGCTTCTCCTGGACGTATCCGAAGAGCTCGGGCGTCATATCATCGATAGTCGTCCTGATGACAGTGACAAGTCCTCGCAGGTCGTCCTTTCCTACACCACCAGCGCCGGTACCGGAGCAGGCGGCGGCGCGGAGCATCCCCGGCTCGCCTCCCTTCTCGCGGGTTCCGGCCGAGTATACGACCCTGTCTATCCGGAGCGGCATATCGGCCGGCAGCTCATCGGCAAGCGATACGGCAAGCGCCGCGCCGGTGGGAGTCACGACCTCCCCCTCGACCGCGCCGAACGAGACAGTTCTTCCCTTCAGTACCTCGAGCGTCGCCGGCGCGGGGAGAGGCAGCGTTCCGTGAGAGAAGTTGATCGTCCCGCTCCCGAGAATAAACGGTCTGTGATAAAGCTTCGGAAACCCTAGCAGCGATAACGCCACTGACGTCCCGACGATGTCGACGATCGAGTCGACCGCACCGACCTCATGGAAATGCACGTTGTCGGTCGGGACGCCGTGTATCTTACCCTCCGCCTCACCGAGCACGGTGAACGTCCTCGAGGCTGCTTCCTTCTCTTCCCTGCCGAGTTTCGAACGCCTTATCATGGAAAGGATGGCCTTCAGGTCCCTCGGCTTCGCGCTGCCGGGGCAGATGACCCTCGCCCTTATCGCTGTCACTCCCCTTCGCTTGACCCTGCCTGCGACGATCCGGAATCTCTCGAGACCCGGCAGCGTGGCGACTCGTTTCTGAACCTCGCGCCTGTCGGCGCCCAGTGCGAAGAGGCACCCGAGAAACATGTCGCCGCTGAGGCCGGCGGAGGGGTTCAACACTATCGTATCGATCGTATTATCAGCTCTACCCGCGTTGTCCGCATTTTTCGCTCGCCTGGCGCTTTTTGAACTTCTCGTATTATTTAATTTCGGCAATGCATCCTCCCGGCGCCGCCCGGCTTGAAACTGCCGCGGGCCTGGAAATCTCTCATTTGTCCGGATATATCTTTCGGCAGATGACAGCTGCGGCGTAGGCGGCGCCGAAGCCGTTGTCGATGTTGACGACTGTGACTCCCCCGGCGCAGCTGTTGAGCATCGCCAGCAGCGCGGCGAGCCCGCCGAAACTAGCCCCGTAACCGATGCTCGTGGGAACTGCTATGATGGGAGCTGCGGCCATCCCCGCGACGACACTCGCGAGGGCGCCCTCCATACCCGCCACGACGATGATGATATCAGCCTCCTTGATCTCCTCCCAGGACGAAAGGAGCCTGTGGAGCCCGGCCACCCCGACGTCGTAGAACCTCCCCACCCTGCACCCCAGATACTGCGCAGTCAGGGCCGCCTCTTCGGAGACCTGCCTGTCGGAGGTCCCTCCGGCAACGACGGCGACAAAACCCCTCTCTTCCGGATGCGACTGCCTGACGGCGAACAGCCTGCCGTCCTCATGATAGACGGCGCCCTCGATCGAGCCGGATACCGCCGCGAACTGCTCCTGCGTGCACCTGGTCGCAAGGAGGTCGGAGCCGTGCTCGAGGATCCTCGTCGAGATGCCCGTTATCTGCGCCGGGGTCTTGCCCTCGCAGAATATCACCTCGGGGAACCCGCGCCTCAGCTCCCTGTGATGATCGATCCGGGCATACCCGGTGTCCTCGTAGGGCAGCGTCCTGAGACATTCGACCGCCTCATCCACGCCGGTCTTTCCGCCGGCCACCTCGTCCAGGAGTCTCTTCAGGCTGTCCCTGTCCATCTCTTATCCATATCCTCTCTGAGTTCGCATATTATCTCCGTCGCTTCGGCAATCGATTCAGCGGTGGAAAGCCTCATGCGGTAATCCTTCGCATCGGGCAACCCCCTGAGGAACCACCTGTACTGCTTGCGCATCTCGACCACGGCCCGTCTCTCGCCCTTCCATTCAACCTCCATGCGGGCCAGCCGGATCATCGCGCCGGTCTTTTCCGCCAGATCCGGACCGGTCCACGGCCGTCCCTCGAGAGCCGCCTTTATCTCACTGAATATCCAGGGGCTCCCGAACGCACCTCTGCCTATCATAACAGTTCCACAACCTGTTATCTCGACAATTTTCATGTAATCGTCCGCTCCCCGCACGCCGCCGCTCGCCACCACGTCTATCGACAGCGCCTCACGGAGCCTCGCGAGGTGCGTCCAGTCGGCTTCGCCCGCGAATCCCTGTGTACGGTATCTCGGATGGAGTGTCACGGCCGCGATCCCCGCATCTTCCGCCGTCCTTCCCGCCTCGACGAAATTCTCCTCGGCCGGGCTCCATCCGCTGCGTATCTTTACCGTCACGGGAACGGCCGCCGCTGAAACTACGGCCTCGCAGATCCGGCCCATCACGTCGAGATCGCGCATTATCGCCGCCCCGCCGTTTCGTTTTATCACCTTCTTGACGGGACACCCGAAGTTGAGATCGATAAACGCGGGTTCTGTCCGCGAGACGATCGCCGCCGCCTCTGCGAAGGCTGCGGGATCAGAGCCGAAGAGCTGGACTCCCACCGGCCCTTCGCCGGGCAGCCGATCGATCAGGCGTGCCGTCTTCCCGCCCCCGCGTATCAGTCCGTCGGCGCTGACCATCTCGGTAACGGCAAAATCGGCGCCGTACTCGAAGCAGAGCAGCCGGAACGGCGGATCCGACCAGCCGGCCAGCGGGGCGAGACCTGCGGCGGTCCCGGCAAAGGGAGAATGCTTGCGTTCGGGAGGATTATCAGTCATGCAGGCGACTCCCGTCAGAGGCTGTGCGGCACGAGATACAGGGCCAGGCTGAGGACCGAAGCGACGATGACGGCAACAGCGAAGACGCCCGGACCCACCACGTCGCGTCCCGTCCTGCTGCACATGAAGCTCTTCCACGAGAGAACTGCTACGATAAGCCAGAATATGGCAATCAGCTGCGTCTTGTTGTCGGTGATATCGTACCCGAAGGGGAACCCTTCCCAGCACATGCCGAATCTCTGCCAGTTGAGGGCGAACCCGAGCGGCCACCCGCCGAGGAAGGTGAAGAGCAGGACCCACCTCACCTGCGCCACGGTGAACTCCTTTTCCTCACCCATGAAGAGCATCGCAAACGCACCGATCAGCGCTTCGACGAGGAAGAAGAAGGCGGCAAACATGCAGAGGATGTGAAGGACAAGTACGGTGACGGACACCTCCCCCTTGTACTTGGTCAAGTAATATCCGGTCTCCGACGACGCGGTGGATGTACCCACCTCGGATACTTCTGCCCGCGATATCCGGAACCCGTACTCGATCCTGCTGCCCTTCTCTTTCCCGGGAAGCCCTGCCACCCAAACCCCTTCCGAGATCTCCGACATCCCGACCGTCTCGAACACTTCCTCCCCTGGAGTACGATATCGGACAACGGCGTCTATCTCCACGGGCGGGGTGACGTTCAGAATGATCTCGGGCTGCCCGGGACCGACATGCTCGAATACGGTCGAATGAGTGACGTGGACGTCACCGCAGGTCACTTCTGTTTCGAAAGGCCTGTTTTTCGACATTCTCCTTGCAACGACGAATATAAGCAGTGATATAAGTATTCCGACAAGTATCCGTTTTCTCATCGCCGACCTCCATTGCGTTTCGATATGAAAGATAATACCTTATCGATTATGAACGGTTCAAAGGTTTTCACCGTCGATACCGTCGTTCCCGGGGACGGCCTGCCGGTCCCCACCGACGTCAGGACCGCCTCCAGGGACACCGAGAGGCCCGTTATCGTCGTCTGCCCCGGATTTCTCGCCTACAGAAGATGGGGATTCTTTCCCTGGGTATCGGAACGCCTCGCCGCGGCTGGATTCCATGTCGTGACAATCAGCTTCTCTCACAGCGGCACCGACGACAGGACGGGGATGATTACCAGGCCCGTCGAATTCGCCTCGAACAAGGTATCGACCGAACTCTCGGACCTCAAACGGGTCCTGCGCTGGATCGATTCTGACGGCTTCCCCTTTCCCGCAGCCTCGTCGAGGGGCCTCTTCGGCCACAGCAGGGGCGGATCAGTCTGCGTACTCGCCGCGCAGTCGTTTCCGGAAGTCAGATCGATCGTCACCTGGTCGACGCCGTCGAGGCTCGACCGGTACACCGACCGAAGAAAAGAGGAATGGAAAAGGACCGGCGCTCTCGAATTCTCCGACAGCCGCTCGCCCGTGCCGCTTCGGCTCGACTACTCGTACTACGAGGACATCGACGCGAACCGGGAAAGATACGACCTTCCCGGGGCCGCCGCCGGACTCGACATCCCCCACCTCGTGGTGCACGGGGAGCGGGACGCGGCCGTGTCCATCAACGAGGCAAAGGCGTTCTTCGAACTGCCGGGCAGGAGCGAGCGGAAACTCGAGACGATAAGGGGATGCGGGCATACCTTCGGGGTCACGCACCCCATGGACGAACCAACGCCCGCACTCGTAAGGGCCGTATCGCAGACGGTCGAATGGTTTGCCTCGACCATCGGCGTAGAGTAATATACATACGCCCGCGCCGGCCGGCACACGGCCGACGTTATGTGATCCGCAGCGATCCTTGAAACGTCTGAGTCCCTGGAGGAGAGATGTCCGTTAAATACAGAAACGCTGTTATCATCGGGGCGGCTGTCATCGTCGTCATCGTGGCGCTCGTGGCCGGAAGGGGATGGATCTCCTCGAGGTCGTACTACAGGGCCGCCGACAGGCTGTCCTCGTCCATGCCCGCCGACCTGCAGGCCAGGTACGGCGAGGAGCTGAAGTACACCGTCGACAAGTTCTGGAACTGCTACAAGGAAGACATCTGCTCGCGAAACGACATGACCGACGTGATGGACAGGATGAAGCGCCTCACCTCAGGCGGCGAGATCACCGACAGCGATGTATTCGAGTTCATCGGATTCGTGAGCCGCCTCTATACCGACCGGCTGGATGATCATCACAGGGAAAGCATTCGCAGGATGGAAGAGGAGAATCAATCGGAAAGGTAACTCAGGCAGGAACGACCGGGTGATCAATCTGACAGGTAGAGCCTCGACATCATCTCGCGTTCGACGTCGCGGAAATTCCTGAAGCGGATGCAGTCTATCTTCCCGCGCTCGCAGTGGTCGAGCAGGTCCCCCTTTGCAAACACCATGTCGGCATGCTCCGACGGACACCTGTCGCTGTACCCGTTACCGATGTATACGGTGAAGTATCCTTCGCCGCGCAGTCTGTCCACGTGCGCCTTCTTGCAGTTCGCGCACATATCGCAGAGCTCGGGCATGTGCCAGGGGAATTCCACCCCGGCGATCCTGTCCCCGTCGGTGACGAGATGATTGGATTTATATTCGATGAATCCGTATCCGTACCTCATCAGAATCGAGTCGATATAATAATCGAGCCCGTCGCTGAGAATCATCAGCTCGAACTTGCGTCTGTTGCAGAAATCGACGAAATCCTTGAAGAAGGGATCGAGACGCTCGTTCTCGATGAAGTCGTCGAGGTCGCTGAGGCCCGCCTGCACACTCGCGACCTCATTCTCGAGACACTCGCGGGAGCTGATCAGACCGATCTTCCACTTCTCAAGGAGCTCATCGTGGTCTTTTCGATCGGGAATGAACTTCTCGAAGAAATGATGCCCGACGTCCCGAAGCGTGATCGTACCGTCAAAATCGCTGACTATGGCGATCCGTTCGCTCTTCAATCGACCTCCGTCTTCGCAGCTTCGTCCTGCGCCTGCTCAGCCTTCGCAAGTTCCTGCTTCTGCGCCGCGTAGGCAAACATCTTGCTCAGGGTCGCGGCCTCGGCAAACATCTCCAGAACCGCGTTGACCTCGTCATCCTCGGGAAGGGTAGCCCTGTAGGCCCCCTTCGTCCCGTAGAGCTTCCGGAAGACCTCGCGCCTGATCCCCAGCTTGACGTAATCGGTGTTTTCTTCCGTCCAGCTGTCCTCCTCGTACTCGAACTCCTTCGCGTCGAGAAAATCGCGGAATTCCTTCATCACATCGTCTGTAACGGCAAACTCTTCGCCTGCCTGCCAGTGTTCGGCCGTGTAGTGAACGGCGAACGAGAAGAATATACTTTTGATCTCGAGGTCGCGCTGGAAGCCGGTCCATTCGGGCAGTTTCATCACCCAATCGGGCGTGATGCCTCCGCCGCCGTAGACGATGCGCCCGCCTGCGGTGTAGTACTCCTTCGCCGCTTCTTCTTCCTCGACGATCTCATTCCCCTCGCGATCGATGTCCTTGTGGATGCTTCGTCCGCTCGGGGTAAAATACTTCTGGGTGGTCAGCTTCAGCGCCGAACCCTGGCCTATCTTGAAGACGGTCTGGACCGAGCCCTTGCCGAAGGTCGTCTGGCCGACGATGAGACCGCGGTCCCAGTCCTGCAGCGCGCCCGAGACGATCTCGGACGCCGAGGCGCTGGCTCCGTTGACGAGCACGACAACGGGATAGTCGTTGTGAACGTTCTTTCCTTTCGAATAGAACTTCCGGCTGTCGTCGGGCAGGCGGCTCTCCGTGTAAACGATCATCTTTCCCTTTTCGAGGAAGAGATCGGATACGTGGAACGCCGCGGTGAGAAGGCCGCCGGGATTCGACCTGAGATCGATCATGACCCCCTTGATACCTTCCTTCTCCATCCCGTCGAGTATGGCGTCGAGGTCGTGCGCCGTGTTCTCCGCGAACCTGGCGATCCTCACATAGCCGACGCCGTCTATGATATCGTAATAGGTGATGCTGGGCACGGTGATGATCTCGCGGGTTATGGTCACAGCGAGCGAGTCGATCTCGTTGCCGGCGGCCTCGCGCCCCAAGGTGATATTGACCTGGGTGCCGGGCGCCCCCCTGAGTTGGCCGACTGCCTCGTCGCTGCTCCACCCTTCGGTGGATTCGCCCTCTATCGCGACGATCCTGTCACCCGCCTGGATACCCATCCTGTACGCCGGTGTGTTCTCGATCGGGGATATCACCGTCGGGAACCCGTCTCTCACCGTGATCGTTATACCGAGACCTCCGAACTCGCCCTTCGTATCTATCATGAGGTTCTCGTACTGCCGCTTGTCGAGGTACACCGAATGCGGATCGAGTTCCTCGAGGATCCCGCGAATAGCGTCGTCGACTACGTCTCCTAGCTCCTTCTCCTCGACATAGTTGTCGAGGACCCTGGTCACGACCTCGATGAGCCTGTCTATCTCTTCGAGGGAAGTCTCTCTATCCCTGCGCTGCTCCCCCGCTATAACATAGACCGTCGCCGCCACGAGCAGTATCACGGCCAGTGCCAAAAGAGCGAATCTCTTGTCGAGTCTCAATGAAGACCTCCCCTGGAGTTGTTCGGTGCATCATCCCGGCCAACGGGATATCCGGGCGCTTCCCCGTGGGGCGCCGCCCGCTTACCCCCTGAATATGGGGCCGCCGGGAATCGGAATCAAACGCTTATTAAATTACAGACTTTTCAACCCCGGAAGAGCACGCAGGTTCCGCAGAACCGCCTCTATCACCTCGTTGAGGGGGCGGGAGGCATTTACGACCGCGACCCTGTCCGGCTCCCTCGATGCGATCCGCAGATATCCTTCCCTGACCTTCTCGTGGAAGGCCCTTTTCTCGAGCTCCAGCCTGTCCCTGCTCCGCTGCCCTTCCACCTCCCTCCTGTCAGGTCCTCTCTCGAACCCGTCGCCGACCTCGAGATCGAGCAGATATGTCCTGTCCGGAACCGCTCCCGCCACGGCGAACGAGTTTAGGTCGGCTACGACATCCTCGCCGAGTCCCCTGGCCCAGCCCTGGTACGCGACCGACGCGTCCATGAACCTGTCGCAGAGAACACTCGTCCCGCTCTCCAGCGCGGGCCCTATCACCTCACCGATGAGCTGCGCGCGGCTGGCCACGTAGAGAAGCAGCTCTGCCCGCGGAGAGATCGACGTGTTCGCCGGATCGAGCAGCATCTCCCTTATCTTCTCCGAGATCTCGTTTCCTCCCGGCTCGCGCGTGATGATGCATTCCAAGCCGGCCTGCAGGAACCTCTCCAGAACCGCGCGGGCCACCGTGGATTTTCCCGATCCCTCTATGCCTTCGAAGGTTACGAAATATCCCCGTTTATCGTCAGTCATCTCTCATCCCCGTTTCACGCGCGAGCCGTCAGTCTCTTTATCCTCTTCCTGAACCGTCTTATGAACATCGTGCCCTTGAACACCTCGTCAACTCCTGCCGCTATCCAGAGACCCGCCAGTGACAGCCCCGCGGTGAATGCAAGGTTGTAGCCGAGTATCACCTGGAAGAATATGACGCCGAAAAAGGCGAGGTACATCGGATAGCGGTTCTCGCCGATGCCGCGGAGGCTGAACGAGAATACGTACGACAGTGCTTTCGGTATCTGGATAAGGGCGGCGATCTTCAACGCGTAGACGCCGACCCGGATGACATCCGGATCTGATGTGAATATGATCACGAAGTAGCGCGCCCTGAAGTAGAGGACGGCGGTGATCGCGACGACCACCCCGCTGACCAGCCAGGCGAACATCCTCGTCGTCTGCCTGGCCTTCCTGAACTCCCTGGCCCCGAAACGTTTTCCGACCAGCGTCAGCGCGGCCATCCCGAACGCCTGGTACATCATCGAGAATATCCGCTGGAAAGTGAGGATGATGATGTGGCCCGCCGCGGCGGCCGGCGCGAGCCTGTTGCTGAATCCGATGACGATAGTCATCCCGGTCATCCAGGCGAGCTGCTCGAGGGTGATCGGCGTACCGGTCTGTATGATATGGATGATGCTGCGCCTGTTGATCTCCCTGAAATCGCTCCAGTTGAATGTGAGTATCGAACGCCCTCGCAGTATGACGCTGAACGTGAAGAGGAATCCCGCGGTATGCGCGATGCCGGCGGCCAGCGCCGCGCCCCTCACGCCGAGCTCGGGGAACTTCCAGACGCCGAATATGAGGAGGATGGCAAGCACGAGGTGTATGCCGTTCACGAGCAGCCCCGTCACCATCGCGAGGTGCGTGTCTCCCGCCCCCCGCACGATGCCGATTGCGACGAAATTCATGATGATGAACGGCGCGAACCACGATACGACCCTGAGGTAATCGACCCCGATCGCCGTCACCGCCTCGGACGTGCCCAGCACGGTCCTGAATATCAGAGGCGCCGCGAAATACCAGATCAGCGCGATACCTATCGCGGGAAAGAGGGCGGTGAATACCGTCTGGCCGAGGAAGTGGTCCGCGTCTTTCCTCCTGCCCGCGCCGAGCAGCCTTACGATGATGATCGATGCTCCAAAAACGAAGATAAGGAGTATAGTGCACGTGTAGAGTATCACCTGGACGACGTTCCCGACGGCCGTCAGCGCATCGACGCCCGTCGCGTCGGTCCCTGGGTAATACTTCGCCAGGGTCGAGATCGCTATGTGCCCGACCAGTGTCGTCTCGATCATCCACATAAGGATCTGCGCACCCAGATCTATCAGGATCGGTACCGAAGTCTTCAGGATCGATCGAAAACTGGGTTTCATCGTGTCAAAGCGCGCGGGCCGGAATCAGACTTCCGTCGGCGGCTCTCCGCCGGCGGTGATATTCCGGACATGAAGGACCCGCTGGATAAAAGTATATATGCTGAGTATCGCCAGCAGGATGATGACGGCGTTGAGAATCCTGCCTCCGAACAGCAGGCCCGCAACCAGCAGCACGATACGTTCGGGCCGCTCGAGGATACCGACCGAGCACTCGAGGCCGAGACCCTCGGCTCTCGCCCTTGCGTAGCTCGTCAGGAACGAGCCGGCCAAGGCGGCGAGCGTGAAGAAGATCATGACGCCACTTCCCCTGTCCGAATAATAGAAGGTCAGGGCGGCGAAATACACGAATTCGGAGATCCTGTCGGCGTTCGAATCGAAGAAGGCCCCGAATTTTGATGTCTTTCCGGTCTTGCGGGCGAGCGAGCCGTCGAGAGTGTCGCACATACTCGCCACTACCAGTATTATCCCTCCGGCGACCAGTCTGCCGGCCCCGGCGAACAGGGCACCGAGGATACTCAGGGCAAGTCCTGCCAGCGACACACCCATCGGTGCCACGCCCATCGAATCGAGCATGTCCACCACCGGGGACATCAGCCCCCTGAAACGTTCCTTCATAATGGACTTGTCGATCATGCCGTCTCACAGTCCTTCCGTGCCTCTGGGAGTATTCACGTATCGATGGATTATGAGACCTGAACCGTCATGCTGTCAAGCGGTTCCACCCCTGCCCCTTTTCCCCGTTCCGCGGATGAGCAGCGTTACCTCGCCCCTGACCCGGCGCCCCGCGAACCGCCCGGCGAGTTCTCCCGCACTGCCCCGCGCCACCTCTTCGTGCAGCTTGGTCAGCTCCCTCGCGACGACCGTCTGGCGGTCCGGCATCAGACCGGCAAGCGCCTCGAGTGTCGATACTATCCTGTGGGGGCTCTCGAAAAACACCGCCGTACCGGCCGCGGCGCCCGCCTCCTCGAGCAGCCTGTCCCTCGCGCCCTTTTTCCTGGGAACATAGCCGTAGAATGTAAACCTGTCGGTGGGAAGCCCCGACAAGACCAGGGCCTGCATCACCGCACTCGGCCCGGGCAGGGCGGTGAACTCTATCCCTCTCTCGATCAGCGCCCTGACAAGATAATATCCGGGATCGGAGATGCCGGGCGTGCCGGCGTCGGTCACCAGTGCGCCAGTCTCTCCCCCCTCGATCCTGTCGAGTATGCCGGGAGTAGCCTTCTCCTTGTTATGATCATGGTAAGGGACGGTCCTGGTCGCGATGCCGTACCGCTTGAGAAGTGTGCGCGCCTTCCTCGTATCCTCGGCCAGTATGAAATCGACCGAGGCGAGGATCTCCCCCGCACGGCGGGACAGGTCGGACAGGTTTCCGATGGGAGTGCTTACGAGATAGAAGGGGAACTCTCTCATCATACAGCGGCGATCCCCGGGAACGCCTCCTCGAAATAGTCGATGTCGTCGTCTGTTATGTCGAGATGGGTGACCATCCTGACCCTGCCGGGACTGATTGCCAGGGCAAGTATGCCCCTGTCGGCGAGCTTCGAGACGAATTCGGCGGCGTCGGCACCGTCGATGGTAAATATCACGATATTGGTATCGACGGGAAAAACGAGCTCCATGCCTGACGTTTCCTCGACCATCCGGCCGATCCGCGACGCGCGCGCATGGTCGGCGGCGAGACGATCGACGTTGTTGTCGAGGGCGTAGAGACATGCGGCCGCCAGGATGCCCACCTGGCGCATCCCGCCGCCGAGCCTCTTGCGCCAGAACCTCGCCTTCTCGACAGTCTCCGCGTCGGAGATCAGGATCGAACCTACCGGAGCGCCGAGGCCCTTGGAAAAGCAGATATTAATTGAATCGGCCAGGGCGCCGTATCTCTCGAACGTGATCCCCGTCGCGACAACGGCATTGGCCAGTCTCGCCCCGTCCATATGCAGCCTCAGGCCCATGTCGGCGGCGAACTTCGATACCGCCTCGAGGCGCTCGATCGGGTATATGCGTCCCCCGCCCCTGTTGTGCGTGTTCTCGACCGTGACGATCGTCGTATTCGGATGGTGGATGTTCGCCGGCCTGACGGCCCGCTCGAGCTCGTCCTCGGGCAGGAATCCATCGGGGCTGTCGAGGGGATAGATCTGCACGCCGCCGACGACGGCCGAGCCCCCCGCCTCGTAATTGATTATATGGCAGTTACGATCGAGTATGATCTCGTCGCCGGGCGATGTCTGCGCGAGGACTCCGAGCAGGTTCGCCATAGTCCCACTCGGCACATAGACCGCCTCTTCCTTTCCGAGGAGCGAGGCCATCCGCTCCTCGAGGGCCCGGACGGTTGGATCGTCGCCGAGCACGTCGTCGCCGACCTCCGCCTCCGCCATCGCCTTACGCATACCGTCGGACGGCCTTGTAACGGTGTCGCTTCTGAGATCGACGACGCGGTCGCTCATATTCCTTTTCCCAGGAATCGATTAAGCTTTGACTTGATACAGTATCCCGCCGTTCCGCCCTCGGGCGGAGCCGGGTCGTGATGCGGCCTGGCGGTCCGGATCAGGACTGTGCAACGAGCTCCTTGAGCTCTCTCGACACCTTGAATACCGGGACCTTGCGGTCTGGAACCGGTACCGGTTCGCCGGTCCTGGGGTTCCGGGCCATCCTCGCCTTGCGGTCCTTTACCTTGAAGGTCCCGAACCCGCGGATTTCGTAATGCTTGCCTTCAGCGAGTCCCTTCGAGATGCTCGCGAGAAACTGGTCCACAGCCTCGGCGACCTCTTTCTTCGTCAGACCCGTCCTGCTGGCAATGTTTTCCACGATTTCCGCTTTAGTCATTTACCCTTCCTCCTTACAGGCAGAAGGAGCCATGCCCCTCCACATGGTTTGCTCATTAGCACAATATGAATAATCAATTACCCTATAAGTTAAAATGTGTCAAGGGAAAAGAGAAACGGAGCCCCGCGGGTTTTCTTTGCCGTCCGGCAGACGGTTGCCGGCCGCTGACGCCTGCCGTTTTTGCATCGGATGCGTTGCAGGTAGCAAGCCGCACGGGCCGGTGCCCTCATCTGCCCGGGGAACAACGGGGAATCACGAGGACCGAAGAGCAACATCCACTTTTACCCGCCGATCGGCGCAATCCCCTGCCGGTAAAGGAAGAACGGGACATCCGGCCTTTTTTGGCATCGCTCTGGTATGCACCTTGCTGTCTAATCTCAACGCTGCGAGGTGGTCGCCGCCTTCACGAACCCGACCCTGCATCGTATCATCTCGCAGCGCTTTTTTGCGCCGGATTGCGGGACGTTTTCACGTCCTGTGGAGGCGCTTTTTTCATATCCGGCGGATAATGGAGATCATGGCAGGCCCAGCATCAGGTGACACTGCGGTATGATCCGTACGTCCTCGAGCAGGGGAGCCGCCAGGGCCGCAAGATCGAGAAGGACCTGCGGATCGGGCGGTATGCAGGCCCCGGCGGGAGTAGCCGGCTGTATGACCAGCGGTATCCCCGCGTCGACCGCCGCTATCAGCTTGACCGCCTCTTTGAACTCTTTCAGGTCGGCGCCGGCGGCGATCACAATCTTACAGAACAGGGCCTTATCGACCGCGATGTTCAGTGTCTCCCTGTACGCGGGAAAGACGCTGTCGCCACCGCACAGCGAGGGCAGCTTGATATCGAGAGAGACTATGTCGACGAGAGGCAGGATGGACTCCAGCCCGGCCGTGTCCAGTCCGCTCGTTTCGAGATAGATAGGCAGCCCGCCCCTTCGCGCCAACTCGAGAAAGTCTGCGAGGAACTCGGGCTGCTCGAGCGGTTCGCCGCCCGTAATGCTTATCGAATGGGTGCCGGGCATGGCGGCGAGAGACAGCGTCAGCGTTGCCGCGGCCTCGGGGCTGACGGGATTTTCCAGCTCGACGGCACCACCGGGCATCCTGCATATGCAGCTCTCGACCCTCTTCTTCGCAGCTTCCGTGTCGCAGTATGAACAAGAGAAGCCGCAGCCAGACAGCCTCACAAAGACCTGCATCACGCCGGTGTATATCCCCTCACCCTGGACCGAGCGGAATATCTCGTACAGCCAGCCTCCCGTCATCCCACACCCCTGACTTTACGTATGGCCCTGTCGATGGAGAGACACTCCTGCCTGTACCTCTCGAGAACGGCCGCGGTGAACTTCTCCTCGTTAACGCCGATCTCTCCCAGGCCGACCGCCGGAACCGGAGCGCCCCGCGGGTCTATGTTCACACCACAGTGGAAGACGGTCGAGACGGGTGTAACTGTCGCAATCGCAACGGTGAGCTTCTTCTCCGCGATGTAGAGATCGTCCCCGTCCCTGTTAAGAACGAGATCCGGCGCGAGTTCCCTGATGAACTCGCCGATTATACCGACGAACAGGCGCAGCCTGTAGTTGGTCTCCCTGAGGGTGCATTCGAAATGCTCCCCGATAAAATGAAGCATCTCCTCGGCGATGATGCTGCTGTGCCGCTCGGCATCCTCGAGATCCACGAGCCGCAGACCCGTCACGGCGCATGCTCCCCTGAACGCCACGACGCCGTCCGACGTGATGCCGGCTTTCTCCCTCACGAAATGGCTGCGCAGCTGATCGCCGGTGTAGTCGATACGCTCCCTGAGGATCTTCGTCTCCAGCATCGGATCATCCCTCTCCTATCATCATTTACCTTCAAGCCACAGGTCATCCCCGTATCATCAGTCGTCTTCGAAGAAGATCGAAGCCCGGGCGTGCGTTCCGCCGACCGCCCTCTTGAGCCGGACACACGACTCGCATCTCCCGCACATCCTCTCGCCGCCGCGGTAACACGACCAGATGTGCTCCCAGGGCAGGCCGAGCTCTATCCCCCGTTCGACTACCTCTCTCTTCTGCATCGCCAGGGTCGGGCTTTCCACCCTTACCGGCGCACCGGTGCTAATGGCAAGCGCCCTGTTGACGACATCGACGAACTCCCTGCTGTTGTCGGGGAAGGCACCGGCCTCCTCGCTGTTGAATCCGGTGATGATCACGGCGGCGGCGCGTGCGGCGGCGAACGCCGCTGCGACGTTGACGAAGATCCCGTTGCGGTTCTCGACCCAGACCGCCCTCGAAACGCGCGCCTGTTCGTCGGGATGGCCCTCGACGGGATAGTCCGGAGTGTCGTCTCCTCCCGGGGTCATCGTCGACGAAGAGATATGCCCGAGCCACTGCAGATCGACCTTCTCAAACGCCGTTCCGTAATGCTGCGCGAAGGCCCTGGAGGATTCCTCCTCCTTCTCTGCGGGTATCTGTCCATAATCGAAAAAGAGCGAGAGGCTAACGTCGTACTTACCGGCCGCGATCGCCAGCGAAACGGCGGAATCGAGCCCGCCCGACAGGAGAGCGACCCCCGATTCCCTGCCCTTCGCAATGTTATTCCTCATAGCGCACCATATCCTTCGACGTTTCCCAGAGCTCGACTTCCCTGAGCCGCCCTCCCTCGAACTCCAGCTCTTCGCGGCACATCCTGAATATCTCGGCGGCGAGATTCTCCGAGGTCGGGCTGACCGTGTCGAACGGCGGGACGTCGTTGAGATGCAGATGATCGAATCTCGGCAGGACGACCTTCTCGAGCCTCGCCTTGAGCTCGAGATAGTCGACGGTAAGTCCTCTGACATCGACCGCCTCGAATTCGTAGTATACCCGCAGAACCCAGTTGTGTCCGTGCACCCTCGAGCACATTCCGTCATAGTTATCGAGGCAGTGAGACGACGAAAACTCGATCTCGGTCGAAACGGTCCATTTTCCAGTCATGATCCCCCGGACGCCCAGTGAAAGAAATGTAACCCTTTATCTGCAAGCCGCTTATGCATAATGCAAACCGGGGCGTCCGCGGCGGCCCGCATGCGGCCGTGAATGTACACCTAACCCCACGCCTAATCAACGGTTAAAACACCCCGAAAAATTATCCCGGATGGTACACATTTCGCATAAAGCACGTAAGAGCCGGTCGATATTCGGAAAACAGCGATCCAGCGGAGTGAAAGGCGGAACTAGGCAGTGTTTCTGACACAGGAAAAAGCGCTCAAGAGAGTCGTCCAGGAACGCCAGAAGGGCGACAGGAAAAGAGCCCTGCAGAAAGCGATGAGCGCGCTGAAGAAATGGCCCGACGATTTCGACATAGCGATAGAGACGATACAGCTCTGTCTCGACATCTCCGATTTCAAGGAAGCCGTTTCCCTGATGAAGAACACGATCAGGCGCCACCCCAGATCGAGGCAGCAGCTCATATCGATAGCCCGCGAGGCGCTTCACTTATCGTTCAATCCCTTTCTCGCCAGTTTCGTCATCGAATTTCTCATCAGGAGCAGGGATTTCGATTCGGCCCGCCACGCAATGAGGTCGGGACCCGTTTCCTATATCGAGGGGATGATCAAGCGCTCCGAGACAAGATCGAGGGAATTCGAGGAAAGCGGCCAGAAGAAGTCGTCCATCTATGTGGAGAATGAGATCCTTCTGGGGCTTCTATACCTCGAGGCAAGGCGCTGGTCCGAGGCGGCCGAACCGCTCGGCAAGGCGATGAAGAGCCTGCCGGACGAGGCACAGATCATCGGCGCCGCCCTGCTCGAGGCCGAGCGCGAATGCCCGACGAGCCCGCACATCCAGTACTATCTCGGGATTGCATCGATCCTGCTGTCTCATGTGGAGAAGGCCGAGTCAAGATTTTTCCGCGCGCTCGAGCTCGGGGACCCGCCGGCAACGGAGATATTGAAGATACTCGAGGCGGAAGAGGCAAGGTCGAGAAACTGGCTGCTGATGCAGGGCGAGGCCCTCATCTCGGCGGGCATGGGGCCGGAAGGTACGGCCAGGATAAGAGACTATCTCAAAGCGAAGGACGGCGGATGGGACCATAAGGAATCGCCGGGGGACATCAGCCAGCTCTTCCCCGAGCAGGTCGACAGGCAGAGGTTTGCGTTCGAGAGGCTCGAAAAGCTCCCTCCCGACAGGCTCGACGACATAGACGTGATGTTCCTCTACAGCGAGGTCGCTTCGGCGATGGAAAAGGTCAAAGAAGCTGTAGAAGCGCTGAAGAAATATTTCGGAGATCATCGTGATTCTGCTGCGAGGCTCTCGGACTGGATAGCCGGGAACGAAGCGCTTTCGAGCAGCGCTCCGGGACAGGAGCTGTTCGCCCGGCTGAATCTGCATCTCGGGAAGGGTAAGACGGCGGCGGCCGCATCCGGTATCGCGGCCGAAATGGACCCGTCGCGTATACCCTCCATCATCGAGATGATCCAGATCGCCCTCGACGCCGGATTCGAGGAGAATGCACCGCTCCTGTCGATCCAGGCGGAACTCTACGCCCGGGGCGGCAACGAGGAAAAGGCATCCGAGCTTATCAGGGAGATGGAATCGCAGGAAACGCTCGAGAAGGAAGAGCTCCTCAGACTCTCCGGCGAGGTGATGCGGCACTGCGGGGTGAGTCTCGACGGGGTGATCTCGACGATCGAGCTCGGGATAAGAAATGCACGCGTCGCGGAGGCCCTCCCCTACTCCATCGAATTCTACCGGGACAATCCGGACTCGCACGGCCTCTTCGCCGAAAAGATCGCCGGGATCGCAGAAAGGGACCCAGGTGCATGGCCGGCACTGACCGAGCTGTGCGAGCTGTTCGCCGCCGAAGAGGACCTCGACCGCTCGATGAGATTTCTCAGGGCGAAGTCGCACATGAAGAGCGGGCAGATCGAGAGGGCCGTCTTCGAGTTCGACCAGTTGATGATGTTCGACGATTCACTGAGGTCCTCCGTGACCGATCTGTGCGAGGAGGCCGTCGGCGACAATCCCGACAACACGACCCTGCATCTCGCCCTCTACCAGATCTACTTCGAAGACGAGAGATATGTATCCGCCTCCCGGCATCTCGGCCGGGCGATGGAGACCGACCCGGGACAGATCCGCGATATCGTACTGCGGTTCGAGAAGCTCGTCGAGCGCGATTCCGCCAACATGGCCGTCTGGAACGAGATGCTCGGCTCGGCGATGAATATCCGTCATTTCGACCTCGCCCGTGAGCTGCTGAAAAAAGCCGTTCAGGCCCTTCCCGAGAGCGAGTCCGCCGCCCTGAACATATTCGGCGCGAGAATCTCCACGACCGAGGGGAACTTTGAAGACGCGCTGAGATGCATAGCGATGACCCTGACCTCCACCGACGCCGATCTGCGCGCGGTAAAGGCGGAGCTCGGAGAGATCATCACGAAGAAATCTTCGAACGCCGAGGCGAGATACCTCCTCGGCGAAACGATGTTGAGGCTCGGATCCGAGGACGAGGCCGCCGCCGAGCTGGAGAGATGCATCGCCCTCTCACCCGCATATCTCGACAGGGTGGGACAGCGGCTCGAGAAACTGCTTCCCGTAAGCATAAAACCCTGGCTCATATCGAGGATACTGGGAGAGATACACTGGGCCGGATCGAGACACAACGAGGCGATGAGAAATCTCGAGTCGGCGCAGAAGGGCCCGCAGGAATCGCTTCCGCAACTGGGTGAGACGCTGAAGAGGCTCGCCGCCGGTTCGCCCGATGACGCGGAGCTGGCATTCATCTACGCGAGGAACCTCGCCCGAACGGGCGGATACGACGAGTCGGCAGGAATACTAGAAAGACTCGTCTCCGCGGACAGAACGATCTCCTCCGGAGCCGCCGCCGTACTGGAAGAGATAATCGAAAAAGAACCGGGGCACCTGGGGGCCAACAGTCTCCTCGCCTCGATACTTTCCGCGACCGACGACAACGGAAGGGCCGTCGATGCCCTCCTCCGTATAGCCGGCATCGAGAATGCCGCTCCGGAGACCCTCGTCGAGACGATCGAACCCTTCCTCGGAAAGTACGGTGAAGAGCCGAGGCTGCTGGTACCGCTCGGAGCGCTGAGGAGCAGATCAGGCGGCCTCAGCAAGGGCCTCGAAGACCTCGAGAAGGCACTGGCCCTGAACGGCTCCTTCGCTCAGGCGATACTTGACGAGACGATAAACATCGAGTGGTCGAAGAAACACATCACCCGAGGCCGACTCCTCGAGGCCGACTGCTGCATAGTCACGGGAGACCGGGAGACAGCGTTCTCGATACTCGGGGAGATCGACGCCGGATCGCGCTCCGCGCGGACGAAGGTGATGGAACGGGTCCACAGTCTGATCAACGCCGGGCAGAAGAAGGAATACTACGAGTTCGCATCTCAGCTCCTTGCCGGCGGCGGCGACACGAAGGGCGCCGAATCGATTCTGAGGGAAGGGATCGATTCGCTCGGCGGCGAGGACGCAGGTGACCTCCTGATCACGATGGGCGGGATCTTCGAGGCCACCGGAATGGAAGAGAAGGCAGCCGGGTGTTTCCGTGAGGTCCTCGACAGTTCCGTAGACAGGCACAGGATACTCGTCAGGATCGAGAAGACGTGGTCTTCGTGGAAGGAACAGGAGATCCGCTCCGGACTCGAAAGGATCGCGGCAGGCGAGACCGACGCGGCGGAGACGGAAAGACTTATCCGAACGGCCATCGAGACGGGAGATCTCGACTCGGCCGGAAAGATGATCGACGCCGGCTGTGTCGATCCCCTGAGGAGAAAGGCGCTTCTATCGAGACTGCATATGGCCGCAGGCAGACCTCTGAGCGCGCTCGCAGTGGCAGGTTCGGCCCCGAGAGAGAACGGCGACGAAGAATCGATAATCGAACTCCTGTATATAGAAGGTGCTGCGAACGAGATGCTGGGTGACCATGGAAGGGCCGCCGCCGCATTCTCGCGTATCCTCGGGATTCGCAGTGAATATCTCGATGCCGGCAGCAGGGCGCAGAGCGCCTATGCCAGATACATCGCTTCGCAGTGTGAAGAGATCGCCGGCCTGCTGGTCGCGGCCGGCGATCTCGATCCGGAAAAGTGAAAGGAAAGACCATGAAGATCTGTCCGTTGATCACGCAGGTATCGATCCTCGAGGAACCCAGCGACGTCATCCTCCTCGGAGAAGCCGATGACACAGACCTCCACAACGAGGGCATCGGCGAAAATGACGGGGATGAAAACACGGAAGGGAACGAGAGCGGCGACATCTTCATGAACCCCGACTCAGAGACTTCCTCTGACGAAGATTCTGACGGTGATTCCGACGCGGAAAGCGAAGAGGACGGCGGCGAGAACGAGACAGGATCCACCGGGGAGTCTCACAACGGGGATCAGGACTATGAAGCGCCCGCCAAGCCGGTCAGATTCGTCGCGAGATCGACACGCGGCGAGGTCCGCTGCCTCGGCGATCAGTGCCGCTTCCATGACAACGAACGCGGAGAGTGCGGTATCGAGATACTGCTCCGCAGCGGTTCGAACGGGGACGACGGACGCGCTGAAGAGGCCCGCGAGGCGGAGGAAAGACTGGACGAGAGGCTCGAGTCGATCCGCGGCAACCTGGAGAAATCGTGGGACTTCCAGCAGAGAAGCACCGGCGACATCCTCGGCATGTTCAGGGAGCTCGAGGAAAAATCGACCGAGTCGGCTGGCATGCTGAAGGAGTCGTTCGAGAAGAGTTTCGGCGAGATAAAAGAGCTGATCTCGTCGGTCAACGAGGACAACAAGCTGATCGTCGATTCGCTGTCCGACACCCTTGCCGAGAGGAGCGAGGACCTCGATAACAGGCTCGACGAGAGCATCAGCAAGATCGAAATCGACATGGAGGAAAACAGGCGGCTCACCCGGGAGGTCTCAGAAAACAACAGCGAGATCATGCAGGTCGTCGAGAACCAGAAGAAAACGCTCGAGGAAGAGGAGTGCAGACGCAAGGCGGACGAGGCAAAGAAACTCAACAACGCAGGCGTCATGTCGTATCACAACGGCCAGTACGAGAAGGCACTCGACCTCTTTAAAAAAGCGATAGAGATAGACGGCGAATTCACCGAGGGTTACAACAACCTCGGACTGACATACACCGAGATGAACGAGGAAAACAAGGCCACAGAGGCGTTCAAGAAGGCGATCGAGCTCAATCCCGATCTCGCCGCCACCTACAACAACCTCGGCTACGTCTTCTACAGACTGGGATCGTACACTGAAGCGATCGAGATGTATAATGAGGCAATCGGCCGCAGCGGCGACAACAGCTCGGCCTACACCAATCTCGGAAACGCCTACTACAAGCTCGACCGTGTCGAGGACGCGATCGATGCCTGGCAGAAGGCACTCGACATCGACCCGTCGAACGAGAAGGCGAAGCGCAATCTCAAGCGCTTCCACGCCGAATCGAAGTAACGAGGCGGTGCGGCTGACAACAGCCGCGGCCGGCGAGCAGACGCTCATCCAGGGGACCGGGCCATCCCGGTCCCTCTCTCTAATCGACCCTGCGGACGTTCCTGGCCTCGAGGCCCCTTTTGCCATCGCTCAGATCGAACTCCACGAGCTCGCCCTCACTGAGCGTCCTGAACCCCTCCCCCACGATGTCCGAGTAATGGACGTAGATCTCCTTGCCGCCCGTCTCCCGGCGGATAAAACCGTAGCCCCTGTTCTCGTTGAACCACTTGACCTTGCCGCGCTCGGGCAAACCTTGCCTCCGCCTCTTCCGACCGTTTCTGCATCATTTCTGGCGAATGGCGATAATAGCGGTTCGCCGGCCATCAATCAACCCCTGATTCCCTTATATTTCAAAGATTTAAGCAATGCCGGCGCCGACTCTCTTTGGCACTTTTCTTGCGTGTTTGATTCCGGAAGATTACTCGGAAAGGAAAATAAGGTCATGTCGAGGCTTCAGATACCGTACACAGGCATACTGGTGAACCCGACCGATTACGATTCCGAAGATTTCGAATCGGTCCTGAGGAAGTACCTCGGTGACAGGGGCGGAGACCCCGTCGTCATCGAGGTGTTCAACGATCACGTTCAGTATTTGACGTTCATAAGGGAAGGTCAGATCTACTGGTGCTGCGCGAGCGATCCGGATGATTTCACCGGGCTGTCCGTGAGGGAGTACTTCTCCTCGCTGCGCAGGACCCAGTTCCCGAAAGTGATCGTATACTCGGTCAACCTTATGCTGTTCCATTCCCTCATCGTCTACCTGCAGACCAAGCCCGAGCTGAAGGTCAGCTCGACTCTCGTCGACCTTGACGAGCTCCTCGACAGGATCGAATCCGAGAAGCGAAACGCCCTCGTCACAGCCCTGCAGCCGGGCAACCTCGTGATGCTCAGGTACAAGGAAGGCTTTCCGGCAGCGTGTTATCACGGTCTCAGCACAGGCGCGTCGGGCGAGACGAGCCGACGCGAGAACTTCCTCGTGAAGGTATACACGATGGCCACGAGGACCCCGTTCGAGATCAGAATATTCACCGAGCTGGTCGTCACGCATTCCGAGGACACGAGGCAGATACCCGAAGATTTCAAGGGTCCCGTCCCGTCGCTCTTCCTCTGCCAGCCCCCGAAGCTGATCGTCAAATTGAAAAACAGGCCGCTGAAGACATATAACTTCACCGGCAAGCAAATCACGATCGGCAGGCTGCCGGAGAACGACATAACAATAGACAACCTCAGCGTCTCGAGAAAACACGCCGTCATCCACTCGGTCAGGTCCGGTTACATCCTACGCGATCTGGGCAGCAAAAACGGGACGCTTCTCAACGGCGAGAAGGTCGAGCACGGCGAGCTCAAGGGTGGCGACGTGATAACGATCGGCAAGTACGAGATAGCCTTCCAGATCATCACCGGCGAGGAAAGTACCACCGACACGCTCGACCAGACCGTCATCATCCCCAGGTATCACAGTGAAGCCGGCCCGAAGGAGGGAGCTCCGGTAATCGAACAGGCGGACACCTCTCCAAGACTGTACCGCCGTTCCGAGCAGGAGGAATACCCCATCGAGGGCAGCAGCTTCGTGATCGGCAGGGGCAGGGGATCGGATATCAGGCTGAAAGGTCTCTTCGCTCCCCGCGTGCAGGTGAACATCCGCAGGAACGGGTCCGACTGGATCATGCAGGCGAACGGGAAGAAAAACGTAAGGGTCAACGGCGAGAAGATGGAGGAGAAGGTCCTGCAGGAAGAGGACCTCATTGCCATCGGCTCGGAGGAATTCGTCTTCAAGCGCTGATACAATGAAGTACCTCGTATTTTCAGATATTCACAGCAACGTGCAGGCGCTCGAAAAGATCGTCGAGGAGATTGCCGTGATCAGGCCCGATTTCGTCGTCTCCCTGGGCGACGTCGTCGGCTACGGCGCGAACCCTTCGGACTGCGTCGACCTCGTCGACAAGCATTGCGACATCCGGATCTGCGGTAATCACGATTTCGTGGCCGCCGACCTCGCAGAGAGCGAGAACTTCAACATCACAGCGAAGATATCGATCGAGTGGACGAAGAGCTCGCTTTCCGCGAGGCAGAAAGAGCTTCTCGCGGCCTACGATACTGTCAGACGGCACGGGGAGTGCCTTTTCGCGCACTCCTCCCCCGTCTCTCCCCTCGACTGGGAATACATCTACACGATGGGACAGGCGGAGAGGATCTTCAGGAAGACCGACGCCAGATTCATCTTCATAGGACATACGCACGTGCCGGGAATCATCAGCCACGACCCGGTATCAGGATTCACAGTCGAGAACAGCTCGAAGATCGAGGCCGAACCGGGCCGCCGGTACCTGATCAATGTGGGAAGCATCGGCCAGCCGAGGGACGGCGTCAGCGCGGCGAGCTTCGCCGTCATCGACGTGCAGCGCAGCAGGATCAGCATGCGGAGGATCCCTTACGACGTGACGGAAGCCCAGGAGAGGATCAGGGCGGAAGGACTGCCCGAGTCACTCGCCTCGAGGCTCGCCATTGCAAGATGAGAGAGATGGAAGGAAGAAATTACCGGATACTGAGCACCCTCGCCACCGGCGGAACCGCCGTACTGTACAAGGCGATCCAGAAGTCTCTCGACCGCGAGGTGGTCATAAAGAGGCTCCACTCCCATCTCACGCCCGATACGAATTTCACGAGACGGTTCGAGGTAGAAGCCAAAGCCGCAGCCAGCCTCGACCACGAGAATATCGTCCGTATCATCGACTCGGGCATCTCCCAGGGCAACTACTTCATAGTGATGGAATACATTGACGGTTCTTCGCTCAGCGAGATCCTCGAAAAGCACGGCCCGCTCGACGACGAGCTCGCCCTGCTGATAGCGCGTGAGATATGCATCGGTCTTGATCACGCCCACCAGCACGGGATTATCCACAGGGACATCAAGCCGGCCAACATCATGATCACCGCGACCGGCCAGGTGAAGATTACCGATTTCGGGCTGGCCAAGCTGATCGGCAGCCAGCTCCAGCATACGGTCGCCGACACCTTGCTCGGCACTCCCCTCTACATGTCGCCCGAGCAGGCAATAGGGAACGACATCGACGGCCGCAGCGACATATTTTCTCTTGGAACCATCTGCTACGAGATGGTGACGGGAAAGCAGCCCTTCACAGGGAACACATACGCAGCCGTCATCCAGAAGATAATCGACGGGCATATCCCACATCCCGGCCGCGTTAACGAAAAGGTGTCCCCCGAAGCCGACCGCATCATCATGAAGGCTCTCAGCAGAGAACCCTCGAAGAGGTACGGGACCGCTCTCGAGATGGCCGGGACGATAGAGACATGCGTCGGCCAGGAGAAGGTCTGGTCGCTGAGGAACAGGGTCCGCAGGCTCATCGGCGGGTACGACCCGGCCGTGACCGTCGCCGAGTATGTCCCCAGGCGCCGACGCAGGGGAAGCGCGAAGAAATGGCTCGCCGGCATGGCGGCCGCCGCTGTGGTGATCGCGGCCGGCTACACCGCGGTCGAGCGCCCCGACATCATCCGAGGACTGAGGACGAAGGCAGAAAGCGTGCTGTCGGGATTGAGACCGGAAAAGACCGCAGGACTGCTCGAGGCTTCGAGCACTTCCGGAGGGTCGATGGAGAGCATGTTCACTGCAACCGCAGACACCGGCGCGGTGAAGACCGATTCCCTGGCGGCCGTGACGGAAATCTCTCATCCCGTCTTGCCGGCCGGGCCGCCCGAAGGGATCGCGCCCGAACCCGACACTCTCGCGGCCGTTATTGAGCCCGTCCCCGAAGAGAGTTCATCCGACGGGCAGGACGAGAAACCGGTCGTCGAGGAAGAACCGGCACCCGCTGTCGGCCTGATCGACATCTACGTCAAGCCCGAGGCCGAGATACACATCGACGGCCGCTGGCGCGCATCGACCGACAGATTCGGTCCTGTGGAACTCCCCGCAGGGCCTCACGATATTACGCTCAGGCAGCGCGACTACAGGGAATACACAGAGAGGATCGTGATCAGGAAGGGGGAACTGTCGCGGAGAAGGATCGAGCTGCAGCGCGTTACGGGCAGCCTCGATTTCACGACGGTCGCCGGAGCGAGCGTCTTCGTCAACGGAAAGTTCCACGGGACTACCCCGCTTCAGAACCCGATACGGCTTCCTTCGGGCAAGTATCTCGTCGAGCTGAAGAAGCACGGCTATCTGACATGGACCGGCGAGGTAGATATCCCGCCGAGCGGGACACTCTCCCTGAAGATCAACATGATCCAGCACCAGTAACGGGAATCCCTGCCAGAAGCCCGTCCACCGCTTTCAATACGTCACCCGTCGTTATCGAATCCACCTCACCGTCATCCGACCTTACAGCAACGACTGTGTCCGAAACAGGCTTCCATCTGTGCGGATCGGTGGGTCCGAAGACTTCCGCGCATCTTGCTCCCACCGCGCCGGCGATGTGGGCCACTCCCGTGTCGTTGCATACGGAGACTGCAGCATCCCTCATCAGCGCACCGAGAAAACCTGCCGTCGGGCAGGAGATGACCTGAGGCGGCGTCCCGCAGGCCTCGAGGAACCTCGCAAAGAAGACGTCGTCGGCGGGACCGCGCACCGCGACCGAACGTATGCCGTACAGCTCGAACAGCGCGCCGGAGATCTCTGCAAACCTCTCGGGCGGCCAGATGTTCTGCACCTTGCCCGCGCCGGGGTGGATCACCGCATAACGTCCGTCCCCGAAAGCGGCCGCGGTGAACTCCCTGCATCCCCTTTCCTCCCACTCGAAGGGAACGAGGACCGACGATAGATCAGTTTCTTTTATTCCGATGGTGCGGAGCGGGTAGAGATTGTGCCTGCTCTCGTGCATCAGAGCGAGCTCCTCCTCGCCGGGGAGTTGCAGCTCGAGATGGTAGTATTTCGAGGTAAGGCCGGTGCCGAACGGCGAGCTCGAGGAACCGGCCCTCCATTTCGCGCCGCTCACTGCGCCGAGCAGCATGCTCGTGACCGAGAACGAGACGGTGTTGAGGACTATCAACACGTCGAACCGGCGCTTCCGCAATCCACGGATGAATCGCAGTAGCGCGAGGGGGGCCTTCCTGTTGCGCTCCTTCGACCAGGTGATCACCTCGTCGACGTAGGGGTTGTTCTGCATCACTCCCGAGTTGATCGAAGCGGCGAGCAGTGTGATGCGCGCATTCGGGAACCTCTTTCTTATACCCCTGAAGGCGGGGACGGCGAGCAGCATGTCGCCCATCTGGTTCTGCTGCCTGATAACGAGCAGGCTTTCGACCGTACTCGGTTCGGGAAGCGGGATCTTCTTTCCCTTCGTGCCGAGAAGAGGCGCGAGCGCCTCGGCGAGCACTATTTTTCCTCTTCTCTCGAACTTTTTTCTCAACGCCTGCCTTCTCCCGCGGGAAAATCTTCTACCAATCTGCAAAAAAACCGGAACATTAAAGACGGTGATTCGTACCACATGATAGAGAGCGGATCAACTATCCCACCACCTTCAATCTCTCCTTACCTTTGGAGCGGCCCGCAACGGGCCGCTCTTCTCATATATGTCCGGGCCGGAACACCCGACACTCACTCCAGGCTCTCCAGTATGCGCAGATAACTGTCGTAGCGCGCCTCTGAGATCGCCCCCTCCTCCACCGCTTCTTTCACGGCGCATTTCGGCTCGTGGCTATGGGTACACGTGTTGAACCTGCAACCGCCGAGGTAAGGCTCGAAATCGCGGAAATACTCGCCCAGTGTCTCTTTCTCCACCCCCCATATCCCGAACTCCCTGATGCCCGGCGAATCCCCCAGCCAGCCGCCAGACGAGAGCCTGTGCAGTTCGAAGTGCGTCGTCGTATGCCTCCCCTTGCCTGTGCTCGAGCTCACGTTCGAGATCCTCGCCTCGATCCCGGGCTCGATCCTCGAGAGCAGCGAGGTCTTGCCCGCTCCGGAAGGACCGGCAAGCATCGTGCTGCGGCCTTCCATCATCCCGGCGAGATCTCCGATACCCTCTCCGGTGACGACGCTCGTGCGGACTACCGCGTATTCCATCTCCGGATAAGGGGCGAGGGTCGCCGCCAGCTTTGCTTCGTCCTCGAGGAGATCGATCTTGTTGACGACGATGACCGGTTCGATTCCGTCTCGCTCGGCGGCAGTCAGCATCCGGTCGATCAGTCTCACGTTGAGGACGGGATCCTTCACCGAATGTACGAGGAAGACGAAATCGAGGTTCGCCCCGAGTATCCTGTATCCCTTCCGCCCACCCGTTTCGGACCTGGCGAACAGCGACCTGCGAGGCTTCACGGCTATTATCAGCCCCGAGGGACCACTCGAATCCCGCTGAGGCTCCCTTCGATACTCCACGACGTCTCCGACGACGGGAAGAACCTCGGAATCACCACGCCCGATCCGGAACCTCCCTCTCACGCTGCACCTGACTTCCTCATCGAAATCGTAAACGTAATGATCCGAGCCTTTTATCCTTATCAACAATCCTTCCGAGATTTCTTTTCCGCTCATATCGAAGCGCTGATTCCGATAAAGTAATTCTCTGCCAATAAACAATTCTTGAAATGTTAGCAAAAACCTGTTGTTTAAAAAAGTTTAAATTGCTATACAGAGAATAAGTTGACTCTTAAAGCAAGAGAGGATATGGAATCTAAAAAACTCGCTTCACTGTTCCAGGAAGACCTCTGCATCTTTAGTCTGCGATCCCGGAAAAAGACCTCCGTCCTGCAGGAAATGGTCAGGCATCTCAAGGCATCCGGGAAGATCGCCGACGAACATTTCATCCTCGAGATGCTCAAAAATCGCGAAAGCCTCGGATCGACGGGCCTCGGCCTCGGCGTAGCCTTTCCACACGGTAGATCTATAGCGATACCGGATCTCACCGTGTTGTTCGCACGTTCTCCGTCGGGAATCGATTTCGAAGCTCTCGACAGCGAACCCACGAAGGTCTTCTTCCTCATCCTCGCCCCTTCCGAAAAGGGCGCGGAGACCTATCTCGCCCTCCTCAGCAGGCTGACGGCCCTCGTCCAGCAGCCCGAGACCCTCGAAAAACTTTACGAGGTAAAGAATTTCGAGTCCCTCCAGGCAGTTCTCGGGAGTGACAACGGATGAGAGAGGAATTCAGGCTCCTCGTCGCCCTCCAGGATCTCGACATCATGATCAAGGAAGTCGAGGAAAAGAAGACTTCCGATCAACTGAAGAACATGGGATTCCAGCTCGACGGGCTCGAGGAGCTCCAGAAGGCAAGGGCGACGCTCGCCGGGAAGATCCCCCCAGCTCTCAGAAACCGTTACGAGAAGCTCGCCGGGCGTTACAGGATGGCCATCATCCCCGTCACCGACGACAAGTGCCTCGGCTGTTTCGTCAAACTCCCCACCTCGTTCTTCTCGTCGGCCTACAGCAGCGAGCTGATCACCTGCGAGAACTGCGGCCGGCTCCTCTTCATACCGTAAATCATACCATAAATCAATCCTTGTAATTCACACAGGATTGCAGTAAATTATTTTACCGGTTAAATTCCTTAACAACAGCCGTCTGCAACAGTCGGTAGCAATGAAAAACGACCTCGGATTCACCTCGCGCTATGCGATCAAGAAGGCGCTCGGCGCCTATCCCCCATGGCAGGGATTCGGTGTCACCGATTCCCTCAGCGGAAAGGACTACCTCCTCTTCTCGCTGATCATCCCCGCCGAGACATCGATATCGACAGACGATCTGCTTATGAGGGATTATCTCTTCTCCGACTCGGCCGGCGACAGCATCAGCGCCCTCTCGATCCAGGAGAACGGAGGCGGTGTATTCTTCCTTCTTCCCTGGCAGGAGCTCGTACCCGTAACAAAGATGCTTCCGTCCCTCAAGCCCGAAGAGAGTCTGGAGCTTACGCGCTCCCTGACCTCCACGTTTCTCGACTGCATATCGACTGGGCGGTTCTTTCACAACCTCTCGATCGAATCCGTCGTAATGCAGGGAAGCTCAGCCGGGATCCTCCCGACCGCCTATCTGGTCCCGGAAGCAGTGCTCGACAGGCTCGGCGTTTCGGGCGGGGCCGACAACGGCAAGAACCTCTTCGACGACCTCAACGCTTTCGGCGAATTGCTTGCTCTCTTCTGCAGGTATTTTCCCGTGGAACACTCCGCCGCATGCGCGGAAACGGCCGAGAGGCTGCGGGCCATCGGGCCCGAGACCGGTGACAACCTCTTCTCCGTCATCGAGAAGCTCGGCGAGCTGTCGGGAAGGAAATCCGGAATTCCCGTCGTACTGGCCGGAAGAAAACCGCTGCTGAAGAACCATTCAGCGGCGATGAACCTCGTGAGACAGGCGGCGTTCAGATCGCGCGAGGACGGAAAGCAGATGGTGATCGTCTCGGGTCGGGAGGGCGCGGGCAAGACATCCCTGCTCAAGGAGATGGCAAAAAAGCTGACCGGGGAATGGGGATTCACGGGCGACGGTATAGCCGGGGACCAGAGCGTCTTCAGTGATTTCCGGGACCGTGAGGAGAGTTCCGAGGCCGAGTTCACAATCCATGACGACCATCACCAGGATCCGGTCCTCAGCGGCCTCATCGTCGAACGTCTCTCCCACAACCTGGAGAAGAGCAGGCTCGCCGTCATCGGTCTGAGCGACGACGCGCCGGCCTGGTTCTCCGACGCGGTCCGTTCGGAGGGCCGCGAAAAAGGCTTCCATATAACCGATATCGAGATACCCGACCCGGATTTCGCCCGGAAGAGCGGATCGGTCCTGACGCTTCTCCCGAAAGACCGGCGGAGGGCGGTGAAGAAGATGTTCGGCCGCAGGGACAGCTTTGCCGTCATGGAGCTCAAGACGAGGCTGGCCGCTGAAAACGCAGGCGCGGACAGGACGGCCGGCAACGTCATAGATTTTCTCGACGAGGAGGAAAGATCGGTCCTTTCATTCATCGCCGTTTTCCGGTTCGACGTTCCCCTCTCCATCCTAAAGGAAATCTTCTCCACCGAGGAGGGCCGCTTCTACAGGATCCTGCACCGCCTGGTCACACTGGACATCATCCGGAAGAGGGCAGGCAGATCGTGCTTCGCCGACGGCGGCCTCTGCACGCTCTTCAGCATCAGCGGCAAGAGTATCGCTTCCATGATCGAGAAATCAATCGATCCCGAACGGCTGGTGCAGCTTCACAGAAACATCGCCCAGATACTCAAGGAGGCGCAGGAAGCGCCCGCCGCGTATATATTCTACCACCTCGTGCGGTCGGGCGACATGCAGGAAGCCGCATTCAAGGGACTGAGGGTCTTCCAGCTGCTCCTCACCCGGAAGCGCCTCAACGCGATAAACTCATTTAACGACGGATACATGAGCCTCGGTCTCGACCGTCACCTCCCGTTAGAGATGAGACTTAACCTGCTCCTCGAACTGGGGAACTACTACGCGAACATCGGCAGGATCGAGAAGGCCGAGGAGTTCTTCAGGAATTGCCGCGAGGAGACGAGCACGAGCGACAGGTGGCAAAACCACAGGGAGCTCGCAGTCGAGGCGATCAGGAAGGAATGCGAGATACTCGAGAAGCGCGGCGAGTTCATAGTCGCCGAGGAGCTGCTCAAGAAGGCTCTCGAGACGCACGGCGAGCACATAATGGCTCAGGAGAGAGCGAAGATCTACAACGATCTCGCCTGGGTATACTACCGCCTCGGCAAGTTCGACAAGTCGTGGGAAAACTGCCTCCTCGTCCACAAGCTGCTCGATAATAAGCAGCACCCGATGGAGCTGGCCCAGTCGTACAACCTCATGGGCGCGATCAACTGGAACAGGAGCAAGTACGACGAGGCCCTTCTCTGCCACAAGAAATGTCTCGCGCTGCGCGAGGACTGCAATGACGAGCTCGGGGTCGCGGCGAGCTTCAACAACCTCGGCCTCGTCTACCGCTCGATGGGAAGGATCAAGGAGGCGCTCGAGAGTTTCACGAAGAGCATGCGCATCAAGCAGCGCAACAACAACCGCCCCGGGCTCGCGGCGGTCCATCTCAACATAGCCCTCGCCTGCCTCGACACCGAGGAACTCGAGAAGGCCGAGTCGAACTGCACGACGGCTGTCAAACTGGCCGAGGACCTGGGCAATCAGCAGCTGCTCGCCGAGATCTACGGGACCCTCGGCGAGATCCGCCTCAGGAAGGGCGATCATACCGAGGCGCGGAACCATTATTTCAGGGCGCTTCACATATGCCAGAAGACACGCTCGCTGCGTGAGAAAGCCGTTGTGTTGAGGAGGCTCGGCGAGCTCGGTCTCGTCGAGGGAAAGATCGACGAGACGAAGGATCTCCTGGGAGAGGCTAGAGAGCTCAACAAGCAGATCGGATCGCGCCTCGAGACGGCGCTGCTCGACCTGCTCGAGGGAAGGGTGCAGTTGTCCGAGGGCAAGCGCGAGCACGGGCGGCGCATCCTCGAGGAGACGAGTTTCGAGCTGTCGCTGCTCGGCAGGAAGGGAACGGCCGCCTCCGTCGCATCGGAGATCGGCGAGCTATACCTCGAGGAGGGGAACGAACCTCTCGCACGCGAGTACCTTCTCAGGGCGATCTCCCTCTTCGGCGAATCGGAGAAACTCCCCAGCGGGGTCTCCCATCTCCAGAAACATCTCGAGCAGAGAACTACCCTCGACCTCGAAAAGATCCACTCCGATTCGGCAAGGTTCAGGGCGCTCTGCCGCCTCATCTCCCTGATACGAACCATCCACGATCCCGACAGGCTGCACGAGACGATCACCGAAATGGCGATGAAAGTGACAAGCATGGAGCGGGCGGCGCTCATCCTCCAGAGCGACGGCCAGGACACGTACAGGATCCTCGCGTCGATCGGCGACTTCGACTCGGAGTCGATACTTACCGATCAGAACATCATAGCGATACTGAACATCTCCAGGCAGCTCGGCTACCCGCTCGACATTTCGAGGACGAGGATCCCGTCCGGCAAGGTCCAGGAGGATTTCCTTGCCGATCATCCGGGGATCATCTGCACACCCCTCTGGATCCACGAGGAAGTGACGGGTTATCTCTACCTCGACGCAAGCCGTGAAGGGGCCGGGACAACCGACGAGGACCATACCTTCCTCGTCGCGTTCAGCCAGCAGGTCTCCCTGGGCCTGGAGAAGATGCTCCTTTCCGACCGGCTCAGACAGAAGGAAAAACCGTCCGGAGAGAAGGTATCGGTGATCGACGGCCCGAGCAACAGGGTCACGTTCCAGGATATCATCGGGAAGTCGGCGGCAATAAGAAAGATCTACGACCTCATAGACGGCATCAAGAACATAGACACGACGGTCCTGCTCACCGGCCCGAACGGGTCAGGAAAGGACCTCGTCGCGAAGACGATCCACTACACCGGCCCGAGGAAAGACAAGCCATTCCACACACTGAACTGCCCGGCGCTCCCCGACCAGCTGATCGAGAGCGAGCTGTTCGGCCACGAGAAGGGCTCCTTCACCGGCGCGTACAAGCAGAACGTCGGCCATTTCGAGTCGGCCAGCGACGGCACTATCTTCCTCAACGAGATCGGCGACCTCCCGCTGAAGCTGCAGCCGAAGCTCCTGCGGGTACTCGAGGACATGAGATTCTTCCGTGTCGGCGGGACGAGGGAGATCAAGACGAACGCGAGGGTCATCTGCGCAACGAACAAGGACCTGATGAAGCTCGTCAAGGAAGGCAGGTTCCGCGAGGACCTCTATTACAGGATCAACATATTCCCGATCAGGGTACCGGGGCTGGTCGAGCGCAGGGATGACATCAAGCTCCTCTGCAACCATTTCTTGACCATGTACTGCCGCCTGTACAATACTGCCACGAAGCGCATCTCGCCCGAGGCGATGGTCTGCCTGACCGAGTACGACTGGCCGGGCAACGTCAGGGAGCTGGAAAACACGATCAACCGGCTCATGATCATCTCGAAGAAGGACACGATCCTTCCCGAGGACCTGCCGGTCAATATCGTCAGGCACAGGGAGAACGTCGAGACCAGGTCGCTCAGCACTCTCGAGGAAATGATCGAATCGATCCTCGAAATGGTCGAGTTCTCCGATAGCGACCCGATACTGCCGAGGGTGAAGCGGACGCTGATAAGCAAGGTAGTGGAAAAAACAGGAGACAAGACGAAGGCCGCGCAGATACTCGGTATCTCGAAGCCTACTCTCTACAGCCACCTCAGGAGCCATGAGCGGAAACGCCGCTAAACAGCTGTCCCCCTTCATCAGGATCATGATCGCGATCTTCCTCCTTCTGCTCGCGGTCTGGATCGTGCTGAAGATCTATATAGCCCGCACGGAACCTTCCGAGCCGCCTGTCGACGGGACGAAGGTGAGCGTCTTCGTCACCGCCGGGCTCAAGGGGTACCGCGAACCCTGCGGCTGAAAGAAGGACACCTTTTCCGGGATGGCCAGGTGGGCTTCCCTGATAAACAAGCGAAGGACGCAGCATCCGGCGATACTCCTCGACGCGGGCGGCTTCTGCAATCCCGCACAGGGGAGCAAGGCCGCATTCAACCTGGATTACTTCTTCGAGGGGATGCGTATGATCGGGTACGCCGCCGCCGGCATCGGGGCCGACGAGATCCGGTTCGGGCGCAAGCGTCTCCTCGAGAGAGTCGACCGTGCGGGATTCGAACTTCTTTCGGCCAACATATACGACAAACGCGGCGGGGCGATGCTCGGCACGAAATACACGGTGATAAAGGCCGGCGGGAAAAAGACCCTGATCGGCACGAAGGGCGGTGTGAAGATAGGCGTCTTCTCCGTCGCCCTTCCGCTCTTCATACACGAGATAGACCCGAATATCCCGTTGTACTACGACGTCCTCGATCCGAGGATCGCCGCACTCGAGGCAGTATCGGTCCTGAAGGGAAAAGGCTGCGACCTGATCGTGGCTCTGAGCTACCAGGGCTGGTCGAAGAGCCTCGCCCTCGCTGAAAGCATTGACGGAATCGACATAGTGATCAACGGGCGGCGCGAGCACAACCAGCCCACAGGGGAAAAAGTCGGGCGCACAACGGTCGTCGACACGGGGATCAGGAGGATATCGCTCACCGAGGTGTTCGTGGAGTGGACAGGCGGCAGCCCCCGGGTCAGGGTACGCGAGTCGGGGCCCGAGGCGAAAAGAATGAAGGGCAGAGATGATCTTGTCGAGCTCGAGAAGAAATACGAGCTCGAGCTCAAAGCCCGCGGCATCAAGGATGCCCGGGAGGGCAGCTGACCGCGGAATCGGCAGGCATCGGCCCGATTTCATGAAACGAGCTCCATACGATGAGCTCCACAGAGAGAGGTGTCACGTAATGAGACTTGACAAGGTGACCGGTTTTCTCGAGGAGACCCTGAGTCTTGAGTTGTTTTCAGGAGACCCGTCCATGAACGGGCTGCAGGTCGAGGCGTCGGGTGAAGTCAGGAAAGTCGCACTGGCAGTGGATGCCTGCAGGGAATCGATCAGCCGTGCGGGCCGCCGGGACGCCGACCTGCTGATCGTCCATCATGGCCTCTTCTGGAGCGGCTGGGTGCCGATCACGGGGATCATGGCCGTGCGGGTGAAGGCCCTCCTCGACAGGAATGTCTCCCTCTACGCCACCCACCTCCCGCTCGACTGCCACCCGGAGATCGGAAACAACGCCCGGATAGCGAGCGTACTCGGAATCGGGGAGACGGAACGCTTCGGAAAGTACGCAGGCATCAATATAGGGCTCTGCGGCAAGCTGCCCAGACCGCTGAAGATCGAGGGACTGCGCCGGAAACTAGCGGGCATCCTCGACTCGCCCGTCCAGACCTTTACCTTCGGACCGGCTATAGTAAGGAAGCTTGGAATCGTCTCGGGCGGCGGGGCTTCCCTCACCCAGGCAGCCGCCGACGCGGGCTGCGATGCGCTCGTGACGGGCGAGACGTCGCACTCGTCATATCATATTGCGAGGGAGAACGGGATCAGCCTGATATTCGCCGGCCACTACGCCTCGGAGACATTCGGCGTCAAGGCGCTCGGCGAGCTCATGAAGGAGAAGCTGGGCCTGGAGACATTCTTCATCGACCTGCCGACAGGGCTCTAGCGGTCGACCTTGAACTTGTCGTGTTTCGGCCAGGGCCTCGGGTCCTCCTCGATATTCTTCATCAGGACCTCTATCCCCTTGAGCAGCTGGGCGTCTTCGCCCTTCGACATCTCGACGGGATCGAGATCGATCTCGATGTCGGGGGTGACCCCCTCGTTCTCGACGATCCAGCAGCCGGCGGGATCGTAGATCCTGTAGTCGGGGGCGGACATCCCGCCGCCGTCGATCAGGCCGATCCACATCGAGACACCTACCAGTCCACCCCATGTTCTCGTGCCGATGACCGGCCCCATCTTCATCATCTGGAACTCCATCGGGAGCATGTCGCCGCCCGAACCGGCCTGGCGGTTGGTCAGGCATACGAGATGGGCATTCGTCACGATCGCCGGGTCGGTCTGGTCGTGAGAATACCGACGCGTCCAGTATGCGAGGAGCTCCTTGTTGAGGCGCTGGAGGAAGATCGCGGGATCCAGGCCTCCGCCGTTGAATCGGCCGTCGACTATGATCCCCTTTTTGCGCGTCTGGGCGTAGAAGAGCCTGGGGAACTCGGTCGCGGAGCCGAGATAGGTATCGGGCATGTGAAGATAGCCGATCTTACCTCCCGACTTCTCATCGACGAGCCTCCTGTTGTGCTCTACCCAGGCGTGGTATCTCATCATGTACTCGTTCCGGGTCGGCTCGATCGTGTACTTCCTCGCGCCCTTCTTTATCGGTTTCCCATTTACGAGGATAGTAACCTGCTTCCCGGTGAGGTCCTCGAAGTAGCTGTATACGTTCCTGTCGGTCGTAACGTCGACGCCGTTTACCTCGAGGAGATAGTCCCCTTCGACCACGTTGACATCTGGTCTCGAGAGAGGCGGGACGATCCCTCTCGACCAGTCGGGTACATCGAGGATCCTTTCGATCCTGTACCTGCCTGCCTTCCCGTCCGCCGTCCAGTCGACTCCGAGCAGACCGACGCTGACGCGGCCCGAGTCGCGGCGGATGTCGCCGCCGAATACGTAGGTGTGCGAGGTGCTCAGTTCGCCGATCAGCTCGCCGATGATAAACTGCACGTCCTGCCTGCATGTTGCGCGGTCGATCAGCATGCCGTACTTTCTGCCCATCTCGTCCCAGTCGATGCCGTGCATGTTCGGCTCGTAGTAGAAGTCGCGCTCCATCCTCCACGCCTCGCCGAAGATCTGCTTCCACTCTGCGAGCGGATCGAGCTTCATCTTGAGGCCCGACGTGCTGATCGAATTGCCCTTCGAGTCCTTGTCGGACGATTTGATGATCCCGAGGCCGCGGCGCTTCGTGTAGACTATGCTCTTGCCGTCGGCTGAGAGAGCGTAGCTGCCTATACCGGAAATGACCTTCTGCTCCTCCCTGTCCTCGAACGAGAACCGGTAGAGGTCCATCGGGCCGATCGAGCGGAACTCGAACCTGTTGAAATCGCCCTCGTCCTTATTCAGATAAAAGAGCGATCCCTCTGCGGCGGTCAGCCGCCTGTAATTCGCCCGCGGGAGCGGAAGGGCCTCGATACGGCCGGTGATCCCTTCGAAATCGATCTTCACGGGTTTCTCGTCGTCGCCGTTTTTCTTGTCCTTCTTGTCATCCTCCGCCCCGTTCCCGGGAGCCTGCTCCTCGTCGCTGCGCGGGGGCAGCAGCGCCTCACCGTCGGCGCGAAGCGTCACGGCATAGATACCGGCGACCTTCTTGTATACCATCTCCCACTCGAAATCGCAGAATGTCGGGCTGAACCTGCGGTTGGAAATGAAGAACAGGTGGTTCCCGTCCTTCGAGAAGACGGGATTGAAGTCGTTGTATATCCCGTTGCTCACGCTCTGCGTCATGCCGCCGTCGAACGAGTAGATATAGACCTGGCAGACCTGGTCGGCGTTCATCTTCGAGTACGCGATCCACCTGCTGTCGGGCGACCACGAGAAATCGAATATCGGCTTGATCTCGAGAGATACGTCTATGTTCTCGAACTCAGCCCTGTCGATCTCGGTCCTCTTCCCCGTATCGACGTCAATCCACCAGCAGCGAAGCTCCTGGTCGGCATAGGCAAGGCTCTTGCTGTCGGGAGACCAGCTCAGCGTGTGCCTGTATCCATCCTTGTGGCTCGTGAGCTTCTTTACCTCGCCGCCGGGGCCTGTCCCGCGGATCCAGATCTCGTACTCACCGCTCGCGTCGGAGAAATACGCGATCTTCGAGCCGTCGGGAGACCATACGGCATCCTTTTCCCTTGAGCCGCTGCTGTTCGTCAGGTTGCGCGTCGGGCCGTGCTTGAGGGGCACGGTGAAGACCTCGCCCCTTGCCGAGACGAGAGCCCTCTTCCCCGAGGGCGATATGTCGACGTCGGTGATCAGCCGGTCGACTTTCCTCAGGTAGGGCCTGAGCTTGGGGGCGTCGCTGTTCACCCTGATATTTACCTTCGCCGTCTTTCCGGAATCGATGTCGAGCATCCAGATATCGCCGCCGAGCTCGTAAACGATCTTTCCCGTGCCTCCGCTCGGGCGACGGATGTCGTACTCTGAGTGATCGGTCAGCTGCTCCGTCTCACCGGTCGCCGGGTCGAGGCGCCAGATGTTGAGGACCCGGCTCCGGTCGGAACTGAAGTAAATATGATCGCCGATCCACATCGGCATGCGGTCGGTGCCGTCGAAGTCGGTGACCTTCGAATCGGCCATCTTCCCGAAATCGAATATGTAGATCTCCTGGGCGGTGCCGCCCTTGTATCTCTTCCACGTCCTGTTCTCACGCGAGATGCGATTATAGGCGATCTTCATGCCGTCGGGAGAGAAGCTTCCCTGCACCGCCTCGTGCATGATCAGCTCCTCGAGACCGGTGCCGTCGGGAGAGATCATGTAGAGTCTGCTGAATCGGTTGAACGCCCGCCTCGCCGAGGAGAAGATGATCTTGTCCTTCGCCGGGTGCCAGCCCACGACCTGGTCGTAGCCCGGATGCCACGTCACCCTCGTGATGCCGCCACCATGAGCGTTCATCACGTAGACGTCGGCGTTGCCGTCATAATCGCCGGTGAAAGCGATCATGCTGCCGTCGGGAGAAAACTTCGGATACCGCTCCTCCCTGTCGTGGATCGTAAGTCTCGTGGCCGCTCCACCCGAGGCGGGCGCGGTCCATATGTCCTCGCCGCTGACAAAGACTATCGTATTATCATGGATGTCTGGGAAGCGCAGGAGCGCCTCGCCCGGGCTGCCCGTGAGGGGGACTGCGGCGGCGCCTGCCGCCGGCCACGCGATTGCGGCGGTCAGCAGAACTGCCGCGGCAAATACGTACGCGGTCTTCGGACAGATAAAAGTGGTGCGGGGATGTGAAAGCATCGTGCTCTCCCTCTGTTGAAAGATGATATGATGGGGACGCGGCCCCGACCGTCCTCGACGCGCCCGGCCAGGAAACCACCCCGCCACGATAGCAGAAACACCTCGATGCGGCAAGTGGGCGTAAGACACGCACCGCCAGAAAGGATTTGATATATATACGGGTCAGGGGATACTCTGTTCCCGGAAGTCACTCTCTTTCCGTCCCGATCAAGTGAATACGATGAAGAAGAACAGCGACCCGCTCCACATCTTCCTCAGGAGCCTCGGCTCCCGCAGGGGAGTCATCCCTCCCTTCGCGCTCGAGCTCGCGCTGGTCGATGGCATGTACTACTACGTACACTCGGTCGAGGAGGCGGAAGAGAATTCCGTCTCGATAGCCATCCGTGTCTGGGACACGATAAACCTCGATGACGAGGAACTGGGCCGCCTGAGGAAAGAAGTGGCGGAACTGGACGACCCGGCGAAACTGGCCGACCCGAAAAACCTCCATCCGTCACTGGACTGGGGCGTCCTCAGGATCGACCTCGACCAGATCTCCTACTGCGTCGAGTGGCACCACAGGCTGTGGCCTGTCGAGGGCAGAAAATCCCTCCACACACGGTTACACTAGAAAACCCTTACTGGGGGCTTCGATCCCTGATGACGGACAGCATTTCGTCGAGCCTGTCGGGATAATTCTCCATCGAAATACTGCGCTCGGCCCACCTTCGTGCGTTTCCGCCTAGCCTTGCAGCCTCTTCGCCGTTGCGAAGCAGTGAGATCACCGCCTTCGCCATCGCCGATGCATCGGCTGCTTTGAGGTAGTCGCTGCCGGACTCGAGGCCCATCCCGGCGACCCCGGCCGGAGTGCTGACGACCGCAGTGCCCATCGCCGCCGCCTCCATCATCCTGATACGCACGCCGCCGCTGAACCTCAGCGGGAGGACCATCAGCGAGCATCTCCCCAGGTAGGGGACGATGTTCTCGACTCCGCCGGTAAACTCAACTCCCTCTCCCGCCTCCTCCCTCAGCCTTTCGTCCGCCCCGTGCCCTACAACCTCGAGCACCACTTCGGGTATCTCCCGGCGGATCGATGGAAACACATCGGAGACAAAGTAACACAGCGCGTCCCTGTTGAAATCGGAATGGAACGATCCGAGAAACAGGATCCTGCCCTTCTCTCTATCGAACACCCCGGGAGTAAATACGGAGAGATCGAGCGCCAGTGGGAGCGGCAGGATGGTCTTCCCCCTGCATGCGGGGATGCCTTGCAGCGCCTCGGTGTCCGAGGCGGTCACTGTCAATATCGTATCAAATCTTTGATACGCCTTCATCTCGAATCTCTCCAGCCTGCCGGCCTCCTTTTCGGCTTTCATCCGTTCCGGACCTGTGCGGGTCAGATTGAGCCTGTCGCGGCTTACGATATGATCCATGTCGTGGGTGACGAGTGCAAGTCTCGTATCCTTGACGAATTCGGGCAGCCTGTACATGTGCCAGTACGACGCGAGGACAAGATCGGCCGATTCCCGGGAGGCGGTATCGGCGATCAGGCTGAGGAACTCCGCGGGAGCACTGTAGCTGACGTCCTGAGGAATATCGGACACTAGATCGGAGATTACGTTGCGCACCTTGCGGAGCAGCTTTCCGGATGTTCCGCGCCTGTGGGGAGCGAGCATAGCCCTGACTTTTATCCCGGGCTTTTCGAACTCCTTCAGTCTCTCCAGTACGCTCTTCGAGAGGGTCATGGTGACGAGCGTCACCTCGTGACGTTCCAATAATCCCTCGATGAGATTTACTATGAGCCTGCCCGTCCCGCGCGTGACGGGCCATGGAGTGTACGGTACTGTGACGACGATCTTCATATCGGCGGGATTATATCAGAAAACCCGCCCGAGTCCAGAGGATCCGGGCAGGTAATCTTATATCCTGACTTACTCGTGCTCCATCAATGATCCATCATGCAAAATGCCAGAAGAGGTCTTCAAAATGAATCGCGGAAGAACGGAGCCCCCGAATCGTGGATTGAAAACCGTCAAGATCATGAAAATTTTTACCGCAGCCGTATGTGGGTCTTTCGGGCAACGGTATCTTCGTCTTATGAATCGCCGTCCGGCAGTCTTGTAACAATTCTGTCAGTCATCTATCAGCAAGTCGGTATCTATAAAGATCTTAACGTTCCAGCCAACATGCATTCCCGACCCTGTTCGACCGGCGATCCGACTGCCCGGGAGACCGGGGGCACCGGGTATTTACCCCCTCTGAACTGCGTCGCGATGATATTTTCCGCGGTCCGGGAACGCTCTGTTGTTCCACTGGATTTACAGGCTACCCACGGGGGTTTTTCCGCCCGATATTACAGCCGGGACTTTGGTACTGGAACCGGGGTGTCCTGTTTCCTCCCCGACCTGACGCCGTGCGCCCGCCGGAGATATCTGGCATTCACATTGCGAATCTTTATCCCGGAAAAAAAGAGCGCGACCGCGCGAACATCAAGGAAGCGGAGAATGAACGATACCATTCGATCGGGTAATGTGACGGGAGATCGTCCGGCTGAGAGCGAAGGAATGATCTCGTCCGAGAACAGGAGGCTCAAGCGCCGATCCTGGAGAAACTGGATCCTCCTGTCCGCAGTTACGATAATCACCACCTTCGGCCTTATCACGGCCATGCCTCCTCTCCTCAACGAGCGTATCGACAAGATCTGGCCGTGGGAGAAGACTGATCTGGTGCTGCTCATCGGTCTCTCGCTGATTGTACTGTCCTTCGTGATCTACCTCACCCAGCACCAGCGGCACATCGTGAGGGTGAGACATCATCTCGAGCAACTTCGCGAGGAGAGGGAAGAATGCATCTACATGCAGAACGCCAGGTTGACCGCCATGCACAACGTGAGCGGGATAATGAGCAAGGAGACCGATATATACAAGGTCTTCGACGGAATCACGCAGATATGTCTCGACACTTTCAAGGGCCACCGGGCCTCGCTGATGCTCGTGGAGAAGGATACAGGCGAACTCGTCGTATGTTCCGTCAGGGGCCATGCCGACAAGAAAATGTTCTCCGTTCGTCAAAAGATCGGCGAGGGGATAGCCGGCTGGTCGGCACTCCACCGCAAGCCCCTCCTGCTGGGGGAGGATTTACCCGACATCGAGGATCTCGGATTCGAGCTGAGCGACAAGACGATCACCTCGGCTATGGTCGTCCCGATCATTGTGAGGAACAAGCTGGTCGGAGTCCTCAACATTACGGCGAAGGATCAGAACGTCAGATACACCGAAGACGACCTGAAAGTACTCACCGTATTCGCCGAAAACGCCGGCGCAGCCATCCGCCATACGGAACACACCGAATGGATGAGGGATGTCGTGCGCAACGTTAAACACAGGGCTGAGGACGGGGATATGAACACAGTGACTCGCCGGAAGCTGGAACACAGTTAGCCGATGAATACCATCAGTGAAGACAAGACCCGGGAATACGTCGATCTTCTCGAGAGCTTTATCGAGTCGGCTCCCGATGCTCGGTTCGTATGTAGCCGATTCGGTACGATCGTCGGCGGAAACGAGCCGGCATTGAATCTGACCGGATTCAGCCGCGATGATTTCCTGGGACAGAACATCCTGACCCTAGGAATCCTGTCTCCCGATCAGATCGAACGCGCCCTGGAAGTGATCGATTCGGTGTTTGCGGAAAATTCGACGGGTCAGATTGAGATGATCATGCAGCGGAAGAACGGCTCGCGATTCCATGTCGAGGTGGAAATGCGTGTTGTGAGAATCGATGAAAGTGTTTTTCTTCTCGGATCGGTCCGTGCCGCCGCCCGAAAGGGAGATTGTAGGGCATTCACCTTAGAAGAAGCCATAGGCGTACAGAAATACTTCGACCTGGCGGAGATAATGGTCGTCGCGATCGATTCAAATGGCGATGTCACTCTCGTTAACGAAAATGGATGTGAGATCCTCGGTTACGAGGAAGGGGACATCATCGACAGGAACTGGTTCGATAATTTCCTGCCCGAGAAGACGAGAGAAGCGACGAAGAGAGCATTCAGCAACCTGATGGAAAACAATATCGAATACAAAGGACAGAACACCAATCTCGTATTGACCAGTGCGGGTGAATAAGTGCTCATAGAATGGCATAATACGATCCTCAAGAACGATTGCAGTGAGATTTCCGGGGTACTGGGCATCGGCGAGAACGTCACCAAGCGCAAGCGATCCGACCATATCCAGAGAATGATCATTCGCGTGCTGGAAAATCTCAACCAGGCAAGCGACAGCGAGAGCCTGATGCGCCACAGCCTGCTGCTCGTAAGGGACCTGGTGGAATGCGAAGCGGCCGGGATCCGGTTGAGAGACGGCGAGGATTATCCCTATTTTTTCGTAAACGGGTTCACGGCGGAGTTCGTGGAAACAGAGAAAACGTTGTGCAGGCGTGACTCCAGCGAAGAGATCGTCCGGAATTCCAGCGGAGACCCGGTCCTGGAGTGCATCTGCGGTACGGTGATCTCGGGGAAAACGGACCAGGCGAAACCATTCTTTACCAACGCGGGCAGCTTCTGGACAAACAGTATCACGCGGCTGCTCGCAACGACATCGAAGAAAGAACGTAGTTTCATCACACGGAACCGCTGTATGACGAAAGGGTACGAATCGATCGCGTTGATCCCGCTCCATTCGAACGGGGACATCATCGGGCTGCTGCAGCTCAACGACCGCCGCAAGAACAGATTCAACCCCGATATCATCACCCTCCTCGAGGGAATCACCGACAGTATCGGTGGCGCACTGGGAAAAATGCTTATAGAGCAATCTCTCCGCGAATCAGAAGAGAAAACCAGGGCGATCGTCGATAACATCGGCATCGGCATTTCGGTCATAAGCCCCGGCATGGAAATCCTCTCCATCAACAACCAGATGAAGACCTGGTTTCCCGACATCGATATATCCGATAGTCCGATTTGCTACAGGACCTACAAGAATCCGCCCCAGAATGCTCCATGCTTGTACTGTCCCATATCGAAGACCCTGCTCGACGGCGAGGTCCACGAGACGATATCGGTGACGAAATGCGGTAACGAGCTGCGGAATTACAGGATCGTCTCGAGTCCGATAAAAAACAAGGAAGGTCGGATCGTAGCGGCCATCGAACTAATTGAAGATTACTCGGACAAGATCATGATGGAAAAAGCACTCGATGAAAGGCTGCAGTTTGAGGAGACGCTTGTCTCGAATATCTCGGCGAGTCTGATCAGCATCCGGCCGGACCATGTCGACTCCGCACTGGAGGAAGGCCTCGAATCGATCGCCGCATTTTTCGATGCGGACAACGTGTCGCTCCTATACGTGGATCCCGACTGCAGGGAGTTTCAGGAGACACATCACTGGGCTTCAGGTCGATTTTCATCGGGGAGCTCCGGCTCGGGCGGCAGTAAGCGCATTTTTCTTCCGAACCTGTATTCCAGGCTGCTTTATCAAAACAGCCTCATATACAACAGCCCGGAAGCGATCGACGAAGACTTGACCGAGGAGATCGGTTTCCTCATAGACCGAAATCACATGAAGGCGGGAGTGATCGTCAAGCTGACAGACACCAGCGAGCCATTGCGTCTGATCATGCTTGGATCCATGGAAGAGAAGCCTCATTGGACAGGCGATATCGTTCAGCAACTCAAGTTCATCGGAGATATAATGGTCAGTGCGATCGATCGAAAAAGGGTCGACAGGCAGCTGCAGGAAACAATAGGAGTCGCGGAATCGGCCAACCGGGCCAAGAGCCAATTCCTCGCCAACATGAGCCATGAGATCAGAACTCCCCTGAACTCGATCATCGGATTCGCCGACATGATACAGGAGACCGATCTCGATGTCGATCAGCGTGATTACGTGTCTACGATTAAAACCAGCAGCGAGATGCTTCTTTTATTGCTCACCGACATTCTCGATCTCTCCAAGATCGAAGCTGGAGAGCTGATGCTCGAGGAGACCGAATTCGATCCCAACAGACTGGCGGAAGATGTCTGTAAGATGACCCGCCTGCGGATAGGCGCAAAGCCGATCGAAGTCTCCTGCCGTCTCGGTGAGGATCTTTCGACCCGTCTGAACGGAGATCCGGTACGGCTTCGTCAGGTACTGACGAATCTCATGGACAACGCGGCGAAGTTCACAGAGAAGGGAAAGATCGAGCTTACCCTCGATATGGCCGAAGAAAACGACGACCGTATAAAAATACACGGGATTGTCACAGACTCCGGTATCGGAATACCACACGAACATCAGCAGACGATCTTCGAGCTTTTTCAGCAGGGAGACAAGTCGATGACGAGGATGTTCGGCGGAACGGGACTCGGCCTTCCGATCTGCAGGCAGATCGTGCATCTGATGGACGGAGAGATCTGGATCGAGAGCGAGCCCGACAGGGGAAGCTCGTTCCATTTCACCATCTGGCTGACAAAAGTCTCGGAGGAGTACAAGGAGCGTTTCGAGAAAACCACATCCAAAGGGAAGAAAAATAATGGCCCCGGGACGGAATCTGACGGGCGGCGTGGACCATCGGAAACAACGAGGATCCTTCTCGTAGAAGACAACCCGGTCAATATGAAGCTTGCGAAGCTTATCCTGGCCAGGGAGAACTTTCACGTCGATATTGCCCGTAACGGACGGGAAGCGGTTGATATGTACACATCCGCTCCTGACCGGACCGATATGATACTCATGGACGTGCAGATGCCCGTAATGGACGGGATCGAGGCAACCAGGGAGATCCGGGCCCGGGGCCATGAATCTGTTCCGATCATCGCCATGACTGCGCACGCGATCAATGGCGACAGGGAAAGGTGTCTCGAAGCCGGAATGAACGATTACATCACCAAGCCTATCAGGATTAACCGTGTGCTGAAGACGATCGCGAAATGGATTGCCGGAAAGGAACTTGTATGAATGTGGAGGAAAACTCGAGAGCGCTGGGTCTGACCGTCGAGGAATACAATGACCTCCTCGCTCTCTTTGCCGTTGTCGGAATGACTGATTTTCAAAAGTTGCGGGCCGCGATGGAGCACGGCGATTCCGTGCAGGCATCCAGCCTGGCGCATTCACTCAAGGGGGCGGCCGGCTCCCTCGGATTGACCGTTATCTACGAACTCGCCGCCAATACCGAGAGATTGCTGAACTGTGGACGTTTCGAGGAGGCTGCAGTGCTAATACAGTCCCTGGAAAAGTGCATGTTCGAGTTCGCGCAGCCGGCCTGAGGCCTACATGCTGAAGCAACAGGATATGCCCGTAGCGACTGAACACATTTCCAGTCACCCGTTTCCGGTACTGGTCGTAGAGGACAGCGCCGTAATTCAGCGGCAACTCGAGATCGTCCTTGGAAGGGAGGGTTTCGACATCGATACGACAGGTGACGGGAACCATGCCCTGGAACTGATGAACAGGCGGTTCTACCCCATCGTCATAACCGACTGGATGATGCCGGGCATGGACGGCCCGACGTTGTGCAGGGCCATCCGGAAAAAACAGACTCCCGGATATGTGTTCATCATCCTGCTCACATCCAGGGACTCCAGGGAGGATATCGTCCAGGGATTAAAATCAGGGGCAGACGATTACGTCAACAAGCCGTTCGATGTCTCAGAACTGATCGCCCGGATCAATGCCGGAGAACGTATCCTGGAGCTGGAACATTCCCTTAAGAGGGCGAACGAGAGAATCCGGAAGCTGTCTATAACAGATCCCCTCACGAAGTGCTATAACCGGAGCTACCTTGCAGAACGAATGCCACAGGCGTTGAAGACCGCTGCCAGATACGGGCAGTGTCTGTCAATCATGCTGTTCGATGTCGATCATTTTAAAATTCATAACGACACGCTGGGACATCTGGCCGGCGATGAGCTCCTGGAAGAGTTCGCCCGGTTTGTTAAAACCTTGATCCGGATCGATGTGGACTGGCTGGTACGATACGGCGGTGACGAGTTTCTCCTCGTTATGCTGAATACACCGGTAAGCGGAGCGGCCGATCTCGCGAAAAGACTTTGTACGGGGATTTCCCACAAATCTTTCACGGTCCTGGAGAAAAAAATCAGGATCACGGCAAGCTTCGGCGTTACCGGCATCGATATGTCGAACGGTGCCTTCAGGGTAACCGGGGATGCGCTGATAGGCAGCGCCGACAGGTATCTCTACGAGGCGAAGAAGGCGGGAAGAAACACCGTGAAGATCGGCAGCTACAGTGGCGAGCAGGTAGCCGCATACCTGCGAGCAGGCCCCTCATGAACATAACTGCAGAGCTTCTCGGCCAGCATATCGAAGATCCCGTTGTTCCTGTTTGTCCAGCGAAATTCGATCTCATTCATGTACAGGGGAAGCCGGGCATCTGAAACGCCGTGAAACTTGATAAGTTTCTCTTTCGCGTACGGCCAGAATCCCTGAACGCTGCAGTAGACCCTGCACCTGGGAAAATTCATGCCCTTGTTGACTAGCCTGATCGATTCGCTGCAGCATACCAGCGAATCGTAGAGGGCGGTCCTGTCCAGCAGAATCAAGTGGTTATCAACGATCTTACTCGACCGCAGGATCAGTTCCCTGGGGACGGGCTCCAGACGGCTTCCGAACCCGTTCCCGATTACTCCGATGATCTCACTGTCCACATTCCTTTCGAACACGGAAGTCAAGTGTCTGTTGCCGAAATGGGCGATCGCCATCCTGATCGACGTTACTGCCTTCAGAACCGTCGGATAGCTGATACCGGTCTCATCGGCGATGACCGAGGCCGAAGTCTCCAGCTCGAACAACTTCAGGATCCAGAGCCAGTTCCTGAAACTGATCCTGTTCCTGTTTATCCATCTACCCGTGAAGATGTGGAATGTATATCCGCAGTTCGAGCACCGCTTGCGCTTCCCCGCTTCTATCGAGTAAAGCTTTTTACAGCCGCAGGATAAGCATCTCAACGGACCGGACCTCATGCAGAGTTCGCCGAGATACCGTGCGGCGACCTTTTCTGTCTTTACTATCTGTTCGAAATCCTGGATTTTCATGCTGTCTGTCCCTGTTCCCTCGTCCGTATTACGGTCCCGTTTCCAGATCACCCTTATTGTGCTGTTGCGACACATATTCGAGTCCATGCATCCCGGTTATCACCTCGTATTTGACCTGAGGTTTGCTTACAGAGAGATCGAGGAGATGCAGGATAGCCATAAAGGTGTCCGAACGGGTGTAATGATGGTGGCACAACTGGTCGCGCCATTCCGAGCTGATGCTGAGACAAAATCCGTCATCTACTTCGATGTTCAGATTGCAGTTACTACATCCCGAGTCTGAGATCATTCTGCCGATCATCATCCGCATCGTATCCATAGCCTGCTCCAGATTTTCCTCATCGACATTCATTCTTATCAGTTCCCGGATCATGCATTACTCCCTCCATCGCTCTCTTCCACACTTACCCCTCCTCAGCCTTGTGCAGTCCTCAGGGCCGACGCCATGAAAGGACCACTTACATGCATATGGAATAACACGTTTCGTTCCAGTCTGATGAAAAGAATTACGATCCGCCTAACTTGCAATAGAGATAGTAATTACAGAATTATTTAATCCTGTTGGGAGATGGCTGGCTCGGGAAAAACTCCGACATTTCGGGGATATACGATTTATCGGGGCCAAATATCACATGCTCGAAAACAAGCGTCCCCGTCGATACACCTGATACTGATCAGAGAGTTGGTCAGGCCCCTGCAACGGATCCGTCAACAAGGAAATCTTCTTGTCAAAGATTTGACACCGTGTAATCCACGGCTCCTCGCCAGGACTGGATTCAAGTAACTCGAGAAACAGGCGGTTGGAGACGATGCCCGTTCCAGTCTATTGACAGATCGGGTTCGTCGACCTGTCGTTTACCGCTCTTGATCCGGTACTTCATAAAGCCGTTTCGGCGACTTTCCGGATACAGAGATCTCCTCTTATCAGGATCGACCTCTCGATTTGGCCCTTCGATTGCCATTGATCGATAACAGAATGATCCGTTTTCCGACGCGACAAGAATTACTACATCTCTGAAAGAGAGAAAATGTCAGCCGAGCTGGAATATCTGCTCATGGAACTCAGAAACAGGAGATCCGACTACAATGAAGATGATGTAATATTTCGTCTCGATGAGATTGAGCGAAAGCTCGAGATTCTCGAAACGATAATCGACAATACACGTTTCTCGACAGGGCGAGCGACGGAGACAGGACCGCCGTCCTGAGACTCCCCAGACGGAAGAAAGAGGTCCTGTACAATCTTCTCGAGGGGAAAAGCAACAGGGAGATCGCAGGCGCGCTGGGAATCTCCGAGAAGACCGTCAAAAATCATCCGTATACTATTTATCGGATGATGAAAATCAGAAGCAGGACCCAACTGATCCACCGGCTCGCCATGCCACGGGCGGATGACTCCCTACAAGGAGAAATGGTGGGAGCTACAGGATTTGAACCTGTGACTTCTACCGTGTGAAGATAGCACTCTAACCACTGAGTTAAGCTCCCACCCTATGGCAGAATCTATGATAATGACTTCCCTGCCTGCGGGCAAGGGAGAATCGCAGGTTCCTAGTGGGGAGGTTCATCGGGCGGCTCCCAGTCGGCCAGCACCTTTCTTATGATCGGGTTATCCTCGTCCTCGTCGTGCCTGTACTCCTCGAGTACCTTCTTCGCCTTCTCCAGGTCTTCCTTCCTGACCATGATCCGGACGGCGCCCATGCCGTCGACGGTAAAGGGAAGTGCGCTGAACGTCTGGTGGGACCGCATCATCGCCTCGACGCCTTCCGACTCGAGGAGGACCGCGATCACCTGCGCGTTCATCTCTCCCTGAACGGAGATGAGTTCGACCAGGTCTTCTTCTTTCTCCTCTTCGCGTCTTTCCTCTTCTGTCATTTTCCACCTCGCATCGATGTGACTATCTGTGATATTACTACCGGACCGGACATCCTGCAAGGAGGCATGATGAATCTCGGTGCGCACATGTCGATAGCGGGCGGCGTCCACCTCGCGCTCCAGCGGGGAAAATCGATTAACTGCAACGCCGTCCAGCTCTTCGTGAAGAGCTCCAACCAGTGGCGCGCAAAGGCGCTGTCGAGCGAGGAGATCGATCTCTTTCACGAAGAGAGCGCTTCGTTCACTCCCGGATTCGTGATAGCGCACACAAGCTACCTGATAAATATCGCCTCTCCCGACCCCGCACTTCTGAAAAAGTCCGCCGATTCCCTTCTCGTCGAGCTCGAGAGGTGCGCCGTCCTCGGAATTTCGCACCTTGTCCTCCACCCCGGCTCGCACAGGGGAGCGGGGATCGATCAGGGGATCGTGACGATCGCCGCGACGATGAACCGGCTCTACGAGAAGACCGCCGGCAACAAGACGGCGATCCTGCTCGAGATAACGGCGGGACAGGGTAACACGATCGGCTCGACCCTCGAGGAGCTCGCCGGTATCATCGATCTCGTCGAGGACCACTCGCGCGTCGGCGTCTGCTTCGATACCTGCCACGCCTTCGCCGCCGGGTACGACATCAGGACGAAGAAGACGTACAACGCCACCTTCCGGGCACTCGATGACATCATCGGGTTCGACTATCTCAGGGCCTTCCATCTCAACGATTCGCTGAAGGAGTTCGGCAGCCGACGCGACCGGCACGCCCACATAGGAAAGGGCGAAATAGGCATCGGGGCGTTCGCCAACCTCATGAGGGACAAGAGGTTCCTCGACCGCCCGATGGTGCTCGAGACGCCGAAGGGGCCGGACCTGAAGGAGGACGTCGAGAACCTCGCCCTCCTGCGCAGCCTGCGCAAGGTGAAGAAATGATTTCGCTTGAGTCCACGCCTTCCCCTTCATATACTTCCATTTCCGCAAACATGAAATTCATATCAGCCAGGAAGACAACATAATGTACGACGTAGCAATAATCGGATCGGGGCCTGCAGGGCTCACTGCGGCCATCTATACCTGCCGCGCCGACCTCAAGACCGTCGTGATAGACGGGATGGCGCCGGGCGGCCAGCTGATGATCACATCCGAGGTGGAGAACTTCCCCGGTTTCCCCGAGGGAATCCAGGGCCCCGAGCTGATGGGAAGGATGAGGAAACAGGCGGAGAAGTTCGGAGCCGAGTTCAAGGCGGGAGAGCTCTCCGCGATAGATACCGACAGCAAGCCGTTCAAGCTCACCGCCGGAGGAGACACCTTCGAGGCGAAAAGCGTGATCATCGCAACCGGTTCGTCGTCGAGGTGGCTCGGGCTCGAGTCGGAGCAGGAACTCAGGGGCAAGGGCGTGTCGGCATGCGCGACCTGCGACGGCTTCTTTTTCCAGGACCGTGTCGTAGCCGTCATCGGCGGCGGGGACGCGGCGACCGAGGAGGCCACGTTCCTGACGCGCTTCGCCAGCAAGGTCTACCTGGTCCACAGGCGCGACGAGCTGAGGGCGTCTGCCGCGATGCAGAAAAGAACGATCGAGAACGACAAGATCGAGATCATATGGGATTCTGTACCGGTCGACATCCTCGACAGGACCGCGGGCAAGGTCACCGCGCTCGTCCTCAGGAACGTCAAGACCGACGAGACGACCGAATTCCCCCTCGACGGCGTCTTCGTGGCGATCGGCCACGACCCGGCGACCGGCGTCTTCGCCGGCAAGATCGAGCTCGACGAAAAGGGATACATGGTCGTCAAGGGAAATACCGGCACCTCGGTGCCGGGGATATTCGTCGCGGGCGACGTCAGCGATACGAGATACAAGCAGGCGATATCGGCAGCCGGCAGCGGCTGCAGGGCCGCTATCGACGCCCTCAAGTTCCTCGAGGGAGAGGAAACAAGCGCGGGATGGTAGACAATGGATGATTTCAAGACGAAGAAGGTACTCGTAACGGGCGGTTCGCGGGGGCTCGGCAGGACCATATCCCTTGAGCTGGCCCGGCGCGGCGCGGACATCGCGATCAACTACGTGAAGAACGAAGAAGCAGCCGAGGAGACGGCCGGAAAGATTCGTGCGCTCGGTGTCGAGTGCATCGTCCTGCAGGCCGACGTCTCCGACCACAAGTCGGTCAAGGAGCTGTTCAAGTCCCTCAAGGATGGATTCGGGAATATCAACATGCTCGTATCGAACGCCGTATCGGGCGTTATCGGGCCGGCCGACAGGATCGGCAGGCTCGGCTGGGATAAGGCGATTAACACCAATGCCCGATCGTTCATGCTGCTGATGCAGCAGGCGGTGAAGCTCTTCCCTGAATCGGGCGGACGGGCCGTGGCGATATCATCGATAGGAAGCAGCACGTGCCTCTCCGGCTATACCGCCGTCGGAGCAAGCAAGGCAGCGCTCGAGGCGCTGGTCAGATACTTCGGCAAGGAGCTCGCCCCCCGGGGTATAGGCGTGAACGCCGTATCCGGCGGCCCGATACACACCTCCGCTCTCGACTACTTCCCCGACAGGGATCAGCTCCTCGAGGAATGGACGGCGCGGTCACCGCAGAAGAGGATCGCTGAGCCGGAAGATATCGCGCCTGTCGTCGCCTTTCTGCTCTCGGAGGATGCGCACTGGATCCAGGGACAGACGATCGTCGTCGACGGCGGCTTGACCCTGTGAGGTTGACAGGAATGCGAACAGGCGATATCTTTATTTGTAACGATTATTGCCTAACGGTGCGAAAGGACAAAAAATGGAAGAAAGACAGGATCTTACAACCCTTGAGGTCCTCACTATAGGAATCAAGGCCGAGATGGCGGCGATCGTGCTCTATACAAAGATGAAGGAGATGACGGCCGGAAAAGATCTTAAGGAGACGATGGAATTCCTGATCGTCCAGGAGCAGCGTCACGAGGCGATTATGAGGGAAGCCTTCTCGAAGCAGTTCCCCGACGTCGAGCTGAAGCTCCCGAAGAACTCGATAGTCCCGACTATCGGCGACGGCCTCGAGAAAAAAGCGGGAATAAAGGAACTGTTCGAGACGGCGATGGAAGCGGAAAAAAAGGCCAGCGAGTTCTACACCGACCTCGCCTCCAGGACACACGACCCGAACAGCAGAAAGCTCCTCGAGTACCTCGCCAGCATGGAGCGCAGCCACCTATCGATACTCCAGGCCGAGTATCATCAGTTCGAACTCTCGACAGACCAGGATCTCGACGATTTCCTCAGGGGCGAGCGGATGATGCACTTCGGTCCATAATCGACTCTACCGCGTGTGGAAATCGATCATGTCCTCGATCGCCTTCCTGCATACGGGGCAGAAATCGACCAGGCCCTTCTCGAACATCCTGCACGTATGGTACGGCCTGTACAGCCCCTCGGCCGAATAGCCTGCTCCTTCGAAACAGCCTACGACATCTGTATGAAGCGAGTCGTCAGGAGTCGGAACAGGCGTTCCTTCCTCTATCATATCGCCCCATTTGATGTTCTCCGGATCGAGAAGGGCTGTGATGTTCGGCTCCCACGGCTCGATTCCCCGGGGATACATCTCGTTGTACGCCACCTCCGAGGAGTAGTATTCGTCGGCCAGCCCGGCGAAGGCGTGGCCGAACTCATGCGTGAAAATGTAGCCGTCGTGCTCGTTGTCGGATATGCAGGTCGCGTAGAGATTGAAGATGCCCCCTCCCCCGTATTTCTCCTCGTTGGCCAGCAGGATGATGATGTCGTAGGGGACCTTGGCGGCGACGTCTTTTATCGTCTTGTTCGAGAGAGAGAGCATGTACCTGTCGAGCTCGAGGCTGTTGAACGAGAGCCCGAGGAGGTTGTTGCGATATACGCTTTTTCTCGGGTTGTCGACGCCCGACTCGGCCGAGATACTCTCAATGAGCTTCACGTTGAAATCCCTGCGCCTGCTTGCGTACGGCTCGGTGTCGAAGAAGACCTTCATGAACCGCTTGACGTCGTCGCGCAGCTTGTGGATCTCGTCCTTGTCGTAACCGTCGGCGAGAATCGCTATGTCGACCTTGTTCGCCGACGAGCCGTTGTTCTCGATCGAGCGTACGCGAAATCTCGAGAACCTCGTCTCTGTCATTATGTGATAATCGGCCGGATTGACGACGAGATCGTAGACGTTGCGGAATATGTTCTTCCTGTCGCGCCTGTCTATCCGAATCTGGACGGGGCGTTTCGGCATCGGCATCAGGAGCGTCTCATGAAACGTCCGCGGAATCCCCTCGATCGCTTCGTCGGTCGTCGCCCATTCGCTGAAGATCGAGCAGTATCCGCGCGAGAAGATCTCCCTGTTCGTTTCGAGGTCGTAGACACGCATGATATGGCTGCCGAGGTTCATCGTATCAAACAGCCGTTTCGGGTTGCCGCCCCAGTGAGGCTCGCGTATCAACTCGTCGACTGCGTAGGTCTCGCTTTCCGCCGTTCCCGTGTGATACAGGTCGACCCGCAGGCACCCCTCGGTGAAGTAGTCGTCGAATTCGATATCCCCAGCCGCTGCGGGGACCGCCAGAACAAGCGTGATGATAAGGGTCGTCAGAAAACGCATCGTCTCTCCTTTTACAGGGATCATGCTCAACGCGACCGGGTGACGCCGACGCAGCCGCAATGTCTGAGTATACCACATCTCGAGCACCACGGTGAGACCGGGTTGCAGACCGCCTGCCCGTACATCACCAGCAGGTCATTGATCTCGATCCAGTTCCTCTTCGGAAGAACTTCCCGAAGTGCGAATTCGGTCTCGGTGGGATTCTTCGTTTTCACGGCCCCGAGCCTGTTGCACACGCGATGGACGTGCGTGTCGACGCATATTCCCGGTTTTCTGAAGCCGAGAGTCAGAACAAGGTTCGCCGTCTTCCTCCCCACTCCGGGAAGACGGACCAGTTCGTCGATCTCGTCGGGGACCATACTGCCGTATTCGTCGACGAGTATCCTGCAGAGTTTTTTAATCGTTCTCGCCTTCGTCTTGTAGAAACCGGCCGGATATATCGCTTTCTCGATCGATGTGATCCTGAGACGCGACATCTCTTCGGGAGTAGAAGCGAGCGCGTAGAGCCTCTCACTGGCGGCGCCCGTGACCTCGTCCTTCGTCCTCGCACTGATAACTGTCGATACGAGCACCCTGAAGGGAGACCTCGACCTCTTAGCTATCTGTGTGACGGACGGATCGCGGAAGCCCCTTACGACCTTCCTGATCACCGGCACAACCTTCCTTAAGATGTCCGTCGCGCCCTTGCGCCCGAGAGGAAACCATTCATCTCTTGCTGAAACATTCATGTGACTGGTAAGGTATCATGCAGGATAAATGAGGAACAACTCATTTCGCTTGACACCCGGAAAATCCGGTACATATTCTGACAATTCACATTTTAAGGAGGAGCTATCGATGGAATGGACATTCACCGATGAACAGAACATGCTCAGGGATATGGTCCGCAAGTTCGTCAACAACGAGCTCAAGCCTATCGCAGCGAAGATAGACGAAGAACACAAGATACCCCCAGAAATCATCAAACAGTGCGGCGAGCTGGGATTTCTCGGCATCTCGTTCCCGCCCGAGTACGGCGGCGCGGGGATGGGCGAAATGGGTTACTGCATCATGCAGGAAGAGATCGGCCGCGGCTGCGCCTCGACGGCGACATTCATCGGCGCTCACCAGAGCATCGGCGCCTCGGGCATATACATGTTCGGCACCGAGGAGCAGAAGCAGAAGTATCTCGTCCCGCTGGCCGAGGGAAGCAAGATCGCAGCCTACGGCCTCACCGAATCCAATGCCGGCTCCGACGCCTACGCCTCAAACACCACGGCCGAGGACAAGGGCGACCACTACCTGCTCAACGGGCAAAAGATATTCATCACTAACGGCAGTTTCGCCGACATAATCACGACATTCGCGAGGATGAGGGGCGGACCGTCCGACGGCAAGCTCAGTGCCTTCATCGTGGAGAAGGAGTTCGAGGGATTCAGCGTCGGCAAGATCGAGGAGAAGATGGGGATAAGGGGCTCGGAGACCACCGAACTCGTCTTCGAGAACGTGAAAGTCCCCAAGGATAACCTCCTCGGCCGCGAGGGCCGCGGCTTCCTCGTCGGGATGAAGGTACTGAACACGGGGCGCCTGGGACTCGGAGCGGCCGCGCTCGGCGCGGCGAAGGAGTGCCTCGCCCTCAGCGCCGCCTACTCGAAGGAGCGCGTCCAGTTCGGCAGGAAGATCTCATCGAATCAGGCGATCCAGTGGATGCTGGCCGACATGGCGATGGAGATCTACAACATGGAATCGATCCTGTACCGCACCGCCTGGATGTACGACGAGGGCAAAAACATCACCCGCGAGTCGTCGATCGTGAAGCTCTACTGCTCCGAGGCACTCGATCGCATTGTCGACAAGACGATGCAGATATACGGCGGATACGGATTCATCTGCGAGTACCCCATCGAGAGGATGTACCGCGACTCGAGGATCAACAGGATCTTCGAGGGAACGAGCGAAATTCAGAGAATGATCATCGCCAGGGACATCCTCCACGCGAGGAACCTGTAGTTTATTCGACTGAAAATGCCTGTCAGGCCCCGGAATCGCGCGATCCCGGGGCTTTTTCACAGCAGATCGGGGGGCACCCTGTACTGAACGGCTTCCGCCACATGCGCGGGTCTTATCCTTTCCATTCCTTCGAGGTCCGCTATCGTCCTGGCGACCTGTATGATATTCCTTCTTGATCTCGCGCTGAACCTCAGTGTCCTCTGGGCTCGGTCAAGCAGGCCGCGCGCGTCGTCCTCCATCGGGCAGAACCTTTCGAGAGCATATAGCGGCACGTCGGCATTCCTCCTGAAATCCGGGGACTCCGCATACCTGTCTTTCTGAATCCCGGTCGCAAGAAGCACCCTTTCGAGAATCTCCCGTGAAGATGTACCGTTCTTGTTCTGCGATTCGAACTTCTCCGGCTCGACCGCCATTACGGGAATATGAATCGATACACGGTCGAGAAGAGGCCCGGAGATCTTCGACAGGTAACGCTTTACGGCCGCGGGCGTACAGGTGCAGCCTCGTGACGGGCTGCCGCGGAAGCCGCAGGGGCAGGGATTCATCGCGGCGAGGAGCTGGAACCTCGCCGGATAGCGGCATACCGCGTTGGCGCGTGCTATCACTATGCTGCCCTCCTCGAGCGGCTGCCTGAGTGTCTCGAGTACGTTTCGCCTGAACTCGGTCAGCTCGTCGAGAAAGAGGACCCCGCCGTGCGCCAGTGTGATCTCGCCGGCGGAAGCGTTCCTTCCACCTCCGACCAGGCCCGCGTCGCTCGCCGAATGATGGGGCGCCCTGAACGGACGTCTCGACAGCGGGGCCTTCGTTGAGAGCCTTCCAGTCACGCTGAGGATCATCGCGACCTCGAGCTTCTCGTCCCCGTCGAGCGGCGGGAGGACGGTCGCGAACCTCCTCGCCAGCATCGTCTTTCCCGAGCCGGGCGGCCCGACCATCATCGTGTGATGCCCGCCGGCAGCAGCGATCTGCAGGGCTCTGATCGCCGACTGGTGTCCCGTCACCTGTGCAAAATCGAGACCGTCCGCGTTAAACGGGACTTCGGGAGGCACGGCCGGACGAGGCGGTGCGGGTCCGCCGGACAGGTAAGCGAGGACTTCCATAATATCAGCGCACGGGACGATCTCGATGCCGCCCGCCACCGAGGCCTCGGAACCGTTCCCTTCGGGGATAACAACCGCGCCGTACCCCGCGGCCTTCGCGTGGCATATTATCGGCAGAACGCCGCGCACCGGCTTGAGCCTGCCGTCGAGAGCAAGCTCGCCGGTGAGCAGAACGTTGTCCGGCGGCGGGAAAACGGCCTGGCCGCTCGCCCGGAGTATCCCGACGGCAATGGGTAGGTCGAAAGAGCTTCCCTCCTTCCTGATATCCGCCGGAGCGAGATTCACCGTGATCCTGCTTCCAGGTATTCTGAAGCCGTTGTTGCGCAGGGCGGCGCTCACCCTCTCGCGGCTCTCCCTGACCGCCGCGTCGGGCATGCCCACTATGGTGAATGTCGGAAGTCCCCTCGTAATGTCGATCTCGACGCTCACGCCGTACCCGTCGATCCCAACCACCGCGCCGGAACGTATCTCGGCGATCATCACATCCTCCCTTCTCCCCCACCGCGACCGCCTCGACCGGACCCTACCAGTCGACGATCTCTGATATGTTCTTACACCGTCTTTATTGTTCGGTTCTCCTACCTTCTCGGGTAGTTCTCAAAAATCCGATTGATTAAATGCACATGATTCTTCCTAAGATGTGATTCAACGAGATCAAGGAGAGGCACAATGTTGTAATAGTAATGGTCAACATAGTGCTTAAGACACTGCTCCTTGGAATCGTAGTAAGCATCACCCAGGAGGATAATGTAGTACCTCAGAAACACGAGCACATCTTCAACACCGACGAGGCGCTGCAAGACCGCATAGTACAGATTTTCAAAAAACTCAAGGAAGTCATCTAATTGCCTCAATTGCGATATTTAACCCGGTGTAAATACGGCTGCCTGTTTCTCGGGCTCGGTCTCGTCATACTCTATGGCTTTTTCGCAGAGTGGAAAGTACTCCTTACGCAAGATGTGCGGATAGTCGAAAGCCGGAATTACATCAACATGTCGTTCTCGGAAGCTATGGAAAGAGGTTTCAAGATGGTTCAGTTTCTTCCATCGTTTGTGATTCAGCTCTGCCTCCACTGAGTTCCAGTACTTGATTAGGATAAGAAGACCTGCTGATGCCGTGAACACAAAAATGACACTCTGGAGACTCAAGCTTAACTCCGTGAGTTCTTGCCCGGTGTAGCGTCTAACGAGGAGTATTCCGATGGTTGCGGCAGAGGCCGCGGTTGCGAATAGAAGTATTGGGGTCACGATGTGTTTCAATCTCATGGACAATTCTCCTTCAAAGCGAAATGTGGCGAGCTAAGCCCCTACGGATTTCGCTGTGTCACCACACACAATCCAAAATGTTGAAAGACGAAAATCCGCAGCAACAGGACTCTAGAGGCAAGCTCGAAACTCGTGAGTTTTTCCCTGTGACTTCCGACGCCTTTTGTGAGAAAGACCTTCGTCGGCACGGTTCCAGCCAATTTGATACCTCTTTAAGTGAAGGGCAGGTCCTGAAGCGCTGCCGGAAACGACAACTGCGTACAATCGATCTCCGATCAACTGCTGCGAGAGAAATTATTTATCCGGTCCGTATTATTGTCAACATAATAAAGCGGGAAGCCGCCTGGGCTTCCCGCTCTCATCCGATTTTACTCAGATATGCGAAGACCTGCTATTTTTTCCTCTTCGCCTTGGTCTTCCTCTTGGCTTTGGCCTTGGTCTTCCTCTTGGCCTTGACCTTGGTCTTCCTCTTGGCTTTAGCCTTGGTCTTCCTCTTGGCTTTAGCCTTGGTCTTCCTCTTGGCTTTGGCCTTGGTCTTCCTCTTGGCCTTCTTCTTGACCTTGGCCTTGACCTTGCGCTTGGCCTTCTTCTTGACCTTGGCCTTGACCTTGCGTTTGGTCTTGGCCTTGACCTTGGCCTTGACCTTGCGTTTGGTCTTGGCCTTGACCTTGGCCTTGACCTTGCGTTTGGTCTTGGCCTTGACCTTCCTCTTGGCCTTGGCTTTCTTCTTGGTCTTAGCCTTGACAGCCATTTGCCCACCCCTTTGAAAAGGTTGAAAGCCTACCAGCGAACACCTTCGCTTTCACGTTTCGAGTCAGGCGCAGATGCAAGAGTGAAAGCAACCCTGCATTAATTGAACTCAATTTATAAACATGATAAAAAAAGTGTCAAGGCTTTTCATTCTTTTTTTCAAATAAATTCATTTTATTTTTCAACATAATTCACGCCTGCAAGCACGCATTGACACGTAATATCTACGTTGCTATCATCGCCGACGAACCAACACCTTTACTTCGGATAAAAAAAATGAATCGACAACACCATGACAAGCGACGTCACACACATTAAGCACGAAGATGATCTCGTTGCATTTCTCGAGAAAGAATTCGGCGCCTTGTTTTCCGAAAGGGATTCTATCCTCGTCAAGATGCACATGGGAGAACCCGGCAACAGGACTCATGTTTCCGCGCCGCTCGCGAAGAAGGTAGTCAACGTACTCGTCTCTCTGGGTTGCAGGCCCTTCGTATTCGACTCTCCTGTTGTCTATTCGAGCCCAAGGAACAACGAGGCCGGATACCTCGTAAGTGCCGCCAGGAATGGCTTTACGAGAGATTCGCTCGGCGTGCCGGTCGTCATATCGAACCGGTCGGAGACGTTCAACGGCGAGCTCATGGCATACGAGCTGTGCTCCGAGCCTCTCGAGGCAGACGGAGTGCTCCTGCTCTCCCATTTCAAGGGGCACATATGTTCGGGTATGGGGGGAGCGATCAAGAACGTGGGGATGGGATGCATGTCCAAGTCGACGAAGGGCGCAATACATACCGGAGGAGAACCGGTGTACGGAGACGGATGCACCGAATGCGGTGCGTGCATAGAGAGCTGTCCGACCGCCAACATAAGGCTGGACAGGGGACGTCCGTTCTTCGACGTCTCGTGGTGTCCGGGCTGCAGCAACTGCGTCATCTCGTGTCCGGAGAACTGCATCTATCCGAAAACCGCGAAGTTTGATTCGCTGCTCGCCGAGGCGGCGACGATCGCCTTCGGGAAATTCGGCAGGAGTTACGCGATCAACGTGATGCAGAACATGACGCAGCTCTGCGACTGTGTCGCTGACTCCGGTCCAGTACTTGCTGATGATTCGGGTTTCGTTTGCGGAGCGGACATGGTATCGGTCGACATCGCGTCGCTCGATATCCTGGAGCAGGAGACCGGATCGAAAGATCTGTTCGCCGAGTACAACAGGAAATCGTCCCGCCTGCACGTCGAGGAAGCCGCCCGCCTGCTGGGCAGGGACATGGAAGTGACGATCAAGGAGATCGGCTGATGAGTCATTCCCCACGCCAGCCCTTCCTGACATTCATTCTCGTCGCCTTCCTGTCACAGATCGTTCCATCAGCCCTGTACGCGTCTCCCGAGACTACGGTCCTGAGGGGCGTGACCTTCAGGTACTCGCCGCCTTCCTGTTACATGGAGGAGTTCGGCGGCATCGACATACCCGTCACCGTTGCGATCGACGGGAAGATAGTCTATTCGGGTACGTCGGCCGGTCTCCGTGCCTCTCCCCCGATGCTCGAGGTTGAGGGTCCGGGAACGCACAGGATCAGCACGACCGCGGGCGGAAAGACCTGGGACGTCGAGACGAGGGCGGTCAACGGACTGCTTTCGATCCTTCCGCCGCTGATCGCCATCGTCTTCGCGCTCGCCTTCAGGCAGGTGATAGTCGCGCTGCTCGCCGGAGTCTGGCTCGGATCGTTCATCCTCTGGGATTTCCAGCCGCTCGCCTCACTACTCCACGTGGTCGACTACTATATAGTCAGCACGCTGTCGAGTCCCGAGGAAGGAGCAGACCACGTCTCGATCGTAGTATTCACACTTCTCCTGGGCGGTATGGTCGGTATCACCTCGAGGATGGGAGGAATGCAGGGCATTGTCGCCGGGGTGTCCCGGCTCGCGACGACTCCGAAGCGCGGTCAGCTGACCACCTGGTTCTTGGGAATCATGATCTTCTTCGATGATTACACCAACACGCTGATAGTCGGAAACTCGATGCGGCCCCTCACCGACAGGCTGAGGATATCGCGGGAAAAACTCTCGTACATAGTAGATTCCACGGCGGCCCCGGTCACGGTGCTCGCGGTGATAACAAGCTGGATAGGATTCCAGATTTCGCTTATCAATCAGTCGTTCGTCGCGCTCGGTGTCGACCGCAATCCGTTCGGCACGTTCATCTCCGCGATCCCGTACAACTTCTATCCCATACTCGCAGTCCTGTTCGTGCTGATAATCGTACTTTCGGGAAGAGACTATTCCCTGATGTACAGGGCCGAGAGACGGGCGAGGACGACCGGAAAGCTGTCGAGCGACTCGGCCGTCCCGATTTCAGACATGGACGCCGAGAGCATCGCTGCCGCGCCGGGTGCGCCCCCCCGTTTCTTCAACGGGGTGCTGCCGATCGCGACGGTGATAATCGTCACTGTCGCAGGACTGATCGTGACGGGAAGGGTCTCGCTCGCCGTCGAAGGGAACACAGGCGCCGGACTGCTCGACATGATAAAGGAATCGGACTCGTTCAAGGCACTCCTCTGGGGATCGTTCTCCGGATGCCTCGTTGCGGCGGCCCTCGCCCTGGGACAGAGGCTTCTCGACCTGACGCAGACAGTCATGGCCCTCGTAAACGGTATCAAGTCGATGGTGCCGGCGATGATTATTCTCGTTCTGGCCTGGTGCATAGGAAAAGTCTGCTCTGAGATCAGGACGGCCGACTATCTCATCCATCATCTGTCCGGACTCATCTCACCGCGGTTCCTTCCCATGTTCGTCTTTCTCCTGGCCGTCGGCATATCGTTCTCTACGGGCACGTCGTGGGGAACGATGTCGATACTCACTCCTATAGTCATCCCGCTCGTCTACGGAACGTTCGCCGGAGAAGCGGGAGACAGCGCCGCTCTGGACCGCGTCCTCTACTCATCGATCGCCGCGATCCTCGCGGGCGCGGTGTTCGGCGACCACTGCTCGCCGATATCCGACACGACGATAATGTCCTCGATGGCATCGGGAGCGGACCACGTCGACCACGTCCGCACCCAGCTCCCATACGTCCTCACCGTCGGGTTCGCATCGATCGTCTTCGGCTACCTGCTCCTCGCCGCGGGACTGCCTGCCGTTCTCTCGCTCGCATGCGGCGCAGCCTTTCTGCTTGCGTTCGTCAGATTCGCCGGCAGGCCGGTCGATATCGACTGACGCAGCTACTCTGCCATATTGACAGAAAGAACTGCCCTGATATATACTCACAATTCAAGTGAGGAATTAATCCTGCCCGCCCCCGGCGGTCGAGGCAGCGGCCGCCAGGGCTAAAGCACATGACAAGACCGCCGGGAAAAGCACTTTTTTCGAGTCGATCTGGAGCATTCTCCATACTTTCGTCTAAAGTTCCACGTTGAACGGCGTCGGATGTTCGATTATATTCCACTTTCCGAATCTTTCAACCTGTAAAGGCCGACATGAAGACCGGATCCGAAGTGAACAGTGAGATAGTGCGTCTGGCCCTGCCGATCATCGCCGGCATGATCTCCCACACTACGCTGAACATCGTCGACACCGCGATGGTCGGCCGACTGGGCGACGTCACATTGGCCGCCGTCGGGCTCGGCTCCTTTCTCATACTCGTTGCGGTCCTCGTCTTCGGGGCGCTCAACATCGGCACCCAGGCGGTGACATCGAGACGCCTCGGCGAGAACCGCCCGGAGGAGTATTCGCGCATAGTGGCCAACTCGCTCCTGCTCGCATTCATAGTGGGGGTCGCCGCTTCGGCCGCCGGTTATTTCCTCACGCCGTGGATATTCTCCCTTCTCTCCAGGGACCCTGATGTAGTCGCCACGGGGATCCCCTATCTCGAGATCAGGTTTCTCGGCCTCTTTACGATGGTCATGATCTTCACTTTGAGGGGATTCGTCTTCGGAGTCGCCAGGGTGAGAATAGACATGACAGTATCGATACTGGTCAATCTTTTCAACATACTGCTCAACTGGATCCTGATATTCGGGAAGCTCGGATTCCCCCGACTCGAGGTTCGGGGAGCTGCGCTCGCCTCTGTGGTCTCCACGATAATCGGCCTTATCCTCTACCTCGCCCTCGTCCACCGGCGGATCCTCGGAAGGATTGCCCGCCGCGGGGGCAGCCTGCTCTCGTCGGAGATCATGCGAACGATCGTCCGGATCTCGGCCCCGAGAGCGGTCCAGAGCATATCGATCGTCGGATTCCTCGTTTTCCTCAGCTTAATTGGAAGGCTCGGGGTCAAGGAGCTGGCGATCAGCAACATCATTTTCAAGGCGTTCAACCTCTCGTTCATGATCGGTATGTCGGTCGGTGTCGCCTCTGCAACGCTCGTAGGGAGAAGCCTCGGTGAGGGAAACGGAACGCTCGCGTCGCGTTACGGCTGGAGGTCGGCATTGATTGGCTCGGTCCTGATGGGAATAACAGGCACCCTCTTCATGTTCTTTCCGCGGCAGATAATGAGCATCTTCTCCGGTTCCCCCGAGACGATAGAGCTCGGAGTGACCGCATTCAGGCTGCTCGGTGCCTTCCAGCTGATCGACGGCATCGGCATAGTGCTGTCGCGAACGCTCCAGGGGGCGGGCAGCACGATGTACGTGATGATCTGCGAGATGATATGCATATGGATAGTGATGATCCCCTTCTCCTGGCTGGCAGTGGAGCGCTACGGCGGGAGCCTGACCGTAGCATGGCTGGGCCTTTATCTCTATATGATCGTCTTCTCGTTAATGATGATCTGGAAGTTCCGCGAGGGAGGATGGAAGAAGGTCAGGATCTGAGCTATCCACCGTCTCACCGAAAAATCAGTGATATAAAATATTTGATCATCCACTTTACAATCCTATCATATTGTCATATTAATATATGAGAGTGTGAAAGGAGCGGACTTGGCCTCGAAAAACGATAATGGTACCTTCAACGCTATCGCCGGCAGGCTCAGGGCAATGTCGGACCCTGCAAGGCTCGCCATAATCCACTGCCTCTGCGGCGGCGAGAAAAACGTATCATGCATCGTTGAGGAGACAGGCTACGGCCAGGCCTGCGTATCGAAGCATCTGAGTATACTGCGTCGGCACGAACTGGTCAGTACCCGGCGTGCCCACAGGAGGATCTTCTACAGCCTTACCAGCACCCTTCCCGAGGACATTTGCCGAATGGTCTGCAGCTCAATTGAAGACTCGACATCATATCGACTGAACGCGCTGCGCAGTTTTTATCCCCGACAGCCGTCGGCCGGAGGCGATCCTGAATGAGTTACAATATATCGAGGACGGTCGGCCTGGATTTCGACGAGGCGGTCTCAAGGACGGTCGAGGAGCTGAAGAAGGAAGGGTTCGGCGTTCTGACCGACATAGACTTCAAGTCGGTGCTCAAGGAGAAGCTCGAGGTTCGCCGCCATCGATCCGGTGTCTGCGATGAGCGTTGTGGGAAACGAGGCCCTCGCGGAGACCGGAGCGCTGGTCCGCGAGAAACTCTCAAAAGTCATAGAAGGAGTCTGAGGCATGGGCGAGATCTTTAAGCTGCTGCTGTTCCTGGCGGTATGGATCGTGGTAATGAGGATAGTGCTGCCCCGTATGGAAGTCCCCACCTGAATGAGCGGAACGTGCGATACCGGGAACCGGTATAAGGATAGAGAGACAAAAGATAAAAAGGACAGCGGAGGAGAATAGATGCCGATATACGAATACAAATGCGAAAAGTGCGGGAGGCGGTTCGAGGAACTCGTGATGAACTCCTCTCAGAAGGTCGCCTGCCCCGACTGCGACAGCGAAAGCGTCGAGAGGGAGTTCTCTCTTTGCGCCAGTTCCGCGACAGGGTGCACCCCGTCGGGAGGTTTCGGCTGAAACCCCTTCAGATAGAGCGGCGGTCCGCCGCTCACGAGTCGGACGGTGCAGCGAGGCCCGTCCAGTCACACAAAGAACCGGCCGCCGTTACGGCGGCCGGTTCTTTTATCTGGTAGCCCCTAGGGGAGTCGAACCCCTGATTCATGGCTGAGAACCATGCGTCCTGACCACTAGACTAAGGGGCCTTATTAAAAAATGGCTGGAGAGGGAGGACTCGAACCCCCATCGGCTGATCCAGAGTCAGCTGTCCTACCGTTGGACGACTCTCCAGAAAGTACAAGACAAGTTACAATATTTGATACGCCTGCGCAATATCCTTTGTGAAAATAATCAGCGTTTGGCAATACCGGCGGCCTTCCTGAGGCGTTCGACCGTCTTTTCCCTGCCGAGAAGGACTATGACCTGGAAGATATCGGGAGACACGGTGCCACCGGTAAGGGCGACCCTGCTCGGATGGATCAGTTCGCCTGCCTCTATCTTCATTTCGTCGGCGAGGGTCCTGACCGTCTCCTCCACCCTCTCCCTGTCGAAATAGTTCAGGCCCTCGAGCGAATCGGCAAGTCTATCGAGGCGCTCCGGCACCTCCTTGCGCATCAGGTGGATCTCCACGGCGTTATCGTCCACATCGTAGTCGTCCTTGTAGAAATATCCGATGTGGCCGGGCGCGTCCTTGAGAAGTTTCAACCTGTTTCCGAGGACCGAGACGATCAGGTAAAGACGCCCCAGTCCGTCGCCCTCCACTCTTTCGCCGTCCTCAGCACCGTTTCCGGCCAGCGGTTCGGTACCGGGAACGAGCTTCAGGTCGACCGGCTTTTCGAGATCGACGTGAAAATCGCCGGGGATATACCCCTCGTCCTTCAGAACGTGATATACGTGCATGACCTTCTGCGCCGGAGACAGCTTCTTGAAATGCTCGGCGTTGATATATTCCATTTTATCATTGTCAAACATCGCCGGATTCTTCGATACCTTCTTCAGTGAGAACCTGTCTATCAGTGCCTTTCGCGAGAAGAGTTCCTGGCGGTCGTCGAACGACCATCCGAGCAGGGCGAGGTAGTTGACCATCGCGTCGGGCAGGTACCGCTGGTCGCTGTACCAGTCGATGGATACCGCTCCGTGCCGCTTGCTCAGCCTCGTCCTGTCGCCGCCCAGTATCATCGGCAGGTGCACGAACTTCGGCACGCGGTAACCGAGCGCCAGGTAGATATGGACCTGTCTCGGCGTGTTGGAGAGGTGATCGTCCCCCCTGATCACATGGCTGATCTTCATCCTCGCGTCGTCGACAACGACAGCGAAATTGTACGTGGGAAGGCCGTCCGATTTTATCAGTACGAAGTCGTCGAGCTCGGAATTGGCGACCTTGCAATCGCCCCTGACGATGTCCCTGAACCGCGCCTCGCCCTCCTCGGGCATCCTGAAACGGAGGACGTGCTGCTCGCCGGCCTTGATCTTCTCGTCCGCCTCTTCGACGGACAAGCCCCGGCAGAGGCCGTCGTACTTTATCGGGAGCTTTTTTTCTTTTTGCTCGATCTTGAGCTCTTCGAGTCTCCCGGGGGTACAGAAACAGTGGTAGGCCTTTCCCTCCTCTATCAGCCTGGACGCGTCGGTATGATAGAGCACACCCCTGGCCGACTGTACGTACGGACCGTAGTCGCCGCCGACATCGGGCCCCTCGTCCCAGTCCAGCCCGAGCCAGCGCATCCCCCTGAGGATCCCCTCGTACGACTCACGCGTCGAGCGCCGGGCGTCGGTATCCTCTATCCGCAGGACGAAGACGCCGCCCGTCTTTCTCGCGTAGAGCCAGTTGTAGAGGGCCGTCCTCGCCCCCCCGACGTGGAGATGGCCCGTCGGGCTCGGCGCGAACCGTACTCTTATCGTATTGCCACCGCTGTTATCGGTCATCGTACTGTCAGTGTCCTTCCATATTTTTCGGCTCGGGCAGCGGGCCCGCGCCGTCCATGATGTCGGCCGGTCTTACCGCGGCGATCATTTCCATGTAGCTCATCCCGAATTCCGCCATCGACGCCTCGTCAAGAGGCGCCCCCTCTCCCAGGCGCTTCGCGAACCGCGTCACGTTCGAGAATTCGACCTTCTCGAGAAGATTTTCGAGCATCCTGTACGCAAAAAAATACGACGAGCGCGACAGAGCCATGTCGTCGCCCGCGAGGATCGCCCTCTCCAGTTCGTCGAGCGACGGAGAAAAGTCTACCAGCTGATCGTCGAACTGATGAATCTGCATCCGCAGGACGGCACGCTCGTCAGCCACATACGAGGCGGCAGCCTCTTTCATCCATATCGGAATCCTGCCCCCCGAGAGCCCTTCGAGCGCCATCTGCGCCATCCTCTGCGTAAGCCCTATCTCAGCGAGCGTCTTCTCCGTGATCGGATCCCAGCGCTTCAGCAGAATGTCGAGAGGCTCGCTGTATATCGTATCCCCCTTGATCCAGGCGTAGTACCACCACTCCTTGCGCGTCATGACCGCGTATTCGGGGAAATCCTTCGTCCCGATGATGACTACCTTGCCCTCCGCCGGCCGGCCTATTTCCTTTCTGACCTTCCTGTACCCGTCGAGGATCCCACCGAAAGACTTGACGGCGACGAAGCGGGCGATCTGCTTCGGCGGATAGTACAGCGCGATATCAGCGTTTGCCATCAAGCCGCCATCCACGGGATGATAATCATCGATGGTGAGGTTGTACGCCTCGATCGGCGAGAGAAGCGAGTCGGGAACCCTGAACTTCTCGTCGCCCGCGGCGGAATCTTCCTTCTTATCGCCACCGCACCCCACGGACAGGGCCAGAGCCGCGGAAAGAAAAACTATCGCTGCTGATCTCCATTCAGGTCTCATCTCGGGCCTCCATATTCCGGGCATTATCGCCTCTCGTGAAAAGCTTTCTGACTTCTCTGCCTGCTTTCTCTATCGCCAGCTTCTTTTCCCTTTCACTGAGCTTCTCGAGTTCCTTTTTCCCTCCCGCCGCTTCCTCGAGCCATACGCGGGCGAACTCTCCGCTCTCTATCCTGTCGAACATCCTTCTCATTTCGGCGGCGGTCTCTTCCGTGACCAGCCTCTCGCCGTATTTCAATCCACCGAATGCCGCCGTTCCGCTGATGACCTCCCTCATTCCCGACAGGCCGTGGAGCGAGAATAGATCGACGATGATCTTCAGCTCATGCATGCATTCGAAGTATGCCACTTCTGGGCTGAATCCCTTCTCGACGAGAAGATCGAAGGCCTCCTTGATCAGCGCCGGCACCCCGCCTACGAGTATAGCCTGCTCACCGAAGAGATCGCTGAGCGCTTCTTCCCGAAAGGTCGTCTCGAAAGCGCCGACCCTCAGGCAGCCGAGGCCCTTCGCGATGCCGAGAGCGATATCGCGGGCCAGGCCGGTCGCATCATGCTCGACGGCGAAGAGACAGGGGAGCCCGGACCCTTCGAGGTACGCCGAGCGCAGTCTTCCTCCCTGTCCCTTCGGAGCCACCAGGACAAGATCGTATTCCCCGGTCTTGATCTGTCCGAACGTGACGGCGAATCCGTGGGCGAAGCAGATCGTCGAGCCCTTCGGCAGGTTATCCTCGATATAGCTCCTCCATGCATGCCCCTGCACCTCGTCGGGGAGAAGGCACATAAGGATATCCGCCTCGAGCGCTCCCCTCTGCGGCTCCATGACTTCGAAGCCGTCACTTTCGGCCGTTTTCCAGGCCTTCCCGCCGGGCCTTGCCGCCACAGCAACATCGAAGCCGCTGTCACGGAGGTTGAGCGCCTGCGGCCGGCCCTGGTTGCCGTAGCCGAGGACAACGATCCGTCTGCCTTCGAGATTCCCTCCGGGAGCGTCATTTTCGGTCAGCACTTCCACATTCGATCTTCCTTCCGGTTGCACGAAGTATCTATAGCAAACAAGCACCTGGCGGGCAAGTAATATAAGGGTTGGAGGCTGAACCTCGCAATCCCGGAACTGTCGGTATTTCAGTGTGTTTCGCCCCCAGCCATTCTATTTTCGCTTGACATGACGGCGCATTTTTATACTATTCACTGGTGCGTGGCGGTGTAGCTCAGTTGGTTAGAGCAGCGGAATCATAATCCGCGTGTCGTGGGTTCGAGTCCCTCCGCCGCTACTTCGCCGATGGCGTGCTACAATTCCGTTGGAGTTAACTGTTTCCGACATGCTGGTCTGGTAGCGGCAGTGCTCGGCAGAATCGTCAGAGGAGTTCCAATCGTGAAAATCACCGTGGTCGGAACCGGCTACGTAGGACTGGTAACCGGCACCTGCCTGGCGGAAACCGGCAACGACGTGACCTGCGTCGACTGCGATCCGAAAAAGATCGACCT
>JAUWCL010000036.1 GCA_030609325.1 Candidatus Krumholzibacteriota bacterium
ACGAAGCATCACGCAAAACTCGAGTTTGAGGAGCTCTTCGATATCCTGATGGACGAGTACATCGAACGTCACAGCCCCGAGGGCAGGATCAGGAGGAAGGCCGAGCGCGAGAAGCGGAAAGACGGACAAAAAGGGCCGAAATCCTCGCAGAAGCATCTGAGACCCTCTCAGAAGCAGACAAAACCGTCACAGTCAAAGCAGCCGCAACCGAAGCGTCCGCAGAAGCGGGAAGAGTCGCGATATATTCCCCGGTCCGTGCGCGATGAGGTCTACGCCAGGGACAGGGGGAGATGTACGTTTGTGGCGCCCGGGGGAAAACGGTGCGGCTCGACGCGGGACCTTCAGATAGACCACATAGTCCCGTTCGCCAGGGGCGGGGACAACTCGCCATCCAATCTGAGGCTGTTATGCGCGAAGCATAACCGCCTGGAGGCCAAAAGAGCTTTCGGGGAAAAACACATGGAACAGTACTGTGATCCTTGAGGTCCTGTGGTACATGGAGCCTCGCGATCCGAGAAATCCTGTGACCCATGAAATCGTGTGATCCATGAGGCCTCGCGATCCATGAAATCGATCAATCCATGAAAAAACCCGGCTGCTGGATCTCGGATATCTCTGCAGCCGGGGTTCATTTAAATCTATTTGCTCAAAAGAGACACGTACTATCTCATAAGCACGAGCTTCCTTACGGCTATTTCGCCTGCTGACCTCATCCTGATGAAATATACACCTGAAGCAGAGGCCCGACCGTCACTTCCGGTCCCGTTCCAGATCACTTCATGAGCACCGGCGGTGAATCGGCACTTAGCCACGGTGCAGATCTTCCTGCCCGCCGCATCATAGACGGTCAGTTCGACGTGCCCGCTCTTTTCGAGCGAGAAAGGGATCGTCGTGACCGGATTGAACGGGTTCGGGTAGTTCGCCCCGAGGGATAATGCAGGGGGCAGTTCGGCCGGCGAGAACGCCGGGCTGCTGAAGCAGATCTGGAAGGGCGGAAGCCCCGTGCTCTTCGGCGAGGACGTGAGCAGCGTGTCGGACGATGTATCCCAGATCCAGATGCCCGGCGCCGTCCCGGTCTGGTCGGCGACGAAGAGCTCGCCTTCCGGCGATATCTCGATGTCGTTGAGCACCCAGCCCGGAGGGGAATGGAGCGGCGCTCCGGCCGTGCCGGTCGAAGGATCGAACGGCACGAGGGCGGTGGTGAACGACGGCGTCGCGATGATCATGTACCCCTTCGTGGCGGACAGTATCTCGAACTCGTTGATGTCCCCGCCTGCGGCGGATTCCGTTATCATGAATCCCTGTGAGCTCATGGAGACCGGGTCGATCATCTCGATCCCTCCGTCGGCCACGCCCCAGAGGCCGACGCACGAGACGAGTATCGTGTACCCGTCGTGATCGAACTTCAGATCGGTGAACGGATTCGGAGCCGTCAGGGGGATTGCCTGTTTCCCCGGCGTCCCCGGGTCGACGTCGATCAGCGTGTCGGCGGCGGCGTCGACTACTGCGATGTAGCTGTCTCCGACCGGCATCCAGTAGTTGTCACCGTCGAGCCTCTGAATCGCGACAAACAGGAGGTCGTCCTTGATCAGCATATGGTCCATCTCGCAGAGGCCGTCCCCGTCGGCGAACTGCGAGAGGTCGATCGTGCCGAGATATGCCCCGGTAGCGGGATTCATGATGAGCAGGTCGTTGGAATTGTACCTCGAGACGAAAGCCTTTGACGGTGAGACGAACGCGATGTCCTTCGGGTTGGTACCGTTCCCCGTCGAGTGCTGGGAGAGGGTGGAAAAATTGTTCTCCGGGTCGAGGATCTGGATATTGTCGGCGCCCGCTCTGTTTATCACATAGACCAGTCCGTCGTACCAGCGCGCAACGGCGTCGCTGTGGACCGGTGCGACGCCGATGTCGGTCGTATAGCCCGGGTCGAGCCAGATGACCGACGAGGAGCCGGTCGAGTAGTCGGTCGTCGTGATGAAGGCGTAGTCGGCCGCGACCGCGGCGGGAGCGGCCGCGATCAGTGCGATCATTACAAGGGCTGCGGCAAAGGCGGTTGTGTCTGCGTGACGGATCATCATGTCTCTCTCCTGTCAGTTGCTGTATCCGATGGTTGCGAAGAGCGACCTGCCCGGCAGGGGGAAGCCGCTCACGTCGTATATACGTTCGTCGCCGAGATTGTGTCCCTCGAGCGACAGCGAGATCCCGTGCCCCGGCGACCGCAGCACGAGGATCAGATCGTGTATCCTTCTCTCTCCGGACAGGGCGAGGTTGGCCCTGTCGAGGTAGTTGCTCCCCATGTAGTGGAATTCCCACGTGACGCTCCATCTCCTGCCGAAGAGCTCCGAGCTCAGCGAGGCCTCGTGTATCGGCCGCCCGGGGAGCTCGTTCCCGTTGTAGTAGGGGATCGGGCTCGTGTCCTTCGAATCGAGGTGCGTGTAGTTGCAGGAAAACCTAAGCGTGCCCGCTATCAGCCCGGAGGCTGAGAGCTCGAATCCGCGTATGGTCGCCGACCCGATGTTCCTCGGCTTGACCGTATACTGGGAATTCTGGAAGAAGAGGATCAGCCCCTCGAGCTCGTTATCGAGGTAGACCGCCTCGAGCCGCGGCCGCTCGATCTTCCACAGCCGTCCGGCCGAGCAGACGATGCCGATATCCCTGTTCGTCCCTCTTTCCGGCTCGAGCCCCGGGGAGCCTGTCACCGTTCCGGAGTTGCCGAACATCTCGAAGAAGCTGGGAAGCCGGTAGTGCCTGCCCCAGTTTCCCTTGATCGTGAGCCACTTCGCAGGGCCTGCCCTGAAGCCCAGGCAGGGAGTCGTCTCCTCGCGCTCGACCGGTCCCTGCGCCACCGGGGGCAGCCAGGGGAAGAGGGGCTCGTCGTAGAACTCGCTGCGGCTCCACTCGTGCCTCAGGCCGCCTGTGACGAACAGCCTCTCGCCGGCAAGGCCGAGCTCCGCCGAAGCCGAGGCCGTCACCGTCTCGCGTTTGCGCTCGGGGCCCTCCGAAGGCTGCGGAAGGAAATCGCGGGGGCGGAAGCGCTCATTTTTCCCCTCGAGGAAGGCTTCGATCGAGAGCCGGGCCGACGGAACAAACACCCTCGACCGGACATTGCCGCCCGTCGAGATGATACGGTTGTCGGTCGACTGGCGCAGGAGACTGATATCGGCGCCCGGGTCGTCGAATCTGTCGGCCGTCCACGAATAGAATGCCGTTCCTTCGAGGTGGAGCTTCCTGCCGGCCAGCGGGGAGGGCCTGAGCTTCATGTAGGCGATGCGCCTGTCCCGTTCAGAGCGGGCGCGGGACGACTGGTTAGAGCCTATCCCGGGGATCCCGCCCTCCCTCGATACCGCGCTGAAGTTCAGGGAGAGGTCGTCGAATCCATGCGCCGCGACTCCGAGCCGCCCGGCGGCGTTCCACCTGATGAAGTCGTTGTTCAGCCTCAGCGCCTCGGCGTCGTCATCGGGATTCATCGGAGTCCCGTTGTCGTCGGTGAAGGGGAAATCGCCCCTCGACTCGAGGTACCCGCCGCCGAGCCGCAGTGAAACCAGGCCGGCCTGCGGTCTGATTGCGGCGGTCAGTCTGCGCGTCCCGAACGAGCCGGTCGAACCGTGCGCCTCGAACCACGTCCCGGTTCCCCCGTCGCCGTTCGCGGCGGACACGAGGTTGACAGTACCGCCGATCGACGAGCCGCCGAATCCCGTCGGGCTCGTGCCCCTGTAGATCTCGATTCGCTTGAGGTCGCCGGTGGAGATGTCGTTGAGGTCGGTCATCCCGGAGTACGGGTCGTTGAGCGGCACTCCGTCGAGGTAGAACTGGACCTGTGACGATGAGGAGCCGCGGATCGACATCGTGGCGAACGAGCCGAGGCCGCCGTAGCGCTTCACCCTGACGCCTACCGACCTCGAAAGGATGGAGGCGGCGTCCTCGATCCTGTGGCGGCGAGGAGAGAGGTTCACGACCGCGACGAAGCCGCTCCGGCTCATGATGTCCTCCTCGGGACCGATCCTGTCCGCCTCGACGAGGATCTCCGGCGCCCAGAACAGGGTGTCGACGAATCTTCTCTTCGACGTGACGGCGGCGGATCCTTTCTTCGATCCGGAGAAGTTATCGCCTCCGGCGGCGGGCGCAGAGAGGAGAGCCGCCGCGAGGCAGGGCACGGCGAACCACAGGGCGCGGTGAGTTCTCGGCGATCGAGGAAGCAAGCTTCTCCTCCTGCGGACCCGGCGGAATCGTTCCGCGCGGGCAGGCGGTCCTCGATGATCAGAAAAGGGGGAACGTGCAAGGAGGGCAAGAAAAACCCCCCGTCCTCGTGGTGCGAGGGCGGAGGGTAAAATTACCTCTCCCTTTCCTCTCAATCCTCGAAGAGGGCCAGGGACCATTTGCTCCAGGCAGGTATCCTGACTTACGGCTCAGTGGCCGATCACAGTGGCGGGTCCGTGAGGGATTCTCACCCTCTTCCCTTTCACATCCCTGACGGGATGCCTGAAGTTATTTAATACGGCTGGAGTGTAAACCGGCCCGGCGGTACGTGTCAACATATATTAGCCGGAACATTCTTTAGCGCGGAGAGCCTGGTGAAGAATAACCGGCGCCGTCAATCAGAGAGTCTCATGATTGGAAGGATGGCAGGTTCTGTCAATCGGAGAAGGTCTCGTGCTGGACGAGAGGCAGCTGCCAGACGTTGAAAACAGCAGTTGCCAGCGAGTCGGCCTGCGCCCGGTCGAAGAACCAGAGGGGGAATCCAAGGTGCACGCTCGGAGCGGCGATGCAGCCCGGCTGGCTCGCCTGGACCTCGGCGTACTTCGTGTACCAGAAGGCGACGGTCGAGTTGTAGACGACTGAATATGAGTTCATCGTCGTGGCGCGGTACATCGGGTGGAAGCATGACTGAGACACCTTGCCGAGGTAATGCATGTAATACTCGGGGTCGTAGTACTCGACGTAGTGGAAGCCTCGCACCCACGGGTCGAAGAACATGCCGGGCCGCGTGACCCGCTCCCAGAGCTCGAGTCTGTGCGGAAGGCCTTCGATGCCCGCGATCACAGGATCGGAATCGTCGAGCCATGCGTGCCGCATCGCATCGTAATCGAGCTTCCTTGCTCCGAGATATGTCTTGGGAAAGAGCCCCTCTGCCTTGTCAAGTGCCGACGCGCAGAAGTCGCGGTACGCCATCGTATTTTCGCCCGTGGTGCTGTTGCAGTTGGGGCTCGATCCCCAGAACTCGCACCGGATGTAGAGCGGGAAGAGGTTGCTGTATAGGCAGGCGGCGAGGCCCCCGCTCCTCTGGCCCTCGCCCACGGTCCACAGGTGGCCGCCGAACGCGAGGTAGTAAGTGAGGAAGTTCAGGTTGAGCATGCCCGCCGAGCCGGGCGGCGTGTAGTAGACGACGCGGTTCCACACGCTTCCCGCCAGTGGGTCGATGGCGGTCGAGAAGGACCAGATGATGTTCTTGTACTTGAAGATCAGGTCCATGGGCGGGACGTAGTAGTCGTTGTCCTCGACGTCGTAGATGTCCCCGGCGGGGTCGAATCCCCTGACCTTCATGCAGATGTCCTTCCAGAACTCGTCATGCTCCGACTCGGTCGGGAAGGCGTATATCTGCTGGGCGAAGTCGAGTGAGGGGAAGTCATCGACCCAGAGCAGGTCCCTGGCCATCACGATGGGGATTACCGTGACCTCGATCGTGCCGAGCGTTTTCGTTCCGAGATTGTCCGCCGATTCGACGTAGAGGGTGTGGACGCCCGAGTAGAACGTCTTCGGGCCGGCGGAAGTCACGTACGGGCTGGGGAAGACGTTCCATTCGGTCGGCTCGTTAAGGTCGGCGATGTCCCAGCCGTACTTGAACGACTGGACGACGCCCCCGTAGCTGCTCGCATCGCCCGTCCACGTCCAGTTCATCTCGAATCCGGGAGGGACGTCGACCTGCTCGGGACGGAAATTGACGCCGAGAAAGGCGAAAGTCCCGAGGAAAGGCTCGTTGATGCGAAGAACCGGCCCGGTCGGCTGCATTGCCATGAAGTGCCTGACGTTGGTCCTCTTGTTGAAGATCGACGATACGGCGCCCGCCTCGTCCTTCGCCTGAACGGCGAGAATGTACGATGTGTTTGTCACGAGAAATTCGTCGTCCCCGAGTGTTGTCTGCTTTCCGGAGTCACCTTCGGCGTGATACCAGATCCAATCGCTCCACATGTCCTCGAAGTTTCCCGGGTACTTGTTGAGGGCGTCTATGACACCGGAGTAGTAGAACGTGTAGAGATATCTTACCGAGTCGACCTCCTGGTAGTTCCACGGCGCGTCAATCGGGTCCTTGCCGTACCACTTGAAGGTGGAGATCACGCTCAGCTTCTGCGCTCCCCTCTCGGGATTGGTTGTATATGGATAGTTGATGATGATATGCGGGGCGAGGGTGAAGGCGGTAAACGACCTGTACGCGATCTCTGAGACCGCCCCCCGGTCGTCGACAGCTCTGATGAAGAAGGTATGCATCTTCTTGAACTTGCTGTAGAGGCTGCTGTTGATCTCGACGTTCCTGTCGTAGTCGTCCGCGCTTACGGTGAAGACGCTGTCGGTCAGCACTGTCCGGCCCCACGCGCCGACGGTGTCGGCCGGGTCGAAGCCTGTCGGGTCTCCCTCGACCATGCAGAACTCGTAATGGTCGATCGAGCCGTCCTCGTCCTTGCCGAGCCAGAAGAAATGAACGGTGTACAGGGTCGTGTCGCCCTCGAGAGGGCCGTTGGTAAGCTCGAGGGTGGGATGCTTGTTTTCCCTGATCTCGCCGGTGAATACGCCCGGCCCGGAACAACCTGCCAGCAAAGCCGCGGCGACTGCGACGAGGGCGGCGAGGTGCAGATATACCGATGCGCCGAAGCGTCCGGTCCGCTCCCTGCGGGATGCGCGCCTGGCGATGTATGCAGTCAGTCTCCGGGTCATATCAGATCCATCATCTTATTATAACAAATTTCCCGATAGTCCTGGGGAATTCACCGCTCTCCGGCTCCACACCGAATATGTATACGCCGCTCGTAACGTTCTGTCCGTTCCTCGATACGAGGTTCCACGCTGCGGTCCCGTCTCCGCCGCTGCCGTCGTGGTGTAAGACCTGAACGAGGTCTGCGGCCACGGTATAGATACGAATCGTGCAGCGGCATTCCGGCAGGTTGCGAAACTCGCATCTCAGGCCGGTCACGTCGGAGTTGTTCGGCTCAAGGCGCCAGGGTTCCATGGCGGCGTCCGTCACCGGGTTGGGTACCACGTACACTTTCTTCTCGAGGTAGCTCTCGCTGCTCTGCGCGGCCGACCTCGCCCTCGTGAAGAGGAAATTCGAGGACGGAGAGTTGTACCGGTTCGGTTCGTACGGATCGCCGCGGAGAAAGTTGTGGTCGTACGAGATGACGGCGTAGAAGTACGGCAGCCCGTTCTTCGCGTATTTGTCGACGAACCTGTAATACCGTCTGCCCCCCTCGCATCCTAGTTTCCACCGTGCCATACTCTCGAGGGTGTCGCATATCTCGGTGGTCAGCCCGGGCGGGCATGGAACTGTGTCGAGGGGATAGCTCATCACCGAGAGCTCGAAGCTGGCGAGGTGCTCTTCCCTGTCCCCGAGATTCTCGAGAGGCGTGTATATCCAGCCGCCCTCTGATTCGGGGTACTCGAATCCCCTGTCGGGAAGTACGCCGTTGAGCAGGTCCCCCATCTCGAGCAGGCTCCACAGCTCGTGCCTCGGCCCGGTCTTCTCGGTCGTGCCCGCCGGCCTGTGCCAGTCGTCGGCGCGCCAGATCTGGTACCCCTCGAAGTCATGCACCAGCGAGATCGGGTCGGGGACGATCTCGCTGAGATTGTCCCAGTAGACCTCGACGGCCCTGTCCCTCGGCACCAGCCTCATGTTGGGGGCCGCCGGGGCCGATCCGGTCACCCAGTGGAGCCGGTGCTCCTTCCCGAGCATGCCCGTCATGTATGTCGTCCGGTCGGCGTCGATCCTCCTGTAGCATTTTGTCGGCAAGATATATCTCCTCAGCTCGATGAAACAGTCGTTGTTGGCCCATATCGTGTCGAACTTCACGATGTCGAACTTCTCCTCGACGCCGTCGCACAGGTCAGGATCGAAATCCTCCAGGGGGCCTGTGCGCGGCGACTCCCTGCCGTCGACGCCCGTCTCGGGATCACCGTCGAGATCGTACCAGGTCCCTTCCCATACATTCTTCACCGTGGCTGCATGATCGAGCATGTCGTCGAGGTCGTCGCCGCCGACGAACGCGAAATCGACGAAGAACGATCCGCCCGGCGCGAGATAGTAGAAAGGGCCGCAGCTGAGCAGGACCCTGTAATCCGCCACGGTCTGGGTGTTCGCGTCAGTCTGCCTCGTGGAGAGGACCTCGTACCGCTCGTAATCGTTTGTGGCGTCGCCCCCGTTGATGAACGGGGCGAGTCCCTTGAATGTCCGGAAGGCGTTGAACATGGTAGAGGGGTAATACGGGAGCCCGTTACTACCGTTGGGATCGGTCGAGTGGCCGAGAAGGACGATTCCGAAATATGACGTTGTCAGGCCCCCGTCGCCGTCGCCGTCGTAGACATAGGCCACGTGTATCTCTATGGGGATCTCGGAGGACCCGATGCTGACGCACCAGTCCCCCTGGAAGAAACCGACCTGGTCGTCCATGTGGTAGCTTCCGTATTCGCGGGGACCGGCGTCGAGGTCGGCGTAGATCCCGACGTAGACGCTCGTCAGGAACCTGTTCCCGACGTTTTCGATTGTATACCTGATCCCGACGTAATCCTGGAACTCTTCCTCGCCCCACTGGAACGATTCCTGGCGGACCCGGATGCCGAGCGGCTCGTGCTCGGGCCACACGGTCTGGCTCACCGGCAGGTCGTCGTAAAACTGGCAGGTGAACATCTGCTTCCCTATCGCGGCGAAGTCCTCGTCGATCCTGCCGTCATGGTCGTCGTCGTACCCGTTGAGAAAGTCCTCGTCGACCAGTCCGTCATCGTCGTCGTCGGCGTGGCCGGGAAACTTGCCGCCCCTGGGATCTCCTTCGTAAGTCAGGTACAGGACGTCTCTCGGATCAGTATCGGGGTAGAACTCCGTCTCTGGATACCCCGTTGTCACGAACGGTATCCCGTTCTTCTCGGCGCCGACCCAGAGGCCGGCCGCGTATAGATACTCGATTCCCGAGCCGGAGGGGTACTGCGCCGACGGGACGTCGGCCATCGGATAGCGGCTCTTCGGAAGGGAACCGACAAACCCCCAGTTCGTTATATTCATCTGCAGGAGTCCGATGTTGTGAACGAAAGAACCGTCGATCACCGGCGATCTCTGAGGAGGAGTCGTCTTGTTGAAAAGATCGGGATCCCTGAGTTCCGGATCATCGGATAGAAGATTTGAAGGGACGGCCATAAGCAGGGCGCAGCACAATATAGAACAACGCCCCATCGACACCGGGCGGCTCGAAAACATAACAACTCCGTAGTCCGCGGATCCGTGGCGACAGGATTTGCACGGCGGGGAACCTCCGCCTTATTATTCATACATAAATTTAATGGTTTTTGTTCCACTTCACAGGTTTTTTTTCATGATAATACGTCAGTTAGGAATGTTTGCCGGTGTGTTTCCGCTATAAATCCTCGACGCGGGCCCCTGCCGTGGAGGATAATCCCTCAGGAAAGGGAACATTCCCGTTTCTCCGGCGTATTGAGATATTGCGGAGCGGCTGATCGCCGGAAGGAATACTGACCATGTCGGATCCCTATCATATCGAAGTTCTCGGGGACGGCGTCGCCGCGTGGAACGTGTGGCGGAAGATGAACGACGACGTGCGCCCCGATCTCTCCGGATCCAACATAAAGATCAGGGATCTCTCCGGTATTAATCTCGCCGGGGCGGATATGCGCGGCGTGATGCTGGCCGGAGCGGACCTATCGGACGCGGACCTAAGGGGAACCGATCTCTCACGCGCCGACCTGATGGAGGCCGACCTCAGCGGTGCGGATCTCTCCGGGGCGGAGTTAGGGGGAGCGAATCTCATGGGAGCAGATCTCTCCGGCGCCGACCTCACCGGCGCCGGCCTCGACGGCGCGATACTCTACAGGGCCGACCTCGAGGGCTCGGAATGCGTCAGCCATCATCTCTGGCTCAACGAGCTGATCGATTTCGCAGACGGCCTCGGGTGCGTCGACAAGAACGGTGAGGCGTTCGTCTTCGACGAAATGGAGGCTTCGTGTGTCGAGAGTAGTTTCATGTCTACAAAGATGTCACGCCTCGACGTCGAGCTCTCCGATCCCGTTCAGACAAAGGCGATATACGAGATACTCGGAGCGCTGAACAGGCTCTACAGCATGGTTGCCGATCACGACCTGCCCGGCCCGATCATCAGGATAGGCCCGTCGGGAGAGGGGGAGAGGGGATGAACAGGATCTCCTTCAAGGGAGCCTCCTCCGTGATCGTCGATTTCGCCGAGAGATTCCTTGAGCTACATCCGGTCAGGATCGAGCCCGCCGGAGAGGTGCGCGAGAGGTACGGGAGGAACCTCGAGAGCCTCGCCGGAGCCGAGAAGATCGAGCTGAGGCACCTCGAGAACGTGATGGATTTCCTCTACGAGCACGGTGTCGAACAGGCGGAGCTCGACGAGCTGCCCGCATCGCGCAGGTACGAGCTCGCCGAGCTGGCGAGGGACGCCGCCGTGCTGGAGCGCTACCTCTCAGACGGCACCATAATGGATGTCATGATCCTCGAGGACAGAGCCTGAGTCGGATATCACCTCAGCAGCACGAGCTTGCTGTTGAACTCCTGACCGTCGGCCGTAAATCTATAAAAATAGACGCCGCTCGAGACCCTCGCACCGATGTCGTTGATCCCGTTCCACCTGACCTGGTGCGTCCCCGTGCCGTAGAACCTGCTGCGCACGAGGCGCCTCACCGTCCGGCCCGCCGCGTCGTATATCGTGATGTCGACCTTTGTGTCGCTGGCCACATGGAACTCGATCGTCGTCATCGGGTTGAACGGGTTCGGGTAGCTGCCGATCAATCTGGTCGGCGTCTCCGGCGTCGGCGGATCGGCGTCGACCGTGTACTCCGGGATGCCGGCGAGACGGAGGTCCCTGCATGTCTGGCCGTCAGGAGTCTCCGAGACTACCTCGAGGAGGTAGAGGCCGCCGGGGAATCCCGTCGTGTCCCAGTAGAATGTGTCGATGGCGCTGTTGCCCTGAAGGACGCCGGTGGCGACCTCGATCCAGCCGGGATCGGGCGCCGCCGGGATCGCCAGACGTTCTCCGCCGCCGCTGGAATCGGGCGGGGAAACCTTGACGTACCCCGTTATCCTCGCGTCGCTCGTCGCGGTGCTGTCGACCTTGTACCCCACGAGGGTGGGCTTGCCGTCGTCGTCGTGGCTGACGTTGTACTCGTTGTTTTCGGTACTTTCCCCGTTCCAGGGATCCATGAAGTCTAGCGTGTACGAGACGTGCATCGCATGAACAGGCCCTTCTTCTGTCTCATACACGTTCGATCCCTTCGAGCCGAGCGTCACGCAGTGGGACACCGTATCCCCGTTCGGAAGGATGTTCTGGACGATCATCATCACATCCTCGCCGTCCGCCTCGAACTCGTCGAACATATCACCGATATCGAGATATTCGTTGATCTCCTTGTGTTCCACGGTCCATCCGGTCTTTCCGTGCGACTGCAGGTAGCTGTTGATCCCGGAGACCATGCCGCCGGCCGTCGTCCCCGTGGTGGCATTCGTTCCCATCGCCGTGCCGAGCTCCCCGGCCATCTGCTCGCCGGTCTGCCCGGGCTTCGACGTGTCGCCTCCCGGGTTGTCGAGCTCGGGATGCCCGTGGTCGGCGAAATATTTAAGGCAGCTCGCCGCAGAGGCCGGTCCGCACGACATGGAATCGAGATTGGCTTCGCTGTTGCCTATCGCCAGCTGGTTGACCGGGGTCAGGGGCCTTTTGAAATCGACCCCGAGGGGGAAGACCTGAATCTTCACCTGGGGGGGAAGCACGACATATTTGAGAAGGCGTATGAGAAGGATGATCAGGCTGTCCGGCTTGGCGTAGACGATCGAGTCGGGATCGATTTCCACGAATTCCGGGAACGGCGGGATCGGATCGATGAAGACGGGAGCGCCGATGCCGCTGATCGGGCCGTTGCGCGCCGTGTTCGCCGTTACCAGAAGATCGTACCATTCTCCCTCGGGCGGGAACGACCACCTGTCGAGATATCCCGACCAGCCGTCGCCGCTGCCCTTGTCCTCGATCGTCGACCAGCCCTCGGCGCTTCCGTCGGTGTCGAAGGCGAACGGCGTCCATGGGTCGGGGCTGCCCATGATCCTGTAGCTGAATTCCATGGAGAGGACCTCGTACGGGCCGGAGACCTCCGCCGATACCCTGAAGAGCTCCTCGTTTTCCGGGTAGGGCATGAGGATGTCCGACCCCTTCATCCTGTCGACGAATATATGCGTCTCGGGAGGGTAGTACGGCGTCATCTTCAAGTGAATGATCCTCATCATGCCGACTTCCGTGTCGAACTCGTCGAGGAGCGGTGTCTCCGGAAAAGGCGCGGGGTTGTTATACGGATCGAAATACGAGGGGAAGTCGTCCACGAGCCCCACGATATGATCCGGGGAAGCGTTGTGAAGGGTCACCCCCGGCATCTTGTCGGGAATCTCGATCTCGATATAGACGTCGAAAAAGCTCTCGGCGGGGAAATCGATCCCCGGCTCGATGCTCCTCACCTCTCCCGGCGAGGGAAGTCCGGAGTCGCGGGCGATGATCCCCGTACCCACGAGGTCCATCGAAACGATCTCGGTCTCTATCTCTATGTGACCATCGGGCGCTTCGATCGGATCGGAAAAGCTGATCTCCCAGGTCCCGGACATCGTGTATATCTCCATGCCGAGTCCGTAGATCTCGATCTCGACGATGACGTCGGCGAACACGATCTCGTTGTTCACGAACTGGGCCGTGTCGCTCATCGTAGACTGGTGCGGCCATACGAAAAGAAACGCCGCGGCAAGCGCGACGATCGCGAGACGTTTACCGTTCTTCAAGGGGCCCTCCTCCCGGCGAGAGACGCGGACAGTCATGATACGCAGTGGCGGCGTTCAGTGCTTCTCGATAGTGTTATCCCCTTAGACTCGAACCCCCGAATGCCGCGGACATCCCCGCAATATGCAAAGCGCATTATATCATAATGTTATCGGATGTTTCAAGCGGAGTATAACGGAGTTGTTTTATAAGGAATGTTGCGCCCGACCCGACTTATTTCGGCGCGAAGACCTGGATGCGGTTGTTCGCCGTGTCGGCGATGTAGACCCAGCCCTCCGGCGAGACCGCCACCCCGCCCGGGTGGTAGAACTCGCCCGGCCCGTCGCCGGAAGAGCCGATGCTGGAGACCTCGTTTCCCGATGGATCGAGGATGTTGAGGATGTCGAGATCGTAGTCGAGGATGTAGATGTTGCCGCCGGCGTCGACGGCGAGATCGGTCACGCAGAGGTCGGGCCCGAGCGTGCCGAGGTGCTGCCCGGACCTGTCGGACTTCGTGATGCCTCCCGACCGGCACCCGGCTGTGTAGATGTTCGATGCCGCGTCGAAGGCGGCCCCGCGCGCCAGAACCGAGGGGAACCGTCCGACGAACCTGCCGGAGACGGTATATATCGAGAAGCTGCTCGTGCCGCTGTCGCAGACGGCGATCAGGCTGTCCGGTCCCGCCGCGATACCCTCGAGCTGGATGAACTGTCCCTCACCGGTGCCCTCCTCGCCCCACCGGCGGAGGAATGTCCCGTCGGCCGAGAACCTCTGCACCCTGTGGTTGCCGGAATCGGAGACGAGGACGCTTCCGTCGGCCGCGACCGCGATTCCGGCGGGAAAGAGGAACATCCCTTCTGAAAAGCCGTACGATCCCCACTCGTGCATGTACTCGCCGAAGCGATTGAATACGACGACCCTGTGATTGTTCTGGTCGGTCACGTAGATGTGCCCCTGCTGCCCGATGGCTATCCCGCGCGGCTGGTCGAACTCACCTCTCTCCGTCCCGGGGATCCCCCACATCTTTATGAAGACATGGTCCGCGGCCTCGTACGGCCCCGAACCGAGGAGGACGCTGTCGGCCAGGGTCGGCGCCTCCCAGCGGGGGATCCGGCGGTCGAGGATGCCCGGCTCGAACCGCCTCGAGATCGACAGGCCGCCGGTGAGGCTCCATCTCCAGACGGGGTATTGCTCTACCTCGCAGTTTGCTTCTATCCAGGGATCGATTCCGATGAGGGCCGTGTCGGCCGAATAGAACGAGACGCGCAGGTCGGTCCTCACGGCGATCCTTATCGAGCAGTCGCTCAGCGGGCCGACTGCCATCTCCGGCAGATCGAAAGTCATCCCGGGGGCGCCGCCGTTCTCTTCCCAGCGGCTCGAGTAGTCCATGCCGGTGCTTACCGTGTGGTTCCCCGTGTAACCGGCATCGCACGGCTCGGTCGCGCTTCCCTCGATCCTGGTGTCGAGGTGGATATCGAGCTCGAGCATAACCGGTATCGGGACGTTTCCTATCTTCATCCTGGCTGGCTGCCGGAGGGACGCGACCTTCATCACTCCGGAGTGCCGTACCTCCGCCGGCAGGTCGGCATGGATGGCGAGATCGATCTCCATGTCTCCCTCTAGCGAGATCCCGAGCCGCGTGACACTGCGCCCGTAGATAGCGATCCCTATATCGACCGCGGGTGAGAAGGCGATGCTGCCCCTCTCGATGGCGACGACGGGAGAGCCCTCTTCCTCTCCGCCGTAGAGGACTATCCCGTCGAGGCTGATGCCCGGACCGGCCGTCGTCATGAAGGCGGCCGAACCGGGGCCGATCATGAACGTCCTGTCGTCATAGCCCATGATGACCGCGTTGATAAGGAATCCGGGCGTCGTCCCGACCCTGAGGAGATTGCTGTCGGCCTCGACGTGATGCACGTGACGAATGTAGCCGCCTCTCTCGCTGCCTACGAGGAGGTCGCCCCGGCTGACGGTCCGCCCGCCGAGACGCTCGAGGACGAGGCTGTCATCGAAGATGTCATAAAGCTTGATGTCCGGATCGTCGTCGACAACGACGACATCGTCCGAGATCCATGTCCGGGGATAGTCGGGGGCCGAACCGGTGATATTCTCTCCCGAGCAGCCGGCGAGGAGTGCGGTCGCTGCGAGGGCGAGCAGCAGCAGCCCGTATATCCTCAGCCCGGTCATATCCCCCACCTCTCGAACACGACGTCGGCTATCGAATCGGCCGACTCGTGCCTGAAGAACCAGAGGGGAAGCCCGAAGTGGACGCTCGGGGCGGCGATGCCGCCCGGCGTATCTGGGACGACATCATCGAACCGGGTCACCCAGATCGCCACCGTCTGCCCGTCGAGGACCGACGAAGGTGAGGCGGCCCGCATGCGATATAATGGATGGAAGCAGTACCTCGAAGCGGCGGCTATCCTGGGGAGCCAGTAGTCTGGATCGTAGACCTCGACGTAGGTGAACCCGCCGGGGGAGCATGTCGAGTCGGTGCAGAAGAAGCTTCCCGCCGCCGTCACCTCGTCGCGCAGGGCGAGGATCTCCGGGAGGCCGGTGCAGCCGGCCGTCACCGGGTCGCCGTCGTCCCTCAGAGCGGACCGCAGCACGTCATGATGATGGAGTGTCCTCGAGGGCATCGAGGAATCGGTCCTGAACCGGCCCACCACCTTGTCGATGACAGTCACGCAGTAATCCCTGTACGGGAGGCTCTCGACACCGCTGTTGTCGCTGCAGTCGCCGCCGGGACCGTTTATCTCGCAGCGGATGTCGATCGGGAAGATGCGGGCCTTGTCCTGCAGGACTGCGGCGAGGCCTCCGCCCCCGTCGGACCTCCCCGAGGTCCATACGTGCCCGCCCTTCTCGAGAAATATCGATATGAGGTTCGGCGTCTCGTCCCTCGAGACGCCCGGCGCGGATTCGGGGGTGAACTCGACGACCCGGCTCCACCTGTTGGCCGACTCGGGTGAGTATGTCCAGACGATGTTTCTGTACTGTCCGATCAGGTCGATCGACGGGGCCCTCGACCAGGAATATGTGTCGTAGATATCCCTCGCCTCGTCGAATCCGGCCGCCCTCGAGCAGATCGAGGTCCAGAATGCGTCGTGTTCGCTCTCGGCAGGAGAGGAGAGGTTGGGTACGGGATAGGAGGGGGCGTAGTAGTCGTCGACGAGGAGGAGGTCCCTGTCCATCTCCCAGGGGACGACCTCGATCGTGATCTGCCCGCGCGTGATGTTCCCAGCGATGTCGGATGTCTCGACGGTCAGCGTGTGGACGCCCGAAAAGAACGCGACAGTCGCGCTCCTCGTTGTTGCCATCTCGAACGGGGCGTCCCAGTGTTCCAGGGATGTCACGTCCCAGCCGTAACGGTAACCCGCGATCTCGCTGCTGTACTGGTCGGCGTTGCCTGCCCAGTAGAACGAGATGCTGATCCCCGGAGGCAGCTTCCTCTCCTCGGGACTGAACGAGGTGCCGATGAATATGAAGTTCGCAAGGACGCGCTCGGCGATATAGAGGACCGGCCCGCTGCTGTAGGTGACGGTGAAGAGGCGGGCGTTCGTCGCCCGTTCAAAGACCTCTGTGACATTGCCGTCGCCGTCGCGGCCCTGGACGAAGAAGTAGTGCCTGCGTCCGTAGGTGAGGAGCTCGTCGTCGCCGATTATCGTCGTCCTCCCCGAATCGTCCGGGGCGATGTACGAGATCCAGTCCGACCAGAGGGTGTCGTACCTGGCGGGATTTTCGTTGATGTCCATGACCATGTCGAAGGTGGTGTCGTAGTTCCCGTTAGTGTCGACTAGCATCGTCGCGAAATACCGGACGTCGACAGACGGCTCCTCTCCGGTCGACGACCATGAGAATCTCGTTACCTCGAGATATTGGTGGATGCCGCCCGCATAGGGAGGCCAGGTTATAGTGAGGGATGGCGCTGCGATCGAGTCCGGATCGCCCGGGCCGATCGGACCGGTATCGTCCCTTCCGCACCCCGCCGATGCGAAAAGCACAAGGGCGGCAAGAATGTATCCGGCCATCCTCCCGGACATGGTCACTCGCTTTCACAGGGGCGCCCTGAATATAAATAACGGGGGCCGGCTCCGCCAGTTACGGATATGTCGGCCCTAATACTCCGTGAATTTACACTAATTACAGGAAAAATGAAAATTGTCCCTTGACAGTGTATACTGTTTAGTATATAGTATACACATGATGAAGGTATTCGGAGAGTACATAAGGAATAGACGCGAGGAGCTGAGGGAGCAGGACAGGGAGTTCTCCGTCCGCAAGGTAGCGGCGAGGCTCGGAGTGCAGCCGTCGTATCTGAGTAAGGTCGAGCGGGGAGAGCAGGCGCCTCCGACCGAGGCTAAGATAACGGCGCTGGCCGGGATACTCGGCGAGGACCCCGACGTCCTCCTCGCCCTGGCGGGCAAGGTCTCGAGCGACCTCCGCGAGGTCATCGTGCGCCGCCCGAAGCTTTTCGCGCAGCTCATACGCCAGCTCAAGGACATGCCCGACCACGCGGTGCTTCGCGTAGTCCGTGAGGTCAGGGACGGCAACTGGTAAGACTGGAGGGGAGTCATGATAGAACTTCGCAGTGACGGCCTTGTTTTCACTTTTCCCGAGGTGCACCCGCAGGCGCGCCTCACGATCGGTTTTCAGCGGACGCTGAGGATCCCCGACGACGGGAAGGACTACTTCCTGCCGCCGGGTCTGGGCCGCTTTCCCGTACGGCACGTCGACGATTTCGCCGGCAGGGTGCCGCACGGATGGCTCGAGCACGGCGGCGTGATGCTCCCGATGCACCAGGCCGAGGCGATGTGGCTCAACTTCGACTCCGGCTATATCCCGGAGCACGAGACGGAATATCCGTTCGCCGTGAAGATCGCGGCGGGCAGGATCGATGCCGTCACCGGCGAGAACTGGACGAACGGTCTTCACGGCCTCCCGCAGGACTACATGGTTGTTCCCGGGCAGCCCTGGCTCGACGGATTCTGCGTTGAGAAGGGGACGATCAGGCAGTTCGTGGCGATGCCGCTCGGCGAGGGATACACCGCCGAGGAGCAGATATAGGGGAAGGCCGAGCACGGCGGCCTGCAGATCATCGTCTATCCGATGAAGCGTGAGGCCTTCGAGCGCAGGTTCCCGAAGGTCGAGCGCAGGATGGACGGGATGGAGCGCATGGTCTCTGCGGATACGATGATCATGCCCAGTCTGATGGAGGAGCCCGACATGGGCCTCGCCCCCGGCGGCAGGATGCAGCAGGAGATCTACGAGGATACCTTCGATTTCGAGGACTGGGACAGGAGGACCTCGAGCAGGTGCTTTGTCCACCTTGCCAATTCACTGATGTGGAGGGAGATCACAGGCGAGGCGCCTCCGACCGTACCGCCCACGGCGAACCAGTACACGTCGGCCGGCCTGCCCTGGTACGACTACTACGATGCCGATGCCGGGGCGCTCGAGGGCTCTGAGATCCTCGACGATCTCAGGAGCGTCATCCAGATGGGTTACGAGAAGGGGGAGTTCCCCCTGCCGGAGAACGAATCGACCCGTCCGAAGAGGGTCATAAGGTACAGGAAGGGCCTGGCGAGGAACCAGGTGAGAGAGGGGACCTTCTAGGGCGCCGCACAGACAGGGGCGCTTCGCGAAGCGGCGGTGGCTGCCGGCTGCTGCATCGGAGGGGATGCGCGGCCGGGGCTACTCGTCGCTTTTTTTCGAGAAATGCCTGTACAGCAGGTCGGTCATCCAGAAGGAGAAGGCGAAGACCGCCGCCGGCACGAGGATCCCGAATACGAACGTTCCGGTATTAACTGCGTTTTTCCCTTTCCGTGATGCTTTCTCCACGATACCCAGGCGAGGATCAGGCCCGCGAACGAAGTCACGTATGCGAGCGACATCCCGGTCACCATCTTCAGTTCGTTGCCCATACGATCAGTCCTCCCACTTGACCTTTTTCTCGAGTTCCTCGATATATTTCTTCTGCTTCTCCTCGTACCCTTTCGAGGTCGCCGACAGCTTTGGGTTTATGATCTTCACCATAACGACGAAGAGTACCGCGCCGATTGCGAGCGCCACGAACCCTGCGGGGATCAGCAGCGCGGCGAGTGAGGCTCCGACGAGTATCAGCACGTAGATGATTGGCGAGATGGTCCATGTCCTCAGGTTTTGTCAGGAAAGTGACCGGTATGAAGACGATCGCCCCGAGCAGCATCAGCAGCCAGAACTGCTGGTAGTCCTTCAGATGGGGCAGCACGCCGAAGGCAGGCAGCACCCAGATGACTAGCCACGAGAAGACGAGATTGAAGACCCACGCGGAGAGGTATCCCCACCCGTTGAACCGCCACCAGATCACCTGGAGGATGCCGGGCAGCCAGACGCCGGCGGCCATGATCCACAGGGCGAATATCAGCCACTCGGTGATGTTCTCCATGATCGAGCCGAATACGAACGAGCCGAGCAGCAGGATCAGCGTGCCGATCCGCCCGATCTTCACCAGCTTCTCCTGCGTTGCCTTCGGATTGATGTGGTGGTGGTAGAGGTCCCTCGTTATGTAGATCGCTCCGAGGTTGGGATGGGTCGATATCGTCGAGATGTGTATTGCCACGATCGCGGCGAAGAAGAAGCCGAGTATCCCGGCCGGAAGGTTCTCGAACCCCAGCCGGAACCACGCTATCTCGTAGTCCTTCACCTCGGTCAGGTCGGGGTAGAGGACGAAGAAGCCGAAGATCGCAACCGCCCAGATCGCGTTGCGCAAGATTACGAGCGCCTGAATATCTTTGTAGAGACGAATGCGCTTATAGAGCACCACGCCGCGTAGAATGTGTACCACAGGCCCGACAGGCCGAACTTGTAGACCACGCCTGACACCTACATCGGCGTATCTGTCGCCGTGTGCGTCGCGTAGACCGACGAGGCGGGAAGCCACCACGGAAGCCCGCGGCCGGCGAGGAAGAAGTCCGACTCGCTCCGCTTCCCGAGGTGGTAGAACCGCACCCCGCTGCCGATCATCAGAGCGACGAAGGCGAGCAGCCAGAACCAGTCGAGAAAGTGAAATGTCGCCATCCGCTCTCCTTGTTGTTCTGCTTGTCTTTCCTCTGCTGAATTGATCCAGGACCGGAGTCAACCTTTCCAGTAGTTCTCCTGCCTGAGCTCACCGGGATATCCTGTTTATAAGATCGGAAAGTGAAATGAAATCGACCTTTATATCCTGGTATTTACGACTGAATCTCTTCTTGATATCGCTGGCTACGACGTAGTTGTCTCCGGATGGATACTGTCTTCTGAAGGCGTGGAAGCTGCGAGGATTAAAATCGTTGGCCGACCATTTACATTCTATAGCGATTGGTGATCTGCGCGGCTTGATTAGAACGAAATCTACCTCATGACCGCGCTTGTCACGCCAGTAATTGATTTTTCTGGTCTGGAGCGCTGCCTGCATTTCGTTCAGGACGAAGTGCTCCCAGAGAATGCCGTATTCCTCGGCACGCAGCTCATTCCAGCCTCTGTGATAGCAGATAAAACCGGTGTCGAATCCGTAGACTTTCGGCGCAGCAACGATCTCGGACGGACGGTGACTGCTGAATGGCCTTATGACGTGGGCGACAAATGTTGCTTCAAGAGTGGTGAGGTAATTCGAGATAGTCGTTCTGCTCACTTCGCAGGGTCTGGCGAATCTGGATGCTTCGAAAATACCTCCGCTCTGCGTCAGTATGAGTTCGAAGAATCTCTGAAACGAGCTGCGGCTCTGAAGTCGAAAAAGCTCCTGTATATCCTTCGCCCAGTATGCGTCTATCCACTCCTGAAAGTCACGCTCGGGCAGTCTCTCCGAGAGAAAGAAGGGAGGCAGTCCGCCATGGAGCAGGCGGTTATGAAGATCCTCGCTCTCAAAATCAGTCAGGTCGCCGACTGTCATGGGAGTCAGCCACAGGTCGCGCTTTCTGCCGCTGAGAGTGTCCCTGAATTTGGCCGATGCCCCGAGAGTGGACGATCCAGTGGCGATAATCCGGCAGTCGGGAAAGTGGTCAGCGGCGATCTTGAGCAGTTGAGAAGGATTCTGGAGCCTGTGGATCTCATCGAGCACTATTCGCCGGGTACTCAGATTTTCGAGGAAAGCCTCCGGATCATCCATCGATCTGCGCGTTCTCGGAAGCTCGCAGTCAAAGTACTCGATGTCGGGCAGAGAGCGGCAAAGGAAGGTCTTGCCCACCCTTCGAATGCCGGAGAGCCAGACGATACCCTTCTCGAGCCAGGCGTCCTCGATCAGTGTTTTCCACTTTTTTCTGTGTACCATATGCAACCAGATTTGCATATAGTGTCACTTTTTGCAAGCGCTATTTCATTTAATTCAGATCATTCCATCTCGGGCAGCTCGCAGCACTCCCGCGTGTCTCCCTTCCCGTAGTGATGGAAGAGCACCGGTATGACGACCATGTTGAGGATCGTCGCGGTGATGACCCCGCCGATTATCACTATCGACATCGGCGCCTGGATCTCGTCGCCCGTGACCATTGCCACCGGGACCCCGTTCTCCTGCAATTGCGCATGGGCGGAAAAGGCCGCGAGCAGCGAGACAGAAACAATGTATATAAATGAGACCTAAATTGTTAGATTTCCGATTTTCTGTGGATGGGGGGTCCGGAAAAGATATTAATAGATCATGGCGGGCTTATCAATCGCCGTTATCCTGATTGCGACCCACTGCCAGTCAGGGGGCGAGACCATATCCCACTATCGCATCCTCATCGGCAGGACCGACGAGGGGCTTCCGCAGCCATGGGACGCCAGAATGTGGCTTGCCTCATTGACTTCAGGCTGAACAGCCGTTATTATTTGTACCCGGATAAAGCATGCGCCCGTAGCTCAGCTGGATAGAGCAGCGGACTTCTAATCCGCAGGTCACAGGTTCGAATCCTGTCGGGCGTATTTGATATTTCCCGCTTGCAGAGGCCCCGCAGGCCGGATAAATTATAGATTCCAGTGTGGTGGGCGTAGCTCAGTTGGTAGAGCCCTGGATTGTGGATCCAGTGGTCACGGGTTCGATCCCCGTCGTCCACCCCACCTTTATGAAAGCAGAAGCCCGCCTCTCGATGGAGACGGGCTTTTCAATTATCTGTTCTGTTACCCGGAGCCTTTTACTTCAGCTCCTCGAGCTTTGCCTGGATAGTCATGAAGTCGGGCATCACGAGGGGATCCTCGGAGATGCTTGCGTAGGCTATCTTGCCTTTCTTGTCGATGATGAACGCAGATCTCTTGGCGACCCCGTTCAGCGGGCCGAGGGTCTCGTGGAATGCACCGTAGGCGGGGCTGACAGTCTTGTTGAAGTCGCTCAGCAGGGTGTACTGCAGGCCGAGCTGCTCCTTCCATTTCTCCAGGACGAAGGGGTGGTCTACGCTGATGCCGATGATCTCGGCGTCGAGCGCCTGCCACTCGCTGAACCCGTCGCGCACCGAGCAGAGCTCCTCATGGCAGGGGGGGCTGAATGCGAAGGGGAAGAAGAGAAGCACGATATTCTTCTCGCCGATGTGATCGGAGAGCTTCCACATCTCTTCCAGGGTCACGGGAAGCTCGAAATCCGGGGCCTTGTCACCGATATTCAGCTGCGCCATATCGGGTCCTCCTTTAAAAGAAAAGTTTCGGTTCGAAAATACCCGAACAAGAATCGTTCTTAATGTTGCCGGGGCCTGCTGATATGTCGATTAAAAATAGCCGACGGGCCCATTTTCCCCCGGAATCGACCCAACATCAAGCCCTATTAACGCTTGACTGCTGATGTCAAAACGGTACAATCGTGGGCGAACCACAGGGGGGTGGGTGGACGAGGAAGCGGTGAAAGGTTCTTATTTTTTTCACCGAGGAGGTGTGGTGATGGGTGTCAATAAAATCATACTCATCGGCAATCTCGGGGCGGACCCGGAGGTCCGTTCGACAAGCGGCGGAACTCCCGTGGCGAACTTCCGCCTGGCGACAAGCGAAACCTACAAGAACCGGGACGGTCAGCGCGAAACGCGGACCGAATGGCACCGGGTCGTCACCTTCGGAAGGCTGGCCGAGATCTGCGGCCAGTACCTGAAGAAGGGCAAGCAGATCTACATCGAGGGCCGGATACAGACGAGAGAATGGGAGGACCAGACGGGCAACAAGCGCTGGACGACCGAGATCGTCGCCAACCAGATGCAGATGCTCGGACGGGCCGGCGACAGCGGCGGCTCCTCTCCCGACGACTCTCAGGAGACCCAGTACGCCGACGGCGGTTCTCAGGCGCCTGCGAGCGACGATGACGACGACCTGCCGTTCTGATTCCCGGCAGCTCGAAAATCGCCTGGAAAGATAAGAGGGAGGCAGAGCTCGGCTCTGCTTCCCTCGTTTTGGATCGACTCAGGCACGGCCGGGTATACTCATGAGGAGACTTTTATCTTGCTTTCCGGCGCCGCGCTGTTTACATTATTGGCCTGCAAAAACATACAGGTCTGACGGGTGCGCCGCTAGCTCAATTGGCAGAGCAACTGACTCTTAATCAGTAGGTTCGGGGTTCGATTCCCCGGCGGTGTACTCTTTTATCTCTTTTGTTGGCTATGAGTTATAAAATTATTTAGAAAAATAAGAGTTGGGGGAGATGCCCTGCAGGTACCACATAGGTACCAGTGGGGGTTTTTTAATTCTATCAATGTGAGTCCTTTCATAAATGATCAGCGACAATTAAAATCACTTCTCTCATTGTGTGTTTATTGATATTTATTCGCATTGAAGTTTCTTTGTTTCGGTAACAAAAATAGTGAGTCAATGCGAC
>JAUWCL010000014.1 GCA_030609325.1 Candidatus Krumholzibacteriota bacterium
GTGGGACCTGCAGATAGACCACATCGTCCCATTTGCAAGGGGCGGGGATAACTCGCCATCCAACCTGAGGCTGTTATGCGCGAAGCATAACCGCCTGGAGGCTAAAAGAGCTTTCGGGGAAAAACACATGGAACAGTTCTGTGATCCATGAAGCCGTTTGATCCGTGAAAAACCCGACTGCCGGATCAAGGATCTCTCCAGGGCCGGGTTTCCTTTAAATCTATTTACAAAAAAGAGACACGTACTAACGGACGAGCAGCATCTTTCCAGTACGGAAATCAACTCCGGCCGTCACGCGATAGAAGTAGATGCCGCTGGCGGCGCGGACTCCATGGTCGTTCATCCCGTCCCATGTCTTCTCGAACGTCTGCTGCGAGATCGTTCCCGACCAGAGATCCCTTACGAGAGAGCCGTCGGCCGCATAGATCCTCACGCTGACATCCCTGCCGATGACCGGCCCGTTGAAATCGGCTCTTATCGTAGTGACGGGATTGAACGGATTGGGATAGTTGCCGACAGAGGCGATGACTCCGCCGCCGGAATGCACAGGTACCACGGCGTCGCCGGCAAGAGAAGCTATGAAGGTCTCAAGTCCTTCGACCTCCGTGGGCTGGACCAGGTTGGGGTTTTCTATCATGCCGGGATAAACGGCCAGTTCCCCGCCGAAGAGTATCCTGAAATCCTCTGCGAATATCTCGCTCGGCCTGTTCATGTGGATCGCCCTCTCAGTATAGACAGGATCATCGAGTATGCCCCTCATGCCGAGATATATCGCCCACCCTTCCTCATCACTGTCCGGCAGATACGCCTTCTGGAAGCAGTGTCCGAACTCGTGCGTGACGACGCTCGCGACCGTCGAGGCGGACACCTCCCACACTCCTGGCGAGAGAAATATCCGGCAGCCGGTCGAGGTGCTGCTCATGTAGTAGAGCCTCGGCATCGGGAGGATGTAGACATCAATGTCCATGTCGACCATACGTCCATCGACGTCGATCTCCCGCAGAGCGTCGAGGACGACCTCCTCTCTCATCGGGAAGAACTCGCCAGCGCCCTTGTTCACTATAACCGGGCTCGTGATATCCTCGATCAAGTAGTAGCACCCTCCGCCTTCGGGATAAAACACGAGGTTTCCGCTGGCGTCACGCTGCGTCATCTCCGAAAGTATGCCTTCGGGTGTATATACGGTGACCGTCGAGCCGTTACTCAGGGTATAGAGGTGGGTAAAATCCTCCGCACACAGGGTAGCCGGTGCGGTGAACAAGGGGGCGGCAAGAGCCAGCAGAATGTAGATAACCACTCTATTTTTCAACAGGTTCTCCCTGTCACAATACAGCCCTGCGCACAAGGACCGCACTTATCCGCTCATATGGGAATTGCAACGGTTGTTCCCCGCATCGGATCCGACCGGACCAGCACCGTTCCCGCAGACATGAAAAGGCCTGGAATCCCGGGCGGCCGGCCGGCATGACATCGGATTATATGTTGTTAAATAATAAGTTACAGGATTGGAGAAGAGTCGCTCGCACGCTGGACGGAAGTCGGGAAAATCTCGATCAGGGACACTCCAGCAGCCTTCCCACTCCCCGTGCTGCCCTGGAAATGGGGATTTTTCCCTACGATTCTAAAGGGTTTATACAGGTATTCAACCACTAACGCATTTGTTTATAACGGATTCACGCTCGAGAAGATATACTGGGAAAATATCCTCAGACGTGCGGGTATCAGAACCTGTTATGCGTGGCGAAGTAGTAGGAAGGCGCTCCCTGCTCGCTGAAGGCCACCTCGAGCCTTACCAGATTCTGGATCGGTGATATGATCTCGAGACCAAAACCGGCCGTAGAATGGAACCGCGAACGCGGCGCCATATCGAACGAGTTCATGAGGGCGCCGTTGTCGACGAAGGCGATAGTATTGAGAGCGAGGTCGAACTTGCCGATCAGCGGGATATCCCAGACATTGGGGCCGTAGACGTTTCTCCTCCACTGGACCGTGGTGAGCAACCTCGCAGTACCTCTCGCGTCGCTAGCGGGATATCCCCTCAGGTCGTTCCTGCCACCTATCCCCATCTTGTAAAACCACGGCACCGCTCCGTCCCGGTTGTCGCCGGTGAAGGCGAGGATGATCGTGCCCACGCCTTGTACGGGAACATAGAAAGAGCTCGACAGGGACATGAACGAGTACTGCTGTTTCAGTCCGTCGATGCTCGTGTACCTGCGCACCGACGCACGGGCGAACATGCCGCTGAACGGCGAGATGAGGTTGTCCCTGCTGTCGTAGGTCAGCGCCAGCCCCGTCACGAGATAGAACTGGTTGAAATAGTCGCCGTTCTGGTTCGGGGGGCCGTCGACACACAGCCTCGAATGCCTGTTCTCGATCATGACGTCGGGCATGATCCAGACCTGGCGCAGGAGGCTTCGGGTCAGCGGGAATCCCATCATCACCCCGCCGCCGTGCCTTTCCTTGATGAAGTCGGCCTTTTCAGGAACAGTGAGCCTCTTATGGGAAAATCCGTGGAAACTCAGCCTCATCCGGTACCTGCCGACCCACGGCATGCTCCACGAGATACTTCCGCCGTGCTCGTGCTCCCTCCTCCTCTCAAATCCGGCAAACAGCTCCTGCCCCGTCCCCTGGAAGTTCCTTATCTTCCAGCGTACGCCATAGCTTATACCCTTTACGAGATCGTAGTTGACCGAGGGAAGTGGATATTTCATGAAAAGGCCGGGGCGCTCCGACACCCTGACGATTACGTTGCAGTGTCCCGGCGACGTCTCGTCGATCGTGATATCGACCTCGGAGAAGAATCCGAGTCCGCGCAGGTAGGAGTGGTCCCTGTAGAGGATATCCTCGTCGAGCTGCTCGCCTTCCTTCGTGGCCATCTCGCGGATGATCGTCCAGCGCTTCGTATGCGTGTTTCCCTTGACGATGATCTCGTCGACGACGCTGTCTCTGAAGGGACTGACCTCGGCCTCGAGTGCCTCGCGGGAGGCATCGACCGCTAACATCTTCGTGGCGAACGCGCCTCCGCCCGCAACGGCCTCTCCGCCGTAGAATAACGCGGCGACTATGATCAGCGCCGACAGCAGATATACTTTAGGGAATATACGCAATAAGATCTGGGTGCTCCAGACTCCCGAATATACGGGGGATTACGGACAAGGTCTCTGACTATAATAACAATTCTCGGGAAAATAGTAAAGCGCTATCCCGAGATCACTCCTCTACCGGACCGGGCCATTCGGGCTCTTCAGGCTCCACCGGGACCGCTGAGGCATCGGGCAACCCGGGCACCTCTGGCCTTTGCTCGAGCGGCAGGACCCCGGCCTTGGAGATGATAAGGGCCCCGGATCCGAGAGTCACCGCAAGGAAGCCGAGGAACACGGCGATCGTCTTCAGCAGGAGCTGGATCGGCATCAGGAACGGTACGACCCACATCATGGCAGCCATGAAGCCCGGCAGGGTTATCAGGAACAGTCCCATGAAACCACAGAGGAACGGAGACGCGCCGTTCGGCCCGAACTTCTTGCAGAGGAACCTGCCCAGCGCCAGTGCGCTGACGAAGTATCCGAGCAGCAGGAGCGCACCATATGAGAGCACCAGCAGCAGGGCCACCGGTATTCCGATGATTGTTATAGCGAGAATCAGACTGAGGATGGCTACGACCCCCAGACCGACCCACACGAGGATCCCTACGCCGAGCGATTTGAAGAACGATCCGAACACATGGTCGGAGGACATCTTTATGCGGTCGGGCAGGAAGTAGATTATAAGCAGGAGTAGAAGGGTGAAGATGACGAACTTCATCACCTTGACGATCACGTCCCACATATTGCCGGCACCGTACGAGAGAAACGGCAGATGGATGTTCGGCATGCCGGCAGCCACGGTGACTGTCTCGCCCCTCACCCGGGGATTGTTGTACTCGCTCAGCTCGCCCATCACGGTGACCACGTCGCCGTTGATGACGGCCGTGCCGTGGAGTTTGGTGTCGCCGAAAACGTTGACAACGTTGCCGCGGACCTTACCCTCTATGATGATGTCGCCGGCGATCGAGACGACGTCACCCTGAACGAGCTCATACCTGCCGATATGGATATCCTCGCCGAATCGTACGACGTCGCGCCCTCTGATCTTCACATAGGCCCTGTCGTCGTCCTCGAAGAGCATCGCGGCGACAGATTCGGGCAGGTCCTGGAGCAGCTCGAGGTCGTCCTCGAGATCTTCGAGGGCACGGCCTATCTCCTGGGGATCGAACTCGAGGATGACACTTTCCTCTCCGTCCCTGGCCCCGATTTTTATACCCTCATCGGATATCGATATCTTGATCGACTGCTTCTTCTCTCTCGGCTTCCTCGTGGAAACAGCCTCGGTTTCCCGTTCGGCCGCCGCCGCAGGAGCGGGCTTCGCCGGCTTGCTCGTCTTCGTCGTGTCGATCGATTCCTTTTCCTGCGCCGCGCTCATTACCTTTAAAGGCATGTGGAGCTTTCCGGTCCTGTTGCCGGTCAGGCCCGACGTGACCAGGAGAAACGAGCAGATGAATACAGCTGCCTTCGCGACTATCGCGCTAAATAATGCTGACATGGGTCTCTCCCTTTCTCCAGACGATACGCGTCGCCCTCACTACCAGGACCACAATCACGACTGCCGACAGCCCCGATATCACGAGATGGGACAGCTGGATACCGGACACCTGTCTCTCGAAGGTTTCGAGAAGTATCCTGCCCGCAAGCCTGTAATTCGTCGATGTCGCGAGATATTTTCCTATGACCGACGGATCCTCGATGACCCGTTTTACTATATACAGCCCCGAGCCGGCGTACGTCACAGCCCTGCCGGCCGCAGCGGCGATCATCCCTATCATGGGCGTATAGACCGCTACGAACAGCCCGAACACCGCCGCTATACCCACCGCGACCCTGGCGGGGAACGGTATCCTGTCCCATCCACTCCTGACCGCCGCGCCGGCGCGTTTGGCGGCGCCTTTCCTGTACCGGGCCACGTTGACCCTGGCCATGACTCCGGAGTCGAATCCGGGAGAGGGCTCGGCGAGGGGTATCCCGTCGAGCGCCCCGAAGACGGCTGCGAACTGCGCGTCGAGCTCCCGGCAGGAAGGGCAGGATGCGAGGTGACTCTCGTACTTCGCCCTCTCGGCGGCGCCGAACTCGCCGTCATGGTATTTCTGGATCAGCATCTCGAAATGCCGGCAGTTCATGATCCTACTCCTCGGGCTCCTCTATGGTGATGTTGCCGCTGGCCGTCTCCAGGAAGACTTTCGCGCGACCGTCCCTCACTATACCCGCTATTCTGTTCCTGTCCACCTTGGTCACGGTGATCGGCAGGCGGGCGGAGATCTCGCCGGAAGTCGTCGCGGCCTTCAGTATGTATCCGTCCTCCATTATCTGGAGGAAGCGCAGAACGATGTTCCCGCTCGAAGCAGTTATGCTGTAGTCGGACAGGTTTTCCGGCGTCACCCGGAAGTTCAAATCACCGCTCGCCGTGGACGCTTCGACCGCGCCCCGCACGTCTACGAACCTCGCCGATCCACTTATCCCCTCGTATCTGACAGCGCCGACTCCGTCGACGACCGAATCCCCGGTGTATGTGTTCAGATCAAGCGATCCTCCGATGGAGGTGAGTTCCACGTCGCCTGTAGCCACGCTGATCTCGGCATCGCCCCCGACGTTCCTCACGACAATATCACCGGACGCGCTGCTCAGTTTCACAGTGCCCCCGACCTCGTCGACCTCGATGTCGCCGCTGGCGACGGCAGCAGTCAGGTCGCCGCCGATATCCCTGATTACGAGGTCCCCGCTGGCGGAGGATGCCTCCACATCGGCCAGGACGCGGTCTATCTCCACATCGCCGCTCGCCGACGCCGTCTCAATCGACAGCCCGGCGGGAACGGTCAGTGTCAACGAAATGCTCATCGACTGGCCCCGCTCGATGAAGAACGAGAATATGCTCTTCCTGACCTTGCCCTTCTTGGGATATCTCGTTTCTATCTTGATCATGTCTTCAGGCCTGGTGACTACGACGCCCATGCTCTCGGCGATCTTCCTCGCTGTCTCTTCGTCGTCGGCCCTGATGATCTTGACGATCTTCAGTTCGATTGTTTCCCTTCCCTCTTCGCCCGTGACAGAGATGTCACCGCTGAGGCTCTCGATGACGAGCCGCCTTGCGTCCTCCACGGAGATCGATTTGGATACGGTCTCCTCATGCCTGTAGTTAGCGCCCTCGACCGCAGCCGCCGCGAAAAGGATCGCGGTAATCACGGCTGCGCGCATGGTCACTGCCGTTTTTCCTGCCGATGTACGCTTCATGACAAATCAACTCCTGTAGTGCCGGTCTCGCCCAGCATTCCCCTGCCCTTGAAAAATCCCTTTATGAGGTTCCTCGCTCTGTGTATCCGTGCCTTGACCGTGCCTAGAGGGATCCCGAGGTTGTCCGAGATCTCCTCGTACGAGAGCTGCTCCTGGTGCCGAAGGATCACTATGATCCTATAATGTTCCGGCAGGGCGCTCACGGCTTCTTCCAGCACTGCCATCATCTCCCTTGTCTGAAGCTCTCTTTCCGGATCGCCGGTATCGGACGCGATCTGACGGGGCATGTCGCCCTCATCGCCGGATACAGGCTCGTCCAGAGAGACGATGCCTTTTCTGCGCTTGCGGATAAAATCGATGCACAGGTTCGAAGTGATCCTGTAAAGCCAGCTCGAAAAAGGGTACGAAGGATTGTACCTGTCGAGCACATTGAACGTCCGGACAAAGACCTCCTGGGCAAGGTCCTCCGCATCGGTGTCGTTCCTGACCATCCGCAGGCAGATGCTGTAGACCGGTCTCCTGTATTTTGTGAGAAGTTCTTCAAAAGCCTTCTCATCTCCTTTCAGGCATCTCTTGACCAGTTGTGCGTCTTCCCGACTCACTGTCTACACCTTGACTACGGAAACGGTTAAAGAATGTTTCCCCCGGCGTTAAATCATTTTAGTAACTATTCCTGCCTTCTCCGACCGGGTGGCGCGAAGGATAACAGTAACCCCGGCGGTGGTAAAAGCCAATTCTTGTAACGTGTCTCCTTTGAAAAGGTTCCGGGCTCCGGCGCATGCTGATGCGGGGAGAATTTTTCTTGACACCCCACCTCCACCAGGAATAGAATCCGGCTTGTCCGGGCATGCGCCTTAACTGTTGTCGTTGCGTCACTTATCCTTGGGAGGAGACCTGATGACCGGCATAGAATTCATATTCGCCAGGGAAGTCCTCGATTCCCGAGGCAATCCCACCGTCGAGGTCGAGGCCCTGCTCGAGTGCGGAGCGTCAGGGAGGGTCATCGTCCCTTCGGGCGCATCGACAGGCAAGCACGAGGCGGTCGAGTTGCGCGACGGGGACGGGGAGAGATACAACGGCAAGGGAGTCCTGAAGGCCGTGGAGAACGTCAACGAGATCATAGCCCCCGAGGTGATCGACCTCGACGCACTCGACCAGGTCTATATCGACCGGGTCCTCTGTGAGCTCGACGGGACGCCAAACAAGGGAAAGCTGGGGGCAAACGCGATTCTCGGCGTATCGCTCGCCGTGGCGAAAGCAACGGCCGAGGCCCTCGGCATCCCCCTCTACCAGCACATCGGCGGGGTCGGGGCAAGAGTCCTTCCCGTACCGATGATGAACGTCCTCAACGGCGGAAAGCACGCGGACAACAACATAGATATACAGGAATTCATGATCGTACCCGTGGGAGCACCCTGCCTGACCGAGGCGGTCAGGTACGGGGCCGAGGTCTTCCACGCGCTGAAGAAGATACTATCGGAAAAGGGATACGCCACCTCCGTCGGGGACGAGGGCGGATTCGCGCCGGACCTTAAGTCGAACAGGGAAGCGCTCGAGATGATCGTCGCCGCCATAGAAAAGGCCGGATATGTGCCGGGTGACGACATCGCGTTCGCGCTCGATCCGGCAGCGAGCGAGTTCCTCACCGGTGACGGCTACAGGCTCGAGGCTGAGGCAAAGACCCTCGACGCGGCGGGCATGGTCGATTTCTACGAGAAACTCGTCGACGATTTCCCGATCCTGTCGATCGAGGACGGGCTCGGGGAGGATGATTGGGACGGATGGAAGCTGATGACCGACAGGCTCGGCGGTCGCATCCAGATCGTCGGGGACGACCTCTTCGTCACAAACACGAAGCGGCTCGCCCGGGGAATCGACGAAGGGATCGCGAATTCCATACTGATCAAGCTCAACCAGATCGGCACGCTTACCGAGACGTTCGATGCGATTGAGATGGCGACGAAAGCGGGATACACGTCGGTCATATCGCACAGGTCGGGTGAAAGCGAGGATGTCACGATCGCTCACGTCGCGGTCGCCGCCGGCTCCGGGCAGATTAAGACCGGATCGCTCTCGCGCACCGACCGTGTTGCGAAGTACAACGAGTTGATCAGGATCGAGGAGGAGCTGGGGGAAATCGCCGAATGGCCCGGGCGCGGCGCCCTCGAGGCCGCGTTCAGATAGAAAGATATCATGAAGAGTCTCTGGGGACAGGGAGAAAAATATCTCAGGATACGCCGGAGGTCGATAGACGTCAGCCCAGGCGTGGCGAGGATGTTGGTAATCGGTCTGATAGTGCTGGTCACCGCAATATTCATCGCCGGGGACGTGGGGCTGTGGACCCTGTGGCGCGCGCAGAAAACGCTCGACGTCATAGAGAGCCACAACAGGGAACTGGAGAACGACATCTCCTACCTTCGGCGGAACATCGGCGAACTCAATGACGACCCGTTCGCAATAGAAAAGGTCGCCAGGGAAAAATACGGATACATGAGGCCCGGTGAGAGAGTATATCGGATAATCACCCTTTCCCCGGTCAATAAAAACTGACGCAGGGTGCCGACCACGCTTGACAAGCGGGACGCAAACCCATAATATTCGGCTGGAAATGATGCGGGGTGGAGCAGTCCGGTAGCTCGTTGGGCTCATAACCCAAAGGTCGCTGGTTCAAATCCAGCCCCCGCTACCAACTTGAAAGACGATTTCCCGGTGTCCAGGCTGCATGGAGCCGGGAATCGTCTTATATGGATTGACATTGGGGTTCCTTCTCATGGGAGAGACAGGTCAGCGTCTCTTTATCCTGTCGAACAGATTCTCGGGCATCTTATCAAGCTTCCTGACACCTCGCCATGCATGTTGAATCTGCCTTCGCAGTTTTCCGGTTACACCGCTCGGATCATAAGCCTTCAATATAGAGTACAGTATTATGGGATTGAACCTTTGTGGCCAGTAGGCAAGATAGCGGCCTTCCCAGGAAGTGGGCCCGAATTGCTTCTTGAATTCGTAGATGGGCTTATACCGATGGAAATGTCCCAGACGGTCAAACGCAAGAGTTAATGCCAGCTCGATGATACGACTCTGTGTCGGGTCATCCACATGTTCGTTGGCGAGAGGGGCTGTACCGAGAGTAGCCATCGCATATCCCTGTTCCTTTAGAAGACGGAAAGATTCAGCGATCAACAACTGGTTCGTGCCACGCAATGTCGTTTCCTTGCGGCGCATCAGATCGAAATAGATACCATTTCTTGCATAAATAGGGGCGCATACTACGAATGCTTCGACCCGGTTGTCTTTGAGCACCAGAAAGTACTTCCGTTCTCCAGGATCGGACAGCCCGGGGTCGCCTATCAGAAAAGCAAACTCACCCGAGCCCTTGAATTTCATCCAGGCGGCGGAGAGCTCCTCCATATTTTTCTCCCAGTCCGGCCTTCGCCCTTCAAGCGGACGATATTCGACCAGTGTCAAGCCGTGCTTCTTTGCCCTTCTGGTGTCATTACGCAGATCCTTGAACTTGCCGCCCGTCCACGACAATTTTTCCAGCTCGAAGATCGGCTCCTCGCCGATCTTGATCATGCCGAAGCCCTGTTTTTCGAGGACTTTCTTGCAACGATCGGTGACGGCCTGGAAGCAGCAGCGCCGTTTATGCGCATTGCAAAAATGCCTGAATTCAGAAATAAACTCGCTGAGATCTGAAGGATCACATACAGGATCACCGGCGGCCAACGCAACGTTGGCATGGACCACATACGCGATCACGCCGTCTATCCCGGATGGTGAAAAGAAGTATGACTTGTCGCTACAAAGAATGCTGTACGACTGGGACTGATAGCCGTGGCGTTTAAGTGCTTCGAGTACGCGATCCGAATCGCCGTTTACCTGCACAAAAGCTCCCTCACAAATATAGTGGTTACATTCTTCCACGTCGCACGATCGTAACAAGCAGCCAGAACCCCATCAATCCCGCAATCAGGAAACCGACCAGGCCGATGACGGGTATCTCCTGCCACTTGGGCGGTATACCGGACAGGACCATGAGCGCTGAACCGATGATGAGCGCAGCGAGGACGATGGCATAAGCGATCCGGTTGCTGATCCTTTCGTGGGTGGCAAACATCGGTTCGAGGCCGCGGTGCTCGAACTCGACCTTCAGCAAACCTTTCCTGGCAAGCTTGAGAATTTTTCTCATCTCATCGGGCACTGCCCTCATCAGGCGGAAAATATCCATTCCTGAATCAACCATGTCCCTTGTGAGCCGGTCGGGCTTGAAACGGCCCATGCGGATACGCCTTATAAAGGGAGTGGCCCGCTCAACGGCGTCGAAGCCGGGATCGAGCTCGCGGCCAAGACCCTCCACCGAGGCCAGAGCCTTCACCATCAGGAAAAGATTGGGTGGAATGCTCAGGTGGTGCAGAGCCGCCGTCTTTAATAACCGGGGAATCAGCTTCCCCATTTCCAGTTCACCGAGGGGCATATAGCTGTACTGATCGATGAACTCGGAGACATCTCTCTCAAGCACACGGCGGTCGGGCTCCTTCTCCGGACCGGTCAACTCTAGGAGGGCATCCGTCGCCTTCTTTTCATCGCACCGGACGATACTCAATACGAGATCGACGAAATCTTCGCGGCTTGCGATATCCACCCTTCCCATCATCCCAAAATCGAGATAACAGATCACATTATCCGGCAGGATGAAGATGTTTCCGGGATGAGGGTCGGCATGAAAGAAACCATATACAAAGACCTGTTTCATGATCAGGTCGAAACCACGCTCGGCGATTACCGCCGGATCGAGGCCTTTTTCTCTCAGCCTGCTGATGTCGGAAATCTTGACTCCGTCCATATATTCCATTGTCAGGACGCGGTTACTGGAAATCTCCCTGTGAACCCGGGGGATATAAATATCCGGATCATCGTCGAACTGCCGGGCGAACCTCAACATGTTCGCCGATTCCATTGTATAGTCGAGTTCCTTTTCGATCGTGCGGGCGAATTCGGTCACCATCCTGGTGGGGCGCTGAACATCCCAGCCTTCGATGTGCTTTTCAGCCAGGCCGGCAAGGTGCATCATGATTTCAAGGTCGATCTCGATGATCCGGCGGATATCCGGTCTCTGGACCTTTACAACCACTTCCTCCCCGTCAAGTGTCCGTGCCCGGTGAACCTGCCCGATCGATGCCGCCGCCAGGGGATGCTCCTCGAAATACGAAAAGATCTGATCGAGAGGCTTGCCAAACTCGTTCTCCAGGATATCCCGGACATCGGCGAACGGGAAAGGCGGTACGTCATCCTGCAGCTTGGGCAGTTCCTGTATGAGATCAACGCTGAGCAGATCGGGCCGGGTCGAAAGAATCTGGCCCAGCTTGATAAAGGCTGGGCCGAGTTCCTCCAGTACCATCCTGATACGAACGGCGTTTGACAATGTCTCGAGCCTTGCCCGGCGTTTACGGGAAACGAGATTCAACCCCACTTCCACGGACTTCTCGATATTCATAACGTCCACCAGGTGCCCGAACCCGTACTTGAAAAGCACGGACAGGATCCGGCGATAGCGCTTCACGTGGTGAACTGTTTTCTGGATCCGGTTTATCCTGAAGGTGGCCAAGGTTACTCCTGTTTTTCACCGCCCACCGCATTTCTCTTTTCGAGAGAGGCAACTCTTTCAACCAGTTTATCAATATCTTTCTTTGTTACAACATCCAGTCTGGCCAGCACTTTCTTTACGCTCTCTTCGACCTTCTTCTCGAAATCTTTACTCGCTTCCTCGGACTTTTTCAAGAGCTCTTCGACAAACTCTTTTCCTTCTTTCTCCGTAATCTCGCCTTTTTTCACCAGTTCCCTGCCCAGTTCTTCGGCCTTCTCCTTGGTCATGACGGCAAGGCCCACGCCTGTCAGCATGACTTTCTTCACAAGGTTCAGCATGGCTGCACTCCTTTCCTGAAAGACCCGGCGTGCCGCAGTACGCTCATTCAATCACCCTTCTTCATTCTCTCGATGTATTCATTTCTCCAGATCGGTTCGGTCAATTTTTTTATATCCTTCCCGTACTGTACCATACCCTGGTGATAATTGCCATCTTGCATGGCGACAGTGGCTTCTTCGTTTAAAGGCCTCGAACCGCAGCGCGCAACCGCGCCCTTGAGGATCTCGAAATGATCCCTGATCACGCAGGGACAGAGCCAGTTATCCGTTTCTTCGGAAATACGGTTATATCCATATTCATCCTGCCACTTTCGTATTTCACGGAAAAACGGCGATTCGAGCGCCGTATCGAGTGTTCCTCCTTTCGAATAGATGTCATAAATATTATCTGAGGCATAAGGCACAAACGCGCATGGTGAAATGTCACCGTTCCAGTCGATGTAAAGATATCCACCCGGCCGGCCGGCGCTGATGCACCCATTGGAAAGGACCCCGTTGTTCCAGAAGTCGGCCAGGAATATCTCTCGCTCACGAACGAGGCGCTGCACCCTGCGTAACATCTCTACACGCTGCCGGGGCGGGACCACCAGATCGAGCGACTGGCCGCGCCCTATCGGCATGTACTGGAACAGCCAGCCGTAGGCCGATCCTTCCTGCTCGAAGTAGAAATCGATGAAACGGTCACTTGTAATCGTTTCCCAGTTGTTCCTTGTAGGTGTGGCCGAGATACCGAACGGCACTCCGTTGTTTCGCAGATTCTCGAATGCCTTGAGGATCTTTGCATGTACGCCCTTTCCGCGCCTTTCATCGGTCTCCTCGGTAAAACCTTCCACGGAGATCGCCGGTGTGATATTCCCCATTCCACCCATGCGCCTGGCGACCTCATCCGTTATCAGCGTAGCATTGGTATAGACCATGAACATGTCGGAAGGGTGTTTCTCGACGATGTCGAGCAGCCCCTTCGGGCCGTCCCTCCAGAGGAAAGGCTCTCCTCCTGAGATCACGGTGAAATGAGATCCCCAGAGTTCACGCTTTTCGGTAAGGATCCTGTCGAAGGTCTCAAAATCGAGACTCGCGTGATTTCCCGGTTCGCTCTCCGCATAACATCCTTTGCAGCGCAGGTTGCATTTTCCAGTCGGACTGATTAAAGCGAAGAGTGGAACTTTGCCTCCATGACTCCCGTCGGATGATCCCGGTCTTTCCCTACTGGTCAGAATGACGTTGTTCAGGAATACTTCTATCAATCGATTGATTACCTGCCTGGAGATCAGTCCCCGGTCGATGGCGCGTTCTGCGCCGCGCAGCATCGCCACAATGTAAAGATACTTCTCTTCCTGCACACCGACGGGACGGTTGGCAGGATTCTCGACGACAATCGATTTATACGCCCTGGATTCGATTACCTTTCTGGCCCTGGGTCTTATATATTTACTGTTGATCATGAGCCTGATTAATTCCTGAAACGATCCGTTTTTCAGAATAGCCTCGGCTTTCATTATTCTCCTCCAATCATTCGGCCAGGCTCCCCTTGAGAAACAACTCCGTGATCATGGGAATATTTTTCTCGTAGGCATGACGCTCCGGGTTCTCCATCCAGCAGAAGAGAAAGGCGTTGGTGAGCCCCTCCAAGGAGATGGCCATGTAGTAGGGATCCACCCTGCGAAACACGTTTCTCTTGATTCCGACCTCCAGCACCGCCGCGAGACGTTCCACCAGTTCGTTGTAAAGCTTGAGCATGTCCCTGTCCAGTCCGGCCGCAATATTGAAGCTGGCACCTCGTGTTTCGGCGAAATAGATCCTGAGCGAGCTGATACGAGTGGTGAAGAAACCCGATTTGGCCGAGATATACGACCTGATAACGGTCAGGGTATCATCCTCGCCCGCAAGGACCTCCGTGAGGATCCGGTGGTAATCAGTCGCCATTTCGGTCACGAGCACCTTGTAGAGATCCTCCTTGTTCCTGAAAAACTTGTAGAGCGTGCCTATTGCGAACTCGGCTTTCTTTGCGATCTTGTGCATGGATATGTTGTGATACCCTTCCTCGGCGAACAGCCCAAGAGCGGAAGAAAGCATGTGCTGGCGGCGCCAGAGCCTCTCCTTCTCCTTTCGTGAAAGATCCTTTTCCTTCATTACGTCCTCCCGTCCAAGCCCATTACAGCCCACATGCAAGCAAGAACATAACGTCATATAATAGAATGATGCGTCACATGTCAAGAAAAAAAATTTCCTTTTCATGAATAATCCGGGTTAATGGTGTTTGCTTGTGCCGGTATCGCCGTAGAAGCGATTGATTTCCCCCATGATTATTTTCAAGATATCCGGGCGCGGACGGGACGCCTTCAGCGTGATGTCGTTCAACTTGTACTTCTTTGTGTACATCGGGTAGATCTCATAGACGCTGTTTTCGACGATGAATGCATGATTGAAATAGCTGCCGATTACAAAGGGACGCATCTCTGTTTGCTTGTCGAACAAACTTCTCCCGTTGCTGTAATCCAGGATGTCGCTTGTACAGCCAAAGAAGTCCTGAAGAAGAGTCGGCGCGATGTCGATATGGGAGGTCGCATGTGTAATGCGCTGCGGCTCCTTATCGGGGAAATAGACGATCAGCGGCACACGGGTCTGATACTGCGTGAAGTTACTGCCGTGCCCCCAATAATTAGCCTTGTTATCATTGAACTCCTCGCCATGGTCGGTGGTGATGATGATGATCGTATTCGCCAGAGCCCTGAGTGATTCCAGTTCTTGAATGATTTCGCCAACGAGTGCGTCGACATAGTGGATCGAGTTTCGATAATCATTCAGGTAATATTCGGGGGCTGTGCCGTCGCTAGTGAACGCCAGGTTTATCTCCTTGGCGGGGCGAAACAGCGCATGGGCTTCGGGATAACAGTAGGGGCAGTGGGACGACTTGAAAAAGGCAAGAGCCATGAACGGCCGCTGACTGCCTGTTTGCTCATGTAAGAATGAGATCAATTGCCTGGTAAGGTCTTTATCCTGATCGGGGATGGATTTCCCCGAGAAGGATTCGTGAACCTCGATGCCGCGAAAGATGGTGTCCTTGATCTTATGACGCTCGAATTTCGATTTGGCATAAATGCCAAAAGAATATTTGTTTTTTTTAAGGACATCGATGAGGACAGGATTGTCGATGAGGGTGCTGTTGGCCTTCACCGCCGTCCAGTAAGTCGGGTGAAGCCCATAGAACATGCCGAAAATGCCGCATGTTGTTTGATTGCCGGAGCTGAAATGCTTGAGAAACATCGATGATTTCTGAGAGAGGGCAAAGATGTTCGGCGACACTGCATCGTTCATCATGTCGAAACGCCAGCTTTCCAGCAAGATAATAACGATGTTAGGAAGTTTCTTGCCGTACGGTGCACTGTACTTCATGTCGCTGAGCGGATAGTTCAGGGAGCTGTATTGGTACTCCTTCGATGTGACCCCGGATTCGGTCTCTCCAATCGGGAGAAGTCCTCCGTATTTAACGGCATTCTTATGCGAGGTGAAAGGGATGTAGGCAGGGAGGTGCGGTGTAAGACTTGTGATCCGGTTATTGTTCCTCTGGTAGGCGACGATATGGATAACCTGGCTGACACCAAAGGCCAGGATCGTGAGCAGCGAAAAGGTCAGAATCAGACATTTGGGTTTCCTGACCATCCGCGCAACGGTGAAAATCCCGACCTCAACCGCGATGATTCCAAGCAGGGCCACCAGCAATGTGTGGCGTGTGGGAGTCGGCAAACCCAGACCGCTGAAATCGTTAAAAACATATCCTAGCCAAAAGAAATCGATGTGAATCTTAGTTATGTTATACATAAAGCTGTCCAGGAGGAGATAGTAGACGAAGATCGTAATGATTGCTCCGCTGCAGCAGATCGCCACCCTTCTGAGAGAAAAAAAGAATAGAGATATGAGTATGATGACGAACAGAAGAGGGAAAACGTAGTAGCCGATGAAGACACAGGAGATGTAAACCCATGTCAGCCTGGTGAAATCGACGTGCCTAATGTTCAGCAGAAGAGTAGAGCAGATCAGCGGAACATTGAGCACCAGAGCCGTGACCAGATATTGATACAGGTCGGTGTATTTCTTTAGAGAAGGGCAATGGAAGTTTGTGCGTCGGACCCTTTCAGTCGGATCTGCAGGGGAAAGAATTGCATCTTCGAGGTTCTGACAACGCGCGGGGTCTATTTCGCTCCCAGTTCGGAAGCTTCCACGACCCGGCAAATCCGCTTCGAGTTCACGTTGCCGGATGAAACCGTGTTTCTCCATGATATGCCTTTATTAGAACGCGTACTTGAAAGCCAAGTAGATTTCGTCCATCCCTGTCAATTGCCCGAAGTTTGAGTGACCACTTCCTTCGATGAGATGAGCCCCAATCTTTACCTCGCTACCATCCCATGGGTAATAGGCGATCTCCGGCATGCCTACGATTGCGTAGTCATCTCCCGGATCTGTTATGTCCGGGACTTCCACCGCCGCTGCCATAGTCAGTTTTATTGTTTCATTGCGGAACTTCTTCTCCACACCCCCGACGAGATAATCGTGGAGTGCATCTTGCCCCAACTCATGTACGAATCCGTGAATGAATTGACCGTTTAAATAAATTCCATTGTGGAACGTATAGTCTCCCCCGATGGCAAAGCGCGCGAACGGATCATCAGAAAGAGCTACAAACTCGCTAATGCCCAATTCCAACGCAGACGCATCCAGCATGGCCTGGACTTCTTCGGGGAAAAACACTCCTATTTCCGCCCATACGCCAACATCCCAGATCGCCCCACTCATATCCACCCCCAGGACATCCATGCGAGGAAACACAAGAGTGTTGTGAGCCTCCACACCGCCACTTTCATCAGGCGTCAGAATCACCTTCTTTATAACCGGAAAATCACTTCGCCCCTTGTAATAGCTCACCGAAAGGTCGTAGTTGAGTACCGCCCGGCTCACCTTGATCGCAGCCGATGCCTGTTCCTTGAGGGATCTCCCCGGCAAATCCAACTCGTCTGAGACCACACTCGGCTTTATGTCGCCGCCGAGTGCAGGCAGGGAACCGGCGAGCGCCGCTGCCCAATCCGGGGGTGGAAGTGCCGCAGGCGTGAAACTCGGAACAAAAACACCATAGATTGTGACCTCGTCCCAGTAGTACGTAGCCAGCATGCTGGTTGTCGGAACGTGACGCCCGAAGTCCCAGATATCCTCCAGGTCGTCCGGATTGATATTGTCCGTGGGGTTGATCTTATCTGCGGTTCCCCATGCGATACGTTGCCTGCCTATCCGGAAATCGAGATTGGGCGAGAGAAACTCGTACAGATCCACATACGCTTCCCGGAGAATCAAGTCCCAGGGGTTCAACTTCCTCTTGTCATGCCCCATGAGATCCGCGGTAGACTTTGCCACCGTGCCCCCGAACCCGCGGACCCAGACCTGGGCAAATACATGTGCATTGTCGACGGGACTTGCGTCAATCTCCAGGTTGAGCCGGTTTTCATTCCAGAGCAATTGTCCGTCACTCGTTCGCACACGCCAGTCGGTCAGGACATAGCCGCCGATGTCCACGTCTTCGGCCCTGGCCGAGCTTAAAAGACTGCCCCAGAAAAACATGATAATTATGAGTTTTATCCTCATCTACGGCCTCCGCTGCAAAAAACGCCCGATAAAGATGGCATCTGAGAGCCCGGCATCGAGGATGATTGTAGAAAAACCCACAATTGTACGATGTTCGATCTTGAGATCCTGCATATCGATCTCCAAAGCCATCCAGTAGCCCTCGATCTTGCTCACCTCGCTATCATCTTTTTAAATTCCTCTTTGAGAATTTGCTATCAGGAATTCCAGAATCAAATTTGACTTCCTCAATTATCATTTTTGTTTTATGTTCTGCCTTCAAGTCCTGCATCTCACTTACTTTTGATATCCAATAACCATCAATTTTCACTATTTCATCTCTTATCATGATTTTAAAAAGCTTACTTCCTTTATCGCAATGCTCTATTTTGGTAGGATAGAAATTGTCATCTCTAATCCACATGAGCAGTTTCGAATAGTCCGTTTTCACACATTCTTTTGGTATAAGCTCAAGGACATAATGATTGTCTTCTTTCCTCAATAATTCAGAACTGTACTTATCAGAATACCTTATTGCTTCCATATCCTCATAACTAAAGTCGGTGCCGGCAAATTTTGTGTTCTTTACGTGAGAGGCGATCCTTCTTATCTTCTTAAAGGCAGGCAGATAAACGTACATGACATCGTCAGGAAGAGAAAGAAATGAGATTCCTTTTTGATCGGCCGGAGAGAGAAATTTTACCATCCGTTTGTCGCTGTCTTTCTGCATCATACTCATCTCACGAGACTTTTCTTTTCCCTTATTATCAATCAGGATCATTTTTATTCTTAAATCCTGATCTTTAGGCGCATTAATTACATCGTCAACCTTCATGAGAATTTGGGAAGCCGTAAGTTGTTTTTCAACTGCCCAGCCTTGAGAAAAAAAGGCCATTACACCCAACACGATAATAATGAATGAAATTGACCGTTTCATTTTAGCTTTCTCCTTTTTTCGTTTATGTTAAAAACGTTCATTTCTCTTCATACTATTTTTCATTTCATAAGCGATTCTTTTCTGTTTAAAAGTCATTTGCAGCCTTGTATCAAGCCCATTCTTTCCCCCTTTCTTTCATCTTTGAATCATTCTTTTAATTATTTCGCTTACCCTAGCTCCCATATCATTGGTAAAGCGGTCATGATTTCCTACGAGCCCTGAACGGGATACCAAAATCAAAGCCGGTAAAACAGTAATCGAACTCAGGGCAGCAGTTATCATTGTTATAGCCAGTACGTAGCCAAACCATCTCATCGGAACTATATCACCAAATATCAACACTAAAAACCCCATCCCTACAGTCATAGCATTGATGATTATAGCCTTTCCCGCAGTTTCCAGTGTTTTATCCAGCGCTTCCAGTTCAGTTTTACCCTTGGCAAACTCAACCCTAAACCGGGAGATGAAATGTATAGAATAGTCTATTCCTACACCCATTGATATATTACCAATTAAAATTGTGAGTTCATCTAAGGGTATGTTAAATATTGCCATGAGAATAAAATTTACTAAAATACAGAGGATAATCGGAACGATTGATATTAATCCACCAATAGGTGATTTAAACTGTAAAGTAAGAAGAAGAAATACCAGAACGATAGCAATGCCGAGACCCAAACCCTGACTTCTCATAATTTTTCGGTCAAGTTCTTTATAGATTAGCGGTATTCCTGTATGTTCAGCAGTCAATTTGACTTTAGCCTCATTCTCAGTTTCTGTTATTTTTGAGAATATAATATATTTTGAACTATCAATTGCTATCCAGTCTTCGTTTATCTCCCAGAGATCATCCTGTAAATCCTTCAAGAATCCTGTATCCTCAATTAGATTTTGAGGAAGGAGAGGTTTTAATTCTTGAACAAGTTGATTTACTCTTGCCCATCTTTCTTCATCAGCTATAATTGCCCAAATCGACTCAGCGGCATACTCCAGGATTTCTGTCTCTTCAGCGTCGAGCTCTTTTGGAATATTCCGTTTTAAGATAGCGACAACCTCATTTTCACGGGAATTATTCTCTTTTAACATTTTGCTGATGTCATGAACGACGCTGGCAATAACTCTTTCTGATTCTATTTGAACATCTGCTTCATCACTGTCCAAATAATCACCAATTTTTATTCCTATATCTTCTATAGAAGCATTATCGAATCCATCCCAATCGTCCGAGACTCTCGACACAATTGCATTCCTTAACACATTGTCAAGATTAATACTTTCAACCTTTCTCTTTTTAATATCCCACTTTATTTTAGACAATATTCTTTCTACACGTTCCTTTTTCAGCTCTTCAGCCAGTTCGCGGGAAGCAAGAGATATTTTAACTTTAACCAAATCTGTTTTGAGTTCCTTGTTAAGATAATTGTCAACTGCATTTACAATCCTGTTAATAACTTTTGTATTTACTGAACCCAATTTCGCCTGAATTACACCTTCTGTTGCATCGCTGTTTATTAACTGGTCTAATATTTCCTGACCCTCGATAAAGAACCAGAGATTTGCTACTCCCTCTTTTGTCTCGGGAATGGTATAATGTCCATTCATCACCCAGTTCATTTCACAAATTAAATCGGCAATAGACTGGGTGTCATTTATATCTAGCTGAGCTTCCAGATACTTTTCCAGTTTCACCATCTCTTTTAAAACAAAGGGTTCTTTCATATTTCCTCTAACAAATATCTGAACCGGTATAGCACCACCAAGTTTTTCTTCCATCATTTCTTCAGCAATTCTTATTTCGCTATCTTTTTCAAAGTAGGAAGCATAATTCACTTCTCTTTTTAATTTTGGAATAGCAATCAGGGAAACTATAACGATAAGAGCACCTATAATAAGGATAAGTTTTTCGTTCTTGAGGACATAATATCCCAGTTTATCCATCAGTCTTGTTGTCCAGTTGTCTTCTATCCCGCGGTGATTTAACCTTACTTTTTTAATCTTTAACATCGAAAGAACTGCCGGAACAAAAGTAGCAGAGATTAACATGGCAAAAAAGACACCTAGAGCCGTTGCAGCTCCAAACTCCCTAATTATACCCAAATCCGAAGACATAAAGGACAAAAAACCGATCAAGGTTGTAGCACCCGCCAGAATAATTGGTTTTCCTACTTCGCTTAAGGCATGCTTTATTCCCTCAAGTTTGCTATCTCCTCTTAAAATATCTTCGTTATATTTGGCAAGCATGTGGATTGTATAAGCAGTTCCAATGGCTATAAGTAAAACAGGTAAGATCTCTGATGCCATAGTAAGTTGAATATTCAACAAACCCATTATTCCTAAGGTCCAGACAGTGCTAATTAGTACTGTAGCCAAAGGTAGAAAAACCCCGCGGAAACTCCTAAAACTGAAATAAAGAGTAGCTATCACTAAAAGCGTAACTAGAGGGAGAAACATTTTTATGTTTGCTTTGATAAGATCGCCAAGAAATGCTATCTGAAAGGGCATTCCTGCATAATAGATTTTTTCATTACCTTCTATTTCCTGGACAATCTTTTTCATCCGGCGAGAAACATTTATTTTATCATCACCCTCTTTCAATCGGGCAATGATTACCGTAACCTTACCGTCGCTGGAAACCAAGCTCCCTCTATACATCTTCTTGGAAAGAATATATTCCTTCATTCTCTTGAGTTCTTCAGGGTCTTGAGAAATATCATCCTTATCAATAAGTTTTCCGACTTCTAAGCCCCATTCCGTTTTCTTAATGTCCAGAATATCGGTCAAACTCATCACGTGGGAGATCTCATCCATCTCCTTGAATTTCCCAGTAATCTCATTCACTCTTGTCAGGGTTTCATAGTTGAAAATGTCATCGGTTTCCAGACCAACCATAGCCAGATAATTGCCTCCGAATTTATCGCCCACTTCATTAAATAATATCACGATAGGATCATCCTGAGGCATATAACTGAGAAGATCGCTGTTTATTTTAATCTCTTTTAGATGATAGCCTAAGAATGCGGTAACACCGATAGTGACTAGAATAATCACTAAGCGAAACTTGAGAATTAATTCAGCAAATTTTTTCATGCTTTACTCCTAGAAATTTTTATAAAAACAACCAGACCAAATAATTCAGCAATTACTGAGCCTTTTGCATAAATAATTTTCAAATCCGACCGTTGGACTCGATAGCTACATGAGTGAGACAGGGCATTCACTCGTTTTCATGTAACGTCTTTCAAGTTTCGTTTTTGCAAGTCACATTTTTATCGACTGTACGGCCAAAATCTCAGGCCGATCCGCTGCGAAACAGTTTATTCATCGATTCCAGCACGCTTTTCCGCTTCGCCACAGCTTCAGCAGGTTGTGCGTGCAGCAGATCAGCGACCACTCGCAGCGGCAGGCGTCAAATCCCCGCCGCATAAAGCTATCGAAGCCTCGAACACCCTTGATCTGCCCGAACACCGGCTCGACCGTTTGGCTTCGCAATTTGTACAACTCCCGACCTCTCCTGGTCCGAAGTTTTCGTTCCATCAACTCAGTCACCGATAGACCCGACGGTATTCGACCTCGCGGCGGGGGTTGATCACGCATCGCCTTTCGCTGTTTCCAATCTTTCTGCGTCGCTATCAATAACTCCGCTTCACCGGCGGGGACTTTCGTAAAATTATCGTCGCTGCAATAGCCGGCGTCAGCCAAGGCCACGCCGATGCTCCCCTTCACACTGACGGCTTGCCGGTTCACTTCAACCTGCTGAAGCATCGGGTGCAACTGCTGCTTATCGTTGGCCTGCCGCGTAACGTCCTCGGCTACGATTATCTGCTCCCGCGTTACCGCCGCCTGGGCATTGAGGCCCTGAACATAGCCTTTTCGCGTCTTCATGATCCGACTGTCCGGGTCGGTTGCGTTCGCCTTGGCTTCGATGTTCTCCCCTTCTTCGGGCGACTTCGGCTTGCGGCCGCGAGTCTTTTTGCCGGTCGCCCCTTCCTTCGCCTGACGCCGATCGATCTTTTCCTGCTGAACCCGACGGGCCTCAGCCTTTTCCCGCTCCAGCCGCTCCTTGCAGGCCTTAAGACGGATCAGACGGCCCCTACGATCCCGCAAGCCTTCCGGCAGTTCGTCACCGCGCTTGCCGGGGCCAAAAGCCTCGTCCTCCTCGGCATCCCTCGCCGCCGCCTCGGCCAGCATCTTCTCGACTTCCCGCTCAAGATGCTTCAGCGTGCGATTCGCCGCCAGCGATGCGTTGGCCTTGATCTTCGTGCCGTCCAGCGAAACATTGCCAAGCTTCACTAACCCCGCTTCCGCACACAGCCGAAGCACCTCAAGAAACAAACCTTTAAGATCCTGATCGTTGTCCTTGCGGAAGCGCGCGAGCGTAGTGTGGTCGGGAGCTCGGTTCGCAGTGATGACCTTGTAGGCCACATCAGTCTGACAGAACTTCTCGATCCGCCGACTGGACCGCTCGCCGGTGCAGTAGGCGTAAAACAGCAGGCTGACCATCATTGACGGATTGAAGGCCGAATTGCCTACCCCGTCTGTGCGGTACTTCTGGTAAAACGACTCCAGGTCTATTTGCTCAACGGCGTCGATGATAAACCACGCCAGATGACCTTCCGGCAACCAATCCGCCAGAGACGGCGGCAGAAGATACGCCTGTTTCCGATCGCAGGGCAGAAAATTGTAAGCCATGAAAAAAACCTTTCTTAACGCTCTATCATCCCATTAGCCGCATTATACCCGCCCGAACACTCGGTGAGGCTCGTCATGTGGGTGATCTCGGGGAGCGCCTTGGCCTTCTCCGTGATCTGGTGGATTGTCCGGAGTGTGGCCGCAGTGAACACGCCGTCCGATTCCACGGCGATTATCGCCAGTGAATTCCCCGCGAACTGTGCACCCACCGCATTGAAGAGCTGAACTGCCTCGTCGCTGTCCGGGAAGTAGTTCAGGATGTCGCTATCGACCTCGAGACGCGGCAGCAGTGAGACGAACCAGAAACTGAGTATGAGCGTGACCAGAATCACGAGAACCCGGAACCGAACCACGAGGTCTGAGAATCGCTTCATAATACCCCACCAGACAGATTGGACTAAATTCGTTTACTAGTACGATTGCGACACAAAAAAAACGGCTCTCCGCCAAATATCAGCATCATAGGGGCGGATCCTATCAGATATCCGGCGCAAGAATCCCGCGGAAGAGCATACGTAACAGAACCTCGGCATGTTCGTTGATGTCTGCTATTCCTGTCTTCGCAGTCCATGGGTACTCCAGCCCCTTCAGGGCTGTGATCACTGCCAGGGCCGTCACCTCAACGTCTCCATCCTTCAGATTGAGTGCTTTCTTCCTTAACCCCTCGGAAAGGATCTCCCGAAACATCGCCATCTCATCTTCGAAATCCTTTTGCCTCACATTTTCGATAAACGGATAGTGTTCCAGATACTCATCCCTCAGCGCGCTATAGAAGTTTGCCAGTTCCCGGAGGTGACTCATCCGGGTAATCACATAAGCCCGCAGCTTTTCCTGTGGTGTGCCGGCCTCCTCGACCGCGTCCCTGATGCGTTTTGCCAAAGTTTGTCCTTCCCGCTCAATCACCGCACGGAAGATGTCTTCCTTGCTTGCGAAGTGATGATAGAGCGTGCTCTTGGCAATATGTGCAGCGGAGGCAATCTCATCGACGGTAGTCTTGTTGAACCCGAAGCGCGCGAAGAGCTTCTGGGCCGTTTTTAATAGTGTCTCCCGTGTGTCCATACGAAAACCCTCATTCTGCCTTGACACATTTGCTTGTCAATTGATGGTGGACAAATTCACCTGATTAGTAGTAATACTACTAATCGACCAATTTGGTTTCAATGGTTTTTTAGTAGTGGCGTTAATTTCCTCTTAGCCCATGGTGTCCTTGGTATGGTTGAAGACTGGCATAGTCATTCCATAAGCTAGTTGCCAGCCCCCAACTTTATATGGTAGAGCGACGTATATATGTAGGGGAACCTGCTCTGGCCGAGGCAATCGATGACACTGCATCTGGCGGGAGTCTGCTCTCCACTCTCCGCGTCGATGACCACGACCGTCAGAAGCACATTTCCGGCTGGCGGTCCCGCGGCCGCCAGCAGACAGAGTGCCAGCGCCGCAGATAAAAGCCGGGGGCGTCGCCCCCGGCTGTCTGTTGCTGTAAATGAAATGGCTGCCGATCGATCCGTCCGGAAATCCACCCTCTACTCTCCGGTCAGACCCCACTCCTCGAAGACCACTTCGGCGATGGAATCGACTGCCGTGTGCCTGAAGAACCAGAGCGGCAGCCCGAAGTGCACGCTCCTTGCCGCTGCGGCCGGCGAACCGGCTCCCTCGGGCACTACGCCGGAATACTTGTCTATCCATACGGCAACCGTCGTATAATCGAGAGGCGATCTCGTGCTGCGCGCACTCATTCTGTACATCGGATGGAAGCATTTCTGCTGGCGTATGCCGCTCGTCTCGACCCAGTAGGCCGGATCGTACGCTTCCACGTAATAGAATCCATTGATCCTCGGATCGAAGAACATGCCCGGCTGGGTCACGTCCTCGCTCAAGGTGAGATCGAGCGGAAGACCGGGATACTGCATCGTTATCAAATCCTCGGCGTCGATCACGCAATTTCTGAGAGCGTCCTGGTCCCGCCTCCGCGCCGGCATCTCACTGCCGGTACGGAACGTCCCGATGACCTTGTCGACCACCGATATGCAGTAATCCCTGTGCCCCATGCAGTTCACGCCGCTCGTATCCGCCTGGTTAGGCGTCATGTCGTACTTGAATGTGGCGGGAAACTGGGGGGCCAGTACGAACGTCAGCGCCAGGCCTCCCGATGCGAGATCCGATCTCCCGCTGGTCCAGAGATGGCCGCCTCTCAGCAGGAAGAGAGACAGGTAGTTGATCAGGATGGTGCTGCTCTCTCCGATCAGCGATTCCGGAGTGAACATTATGACATCCTGCAGCGCACCCTCCTGAGAGTTGCCGTACGTCCATATGATGTTCTGGTACTTGCCGACAACCTTCATCTCGGGCGGAACGTTGTTATGATCACGGCAGTCGTAGATATCCCTCGATGCTATGAACTTGGGATCCTTCGAACAGATATCGGTCCAGAAATTGTCGTGCGTCTCCTCGTCGGGAAGCATCATGTTGGGCAGGATGGCGTTTCCGAGAGCCCAGTCGTCGACCCAGAGGAGCGTCCTCTCCATTGAGAAGGGAACGACCTCGATCTGAACCCTGCCGAGGGTGATCTTTCCGCCGTTGTCTGCGGCCTCTACATAGATCGTATGGATGCCGCTGTACCAGGTCTTCGGAGCCGCGCATTTGATGAACGGGCTCGGAGCGACCGCCCACTGGGACGGGTCGTCGAGCTGCTGGATGTCCCACCCGTACCTGTAGCTCCTGATCTCCCCACCGTAGCTGCTTGCGTCGGCCGACCAGCAGAAGTTCAGCTCTATCCCGGGGGGCAACTCGACCTGGATGGGATTGAGATCGGCGCCGAGGAACTTGAACCCTCCGAGGAACGGTTCCGTTATCATCAGCAGCGGCCCCTGCATTGGAGAGACAAGAAACTGCCGGACATTCTGGTTCTTTTTGAAGACCGCCGTCACGGCCCCCGCCTCGTCTTTCGCCTGGACGGCGAAAATGTGCGACAGATTCAGCTCGAGGATCTCGTCGTCGCCGAGGATCGTCGAGGTGCCCGAATCACCTTCGGCCCTGTAATAGATCCACAGCCCCCAGAGCGGTTCGTAGTACTCGGGATTCTCGTTCAGGTCCAGTATGATGTTGAAGGTCGGATCGTAGATACCCGCGTGGTTGATGACCTGCGACCACAGGATCCTGATCGAGTCGGGGATCTGGTAGTTGGACGGGCTGTCGATCGGGTCCCTGCCCTCCCAACGGAACGTGATCACGTTGCTGTACGTCCTGACCGTGCCCTCGGGATGCGTTATCTGCACGAACGGCGCCAGCGTCCAGGCGGTAAACGATCTCAATACAACTTCGGACCTTTCCCCCTGCATATCGACCCCGCGGATGAAGAAGGTATGTGTCTTGTCGTATTTTGTGTAGAGATCGTTCTCCTCGAACGGCCTCGGGTTCTCGTCGGCGGAAACCCTTATAACGCTGTCGTACGAGACGGTCCTGAACCACTTATCCATCCCGGTGGTATCGGCCGGATCGAATCCGATCGGATCGCCGTCCACCACGATAAACTCGAAGAAGTCGATCTCGCCGTCAGGGTCCCATCCACCCCAGTAGAAGTGCACCTGGTAATCTGTGGTGTCTCCCTCTACGGGCCCGCTGGAGAGCCAGACCTCGGGCGGACTGTTTGTCTCGCTGGTCCCTGTGAATACATTGTTCGAGCAGCCGACCGCCAGGGCAAGGAGTCCGATGACGGCGGCGGCCGCGATATACAGGTATCTCTTCCTTACCACTGCACTCTCCCCCCCGGCAGGGTCTGTACGGAGCGGTCTCTATCTCTCCCGCAACGGCCTGGATATGATCCGCTGCCGCGGCGAGCTTACATCTCTTTGTTAATATAAAATCAACGCCTTGCCCGGTCAACAACCGAGATGCCATCTCACAATTTTCCGCTCTCCTCGAGTTCCTGCCGCGCCTCCTCAATTTTCGGCCAGCTATCCTCGAGGACGTCGCGGTGGACCATGCAGGTGAGCATCTTGAGCTTGATGTAGTCCGCCCTGTAAAAGATGTAGCCGTGGAACTTTCCGCGCCTCGACGCCCGGGCAGAATCCTTTATCAGGTACCAGTTCCTTCCTTTTACCTTCTTATACGCGAGCAGGTGAACACCGTGATCGTCCTGCGTGGTGCTGTTATAGTACCTGAACTCGCGCGAGTCCTGGTCGATGTAGTCTCGTGGTATATCGAACGTCGGGACGATTGCCGCGTCCTCCATGCCGTAGTAACCCGGTTCTGAGACGTCGCCCCCGATGCAGACGGTGTACCCGCTCTTCGCAGCTTTTTTAATATACCCGTAGTATTTATCCAGCGGCACGTTGTAATAGGTATACGTAGGGCGCCAGTTGTCAGGGACGTCGAAGCTGTCCATCGTATTGAATGGGACCGACATCGTCGACATCAGCTGTACGTAGTCCGACGTATTTATGTCAAGGACGTCGCGGAAGAATTCCTTCGGCATCATCTTCTTTCCGTCATACTCGAACGTCTCGGGCGGTCGGCCGATATGCTCGTCGAGAATCAGCCTCACGTGGCCGATGATCGCCTCCTCGTCCCAGTATCCTCTCTCCCTGCACAGCTCGTGGAAAGCCTTCAGTTCGCCGATCAGCGGGGAATGGTTGTGTTTCGTGGCCCCGCCCGGTAATCCCGTGTACGTTTCGGCCGGAACGGCGCCGTACTTCTCCCAGATGATGAGGACGCCGTCCGACTCGCCTCCCTGGGCCAACGGCTGGTTTCCCCTCTTGCGGATATAGCCGCGCGCCTTTTCGATATACTCCCAGTAGATCGTGTGCAGCTCGGAGACCTTGACCTCCCTGCCGTGGATCCTCTTCACCTCCGACTCAAGGAACGAGGTCGCGCTGAAACACCAGCACATCCCCGTAAGGTGCTGCGGGATGGGCTGGAAATGAAAGGGAGGGTTGAAGCTTTCCGGGGATTCCGGCATTGCGACAGACGAGAAATCGAAGCGGATGACCTTGCGATCCTCCTTCTTCGCCTTTTTCTTCGCCTCGTGCGCCACGTCGATCTCCTTCGTGATGCTGTCGGCGACCGCCTTCAGGCTATCCATCTCCTCGATGATGCCCTTCAGGACCGAGTCGCGGCGGTACTTCTCATACCTCACCCTGTCCCTCTTATCGGCCGATGCCGGGCCGGCGAGCGCCGACGCGAGCACTGCGCCCGCAAGCAGGACGGCGAATGCATTCCTCATCGGATTACCTCCATTTCCTTACCTTGACTCGAGAGAACGGAAAACCGCCGGGGCCGGCGCCAGGGAGGGAGCCGGCCCGCGGCGTTGGATCTCAAGGGTTCCCTCAGGGACTCCTGTCCGGTCCCTTCGGCTTCTCGACCTTCGCCTTCGGATTCTTCTTCATCTCCTCGAGCAGGTACTCGACGGCCTTCTCGATCATCGGCTCCCTGCCCGCCTGGATCAGGCCCGGGTCGTCCCAGCAGTAGATGTCCGGATCGACCCCCACGGCCTCGACGTCCCACTCGCCTTTCGTGTTGACGAAGGCGAAGCCGGGCACGGCGAAACTGCCACCGTCGACGAAACCGGGCGAGAACCCGTATCCGATCAGGCCGCCCCACGTCTTCTCACCTATCAGGGGACCGAGGCCCGCTTCCCTGAAGTAAAACGGGAAAGCGTCGCCTCCCGAGGACGACAGCCCGTTGATCAGCATCGCTTTCGGACCGTCGTTCACAATGAACGGCGTCGCCGTCAGGCGCGAGTTGCGCGCCGCCCAGTAGCTGAACGGCCGCCTGCTCATGATCTCGACAATCTCGTACGGAGAGTGTCCGCCTCCATTATACCTCTCGTCGATGATCAGGGCCTCCTTGTCCATCAGCGGCTGGAACGAGCTGAAAAACGCCCTGTATCCATGGTACCACGTGTTGGGGATGTGCATGTAGCCGATGCGCCCGCCGGAGAGCTTGTCGACGAGCCTGCGGTTCTCCTCCACCCAGTCCATGTAGAAGAGGTTCAGCTCGGAGCTGATCGGCCTGACACTGATCTCCCTCGCCGACTTCATGTCGGGCTTGCCGCCGATCTTCAGTGTGACGGGAATACCGACCTTGTTTTCGAGATAGATGTAGGGGCTTTCGTCGGTCGTCAGTTCGTTGCCGTCGATTGCAAGCAGGTACGAGCCTTCCTTCACGTTCAGACCAGGCTCGGTGAGCGGCGAACGCTCGTTGTCGTGCCAGTTGGCGCCGCCGTAGATCTTCGCGATCTTCCACCTGCCCTTTTCCGCCTCGAACCCGCATCCGAGCAGGCCGACGCTGACGCGGTCGACCGTCGGGAACCGTCCGGGGAAGACGTATGTATGGCCGGCGTTGAGCTCTCCGATGAGCTCTCCGAGTATATAATCGAGGTCGGTCCGGTGCGCTACGTGAGGCAGCAGGACCGCGTAGCGATCGTGCATCGCCTTCCAGTCAACGCCGTGCATTCCGGGATCGTAGAACCAGTCACGCATGATCCGCCAGGCATCGTGGTAGACCTGCTTCCACTCGACCGCAGGATCGATCCTCATCTTCATGCCGGAGAGGTCGAGCTTGCCCTCGCCTGGCTTCTGCCCGGGGGAGAAGCTCGCTATGCCGTAGCCACCGCCTTGCCTCGGGGCGTAGATGAACTTCTTCCCGTCGGCCGAGAGCTGGTAAGCGCGGATGTCCTTCATGATCGACTTCGATTCGCGCGACTCGAGGTCGAACTTCTTCAGTTCGGTGTCGCGCGTCTCCTCACGGACGATGTAGGCGAGCCCTCCGTCGATGGCCGTCAGGGCATAGTAAGCCTTGGGCTCTTCGGGAAGGGCCACGACTCTCGAGTCGAATCCTTCCGCGTCGATCTTCGCGATGCCGGAATCCTCTTCCTTGACCTCTTCCTTGTCATCGTCCTTCTTCTTGTCTTTCTTTTCGCCCTCTTCCCCATCCTCCCCGTCCGGCTTCTCCTCGTCGCTCAGCGGCTTGAGGGGATTGGGTGTATCGGCAGAGAGGGTGCCGATGTATAGCCTGGCCTGCCACTCGCGCTCCATATATACGAAATCCCTGCTCGAGACAAAGTAGATGTACTTGCCGTCCTTCGAGAAGACTGGATTTCGGTCGTTGGTAAAGCCGCCGGTCAGCTGCATGTTCTTGTCCGACTTGAGCGAGTGGACCCAGACCGAGCTCATCCAGTTGTCGTCGAGCTTCGTGTAGCAGAGCCAGTCGCTCCCCGGAGAGAACGAATAGCTGCCGAAACCGCGCATCTCGCTGCGGTCCGCCTTTTTCTTCTTTCCGCTCTCCACGTCGACGATCCATAGGATGTGCTTCTTGTCGGTGATCGCGATCTTCTTGCTGTCGGGCGACCATTTCGGGCCCATCATCCAGGAGTCGGCGCCCTTCGTTATCTGTTTCGCCTTCCCCTTTCCGTCCTGCGGATAGATCCACAGCTCGTACTCCCCGCTTTCCTCGGAGAGGGTAGCGATCCACCTGCCGTCGGGCGACCACTCGACATCGCGCTCGCGGATCGGCGGGGTCAGGGTAATGTTCCTCGGAATGCCGTGCTCGGCAGGAACGGTGAAGACGTCGCCGCGCGCTCCGAACGCTGCGCGTGCTCCCGAGGGAGAGATCGTGTAGCTCTCGATGTCGCCGCTCACCCCGCTGTGTACGGGGCGTGTGAACGGCTTGTCGCTGCCAAGCATGATCTCGATCTTCTTCGTCTCGCCGCCGGCTGTGTCGTGCCAGTAGAGGTAGCCGCCGTTCTCGAAAACGATCCTGTCGCCGCCTCGGCTCGGAAAGAGTACATCGAACTCCTCGAACGCCGTCACGCGGTCGAATTTCTTCGTTCCGCGATCGTAGCGCCAGATGTTGAGCTTCCAGTTTTCGTCGCGGTCCGAGGTAAAATATATCGCATCCCCGATCCACATCGGGAAGTTGTCGGTGCCCTCGAACTCGGTGATCCTCCCGGCCTTGTCCGTGTCAAGATCGTATGTGAATATGTCCTGGGCCCTTCCCGCGGTGTATCTCTTCCAGGTCCTGAATTCGCGCGACTTGATGTTGTAGGCCAGCTTCCTGCCGTCAGGCGAAAAAGACGCCGGGCCGCCCTCGGGGATCTGAAGCTCCTTCTCGAGGCCGGGATTTGCCGGATCGACGAGTATGTACCTGCCGACCCTGCGGCCGAACGGTGTCCTGTTCGCCCGGACGAGTATGTGTTTCCCGTCGGGTGTCCAGTCGAGGACCATGTAGTCAAAGCCGCCTCTCGGTGGCATCCGGCCGACGTCGGGATAGCAGGTCAGCCTCTTCGGGACTCCTCCCTCGTACGGCATGACGTAGACCTGGCGAGTCCCGGCGTACTCGCCGGAAAAGGCGATCCACCTGCCGTCGGGTGAGATTTTGGGAAACACCTCGAGTCCCTCGGGGAACGACGTTACACGCCTGGCGCGCCCGCCTTCGACGGAGACGGTCCAGATGTCTCCGGCATAAACAAAGGCCACCCTGTCGCCCATGATGTGCGGGTGACGAAGCAGTCTCGCCTCATCAGCGGCTGCCGGCAGCGTCGCCGCGGCCAGAACGGCCGCTGCGACGGCAAGTGCCGCCGCTCGCGATATAGCAGATATCATCTGTCCTCCTTCTGGTAATTGGTCCGGCCCGCTTTATATCGGTTCAGGCCGTGCCCGGCCGGATTTATTCATTTAATACACGTTTATCGCCGGAATGTTTCATTTCACTCCGCATGAGGAGATAAAGCGTCGCTCCGGCCGCGGCAGCGAGGCCGAGGAGCAGGATCCCGCGACGCGGCGAGCCGAGTATCAGGTTCCCCGTCCCGATAAGCGTCGAGAATACGAGGACGGCCGCCGCCGCTATCTTCGTCGCGGTCCGCAGGGACGTGCCGGGGAGGGCCGGAACACCGGCCTTCACCCTCACCCTCTCCCATCCCCGCCCTCCTGGCCTGACCCGTTTATAGAAATCAACGAGGCGATCGTCGCCCACCGGCCTCGTGAGCATCGTCACAACGATCCATACCGGCACGACTATGAGGAAGGTGATGACCGTCGAGTAGGGAAACTGGACTATCGGCGAATCTGCGAACCTGCCGGTCGATGCCATGACCGCGAATACGAGAGTGCAGACGCCGGCGGTAGCCATTGCCGATATCTCCGACCAGGCGTTGACCCGCCACCAGTACCACCGGGCGATATACACCGATCCTATTCCCGCTGTGATCGAGATAATGAGCTTCCAGGCCAACGAGATGTCGCTGACGGCGAACGATGCGACAGCACCCAGCACGGCCAGCCCGAGGACCGACAGGCGCGCCGCAGCCATATAGCTCCTGTCGCTCTTCCCCTTCCAGAGGAAGCGGCGCAGGAGGTCGTTGACGACGAGCGAGGATCCCCAGTTGAGCTGCGTGTCGATCGTCGACATGAACGCCGCGAAGAACGACGCGAGGACCAGCCCGAATATCCCGGGCGGCAGGATCTCCTTCATCATCATCGGGTAGTACGTCTCGGGATCGCCGACCTGCCCGAAAAGAGCCATCCCGCCGAGGCCGACAATGATCCACGGCCAGGGCCGCAGGCATATGTGCGCCACGCAGAACCAGAGGTATGCGAACACCGAGTGCCGTTCGTCCTTCGCGGCGAAGAGCCTCTGGGCGATATACCCCCCGCCGTCGACATGATACGACGCCCACCAGACTACGAGGATCAGCAGCAGAAACTCGGTGAACGGATTGGCGGCGAGCAGCCTGTCCGGGGCGGGGAACATCCTCAGAACCTCCCCCGCGTCGAATCCCGAGTCGGGCAGGCGCGAGAGGATCCCGTCCAGCCCGCCGAGCCTCGACCAGGTCGCGGCGGCGAGGTAGATCGAGCCTCCCATCGCTATGACGAACTGGAGAACGTCGGTGACGACCACCCCCCACAATCCCGAGAGTGCCGTATAGGTGACGGCAATGACAAACAGCGCCAGCACGGTGAATACGTCGGCCTGTATACCGAGTACGGTCGTCCCGCTGTCCCAGCCCATCACGATGAGGATGATCTTGGCCATCGCCCGCATCACCCAGGCGATCACGAGGACGTTCTGGAATATGCCGAACCAGGCGGCGCGGTAGAACCTCAGGCCCCGTGCCGGTTTTCCGTCGTAGCGCAGCTCGATCAGTTCGGCGTCCGTCGTGATCCTCGCCCTGTTCCACAGCGGGGCGAAGAGGAAGACGGTCAGGACCGCGCCGAACGCCCAGTTCCACCACATCCAGTTGCTGAAGATCCCGCCCTGGGCTACGAGTCCGGACACGACAAGCGGGGTGTCGGCGGCGAAGGTCGTGGCCACCATCGACGTGCCGACTATCCACCACGGCAGCGAGCGGCCCGAGACGAAGAATTCCTCGGTGCTGCGCGACGCCCGCCGCGACAAAGCGACGCCGATACCGAACACGATCACGATATAGAGCGAAAGAACGAGTATGTCGGGCGCTGAGAGTATCATTCCCCGGCTGACACCCCGTCTTCCACCTGCTCGCCGAAATGCCTGTTATGGAAGAACAGGGCGATCAGGGCCGCGGCGCCTATGGCAGCGAAAACGAAGAACATCTTCCACGGCTCGCGCGTCCCCTCCTCAGGCACGTACCTGGCGAGCAGGTATCCGCCGAGCGGGCCTCCGATCAAGTTGGCAATGAACGAGCGAACGTAAGCGAATCCGAGGTAGAGCCCCACCTTGCCCTTCGGAGCAAGGCTCGAGACGTAGTCGAGGAAACGCGGCGCGAAGGTCATCTCGCCGACGGCAAAGAGCATTATCGAGAGGCACGCTCCCAACAGCGTCGGGATGAGCCCCATCATCACCATCGCCAGGGCGGAGATCGCCATCCCGATAGCCATCGTCCGCGTCGACTTGATCCTCAGCACCACCTTCGCCACGGGGAGCTGGAAGAGTATGATCATGAGCGGATTGATGGCGACGATAAGCTCCATCGGGGCCGTCTCGGATATGTGTGTCAATATGTACTTCGGTATCGAGATGTAGAGCTGCCAGAACATCAGGTCGAACCCTGCGAATATCAGGATGAACGTGACGAACTTCACGTCGCCGAACAGCCTGAACATGTCGGCGAAGGTCTTCCCTATCGATCGCTGCGGCTCTCCCGTCCTGTCCGGTTCCCTGTAGGTGAAGGCAACGAAGGCGAGCGCCACCAGTGCCATCGCCATGGAGAAGAGACAAATCACCTGCATGCCGAATCCCTGCCACTTCAGCATATCCATGAACGCCTCGGGGGATATCGGCGGCGTCTGTTCGGCTGCCCTGGCGACCAGCCCCCCGGTCATCTCGAATGGAGGCACGTTGGCGGCGACCCAGTTTTTCAGTCCCTCGAAATCGGAGCGCGACAGCCACTCGCCGAGGTTCTGCCGGAGGAGCTTCGCGACGATCTTTCCCGTAAATCCGCCGATGTTGACGATCATGTAGAAGATCGAGAATCCTAGCTTCGAAAGATCGGCAGGGGACGCTTTCTTCACCGTGCCGGAGATCACCGGCTTGACGAACGAACCGCCGATGGCGATCAGTACGAGCGAGAAGACGACCATCGATTTCGACGGGAAGACCCCGAGCAGGCCGTATCCGAGCGCGAGGACGGAGAAAGCTATGAAGAGGCCGTTCCTGAACCCGATCTTGTCGGATATCGCGCCGGTGGGTATCGGCAGGAGATAGAGCGCCGCTATGAACAGTCCCGTGATCGTGGCCGAGGTCTCGACACTGTACCCCACCCTCCTCGTCAGGTAGAGGACGAGGATGATGTTCATTCCGTAGTAGGCCAGCCTCTCGAAGAGTTCGATCGTGTTGGCCGACCAGAAAGTCTTCGGAAACTTCTTGAACGATGACAGCATTTACACCACCTTTGACTCGGCCCGGAGAGTGGAACGCACCTCTCCCCGGGCCTTCGATCATGGTCAGAATCAGAAACTGAACGTCAGTCCGACGAATATCGTGAATCCGCTGAGGTCGACGGAGGCTTCCTCTAATTCGGAATCCCTTTCTTCCGGTCCATATACGTGATATCCATTGACTACACCCTTCCCCAGATAGACTTCTTTTGTCTCGCCGTCCTGATTCGTTGCGGTGCCCTCGAAGCCGCTGACGTCGGCCCATCGGCCCTGGACCCCGACATCGAGGCTCATCAGGGGTATCAGCGATAGCCTGATTCCGCCGCCGGCCTGGAGCCCGAATCCCCATTTGTCCATCTCGGCGTTGTACCCATCGGTATTCCCTCCAACAGTTTCAGAGTAATCGAATTCCAGGCTCGTCCTGTAGAATCCTACTCCACCGTATATGAATGGATTGATGAATACCAGCGGGGGCTCCCAGTACACGTTCAGGAGAACGGGCACCGATTTGACCTTGTGTACATAACTTAAACCGTCGGCACCAATGCTGAAATTGTAATCCCACTTGCCGGAGAGGTACCCCACGCCGACAGCCCCGGAAAATGTGGGAAGAAGCGGGAAAGTGAACTCGGCCGAGATCTCCGGGATCCAGTTCATATTGTCGAATGTGGAAATTCCACTGGGGATCTCTTTGTTCGTCTCGTCCACCCACGTGTTGAAATCCCCGTAGCCGATCCAGGTGAACCCGCCCTTGACCTTGATGCCGGGCCCGGCCTCAGCCGGAACCGCCGCCGCGGTGACCGCCAGTGCGATCGCGAGAGCAATGAGCTTTTTCATGTTGCCTCCAGTATCAGACGTTGTTGTCAACCATGCGATAATTCATGCAGTGTTCTTCGTTCTCGACCTCCTCGCGATCATTCCTTCTTCAGCTGCTTTATCCTCTTTATATTGTCGCGTGTGCCTATGACGAGCAGCACGTCGCTGTCCTTGATAGTAAAACCCGCCGCGGGCACCAGGACAAAGTTCTCCGGTACTAACTCCTTGATGCCGATGACGTTCACGTTATACTGCGATCTCAGCTTCAGCTCCGCAAGCGTCTTTCCCACAAACTCATGGACCGGGGCGATCTCGGCGATGATGTAATCACCGGTCATCGGGAAGTAGTCGAGCACGTCGGGAGTGGAGAGCTTCCTCGCCACCTTCACCGCCATGTCCATCTCGGGGAAGATGACTTGTGTGGCCCCGACCTTTCTCAGTATCTTGCCGTGATCGACGTTCGAGGCCTTCACGACGACCCTCTTAGCCCCCAGCTCCTTCACGTACAGCGTGACGAGGGTCGAGGTGCTGACGTTGTCGCCCATGCTGATCACGACGGTGTCCATCTCGTCGAGACCGAGCGTGGCAAGCATCTCCTTCTCGGCCGCGTCCCCGATTATGGCCTGCGAGCAGAACGGCCTTATCTTCAGGACGAGATCGTTGTCCCGGTCGAGGGCGATGACATCGTGGCCCTCCTCGAACAGCGTCCTCGCCACGTTGAACCCGAAACTCCCGAGTCCCAGTACGGTGAATCTCTTTGCCATCTCCTTTTCCTTTCCCTCCGCGGGGGCGCGGCATCATCCTATCATGATTTTTCCATCAGCGTACCTGTAAGTTATCGGGCGGAGCCGGCTGGTGACGACATAGGCCATCATCAGCAGGCCCACCCTTCCGAGGAACATCAGGACGATCACGACGATCTTGCCGGCCGGATTCAGCGTGCCTGTAGTTCCCATCGAGAGGCCTACCGTGGCGAAGGCCGAAACCGTCTCGAAGAACGCAGACAGAAAATAGTCGGCCGATTCATGGGCCAGGTCCATGTGAAAGACGAGGAGCAGGACCAGCCCGATCGCCACCGTAATGACCGCCATGGCGAGGACCGACAGTGCCTTCCCTATCCTTCCCTCCGGTATTGTGCTCCTGAACACGCCGACCGACTGGCGGCCCGAGACCCGGCTCTTGATTATGGCGGCAAATACGGCGAGGGTCGTCGTCTTTATTCCCCCGCCCGTCGAACCGGGGCTCGCCCCGATGAACATCAGCATGATTATTATAAAGAGCGTGGCAGGCTCGAGCGCCGAGATCTCGACCGTGTTGAAGCCGGCCGTCCTCGCCGTGACCGACTGGAACAGAGATGCCAGCGTCCTGTTCTTCATTGTCAGCGTCTCCCACTCCGGTCCCCTCTCGATGAAGAATATCAGCAGCGCCCCGCCTATTATCAGAACCGCCGTCGTCAACATGACAAGCTTCGTGTGGAGAGAGAAATGGTATCGCCTGCGGTCCTTGCGGTGCCTGAACCTCCAGTAGAACTCGTTGACGACGGGGAATCCGAGGCCCCCGAGGATTATCAGGCTCATCACCGTGACGTTAAGCAGTATATTCCCCTGGTATTGCATGAAACTCGTCGAGAAGAACGAGAATCCAGCGTTGCAGAACGAAGATATCGCGTGAAAGACGCTCGTGAAGATCGCCGGCTGCAGCGGCATCTCCCTTCTCCAGACGAGGAAGAGCAGGGCGGCCCCGACCACCTCCACGGTGAAGGTGAATGCGAATATCATCCGGATCAGCTGTTTGATGTCGACGATAGGGCTGGGAACGAACGACTCGTTGATAATCCATCTCTCTTTCGTCCCCAGGCTCTTTCCGATGAAGAGGAAAAGAAATACGGAGAATGTCATGATGCCGAGCCCGCCGACCTGTATCAGCGTCATGACTACGATCTTGCCGAAGACGGTCAGCTTCGTCCCGATATCGATGACAACGAGTCCGGTCACGCAGACTGCCGATATGGCGGTGAAAAAGGCGTCGAGCCCGTTGAGCGTGTCGCCCGTCGAAGCGGCGGGCAGCGAGAGGAGAATCGCCCCGAGCGTCGCCGTCAGAAGGAAGCTCAGCACCACAACGAGCCCGGGAGGCATCCTCTGGAGCTTCCTCTTGACCTTCCTCCTGAAGCTGTTTCTGTCGGTGTCGTACATGAGATCGCCGCAGGGCGCCCGGGAGGCGTCCTACTTTATGAAACCTATCCTTCCCGCCTGCTTGTCCGAGCCGAGGGCCTCTTCGTCGATCTCCAGGCTCTCCACGTTCTCATCTTCGAACATTATGATCGTCTGGATCGTTCTCCAAGGGAGGAGGATGTTGACCGTGTGCTTCCGGGGCTTTCTCTTCTTCTCCGGCACAGCCCTCCCGCTCGAGTCCCTCAACTCAACGGTCATGAACTTCCTGTTCTCCACCCAGATCCCCGCTTCGTCAACGGCCTTGACCCTGCAGAAGAACGGTCCCTCGCTCTCGATGCCGGTGAACTCGATCCCCTCGCAGCTCTCCAGCTTGACCAGTACGGTCCGGCCGATGATATCCCTCGCGTCGTTCATATCCAGCGCTCCTGTCTATTTCCGGCGCCGGGCGCCGTGAAACGGTGCATCCCGGTGATGGCGCCGTGAAACGGTGCATCCCGGTGATTCTGCCGTTAACCGCGGTGAAATTCAAAGAAAAAATGGGATATGGAGGCAGATCAGCCGCGATAGGGGCGCAGCCTGCGGACCCATTCGAGGTACAGCGGCGTCGCGCCGCCCTCCCTGTCGAACCTCTCGCGGAAGAGGACCTGGAGCTCCTCGACGGAGACCTTCCCGTCGTGGAACCCGCTGTAGAGCGCGTCTCCAAGTGTCCGCCCGAGCGCCTTGACGATCCACAGCCTCTTCCTGATACTGAGCCTGTGTATCCGCTTCATCTTCCCGGTCGACATCTTCCCGCCGGTCTTCTCGCAGGCGATGTGGTACCTCAGCAGGGCGGCCGCTTCCCTCGTCTCGGTCAGGGTCATGCCGGGCAGCGGGCCGACGACCGAACCGCTCTCTCCCATCGCTTCGAAGAGCTCTCCCGGTCCCCCGCACGATATCACGGGATTCACCAGCCTGGCGCCCAGGGTGCAGAGAGCCTCCTCGAAAACGAATGCATAGAACCTGTCCTCCATCGTCCTCCTGATCTTCCGCTGCGGACCGATCTCGTCGCGCATCGCGTAGAGTACGAACCTCGCCGCCTCACGGGCAGCGCACACGAGGTCGAAGTGCTGGATCACCAGCTTGTTGACAACCGGGATGTAGCTCATGCCCGATCGCTTCAGATTCTCGGCCGCGGCCAGCACGCCTTTCTGCGTCATCCCGAGGGATCGGAGATGAGCCGATATCGCCTTGTATGTCGTGCCACAGTGGATCTCGGGAACAACCGATCCGACCGGCTCGCACCAGTCCTCGCCGACGGTGACCTCGAGGCATCCCCTCCCGCCTGCGATGAAGTTGAGGATATTGTCGAACATCTCGCCCATCGACGGGGTCTGGATGTCGCATTCGGCCCCCTCTGTCCAGAGATCGATCATGCGGCGGTACGACTGATACTTTATCATCGGCGAGGCGGTGAAGACGCAGTACCTCCCCGCGCCGACCTGTACCGCCTCGGCGTCCTGGCGCCCCTTCCGCAGGAGCCTCCAGTAAATCTCGTCGATGTTCTGGACGATCGTCGTCTCTTTCAGGCGCCCGCCGATGATCTTTCTCACGTCCTCGGGCAGGTGATTCGAGGCAATATGCGATTCGCCTATCACGACGAGGATCGTGTGGCCGGGGAAGAAGTTCCTTATCGAGGCTATCTTGCGCGCGATCATCCTGTCCCTGCGCCGTATGAAGCGGAGCTGGTCGCGGGGCTCGGAATCGATCCCGAAGACCGGCACGAACGGATCCTTCGCCGCTTCGAAGAAACGGCGGTAGCTCTCCCAGCTGAATCCCCACTCGGATCTGTAGTTTATCGCCTCGAGGAACTCCTCCTCGCTCATCGCCCCCTTCATCCATCTGTCGAGCGTCTCCTGCTCGTACTCGTAAAGCATCTCGAGGGCGAGAACGACCTTAGCCCCCCTCTCCTTCAGCTCGGCGAGCAGGTCGAGCGCGAGCTTCTGGCTCGCGTCGAGCGGATGGTAATCGCCGAAATATACGATGTCGCTGCCGGCAGCCCGTTCGAGGATCTCCTCCTTCGGACAGATCTTCCTGTAACCGGACAGCTCGGAATGGAACTCGCGGATATACGACGACTTCGAGGTCTTGTCGATACCGAATATCTCCTTCTTCAGGCTCCTGATGACTGCCCTCTGAGCCCTTATTTCTTTTTCTATCGATTGCTTGGCCGTCATCGTCTCTCTCCCGCACGCGGCAGGCCTGTGATAATATTCGACAACAATATTGCCTTCGCATATAATGTTCCACGTCTAAATTTTTCGAAAGGCCGATCATGACGCGACAGCCCAGATGGTGCGACCTCGGCTGCCGGCACGCATCTTTTCCGGACAAGGACGCACTCGACGGCGCCTGCCACACAATCATAGCCCTCTGGTGCGATAAATACGGCAGACTCGTACAGAAAAGCGCGCTCTGTCTCGACATGACGACGGAGAAGGAAGATGGATAATACGATCGAGCCGCAGGTGCTTGCCTCAATCGAGGAGATCCTGCTCGGCATCCTCGACGAGGGCAGGGAAATCCCCCGCGAAGACGAGATCTATGCCGTCCTCGACCTGCTCGGATTCGAGACACCCGAGGCCGTCTTCATGACCTCGGCCAACGAGATAGACGAGGAGACGCTCGCCTCCCTGCCGGGCGACGAGGTCGTCTGCAAGTTCATCTCGCCGCAGGTCGCCCACCGCACCGAGCACGGCGGCATCAGATTCACCGAAAAGAGGCCGGGGACGCTGCGCGGGGTATTCTCCGATTTCGAGGCGGCCGCCTCGAGGCTCGGGGTCGAGTTCTCCGGGATGCTCGTGGCCCGCCGCCTCAACGTGGACGAGTCGGTCCCCAGGCAGCTTCTTCTCTCTCTGAAGCAGGACAGGGCGTTCGGCCCCGTCGTCGTCGCCGGACTGGGCGGGACAGGAACGGAGGTCTACAACGAAGGGCTGAAGAAAGACCGCGGGCTGCGCGTGATGGCCTCGTCGATGTGCACCGAAAGGGAATTCGTGGAAAATGCCCTGATGAATACGCTGTTCTTCCCGATCATCGCCGGGCACACGCGGATATCATCGCAGCCGATGATCGCTCCCGGCGCGTTCGTCGAAGTGGTGCGGAGGTTCGCCTTTCTGGCCGCGGGCTTCTCTACCCTCTCCGACTGGACTCCCGTGACTATCGAGGAGCTCGAAATCAATCCACTCCAGATCACTGAGGGCGGCGGGCTCGTCCCGCTCGACGCGATGATGAAGCTCTCTCGCATCAAGGGCAGCCGCGAGGCGGCTCCGCAGGAGAAGATCGACAGGCTGCTTCGGCCGGGGAGCGTCCTCGTCATCGGGGCATCGGCGACCAGGGTCAACATGGGCCGGGTCATACTGAAGAACCTCGCCGCGTCGGAGACGATACCTCGCGAGAGGATCTATCTCCTCCATCCTGAGGCCGGTTCGATCGAAGGGTGCGCGGCCTTCCGGTCGCCCGCCGACCTGCCGGAGAAGGTCGACACGACCGTCTTCACGATCCCTGCGAGCGAGGAATCGGAGGCGCTCCTCGAGGAGCTGATCCTCGGCGAAAGGACCGAGTCAATAATCCTCATATCGGGGGGATACGGTGAGACCGAGGGGGGACGCGAGCTTTCCCTCAGACTGAGAAAGGCCATCGCCGACAGCCTCGATCTTCCCGCCGGCGGCACGATCGTCAACGGCCCTAACTGCATGGGTATTATCTCGGGGCCGGGCGGCTACAACACATTCTTCCTCCCCGAGTACAAGTTTCCTCTCGAGGGAGAGTTCGGCAGGCGCAGCGCCGTCATCAGCCAGAGCGGTGCGTGGCTCGTCACCCTGCTCAATACGCAGGCATCGTTCCTGCAGCCGCGATACATGATAACTGTCGGCAACCAGATCGACCTCACGATTACCGATCATTTCGAAAACGTATCAGATGATCCCGATATCGACTTGTTCTGCATATATATAGAGGGTTTTCGCGCCTGGGAGGGAGAGCGGTTCCTCGAGCTAGCCCGGAAGATCACCTCCTCGGGCCGCAGCGTCATCCTCTACAAGACCGGACGGACCGCCGAGGGCGCCGCGGCCGTAGCGTCCCACACGGCGGCGATGGCCGGCGACTACGCCGTCCTCGAGAGGCTCCTGCGCGACGCGGGGGTCCATGTCGCCGACTCCCTGGAAGAGATGGAGGACGCGATGAAGGTCCTCACCCTGCTCGAGGGAAGGCACTCAGGCAGAAACCGCGTCGCGATATCGAGCGACGCAGGCTACGAATGCTCGGTGGCGGCCGACAGGCTCGGATCGATGGAACTGGCCCGCTTCTCGGAGAAGACGGTCGAACGGCTCGGCGAGCTCCTCCCCACCGGATTCATAGACGTCAACAACCCGATCGACGCCACACCGGCGATCACGACGGAGAAGTACGGAAAGTGCATAGAGGTGGTCCTGGAGGATGACAACGTCGACTGCGTCATCGTGTCGACCGTCGCCTCCACCCTGTTTCAGGAAAACCTCCCCGCCGGACCGGGCCACAAGGAAGACATCAACCGGAAATCCTCCCATCCGAACACGATGATCAGTCTCTTCCGCTCTACGGAAAAGCCGATGGTCGTCTGCCTCAACGAAGGTGCGATCTACGACCCGGCGGTCGAGATGATGGAGCGGGCGGGGGTACCCGTCTTCAGGAAGATCGACCGGGCTGCCCGCGCGATGGACATATTCCTGAAGATCCGCTCCCCGAAGGGGGCATGACGGGGCCTTTTGTGTTGAGCGGGCCGCACCGATATTATAAACTGCGCATCCGGCATGTTTTGCCGATTTTTCCTGTAACCGAAGCGCGATGACGATTGACTGAAACTATAAGAGGGCCGGAGGCGTACGAAGTATATCTACGGCGCCGGAAGGGGCGAAAATGAACATATCGATCGAAGGATTGAGCAAGACATACAAGGGCGGCACGACTGCCCTCACCGGGGTGGACCTCGAGATAGGCAGCGGGATGTTCGGCCTGCTCGGGCCGAACGGCGCGGGAAAGACGACACTGATGAGGATCCTCGTCACGCTGATGAAGCCGACCGGCGGCAGCGTCAGGGTAAACGATCTCGACCTGCAGAAGAACCGGCGCGAGATCAGGTCGATGCTCGGATACCTCCCGCAGGAGTTCAGATTCTTCTCCAAACTCACTACATGGGAATTCCTCGATTACATGACGTGCCTCGCCGGCCTGAAGGAAGCGAAGAAGCGGACAAAGGCCGTCGGCGAGATGCTCGAGCAGGTCGGACTCTACGACGTGCGCGACCGGCTCGCCAACAAGCTCTCCGGGGGAATGAAGCGCAGGCTGGGGATCGCCCAGGCGCTGATCGGAGAGCCGAAGATCATAGTCGTCGACGAACCGACGACCGGTCTCGATCCCGAGGAGCGGATCAGGTTCAGGAACCTGCTCGCCGATATGGGCCAGAAGGACATCGCCATCATCCTCTCGACCCATATCGTCGGCGACATATCGAGCACCTGCCACAACATGGCACTGCTCGACCGCGGCCGCGTCGTTTTCCGCGGCTCCCCCGACGGGCTTATCGAGAAGACCCGCGGGCGGGCGTGGAAGATACGCGCGCTCGACAGCGAGCTCGAGGAGATAAAGACGACCTTCCCCGTGATATCGGCCATTCCCGCCGACGACGGTTGGGAGGTCCACGTCGTCGCCGACGATACGGGCAGATGGCCCGGCGAGGAGGTAGAGCCGGATCTCGAGCACGCGTACGTCTATTTCATGGAGAACCTCTCGGAAAACTGAGGGACCCGCGGCCGAGTACCGATCCCCGCCGACCGATGAAAGGCTGACAAAATGATATCTATCTACAACATCCTCACAGTGGCGAGATTCGAGGCAAAGACGCTGTGGAGGAGCTGGTTTTTCCGGATCTTCTCGATCCTCTCCATAGCGGTCATCGGCTTCTTCGACTTCGGGGCCCTCTCCCCCGTCACCTGGTCGCCGTGGGCTTTCCAGGGAGTGCCGACGACGATACCGTACATGAACATCCTTCTTCTCAACGCAGCGCAGGCGATCATAGCTGTATTCCTCGCCTCCGACTTTCTCAAGCGGGACAAGAAGCTCGACACGACCGAGGTCGTCTACATGCGCTCGTTGACAAACGCCGATTACATCGTCGGAAAAACGCTCGGGATCATGCTGATGTTCCTTCTGCTCAACGTCGTGATCCTGCTGATCGGCCTCGTATTCAACGTATTCTTCACGGAGACGACCTTCGCCGGGACAGCCTATCTCATATATCCCCTCGTGATCAGCGTGCCGACGCTTATCTTCATACTGGGATTCGCATTTCTCATGATGGTGACGATCCGCAACCAGGCGGTGACATTCATCGTCCTTCTCGGATATATCGGAATTACCATCTTCTATCTCGGGCCGAAGGTACACAATGTCTTCGACTACATCGCCTTCAACGTCCCGATGGTCTACTCGCAGTTCACCGGCTTCGCAGACATGTTCCACATGCTCGCGCAGCGCTCGATCTATCTCCTGCTCGGTCTTTCGTTCATATCCATGACGATAGTTATGATCCGGAGGCTCCCCCAGTCGAGGATGATGACGGGGCTGGCGAGGTTCGCCGCGATCGCCTGCGCGGCGCTCGCCATAGTGCTGATCGCCGTCTACACCGGCAGGGGCGGCAACGCGGGACGCCAGCGCGAGAGGATCCTGGAGGCATCCGAGGCAGCCGCTTCAAAACCGGTAGCGACGCCCCTCTCCTGCGCTATAGATCTCGGACACGAGGGCGGACTCATCGACGCGACGGCGGCGATGTCGGTGCGCAACGACACCGGCGCTCTGCTCGTCTCCTACATATTCAGCCTCAACCCGGGGCTGGCCGTCCGCGAAGTGACCGGCGATTCCGGGCCTCTGAAGTACGAGCGCGACGAACACATACTGACGATCGTGCCCTCGAGCCCTCTCGCCGCCGACGCCGAGGATTCATTCAATATAAGGTGGAGGGGGATAATAAACGAAGACGCCCTATACACCGATATCGGCAAAGAGACGCTCGCTGACGCGTACAGGATCATTTTCTTCAACATCGGCAGGAGATACTCGTACATACATCCCTCGTACGTGCTGCTGACGCCCGAGACGATGTGGTACCCGGTCGCCGGGCCGGGATTCGTCCCGTCGGAGCCGCTCGAGCGGCGGCACGATTTCATCGACTTCTCCCTCGACGTCACCACTTCTCCCGGGTTGACCGCCGTCTCGCAGGGCGCGTCCGCGTCGACCTCGCCGGGCAGCTTCAGCTTCCGTCCGGAGAACCCCCTGCCTGCGATATCCCTGGCGATCGCGGAGTTCGAGAGAAAGACCACCGTCGTAGACTCGGTCGAGTACAACATCTACTACGGCGAGGGACATGACTACTGGACGCAGCACCTCTCCGAGGTCGGCGACACGCTCGAAGCGATGATCAGGGATCTGCGTCAGACATACGAAAACAACCTCAACCTCGAGTATCCCTTCCCCAGGTTCTCGATAGTGGAGGTCCCGGTCCACTACTCGGCCTTCCATCACGCCTGGTCGGTGAGCCAGGAGACGGTCCAGCCGGAGATCGTGTTCATACCCGAAAAGGGAGTGACCCTCAGGAGCGCCGATTTCAGGAGGATGAAGCGCAGGAACGAACGGCGGCTCAAGAGGAGCAACGAGGAAGTCTCGGAGATGGAGAGCCAGGCCGGCATGCTCGCAGTCTTCGTCAACGGGACGCTTACCGGCCGTTTCGGCAGAAGGGAGTTCGGCGTCGACGATCCCTTCAGGAGGTCGCCCTCATACAACGTCTTCCCCAACATGCTCTCGTTCAGGAACGGCATCGATTTCCAGGAAATGCCATGGCTCGTCATGGCTCTCGAGTCGTGGTACGCGTCGAGACTGGACGACAACGTCTCGACCTTCACGCGGATGTATTTCGGCATGACGCCCGAGGAGAGGGTCAACCTCAAGCTCGCAGAGATGAGCCTCCGCGACCTCGTTCTCGATCCCGATTACCGCAAGATGTCCCATTTCGCCCTGCGATCCAAGGGGAACTTCCTCTTCACCATGATGGAGAGTACGACGGACCGCGACAACCTCGACGCAAGTTTCAAGGAGCTTTTCGAAAGGTACGAGCACGGCAACGTGCCGGGTGAAGTGTTCGCCTCCTCGCTTCAGGAGAAGTTCGGGATCGACCTCACCACGATGGCGGCCGGCTGGTACGACAGCGTTGCCCTGCCCGGATTCATCATGTCCCCCGTCGACATCTACAAGTTCATCGACGGCGAGCGCGAGAGATACCAGGTCCGCTTCAGCGTCACCAACAACGGGGACACCGACGGGCTGATCGACTTCACATTCAGACAGATGGACCTCAATATGCGCGGCGGCAGGAGATTCGGGATGATGCGGATGATGACGGCGACGATGACCCTCGGGGAGGACTACAACAGGTACGTTCCCATCGAGTCCGGCGTGACGAAGGAACTCGGATTCGTCCTCGACTTCCAGCCCTCCTCGATCCTCGTCAACACTCTCGTGTCGCGCAACCTCCCCGCCGTCCTCGAGATCGACCTGCCGGAACAGCTCGAGGAGAAGAAGAAGGCCGCTCCCTTCGACGGCGAAAGGCTTCGCGAGAAGCCGGTGAGCCTCACCGTGGAAGGCGAGACGGTCGTCGATAACGAGGATCGGGGATTCGAGTTCGCCTCGGGCAGATCGAAGAGCCTGCTCAAAAGGCTCCTCCCCCGCCGGGCGCCCGAAGAGGACACGAAATATGTCGGAATGAGGCTCTGGAACAAGACGAACAAGTGGCAGCCATCGGTCGACTCGAAGTTCTACGGCGGCCAGATCCGCTCGGCCCACTTCATATCGGGCGGCAAGGGCGACCTGAAGGCCTCATTCACCGCCACGCTCGAGAAGAGCGGGCACTACGACATCTATTACCACGTCAGCAGGATCACCTCCCCCTGGAGAAGACACAGGCGCGAGGAGACCGACTACGGGAAACACCACTTCCTCATATATCACGACGACGGCGTCGAGGAGACGGAGCTTGACATCAACGGCGCCGACGACGGATGGAACTATCTCGGCTCGTACTACATCTCGGAGGGCAAGGCGGTCGTCGAACTGACCAACCAGTCCGAGGGACGTGTCGTGATCGCCGACGCGGTCAAGTGGGTCGGGCGCTAGATTCAAGAAAGGAAATATTACGATGTTATCCGAATCGAGGATCTCCGGAGCGGCGCGGAGGTTCGCCGCCGCCGTACTGCTCGCTGCGCTGCTGCCGGCCGTATTGCCGCCGGGGACGTCGGCGCAACATGTACTGACGCTCGTCGACGCCCTCTCCATCGCGATGGAGAACAGCCCCAATATCAGGCATACGAAATTCCGGCTCGAGGCAAGCGAGGCAAGACTCAGGGCGCAGGAGGCGGGGCTCAAAACACAGTTCGGGCTGACCCTCGGACCGATCTCGTATCAGAACACCAACAGGTTCGACGAGTTCTTCTCCACCTGGTACAGGTACGAATCGAAAAACATCGCCGGTCAGTTCACGATCAGGCAGCCGATCAAGTGGACCGACGGAGTGCTCTCCCTCAACGACCGCCTCTCCTGGCACGACACGTACACCGAGGTGAACGACGAGTCGACGAAAAATTTCCGCAACGAGCTTTACCTCGAGTTCGACCAGCCGTTGTTCACCTACAACAGGATGAAGATGGACCTCAATGTGCTCGAGCTCGACTTCGAGAGCAGCCAGCTGACCTATGCCATCGCACAGCTGAATCTCGAGAGAACGGTGATGAACGAGTTCTACAACCTCTATGAAATAAAGATGAGGCTCGAGATCAACCGCGACGCGATGGATACCGACCGTGAGCATCACCGCATCATGAAGAACAAGTACGACGCGGGGATCGGGAAGCTCGACGACCTCACGCAGGCCGAGACAGACATGCTCTCGAGCGAGTCGAACCACAATAACACGGTCGTCTCCCTGGCAAACGCCCTTGACCGCTTCAAGTACCGCATCGGCCTCCCGATAGACGACGATATCGACATCGATGCAGACATCGCTTTCAGCCCCGTCGGGGTCGACATGGATTTCGCCGTCAGGCACGGGCTCGAAACGCGGATGGAGCTTCGCCAGCAGGAGATCACGATCGCCAACGCGTACAACAGTGTGGTCAGAGCGGGAACGGTGAACGAATTCAGTGGCGATCTTCATCTCTCGTGGGGATCGTCCGGGACAAACCCGGACTTCACCAATATCTACAACAAGCGGACCGATGAGCAGGCCGTACGCATCTCCTTCGACATACCGATCTGGGACTGGGGACAGAAGGAGAACACGATCCTCGCCAGTGAAATCAATCTCGAGAGCCATAAACTTGCTCTCGAGGAGGACAGATACGAGATCACGATGGATATAAGGGAATCGTGCCGCGAGCTCGACAACCTCGTCCGCCAGATCGAGCTGGCCCGCAGGCGGATCGAGAGCGCCGAGAAGACGTACGAGATCAACCTCGAGAAATACCAGAACGGGGATATCACGACACAGGTGCTCGGAGACTACCGCCAGACACTTTCGAACGCAAGACTCAGCGAGATCAGGGAGTTGATCAACTACAGGCTCCAGCTGCTCGACCTGAAGATAAAATCATTGTGGGACTTCGAGAATGACCGACCGGTGGTCGAACTTACAACGGAGATGTAAAGCAAGGAGTAGGACGTGAAGAGAATCCTGTTTGTTTCGGCAGCGCTGCTGGTCTCTTCTTCCTGCGGAGGCGGGGACGATAGGATAGACGTCGAGGTCGCCATTCCCGTATCGGTCGAGGAGATCACCCCCGGCTCGATCGAGGAATTCGTGACGGCGACCGGCACGGTGAAGGCTTCCAAGGAGGTGACGATCAACGCCGAGACGGGCGGCGAATACATCCTGCTCGACAATCCAGAGACGGGCAGGCCCTTCGCTCTGGGCGACATCGTCGCGAAAGGGACGAAGATAATCCGCCTCAGGAACCAGGAGGAGGAGAACAACATAAGGATAGACGCACGCAAACTCTCCCTGGAGACTATGCGCCTCGAATACGAGCAGCAGAGATCGCTCTATGAAAAGGGGGGCGTCACGCGCCTCGACCTGGCATCGGCCGAGCGTTCCTACATAGACGCGAAATACGACTACGATAACGCGCATATCCGCCTCTCGAAGCTCAACATCACCGCGGCGTTCGACGGCGTCATCACGAGCCTCCCCTACTACACGCGGGGAGTCGATGTCGCCCTGGGCGCGGAGCTTCTCGGCCTGAAGGAGTACAGCCGCCTCCAGCTCGAGGTGAGCCTTCCCGGAAAGGAGCTCGGCCGCGCCGGCGCCGGCCAGGACGTGCGCCTGATGAACTACACACTCCCCGACGACACCCTCTCCGGCACGGTCACGCAGGTCTCCCCCACCCTCGACCCGGCGTCGAGGTCGTTCAAGGCAATGATCGAGATCGGCAACCCCGATCTGATGCTCAGGCCGGGCATGTTCGTCAAGGCGGAGATCGTAGTCGCCCGGAGCGACTCGACGATCGTGATCCCCAAGGACGTGATACAGGTCAGGCAGCGGGGCAAGACTGTTTTCATCGTCCGGAAAGGCGCCGCGCAGGAGCGGATCATCACCACGGGGCTCGAGAATCCGAACTGGATAGAGGTGCTCGACGGGCTCGAGATCAACGACCGTCTCGTCGTGAGGGGGTTCGAGACGCTGAGGAACAGGTCGAAGGTAAAGGTCGTGAGGTGATGAGGAAGATATCGGAATTCTCCGTCGAACATCCCGTTACAGTGACGATGATCGTCCTCGGCGTGATCCTGCTCGGCTGGATCTCGTTCCAGCGGCTCGGGATAGACCTCTTCCCCGACCTGAACAATCCCCGCCTCTTCGTCGAGATAGAGGCGGGCGAGCGCCCCCCCGAGGAGATGGAAAAGCAGTACGTCGCCGATATGGAGAACCTGATCTTCACACAGAAGGGGATCACGGGGGTCTCCTCGGTCATCAGGGTCGGTGCTGCGAGGATCACCGTCAAGTACGGCTGGGACATGGACATGGACGAAGCCTTCCTCAATCTCCAGAAGGCAGCGGCAGACTTCGGGCAGGGCGTCGACGACCTCGAGATCACGATAACCCAGCACGATCCGAACTCCGATCCCGTCATGACGTTCGCCCTGGTCAATCCCGACGTGACCGACATGGACGGCCCCCGCAGGATCGCGGAGAACTACATCCGCAACGAGCTGGTCAGGATCGAGGGGATCGCCGGCGTCGAGATCTCCGGGGGCGAGACGAAGGAAGTGATCGTCCTGACCGATTCGTACATGCTCGAGGCGTACGGACTCTCGGTCGACGAGATCGCTTCGAAGATAAGCAGCTACAACGTCGAGGCCTCTGGCGGTACCGTCACCGAGATGGGTATCTCGTACCTGATCAAGGGCGTCTCCGTCATGGAGTCTGTCGAGGATATCAGACAGATCATCCTCGCCTGGAAGGAGCCCGGCGAGGGGCAGCAGCTTTCCGCCGGGGGTCAGCAGCCTGCGGCAATGCAGACCGCCGGCGGATCGACGGAGAAGGCTCCCGTATACCTGCGCGACGTTGCGGACGTATCGCTGCGCAACAGGGAGCCGGAGAATATCGTCAGACTCAACGGCACGAGGTGCCTCGGGCTCTCGGTCTACAAGGAGATGCGGTTCAACACCGTCGATGCGAGCGACAATCTCATGGCGGCCCTCGACCGGATCGAAAAGGCCCTTCCCGGCTACGAGCTCGTCGTCATCCAGGACCAGGGGCGGTTCATCAACTCGTCGATCGGCGAGGTGAGGCAGACGGCGCTCCTCGGAATATTCCTCGCGATACTTATACTCTACGTCTTCCTCAGGCGCCTGGGGACCACTGCGATCATCAGCATATCGATACCGGTCTCGATCGTGGCTACCTTCAACCTGATGTACTTCAAGGGGCTGTCGCTCAACATCATGACGCTCGGCGGCCTCGCCCTCGGCGCGGGGATGCTCGTCGACAACGCCATCGTCGTTGTCGAGAACATAGTCCGCAACATCGAATCGGGTATGAGCGTCAAGGAAGCCGCCGCGACCGGCACCGCGCAGGTCGGCGGAGCGATAACGGCCTCAACGATCACTACGATCGTCGTCTTTCTCCCGATAGTCTACCTGCACGGCGCGGCCGGAGAGCTCTTCAAGGACCAGGCGTGGACGGTAGCCTTCGCCCTCCTCTCCTCTCTCGCCGTCGCGATACTGATAATCCCGATGCTCGCAGCAAGGTTCCTCGGGAGCGGCAAGGCATCGGCCGTCGCAAGACCGGTGCGATTCGAGCGTTACGGCGCCATACTGTCGAAGGCGCTCGAGAGGCGCTGGGCCGTGATCGCCGGGGCGGCGGCCCTCGTCGCGCTGGCAATCCTTCTCCTTCCGATAGTGGGCAGCGAGTTCATACCCGAGGCGGACGCCGACGAATACTCGATATACCTCACCCTGCCCGAGGGGTCCGACCTGACGAGGACCGACGGAACGGTCAGGGGGCTCGAGGAGCTGATAAAGGGCATCTTCGGCGACGCGGTCGAGGCGCTCTACAGCACGACAGGGCCGGTGACGGGGATCGGCAGCGACGAGTCGTCCGTCTTCCAGGACGAGAACACCGCCGTCGTGAGAATTCGGTTTGCCGAAGGGCACGGGCTCGGCTCGGACGGGATCATGTCGGGACTGGGCGCGGCGCTCGCGACGATACCGGCCATCGAGTCGAGGCTCGTCCGGGACCAGACGGCCCTGCGCTCCGTACTGGGGGCGGAGTCGGCTCCCGTGGTGATCGAGATCAAGGGAGACGACCTCGAGACGCTCACTCTTCTCGCCGACCAGGTCAGGGAGAAGCTCTCCGGGGTCGATGACCTCTATAACGTGGAGACCTCTCTCGAGCACGGACGTCCCGAGGTCAGCGTCGTGGTCGACCGCCTCAGGGCCGGGATGCTCGAGGTGAGGCTCGGCGAGGTGACGGAGGCCCTCGAATCGAGACTCACGGGCCGCAGCGCCGGAGAATGGAACCGCGGCGGTGAGAAGACCGATATTACCGTGATGCTTCCCGAAGTGGGGCTGGGTGATCTCGACAGGATATACATAGACTCCGGCGGCAGGAAATTCCGTCTCGACGAGCTGGCAAGCCTCGAGATCGGCACCGCGCCGCGCGAGATCAACAGGCGCGGCCAGATGAGGGCCGCCGTCGTCACCGCGCACAAGCGCGAGGGCAGGCCGTTCGACCACGCGATACGCGAGATAAACGGCGAGCTCGCCGCTATGGATATACCGCCCGACTACAGGCTGGTGATCGCAGGAGAGGAGGCCAAGAGGCGCGAGGAGTTCCGCGACCTGAGGTTTGCGCTCATACTCTCGGTGATACTCGTCTACATGGTCCTTGCCTCACAGTTCGAGTCGCTCGTCCATCCGTTCGCGATCCTTCTCACGATCCCGCTCGCCGGAGTCGGCGCCGTTCTGATCTTCTTCGTGCTCGGCCGCCCGCTGAGCATCATGGCCTACATCGGGATGATCATGCTCGTCGGTATAGCGGTGAACGATTCGATCATCCTGATCGACGCGATCAACCGGCTCAGGCGCGATGGCATGGCAAAGAGGGATGCGATCGTCGCCGCCGGAAGGATGAGGATCAGGCCTATCGTCATGACGAGCACGACGACGATCCTCGCGCTTCTCCCCCTCACCCTGGGATTCGGCGAGGGCGCCTCGCTCCGCTCCCCGATGGCACTGGCGGTGATCGGCGGGCTGGTGACGTCGACGATACTCACTCTCCTCGTAATACCCTGTGTCTATTCCGTCCTGGATCGGAGCCGATGAGCGCTGGCAACTTTATAATCCGCCGCAAGACCCTCATCAGCATGCTCTTCACTGGGCTGGTGATGCTCGGCGTCATATCGCAGAGGCGACTGCCGGTGGAGCTGTTTCCCGACATCGAGCTCCCGTACCTCTTCGTCTGGGTCCGATCGACACGACCCGTCGATCCCGTCCGGGTCGAGAAGGAGGCGGTGATCCCGATCGAGGAGGCGGCCGGCACACTCGAGGGAATAGAACTGATCGAGTCCGACGTCGGCCGCGGCATGGGCAGGATAACGATCGAGTACGAGAAGGGCATTGACGTCAAGTATGCCTACCTCAAGCTCGAGGAGAAGATCGCGGAGATCAGGTCCTCGATCCCCGAAGACTATATCGTCAGGGTCTTCAAGCTCGATATACAGCGGATATCGAACGACCTGATCTTCCTTGAGATCCGCGGAACGGGGGGCATCGACCGCGTCCGGCAGGTAGTCGACAGGGACATCGTCAGGGAGTTCGAGAGCATCGAGGGAATCGCCGAGGTGACCGTCACCGGCGGACGGGAGAAATCGGTCGACATAATCCTCGACGACGAGGCGATCGAAGCGTACGGGCTCACCGCGTCGAGGATCTCCGCCCTTATCTCTCAGAACGGCGCGTCCAATACCTTCGTCGGCCAGGCGGTGGAGAAGGACAGGAAATACTTCGTCAAAGTCGTGACCGAATATCTCGACATCGCCGATCTCGAGAAGATCGTCGTGCATCCCGGCGGACCGGTCCTGCTCGGCGACATCGCCGATATCTACTTCGGCGTTAAGAAGCAGGAGGACATCACGAGGGTAAACGGGATGGAATCGGTCTCGATGAACCTGACGAAGGACCAGATGGTCAACATGATCGAAGTCTCCGACAGGGCTCTCGAGACGGTCGAACGGCTCAACCGCGAGATGCGCGACATGGAGATGGAGATCGTCGTCCAGTACGACGGCGCCGAGTCGATACGCGGCAACATCAGCCTCATCGTCAGGCTCGCCGTCATCGGCGGCCTGCTCGCCATCATCATACTGTGGTTCTTCCTCAGGAACCTTCGACTCGTCTTCGTCATCGCCCTGTCGATCCCCATCTCGGTATACATCGCGATGAACTTCTTCTACGCCGCCGGAATATCGATAAACAGCCTCACCCTCATAGGAATCGCTCTCGCGATCGGGATGCTCCTCGACAACGGCGTAGTCGTACTCGAGAACATATACAGGCTCGTCTCGAAGGGAATGGATGCCGACAGGGCCGTAATCCAGGGAGTGAGCGAGGTATGGCGCTCGATCGTAGCCGCCACGGCGACTACGATAACGGTCTTCCTCCCCTTCGTCTTCTCCTCGAATTTCATAGTTCAGAGTCTCGGAAAGCATATCGGGGTGTCGATCGTCTCGACACTGATCGTCTCCCTCGCAGCCGCCCTCCTGCTCGTCCCGATGGTCAGCCATTACTTCCTCTCGAAGGGGAAGAGGCCCGACTACAGCCACGTACGATCCTCGGGCGGCAGGATGATGGAGATATACCGCGCCCTGCTCAAGACAGGGATGAGATACCCCGCCAGAACGACGGTCGGGGCGCTCATCATCTTCTTCGTCAGCATCATCCTCTGCCTCGGCCTGAGCGCCGGCTCGTCACGCATCGAGGAAACGGGATCGTTCGACATCTTCCTCGTCATGCCGCGCGGCTCAACACTCGAATCGACCGACGCCGCCGTCCGCAACCTCGAGGAGAGGCTCGACAGGATCCCCGAGAAGCAGGACATCATCAGCCGCATCTACGAAGAGGACGCCCGGATCACGGTGACGCTGAAGGAAGGGTACAGCGACATCGACAGGCGCAATCTCAGCCAGGTAAAGTCCGCCGCAAGGCAGCGGATTAAAGATTTCAGGACGGGCGAGATATCGTTCGATGAGCCCACTTCGAGCACGAGGTACCGCGGAAATCGCGGCGGAGGTATGGGCGGCGCGATGGGGCGCTTCTTCGGATTCGGCGCCCAGCAGAAGAGCATCGTCGTCAAGGGGAGCGATTTTCAGGCGATGTCGAGATTCGCGGGCAACCTCGTCGAGTATATCGACGATCTCACGTCGACCGCGTCGGCGCAGGTCGACGTCATCCCGGGCAGCCCCGAGATACAGCTGATGTTCGACATGCCCCTTCTCACCTGGCACGACCTCACCCTGCAGTCGGTCAACAGGGAGCTGAACTCTTTCCAGCCCGAGCGGTCCACCGGACGGGTGTTCAAGGACGGAACCGACGAGTACGAGATCGTCATCAGGAGCTCTGGCGTCGAGGAGCGGCGGACCGACGACCTGCGCGAGATGTCCCTCCAGTCGCCCTCCGGCGCGGTCATCGATCTCGAGGAAGTCAGCCGCATGGTCTACTCGCGGGGCATGACCAGGATCAAGCGCGTCAACCAGGAGAAGCAGATATCTATAACCTACTCATTCATTGACGAGATCAACGATTCCAGAAAGCTGCTCGACGCGGCCGAGGCGGAGATAGAGGAACTGATCGCCGGGCTCGTCGTTCCACAGGGCATGGCGGTCGAGATAGTCGAGGACGACAGCGGCGTTGGCGATTTCAAGTTCCTGATACTCGCCGCTTTCATTCTTATCTACATGATCCTCGCGTCGGTCTTCGAGTCGCTGACCACCCCGGTCGTTATGATGTTCACGATCCCGCTCGCCGCCATAGGTTCGCTCTGGCTCCTGATCTTCACAGGCACATCGATTGTGGATATATACACGCTGACCGGATTCCTCATCCTTCTCGGCGTCGTCGTCAACAACGGGATCATCCTCATAGATTACTCGCTCATCCTGAGGCGCAGGGGCTACCGAACGGCGAGGTCGCTCATGATGGCCGGCCAGGCGAGGATGCGCCCGATCCTCATCACCGCCATCACGACGATCGCGGCGATGGTCCCGCTCGCGATGGGAAAGGAAGAAGAGGTCTCCGTCATCGGGTCGCCTTTCGCCATTACCGTCATAGGCGGCCTGACGGCAGGCACCCTCTTCACGCTTATATTCATACCTGTCGTATATTCCGGGCTCGATTCGGCGCTCAGCTGGATGAGAGGGCTCGACTGGAGGATCAAGCTGGCGCAGGCTGTCGCGGCTTTTCTCGGTATCTGGCTCGTCTGGGAAAAGATCGATTCGCTGATCTGGAGATCGGCCATGACAGCAACTGTCATACTGGCCGTCCCGGCGATCACCTGGTTCGTCCTTGCCAGCCTGAGGAAGGCGTCGGAAAAGGTGATCGACAGTGAGAGCGCGATCACGATCACGGTGCGCAACCTCGTCAAGATCTACGATCAGCCTTCGAAATTCGTCCGCGAATGGAAAAAGGGCGGGCGGATCAGGGAGAGACGCGGAGATACCCGCACGAGCGACGCGGGAGACCTGCTCTGGCAGCTCCCCGTACTCGGCTTCATGATCTACTTCGTCTATTTATACCTCTCTTCTTTCTTCTGGGCATTCGTGCTCTCGCACACACTTTTCTTCTTCCTGATGCACCTGTGGAGCTGCTGGAGCGGACGGCTGCCGGGTCTGACGGGCTTCGTGAGACGCTTACTGCGCGGGCTGTCGAAGAACTTCATATGGCTCTTCCCTCTCGTCAACCTCACCGTCTTCTACAGGAAGTGGGACAACCTCGCCGCAGTGATATTCATCGCGATCCTCTGGTTCGCCGCCCTCGCGATCTTCTCCACATCTCGCAGGATCCACCGGGAACGTATCAACATCGCGAGGATCGAGGGGCGCTTCGCCGGCATCCGCCGTTCCCTCTACCGCCTCGTGCTCATGATACCCGTCATCGGAAAGCGCAAGCAGCCGTTCAAGGCGCTTGATCGCGTGTCGCTCGAGATCGGCAGCGGGATGTTCGGCCTGCTCGGCCCGAACGGAGCGGGCAAGACGACGCTTATGAGGGTGATCTGCGGGATCCTCGACCAGAGCTACGGCAAGGTATACATCAACGGGATAGACACGACCAGGAAGCGCGAGGAGCTGCAGGGGCTGATCGGCTACCTGCCGCAGGAGTTCGGTACATACGAGAACATGACGGCGAGGGAATTCCTCGACTACCAGGCGATCCTCAAAGGCCTCACCGATAAGGAGAAACGCCGTGAGATGGTAGACTACGCCCTCGGGGCGGTACACATCGAAGAGCATGCCGACAGGAAGATCGGCGCCTTCTCCGGCGGGATGAAGCAGCGGGTCGGGATAGCGCAGATACTCCTGCACCTGCCGAGGATCCTCGTCGTCGACGAGCCGACCGCCGGGCTCGACCCGCGCGAGAGGATCAGGTTCCGCAACCTCCTCGTCGAACTGAGCAGGGAGAGGGTCGTCATCTTCTCCACACACATCATCGAGGATATCTACAGCTCGTGCAACAGGGTCGCCGTCCTGAACAGAGGGCAGCTGCTCTATCTCGACGACCCGGTGAAGATGACGGAGACGGCGCGTGGCCGTGTCTGGTCGTTCAGCGCCGAGCCGTCCGATTTCGAGAGGATCAGGAAGGAGCATCTCGTCGTCCATCACATGCGCGACGGCGCGAGGATAAAGGTCAGGTGCCTCGCCGCCGAAAGGCCCGTGCCCGACGCACACGAGGCGCGGCCGACTCTTGAGGACGCCTACCTCTGGCTGCTGAGATCCTCGGGGAGCAACGTCCTGGGCGTGCGGAAAGCGGCGGCGGAAGCCGCGGGAGGTGACGCGGATGAGCAGGTCTGACAAGGTGCGCAACGCGATCTACTCGGCCAGGAAGATATCTTCGTACAACCTGAAGATCATCTTCGCCAACAAGTTCATCTACTTCCTGCTGGCCGCCTTCATATTCTTCCTCGCCGCCGGCGCCATCTCGTTTTTCTCGTCTGATTCGAACCCGGGCGTGCCCGATGTATACTACATACTGATGTTTCCCGGCATCCTCCTCGTCTTCTACCCTACCGTCTTCGGAATCCAGAACGACGTCGACTCCAGGATGATCGAGATCCTTTTCGGCATACCCGACTACAGGTACAAGGTATGGCTGTCGAGGATGGCGCTGATATGGCTTATAACTTTCGCGCTGCTCGTAGTACTGACAGTGCTGAGCTCGGTCGTATTCGTTCAGGTGCCGATATTCAAGATGGTCTACCAGCTGATGTTCCCGATCTTTTTCATCGGAGCGCTTTCGTTCATGTTCTCGACCGTAATTCGAAGCGGAAACGGAACGGCGGTGATCATGGTAGTCATCGGTATGGCGTTCCGGGTAGCAGCCGAGGCCCTGTCGAAGAGCAAGTGGAACCTCTTCCTCAACCCTTTCCGGGTGCCCGACCAGATGACGGCTGCCGCATGGTCCGGGATCATCTACCAGAACCGCATAATGCTCGCCGTCGGCAGCGTGATCGCCATCCTGTACGGGCTCTACAACCTCCAGAACAGGGAAAAGTTCATCTGAATCTCCCTGACCCCGCCAGCGCTATTGCACAGAGTCCCGATTGCTGTTAGCCTTGCGGCCATGTATCCGCTCATGAAGAGGTTTTCTCTGACGGTCGCCGTGCTCCTCGCCGTCACCGCGGCAGGCACTGCGGCCGGGACCGGTTCGGGGCCGCCGAAAATAGGCATCGCCCTCAGCGGGGGCGGCGCCAGGGGCCTCGCCCACATAGGAGTACTCAAGGTCTTCGAGGAAGAGGGCCTGCAGGCCAAGATCATTACCGGGACGAGCATGGGCTCGATTATCGGCGGACTGTACGCGGCCGGGTACTCCCCCGCCTTTCTCGAGGAGATGGCAAACAGCGTCGACTGGTTCGGCTTGTTCCGCGAGACTGTCGACCGCAGGTATGTCTCGATGCGCCGGAAGCTGTTCAGGGACAGATACCTCCTCGCCTTCCCCGTTGAAGGCGACAGAGTCCGGCTCCCCTCGGGCATGATAAAAGGTCAGAAGATACACAGGCTCTTCTACGAGCTCTGCTGGCCGGTGGCGGAGATCAACGATTTCAGCGAATTCCACCGCCCGTTCTCATGCGTTGCGACCGACATAGTCACAGGAGAGCCGTACGTTATAGACAGCGGCAGCCTCGCCGACGCGATGAGGACAAGCATGGCAATACCGACCGCCTTCTCACCGGTCAACATGGACGGCCGCCTCCTCGTCGACGGGGGGCTCGTGAGAAATCTCCCGGCAGTCGACGCGATCGATCTGGGCGCCGCCATCGTCATATGTGTCGACGTGTCGAGCGACCTCGTCGGTGCGGACAGCCTCAGGACCATGCTCGACATCACCGACCAGACCGTGGACATCCTGATGAAATCGACCATGGACGCGCAGAAGGAGTACTGCGACCTCTACATAAGGCCGGACCTCCAGACCGTCAGCACCCTCGACTTCAGCAACGTACCCTACATCATCGAGCAGGGCGAGAAGGCGGCCCGCAGGCATATCGAACAGATACGCTCTCTGGTCGAAAAAACGGGTGGATTCCGCGATCCCTCCGAGCAGATGGAAGAGACGCCGGTAACATCTGTGGAAATATCGGGATTGAGACTCGATGGCCTCTCCGAGGTGCCGTCGAGTCTCGTGGCTTCTCTTATCGGGATCGATCCGCCCGCCTCGATCACCGCGGACGATATGGACCGGGCCCTGCAGAGGCTGTACAGCACCGGCTATTTCTCGAAGATATCGTACCGGTTCATAAAGAAAGACGGGGAAAGGACGCTCGTCCTCGACATCGAGGAGGAGAAGATGGACTACCTCGGCCTGGGCCTCAGGTACGATACGCGGTGGGCGTTCTCGGTCCTCCTCGGTGCCCAGATGAAGAACCTGGTCGGTCACGGCTCGGTGCTCAACCTCGATATGGTATTCAGCAACCGCGTAAACCTCCTGGGCATCTATACACTCGACGCCGGCCTGGGGACCTGGCTCTCGCCCGGCCTGGCCGGCAATTATATCGACGATTACCTGGAGTCGTACGAGGACGGGGAGCGGACGATGAGATGGGGAGTCAGGGCCGGCAGGGCCGGGCTTCTTGTGGAGAGCTCGCTGGGATACATATTCCGCTGCCAGATCGCCGGCGGCGGGGAATGGTACAGTATCAGGCCCGATATCGCGCCTCCCGGGACCCCGACGGAGTCGGGCGGCCTTTTTCTCGTTGGAGGGGACTTGTGGCTCGACACGCTTGACCGGTCGTGGATGCCGCGCAGGGGAATCCAGCTCAAGGTCTCGGGGCAGCACTTTCCCGAGATGTCGGTGAACGAGACCTCGTACAACAGGGCGTACGCCCATGTCGTCGCAGCCCTCCCGTTTCACAGCCGGGTGTCGCTCCGCGGCCGCTTTCTCTACGGGATCACCGGCGGGGGAAGACCCCTACCCCACCACAGGTACACTCTCGGCGGTATCATGTCGTGGTTCGATTATTACGGGCAGCGCGACGTCTCGTTCTACGGTTACGAACCCTTTGAGTTCTCCGGCTCGAACGCCTTCCTCGCCGGCGCCGATCTTCAGATAGAGATCACCTGCAGGTGGCTCGTCGCCGGGCATTTCAACGCCGGTTCGGCTGTCGACGACAGGAACGAGATCTTCAAGGGTGAGAATACCTTTACGGGAGGGGCGGGTACCGTCGCGTACGAAACGCCCGTGGGACCGGCGGAGCTGACCCTCTCGAGCAGCGAACGCAACGGCCTGAAGCTCTGGTTCGGCTTCGGATACCGCTTCTGATACCCGGGCTGTCAGATCCCGTACCAGATCAGGTAGAATATCTCGATTATTATATCCTTCAGCATGATCATTATTCCCCCTTTACAGCCCCGCCGGCAGCCCGATTATCGAACATGTCCTTGACCTCGATGTTCATCAGCACCCAGATCGTGTAGATGCCGAGTATCGTCCCGAACGGGACGATGAGCAGGTTAATAAAGCCTGCCACGAGAAGCGTGATCCTCGCCCACTGTCTGTACTTGAATATTCCTATGCCGCCGATCAGGCCGGGCAGGCAGGGAAGGAGCAGGCAGAACGAGATCAACGTGCCGACTATCGACGTGATCGCCATCGCCTCGGGATCGCACGAGAGCATCCCCCCTCCTACCACGGCGGTAAACACGATCATCGCGACGAGAACGCCGAGCGCACCCCACGCAATATGAAGAACACCCAGTATCGTTATGTGCTGCTCCATCTGTCCCCCACTCCTTTCGGCACTTCGCCAGAGCTCGATCAGAAGTCTTCCAGGTCTCCGAGCTCGGGGATCGATCTTCTAAGTTTCTTGTGCGTTCTCTTGAGATCGTCGGCCTTGTCCTCGATCTTCTCTGCCTTCTTCTCGAGTTTCCTGGCCATCTTCTCGAGGTCATCGGACTTTATCTCGATCTCGTCTTCCATATCGTCGCAGTCGTAGTCCTCGAGGAGGAGCTTCGCCGCGCACGCCACGGCGCTCACGCCGAGCTTGGCCCCCGCCAGTCCGATCTTCGCTCCCTCTTTAACGATCTCTGCTGCCAGTTCCTCGATATCCTCGTAGTCGCGGTAGTACCTGCGGAGGAGTTTTTTCTGCTGCCTGTTCGTCCTGACTTTGCGGCCGTCGATGTAGAGCTCGCAGTCTTTCGTGATCTCGACGATCCAGTCCTCGTGCTCGATCACGAGAGTGCCGTCCTCAAAATCGATGCTCTTCGCCCTGAAGTTCCAGTCGTCATCGTATCTGCTCCCGTGCGATTCGGCACCCACTGAGAACATCACGGAAACGATCAGGGCCAGGGCGATCAGGGGCAATGTCTTCTTCATCGGTCGTCCTCCGTCTGTGATCGAAACGCTCCACCTGTATTGTGATACGCAGTCCGGCTCGATGTTGTTGCACGCTTTTCCTACCATAGTCGATTGTGTACCTGCGTGGACAGACTGTACGCCGGATGTGTACTGTATGGTACAGATTCGGTTGTAAAGAGAGGTCGAGCGTTTTTCATGCGTACGGTTATCTTATTGATATAACGATAGATACACGATATAATGTCCGGAGTTGCTATTCGGCACCTCTCCTGCAGGGTTCCTCAGACGTGAAGGTGGTACCGGAACACTGAATCAGGCTTTTTTTCCGTAAATCAGAGAGACAGGGAACCTGTAAATCACCGATGGGAAGGAGCAGAGGATGAAGAGATACCTTGCATTTTCGATGATCCTCGTCTTCGCCATGATCGCGGCCGGATGCGAATCGGTAAGCGACGACCCGACATCTCCCGATAACTCGGGCGATCTCCCGCTTCAGGTCGTCAATCTCGATTCGCCAACGGGCGGATTCACGGAGACGAACGAGGAGCCGCTGTTCGGCGACTCAGAGACATTCCTCGCGCTTGAAGCGGGTGAGGGCGAAAACTGCGATTTCGATGACCCGCTTCGCAACGAGGAACACGTCCGCGAGATGGAGCGCAGGCACGGTGTCAGGATATACCGCTTCCGCGCGCTGTGGGGCAGGATGGTCAACGCCATTGACGATATGACCGTCACCGACTGCTGCCCCGTCGACTGGTCCGGCGGCATGAAGCTCGAGGGCGGCGTGATCGTCATCGAGCGCATCCTCAAATTCGAGGCGGACGATGAGATCGTCCGTACGGGACTGAACACGATCAGGTGGAAATCGACGACCTGTCCACACGTGGACGGCATCCAGGTCCGCCTGATAGTTCCCCCGGTACCCGATCCCGACTCGACCACCGCACAGCCCGGCATTCCCGACGAGGAGATCCCCGAGCCGACGCTGACCATCGTCGCCGGCCCGTTCGAGCGGACCTTCACGATGGACGAGCTCGAAGCGATGAGACTGATGGAGCCCGTGGACAGGTGCAACAACTACATGGCGATCGGCAGCCACAGGATACTCCCCGGCTGCCCGAACGGATATCTCTTCGGCAAGTGGAACAGGGCCGATGAGCCCGATACCCTCGTCAATCCCGATACGGGCGAGCTGCGGGGTATAGTCCTCGGGCACTTCAAGGGCATCTGGATCAGCGAGAGAGGATGGGCCGTCGGCCACGTAAGAGGGATCTACGGCGTAAACAGCAATAACGAACGGAAGTTCTTCGGTAAATATATCAATCCGACGGGCGAATTCATGGGAATAATCGCCGGTGACTGGGACGTCAACCCGACCCTGGCATACGATTCGATCAACAAGATGGGATCTTTCGAGGGTCTTTGGTACGGCCGCAATCACGGCGTAAAGGGACGCCTGAAAGGAGAGTGGGTCACGTCTGCAGGCCAGGGATACTTCAAGGGTATCTGGGATATGCTTTGCAACGAGAATATGTAACACCCACCTCTTGCGCGAGGGGGAGAGCCCGGCGGGGCGCTCCCCCTATTTTTATGACCGCACCCGCCTTCCATTCTATATCAGTCCGTTCGCGAGAGCGGCCACTCCGTCTCTCGTAAATGACCCGGTGGTCACCTTCAGGATCTTGCCGTGGATCGTACTGCTGCCCGCGACGATATTCCCCGCCGCAAGAAACCCGTCGCCTCCGAAGAAATCGGTCACGATCCCCCCCGCCTCGTTGATCATCAATGCTCCGGCCGCCATATCCCACGGCTTGAGATAGAGCTCCCAGAATCCATCGAGCCTCCCCGCCGCCACGTGCGCAAGGTCGAGTACGGCCGCGCCCGCGCGCCTTACCCCCCGGCACCGGAGGAACAGCTTCCTGAACGTATCGAGGTACGGATCGAGGTATTCATACGTGCGGAAGGGAAATCCCGTGCCGAGAAGACACTTTTCCAGGCTTTGCGCAGGCGAGACAGACAGGGGCCGACCGTTGCAGAAGGCTCCCTTTCCCCTGCCCGCCTCGAAGATCTCGTTTCTCAGCGGATCGTAAATCACCCCGACAACAGGCTTTCTATCCTCTATCAGAGCGACGCTCACTCCCACCTGTGGATACCCGTGTATGAAGTTGGTCGTCCCGTCGAGAGGATCGATCACCCAGAAGAGCTTCTCGCCGACGCTGCCGCCGCCTTCCTCGGCCATGACGGGGATATCGGGAAATGCGGCGGTCAGCATCGAGACGATCAGTTCCTCGCTCGCCCTGTCCGTTCCGGTGACGTAGTCGTTCCTGTCCTTCTCCTCCACGTCGATACCGTCCCGTCCGCCGAATCTCTCCCTGACGAGCTCTCCTGCCGCCAGGACCGCCTCCCTCGCCGCCTCGATCCTTTCATCCATCTCCGTCCCTTTCATCTGCTCCGTGAATATCGATCTTCAACTCCGCTTTCATCACTTCGAGAAACGCCCTGGCGGCCGCTGTAACATGTCTCTTCTCGGGCATCATCAGGCCTATCGACCTCTCTATCTTCAGTCCCCTGACCCTTGAGCGGGCCAGCGTCCCCCTGTCTATTTCCCACCTCACCGTCTCGTGCGGAAGAATCGAGAGCCCCAGCCCCGAGGCGACAAGATTCTTTATCGCCTCCTGGCTGTCGATCTCCATCGCCACCTCGAGCGTCACGCCCATATCGAGCAGGGCGGACTCGATCATGCGCCTCGTCACCGACTCGCGGTGGAATGAGATGAACGGATGGCCGGCGAACATCTCGACGTCTACACTGCGCCTCACCGCGGCGGGATGCCCCGGCGGGGCAATGGGAACCAGTTTCTCCCTGAAGATCTCCGTCTCCTCCACTCCCGCCCTCTTCTCCGCCGAGAGGGTCCCGACGACGAAATCGAGCCTCCCGTCGAGCATTCTCTCGAGCAGGGGCAGCGTGGACGATACGTCGACCCGCAACTCTATTCCGGGGTACTTCCTCCGGAATGAGGAATAGACGGCGGGCAGAATGTAGATGCTCGCCGCGTCTATGGTCCCGATCGAAACATCTCCGCTCGCCAGCCCGGCGATTCCCGAGATCTCCCCCACCATCTCCTTCTCCAGCGCCGACATCCTTCTTGCGTATTCGAGGACCTTCTTCCCCGCCGCGGTGAACCGCACTTCCCTCCCGACGACCTCGAAAAGGGTCGTCCCGAGTTCCTCTTGGAGCTTCCTGAGCTGGATGCTCACGGCCGGCTGTGTAACGAAGTGCTCTCTCGCCGCGGCGGTGATGCTGCCAGTCTTCTCGACGCTCAGCATGTATTTCAACGTTCTCATATCCATAAATATTATTTATCCTTTATATTAGCATAATAAATTTGATTAATCCCGTCAAGAGGGTAGGATTTGTCGAAAGGTATCCAGTCCCCCTACTCATCTGAAAGGAAAATGGAGCATGGAGATCAAGAACAAGCCCGTAAAGCCCGATGGCAAGCTCGGAATCCTGACGCCCGGAATGGGAGCGGTAGCGACGACGTTCATTGCCGGTGTCGAGTCAATCCGCCGCGGCCTCGCCAAGCCGATAGGATCGCTTACCCAGATGGGCACCATCCGCCTCGGTAAGAGGACCGACAACAGGATCCCCGCCATCAAGGACTTCATCCCGCTGGCCGAACTCGACGACCTCGTGTTCGGCGGCTGGGACATCTTCGAGGACAACTGCTACGAGGCAGCGTTGAAGGCCGGCGTCCTCGAGAAGGAGCTCCTCGACGGGGTGAAGGACTTCCTCCAGGGAATAAAGCCGATGAAGGCCGTATTCGACCAGAAGTACGTCAAGAAACTCTCCGGCGAATGGGTGAAGAAGGGTGACAACTGGTACGCCCTCGCGCAACAGCTGATGGACGACATGAAGAACTTCAAGGAAGAGAACGACTGCGACAGACTCGTCATAGTCTGGTGCGCCAGCACGGAAATCTTCATGAAGCCGACCGCCGCGCACGAGACGATCGAGGCCTTCGAGAAGGCTATGAAGGAGAACAGCCCCGAGATCGCGCCGAGCATGGTCTACGCCTACGCCGCGCTGAAGATGGGCGTGCCCTTCGCCAACGGGGCGCCCAACCTCACGATCGACATCCCAGCCCTGATGGCGCTGGCGAAGGAGAACGGCGTTCCCATCATCGGCAAGGACTTCAAGACGGGTCAGACGCTTATGAAGACGATACTCGCGCCGGGCCTCAAGGCACGGATGATCGGCCTGGGCGGCTGGTTCTCGACGAACATCCTCGGCAACCGCGACGGCGAGGTCCTCGACGATCCCGAGTCGTTCAAGACGAAGGAGGAAAGCAAACTCTCCGTGCTCGAGCACATCCTCCAGCCGGAGCTCTACCCCGAGCTGTACGGCAACTTCTACCACAAGGTGAGGATCAACTACTACCCGCCGCGCGGCGACAACAAGGAAGGCTGGGACAACATCGACATTTTCGGCTGGCTCGGCTACCCGATGCAGATCAAGATCGACTTCCTCTGCCGCGACTCGATCCTCGCTGCGCCGATCGTGCTCGACCTAGCGCTCTTCATGGACCTCGCGCAGAGAATCGGGTTCAGTGGTGTTCAGGAATGGCTGTCGTTCTATTTCAAGTCGCCGCAGCACGCTCCGGAGCTCTATCCCGAACATGACCTGTTCATCCAGCTGATGAAGCTGAAGAACACGCTTCGGTACATTCAGGGCGAGGACCTGATAACGCACCTCGGCCAGGAGTATTACGACTGACCTGCAGATAAAGACCGAAGGAAAGGGCCCGCCCGATCGGCAGGCCCTTTTTTATTCAATGCCGTCCGGATCCTCCCCGACGGCCGAGGCTATGTTGTCGAGAAGGCCGAAGCAGATGAGCCTGTCATCGGGCAGGATCTTCTCCCCCGCCTTGGGAGCGGGCACCATGCTGAACTTCCTTCGTATGGCCAGAACGAGTATGTCGCTGCTCGAAAGGCCCGACTCGGCGAGCGTCTTTCCCGCGAGCCTGTCCGAATCGCTCACGACGAGCTCGGCTATTCCGTAACCGCGCGCGAATCTCATTATCTGCGAGAAGGCTCCCATCGAGAAATGTGTGCTTCTCGAAAGTCGCTTCATTATGAAGTTCTCGAGAAGGTTGTCCAGTCCCCTCGACAGGGTGAATGCCAGCAGCAGGATGGCGAGCAGACCTATGACGCCGAACTTGGTCAGCGCGTTGGTGACGGTCGCTCCCTGCAGGGAGAGGAAGAGCATCGCCAGCGCCGTGATGATCCCCGCGTTGCCGAGGATCATCAGCGCCTTGACTATACTGCGCCTTCGAGGATGGTTGACGATGTTCTCCGCCTCGGAAGTGGTGAATCCCGTGCCGGTGAAGGCGGACAGCGCCTGGAATCCCGCAGTTTCCCTGTCGATCCCCGTCATACGTAGGGCTATTGCACCGACCTTGACAATCAGCGCCGAGATGAGAATCACGAGGATGAGGATAACGAGAGACATACGATCCGTCCTTTCACGAGAAGGGCCCCGGGCACAGGCCGGGTCCCCTTCCATCGAGAGATCTTTCGAAGGCTACTGCCTGATTATCCTGTAAAAATAAGCGCCGCCGCGGTATATCACGACCATGACCCTGTCCTCGTTATAATCGTCCATTACCTTCCTGAAGTCATTGAGATTTTCGATCTGTTTCCTGTCCACCTCGACGATAACGTCCCCTCGCCTCAGTTGAGCTTCGGCTGCGGGAGTCCCGCGCTGAATGTCGGTGACGATCACACCGGAAACGTCGCCCGGAATATCGAGCGACTCGCGGATCTCGTCCTTCAGCGTCTGCAGACCGACACCCAGGAAAAGCGGTGATATATCCTCGGCGTCCTCCTCGCTACTCTTTTCGGTTGCAGCCGTCTCTCTCTCGCCGATCTCCAGCTCGATCGTCTTCCTCTTTCCGTCACGGGTTAAGACGATATCGACCTTCTCGCCCGGCGTGGCCTCCGCCGCGAGCATCCTGAACTGGTCGACGCCGGTGATTTTCTTTCCGTCGAACTCGACGATGGCGTCACCGCGCTTGATCCAGGCCCTCTCGGCCGGCGTATCAGGGCCGATATTCGTTATGAGCACGCCATCGGTGCTCTCAAGCCCGAAGTAATCGACCATGTCGCTCGTGATCTCCTGGGGATAGACGCCGATATACCCCCTGACTACGCGGCCGTCGGTTATCAGCTTGTCCATGATCGAGCGGGCGAAATCGATGGGAATGGCGAATCCGATACCGTGGCTCCCGCCCGTCCGCGATGCGATCGCCGTGTTGATACCGATCAGCTCTCCCCTCTCATTGATCAGGGCGCCACCCGAGTTACCCGGGTTTATAGCAGCGTCGGTCTGTATGAAGTCCTCGTAGGCGACCAGCCCGAGGGATCTGCCCTGCGCGCTTATGATGCCTCTGGTGACTGTCTGCCCTATGCCGAAAGGATATCCTATCGCTATGACCGTCTCGCCGAGACGAATATCGGCCGAACTGCCCAGCCCTATCGTCGGGAGCTTATCGCTCTCTATCTTGAGGACGGCGACGTCTGAAGCCGTGTCAGCCCCGATTATCTCCGCGTCGAATTCCCTGCCGTCCATGCAGCGCACCTTTACCTTGCTTGCTCCTCCGACGAGGTGATTGTTCGTGAGGATGTATCCATCGTCGCTGACGATTACACCGGAGCCGAGGTTCTGCTCCTCGCGCTCCCTCGGGACGTCGTAGAACCTGCGCCAGAACGGATCGTTGAACATCGGATGGTTCGAGCCGCTCTTTACCATCCTCTTCGAGGTTATACAAACAACGGAGGGGCTTACCCTCTCGACGATATCGGGCAGGCTCTCCTTCACCTGCGCGGCGGCGAGCACCGGCGCCGAGATAAGGGATGCGGTCTCATTGATCGTTTGCGACTTCCCGCCGACGAATCCCGCTGCGAAGACGGCGGCGGCAAGTACCAGCAGTGCGATCACTCGCGGAGATCTATCTTTTCTTTTCACCATTCTACCTCCATGATGCGCGGGGCTTGTGTCGTTTCATCGTTATATAACGAAAGCGGCTCAAAAGTTCCAACATGGAATCATTCAGAAGCGGTCATCGAGACGAAATTCCTCAGGACGGCCATCGACGACGGCGTGTCTACGAACGAGTCCCTGAAATTGGCAAGATGCTCCTTGTCGTCGACGAACTTTTCCCTCCTTATCAGGACGTTCCCGTAGAGGTCGGTCATCAGCATCAGATGGTGCGGGGTCAGCTCGGGATGGGGCTGGTAGCCGAACGACCTGCCCGCGGCGAAGGCCTGGTTCGGGGTAATCCTGTTGTATGCGAGCCTCACCGCTCCTTCCGGCAGCCTCGAGACGTGGGTCCGGTGCGCGAGGGACGCCATATCGCCCGAAGAGAATCCGGTAAAGAGCGGGCTCGCCTTTCCCTCGTCGGTCAGATAGACCGGGACCGTGCCCATCTCCCTCCCCCTCGGGTTCATGACGACCTCGCCGCCGAGGGCATGGCCGAGGGCCTGGTGCCCGAAGCATACACCGAGCATCCATCCGCCCCGCGCGTGTATCTCCCTGATCAGGTCCATCAGCGGAGGGATCCACTCCTTCTCCTCCCAGACGGGACCATAACTTCCCGATATTATCACTCCCCTGCCGCCACAGCAGCATTCATCGAGGGAGGGATATTCGCCGGCCGTGCCGTCGTGGATTACCAGGTCCGTTTCCCCGTCGAGGCCGAGCGTCTCGAATGCGCCGACAAACCACTCCGCGCTCCCGCTCCCGTCGGAGAGCCGGAAATCGGTCACGTCTATCAGATGTATCGTCTTTCTGTCCATGATCAGAGCCTTATATCGAACCCGTCGCAGCCGACGGGCGGGATCTCGCTGACCTTCAGTCCACTGACGCTCGAAGCTGACGGCCCTGTGCCGATCTTCTCGAGGAAGACATCGATCATCATGGAGTCCCCCTCGACAACCGCCTCGACCGACCCGTCGCTCATGTTCCGAACGTACCCGTCGAGACCGAGGCTGACGGCAACGCGGTGGGTGAAGTACCTGAACCCCACTCCCTGAACAACTCCGCTGACCCTTACGCGTACCGCCTTCGATCGATCGTTTTCTGGCATTACACTCAGCCCCAGGTCTCGATGAACTTCCTGAAAGACCTGTCCCAGGTCTTTTCGAAGTCGTCGGGAAAGGCGCAGGCCGGGAGCTGCTTCAGCTTGAGGTGGTACCGAATGCAGGCGCAGCAGTTGCCCATCCTCGGGCACCCCGCGTAGGTGCAGTTGCAGAATTCCAGGTTGCTCTTCAGATTCTCACAGTCTATCGGCATCTTCCGCTTCCTTTTCGCCGGTCGATACTATCCGAATCGGGGGCGCCGTTCCAGTAAAATCACTTTATAAAGGGGCCCGAAACGCGGTATGATTCGATGGTTACAGTGATTACGCCTCTTTTGTCTCTTGCCAGGAACGGCAGGGACTTCGCCGGCCGGCAGGTCTCAAGCGGCATCTATTTCTGCAGGCTGAAGACAGGCGTCTACACCGCCACTTCCCGCATAATTCTGTTGCGATAGCGATTATCGCCATTTCATTTTTAATCGTCAATATTCAGATATTCCTGTGCGCTTTTCATCTTAATCAAAGAGGATACATATCGAGGAATAAACATAGCAAGGCGCCAAACATTTTTTGGGTGTTTGAGATACTTTTTAACACTGAAGTAAATAGGATGCATTACGAGAACAAAAACACCTCCATAAGCATATGCTTCTAAGAAACATTCAATCAAGTTGTCGGTCAGTTCCCTCTTGTATTCCTTATCCGCCTTTGCACTTATGTCTGCGTAACGTTGCCCAATGCTTAAAGTCTTTCTAATACCGGCATCACAAGGAAGATGAAGTGGTAAATAATACTTATTTCGATAAAGGGTTTCATACTTGAATCCTGCTGATTCGATTGCTCTCCAAGTTCGCTTGGTGTAGTTTGCACGAAGTTCCCCGCCATGCATGCATACACCTTTGACCTCTCTTCCAATATATCTCTCGAGCATTATTTTTTCTTCTCTTGCAGCAGCAAATTCATCAGTAGATCTATTTTCGGCTGTTGTGACAAATTCACCATGAAGCGCGATTTCGTGCCGGTCATGATTATCTATGTAGTTCTGAATATCGGATTTTCCGTAGAAGTATCCTGATGGACGTAGATATACAGTGCTCCTGAGGTTATGAGCATTTTCAAGCTCATATATGAAAGGCAAGTTTACAATTGCCTTATCGACATCATAACGGACTGACACGCAAACCCGCTGTATTTTTCCCATTATGTGTGGAAGCGTCCACAATCTAAATTCAGGAATACCTTTTTCATGGTGAACATCTGCTATTGTTTTTCTTAAATCCCCGATATCGTTCTGCTCGTACCGCCAGTGTTCGAAAGCGTTATTCCGAAGCCTCTTCAATATCGTCCCAATCGATTTAATGGACGGGGGGGGGGGGGGGGGGTAACAAACCAAAACATGCAAAATAATGACAAAAACAAATTTGCCAACCAATAACAAAAAAAACGGGTTTTAGACAACACAGTAAAACGGGTAGGCAC
>JAUWCL010000035.1 GCA_030609325.1 Candidatus Krumholzibacteriota bacterium
TATCAAGCTTCAGGGAGTGCGGTCTCCCCTGCGGCCTACATGGTTCCCTGGGTACGCTTCACACGGCTCGTTCGGCCTCAGGCCTCCTCCCCGTGCGCAACCCTCGGTACGGGTGGCTGGTTAGGCCTTTCCCGACCGGGACTTCCACCCGGCAAGAGCCGCCAAGCTTCGCTTGGCGCACTAACGGCTGCATGCAGCTGACGGATCGCCGCCGTCACGCTTCGTGCATTGTGTTGCAAAGCTTATTTTACAGGCTTGCCAGCACGAAGCGCGCCGGCACCGCCCGCAGCTGAAGCAAAACGTCAGCCACTTAAGAGAGTCGTGAGCAATTGGAAACGTTCACCGAACCTAGGGAATTCGTGGAGAGCACTCGCTACTTACAGGACCGGCGGGATACTTTCGAAGCGCTGAATCTTCGAACCATCGACGGACCGCTCATGAAACTCATCGATGGATTCGCCATGTTGCCTCACTGCTTCACCCTACAGAGCTGCTACGGCCACTTCCTGCATGACCCTCGGCAGGACATTCACAGCCTGGATCCTCTTCCCTCCAGTGATATCGGCCCGGTCGACTACAGAATCGCCTACATGGCGTTCTGCCTGGAGAACAGTCCACGCGGACGGGCGTTGTCTGACACCCTGTCGCAGATCCCGGCAGACCTGAACCTTGTGCAGTTTGGGTCAGCAGACTGGTTCTGGGAGCGATGGCCCAATTCCTACGTACTGCAGGTGGAGCCCACGAGGTACATGACCAAGGACCATGCCGTCGTTGACCACTCAGAAGCGCTGCACATCCAGCACATCAGAGACCTCTTCTTCAGGAGCGTGAAGGAGTTGTTGGAGAGACAACAGAGTGAGCACTGTCGAGGCTAACCAGCGTTTCGACCTGACAAGACTCGGCCAGCGAGCTACACTCGACAGGACGAGGCTGTGTAGCCTCATCTTGCAGGTCAAACGCAGCCAGTTGGCACTAAGTACCGGAGGTAATCATGAAGCAAAGAAAGATATTTATTACCAAATTCGATAAAGAACGACTTGAGGAACTCATCGCAGTGGCTGAGGAGTTCGGTGATCATAGCAGACAGGATCTGGAGGATGTAGCCGGAGAGCTTGCACGAGCGAATGTAGTGTCGTCCAAAGAGGTGCCGCCGGATGTGGTGACCATGAATTCGAAGGTCGTTCTTCGCGACGTCGATACCTCTGAGATGATGATCTATTCTCTGGTTTTTCCCAAAGACGCGGATGTTGACGTGGGAGCTATCTCTATCCTCGCTCCCGTTGGTACAGCCATTCTCGGTTACGCCGAAGGAGACATCATTGAGTGGATGGTTCCATCTGGAACACGACGAATCAGCATTGAGAAGATTCTCTACCAGCCGGAAGCGGCTGGTGACTTTCATCTATAGTGCCAACAGGCCGGCCAAAAACCATCGACACGATGGAGAGCTAACATCGTTATAACAAATGAGGTCATTGGAATGAAAGGACGACATGCGGACCATCGGCTTTCCCCGAATGCATAAAGAACCCGGTGAAGTGCGGGATTTCCTCCCTGATCTGATGCACAGTCTGGCCCTGGTAGCCAGAGAGATCGTTATCGAAGAAGGCAGTGGCTCCGGAATCGGCATAGAATCTTGACAGTATGTCGAGGGGCACAGCAACATCCGCATCGGCAGCAATCAGGACTGCTATGACCAGGGCATTGTTATTCAGGTTCGTTCGCCGGAAGACGATGAGCTGGTCCGGATGAAGTCCAATACCATCCTTATTTCCATGCTGCATTATTCCACACATCCAGGGCGCATACAGTTGATGTCGGAGCTGGGCCATCGTCCGATCTCCATGGACAGCGTGGTGGGTGATGATGGTCGGCGGCTGATCGAGAACCTGCGAGGCACGAGTTGGAATGCCGTATGGGCAGGATTTCGCGCATTGAAGCAAACCTGCCCGATCTTTGCTGACAATGGTCGAAAGCCTATTGAGGTGGTCGTTTTGGGTACTGGGCCGGTGGGGCGCTTTGCTGCTGAGGCTGCTACCAAATACGGTGATGTGACCCTGAATAAAGAGTTCCTCAGACGTAGCGTTCCCGGCGTAATTGCACATCTTATCGGCCGCAACATAACTCAGGATGAGACAGCGTTGAAAGCTCTGTTTCAACGGGCAGATATGATTGTAGATGCAACCTCCCGTACTGATCCTACCCGGCACATCATCGCCAATCATCTGATCGGTGCCTTGCCGCAGCACGCTGTGGTTCTGGATGCCACAGTCGACCCCTACATCGCTGATAGTAAGCCGATTCAGGTAAAAGCCATTGAAGGCATCCCCACTGGCAACCTGGACCAGTATGAGTTCCCTCCCGACCACCCGGCATTCGATCGGCTTCCGAAAGGCGTCAACAGCAATCACCGCCGGATGACCGTAAGCTGCTACTCCTGGCCCGGAATAAAACCGAAGCAGTGCATGAAGTCCTATGGACGTCAAGTGCTGAAATTGTTGAAGATCCTTCTGGACCAGTCCTACGAGAAGCTTTCTTTAGAGAACACCAACGTCTTTATGCGCGCGCTTTATCGTGGAACATTAGAGTATTTCCGTCATCACCAAGGAGCCTCAGATCCGTGAGTTCGCAGAGTGGTGATTTGACCTTCGGCTACCGGAGAAACCTGAAAATAGAAACACGAAGAGGGAAATGCCAAACTTGAAGATCTCTGGATGAAAAACGCGAAGACCGCAGAGCCATAAGGATTCAGGCGACGAGTCGTGCCATCGGGTCTGCCTTGGATCAATGAGGAGGCATTGGTGAGGATTCGATCTATGGGGGGTCCCGTTTATCAACTCAAAGTCACGTTGTGGGGTACCAATCCGCCCATATGGCGGCGATTTCTGGTACCGAGTGATATCGTTCTGAAACATCTTCATGATGCTCTTCAAATGGTCATGGGATGGAGCGATAGCCATTTGCACCAGTTCTCCGCCAGTGGTGTGCTTTATGGAACCTCGGATCGCGAGTTCGGCATGCACCGCGTGAGTGAGAGAAAGACCAGGCTTGACGAAGTTTTTCGGAGGCCGGAGAATCGTATGGCTTACGAATATGACTTTGGAGACAGCTGGGAGCACGAGGACATTGTTGACTAGATTGGTGGTGAGTTTGATCCCGATGATTTCGATGTTCAAAAGGCCAACACTGCGATCCATGGGGGCTTGACTCCTAATGATTCCTGGGGCTGACATCCTCTTCACCTCCCGAGCGCTCGAGGTTTATGCGAAGATCGTTATGCAGAATGAGGACTTTCTCAATCCTATTCGGTATGGTAGAATTGGAACATGATTCGGAAGATTGTCAGCAAGTATGACCTTGAAGATCCTGCAGCCACAAAGCGTGATCTGGCGTATTGGCTGAGCCGACCGCCTGCGGAGCGATTGGCTGCAGTTGATGCCCTCAGGAAGTTGTGTCGTGGAAATTCAGCCAGACTTCAAAGAGTTGCTCGCGTTGTTGAACAAACACGCGGTTGATTATCTTGTCGTTGGAGGCTATGCGCTGGCCTTCCACGGGGTCCCGCGTTTCACAGGTGAAATCGATATATTAATATGTCCCTGCTCGCAGAATGCCACTCGGATCATGGATGCTCTACGTGAGTTTGGCTTCGATTCGGCAGACCTCAACGAGAAAGACTTTTGCACTCCCCACAAGGTTATCCAGCTTGGTGTTCCCCCCGTCCGCGTCGACCTCACTACTTCCCTGACAGGTGTCTCGTGGGAAGAAGCGGCGGCGGCGAAAAGTCCGGGTAACTACGGCGATGTCCACGTCTTCTTCATCGGACGAAAAGAATTCATTGCCAACAAGCGTGCAATAGGCAGAAAGCAGGACCTTGCAGACATCGAGGCGCTCGGAGAATAGTAATCATTGATCGCCGAACAGGGCGATTCAACCGAACTGCGTTTCGCGCCGCCGCTGATCGCAAGGGTGTCAGGCTAAATAATTGAAAGATGATTGCAATGACAAAAGATTACGATTCATCATGGGATTTGAAAGAAAATGAAGACGGCAACTTGCCGGGCGATGAAGATGCATTTGACAAGATATTTGCTGAATGGGAAAAAAGATCATGGGGACCATGGTTGCGAAGCAATCTCGAGTTTCCTTTTCCGGTTGAGCGAATGGAAGATGACGACGATGCATATTTCACTGACATAGCCAAATCAGAGCCATTCAGACTAGGTCATGTAATGGAGGCTGTAGATATTGAAATGGAAAACGATCGTTATGGAGTTGTATTGAAAGTGAAGGAAGGGAAAAGGGTTGGGTACGTTCCTCTCTGTGATGTTGAGATAACATCAAGAGATAATAAGAACTTTTGGCCAGTCAGAGAGTATGTTGTGTGGTTCGCAAATCGTTAAAGATTGTCATGGCCTAATCAAGTATTATTCATCGAACGCCGAGCGCATCGGGTCCCACGCCGGAATCCTCTCCGGCTTTGTGTCGAGCAGCTTCAGGGTCTTCTCCGGCACATGGCGCCTGTGAACGATGACCGTAAAGACATACTTGTCGAACCAGTCGTCGTACATCGCCCAGTAGCCCTTGTCGCCTTTCTTGGTCCCCCACGAGTTCTCGACGAGCCACTTGACCGGTTTGTCGTCCTTCCGATCGATACCGACGAAGACCATCGCGTGGTTCGGCGTGGCGTATCTGTAGGTAACCATCTGCTTCTTCGTCAGTTCCCTGTTGAAGCCGAGGAGGGCGTCGTAATCGTATATCCCGACCTTGAGGATCCCGTCCTCGACGTTGTTCTCCTTGCCGATGTCGGCGGCGAACCATACCGGATCTCCGTCGAGGACGGCCCTCTCGGCGAGCGTCTTTATATCGGCGGCGCCGAGGTTTAGGAATCCCATGTCCTCCTCGTCGCTGAAGTTACGGCAGAAGTTGAGGCGGTAGAACTTCCCGTAATCCCAGGCGGGATGATCCATAACGGTGACATATTCGCGCAGGTCGACGCCGACGGCGTCCTTGTAGAACGACTTCGGCGTGAACTTCTCCTCGATGATCTCGTCGTCCTTGTTCCTCACCCTCCAGACGAACTTCTCGGGCGGCACGCCGAAGTGGAGCGCGAGGATACGGTATACGTCGGCGAGCATATCTCGCTTCGCGGCGCGGAGATCGCCTGTGGAAGTGCCTCCGGCGGCCATCTCGCGGAGCTTCGCCGCGTCATGGCGCATCATCCCGCCCAGGATGCCGTTCATCCTTCGGGTGGCGCTGCTGTGCTTCGTCTCGGTGCTGACCGACTGGGGAACGGCACCGTACTTGTCAATGAGGGCCACGACGTAATTCCACCAGCCGCCGTCTGGTACGGGATCTTTCAGTATCGCCTGGAGCTCGCGGTCGTCTATGTCGCGGTCGGTTGTTTCTATTATCGTCTCGAGGAACATGTTCGCTTTCTCGAGTTTGTCCCAGAAGAAGAGGTGGTTCTCCGAGAACTCGAACTCGGAGATGTTGTACTTCGTCATCACAGCGGGACGCATCACGTTGAATCCCGCGAAGAGCCAGCAGCGGCCGGTGCTCTTCTGGTTGGTGATGCCCTTGGCGTCCACCTTGAAGGTGTAGATATCGTCGTGCCTGTTGATGATCTCCCTGTTCAGCGCGAGGTCCTTCAGATCGTTGTTGGCGATCGCGTTCATCAGCGCACGTTCGCTCCCGTCGGAGTCGAACGATTTCTGCAGCTCCGCAATCAGCCCCCTGTTAAGCTCTCCATTGTTCCCGGCGATGGCAGCCGAAACGAAAAGCGGGAGAGCGATGACGAGGACGAGCAAAGTTGCAATGCGGGTCCTGTTCGTCAGCATACGGTTCCTTTCGATGAAACGGATGGATCTTGTCGTTTTTACTCCTGAAGGACGAGCTCGCCGCCCCACGAGGGGATCCAGCACCTCGCCCCGTCTTCCAGCTCGATATACCACCAGTCGGTTCTGCGCTCCAGCAGGCCGAACTCCGTCCCCGAATAGAGCGGGGCGGTGAAAGACGGCTGGTAAGTCTCTGCATCGCCCTTTCTGGCGACAACCTCTGGGGCCGTGACGACGCCTGCCGGGTTTCTCGTCAGCGATATCTTTTCCCAGATGAGCGATACGAGAAATACTATGCAGACAACGGTAAGCGATATGATCAGCGTTCTCACCCATCCGCGACGGTGGAATACGGCGACGATCGCCGCGCTCCACAGCAGCACGAAGGCGCCGAGAAATATCCCGAACCTCACCCTCGTCGGCACATCGTAGTGGATAAAGAAAAGGGTCTTGAAGACCCTGTCACGCTGCTGGGCCTCGATCCGGTTGATTCGCCTGCTCCTTGCAAATTGTATATTTTGCTCGAGGTTGGGATCGGCTGGATTGTAGAGCTCCGATCGCTTGTAGCTGAGTATCGCCCGGCCCATGTCGTCGAGCCTGAACCAGGCGTTCCCGATGTTGTAGTAGAGCTTTCCGTTGCGCACGCCGGAGGCTGTGAGGCGCTCGTAGTGAAGTATCGCCTTCCGGTAATAGTCCCTGGCCGCTTCGGGATCGGTCATATCGAGCTTGATCGCCCTGCCGAAAGCCTCCTCGGCGGCGGCGAGATGCTCCTCAGTCACCGAGGCGGACGATATCTCCTGCGATGCCGCCCCTGCGGCGAGCATCATCAGTGTGACAAACAGCGTTATCCTTATGCCGGTATTGCCGATCAAAGCACCCTGTCCAGTTTCCGGGCCGTATCCCTTGTCCTGTCGACGAGCTTCTCCCTGCCCTCCAGCGACGATCCACCGGCGTAGGCGCCGTACTCGCAGCTCGAAAGCAGACTCTTCACCTCGTCCGTGAGCTCTCCGTCTATCCCGCGCTCCGAAAGGAGCCGTTCAATCTCCCCGGTGGTCAGCGACCTGCCCGCGATCCGCAGCTTGTCGCCGAGATACATCTTGAACGAATCCATCACTCCACTGCAGAAGGTCTCGTCGCTGTCGCCGGCTGAAAGCCCGGCCAGCCTGCCGCGCAGTCTGCGCAGAGCGCTCCGCGACTTCGCCGCGTCCGGGTCGGCCGATCTCTTCCTCGAGACGGATACAACGCCGAGGACGAGCAGCCACGCAAGGGGCGGCACGACGAGCATAAGCTTCACCCTCGCCTCGGACAGTATCGAATCGAGTCCGAAATCCTGCGCCTCGATCACCTCGGGACCCTCGTAGTTGTACGCGATACCGGCCTTCCACTTGTCGAGCGGCGTCCCGCGTTCGCCGCTGTCTATCCCTTCGGCGTCGCCGGCCGTTACAATCCTCGTCTTCCTGATAGTAACGGGGATCGGATCCGAGACGGCTGTCACGTACTGCTCCTTCGCCGTATCGAAATAGACGAGGCTTATCGGCGGGATCCTCTCGACCTGGTCGTTCTTTGCACGGATCGTCTGCGTGAATACCTTGCGGCTGCCCTCGCTCCTTCCCGGGGCCCTCTCGTCGGGGATCTTGAAGTTCGCCGCGAGCTCCTCCTGGCCGACGAGCGACGGCAGATCGACGCGGCCGAGATAATCGGGTCCTTCGAGGATCACGTTGAGCGTTATCGGATCGCCGATATTGACCTCTACCGGCTCTGCGGAGGTGGAGACCCTGTACTCCCCCACGTGTCCGGCGAACCCGGCGGGCCTGCCCTCTACGGGCAGCGCTTTCACGCCCAGGCTGAGCGCGTTAGACGGTACGACATACTTGCGCAGGCTTCCTCTCCACCTGCCAAGGACGTCGTCCCCGAAAAAATCGTTGAAGAAGTCACGGCGGTTCCTCACGCCGGTGCCCGACTCGCAGGCAACGATGAACTCGGGAATGACGAAGGTGCCCGAGCGCCCGGGGATCACGGCGATGCTGAACTCGAGCGTGCCGTAGCCTTCCCCGTCGAGCATTCCCTTCCCCTTCTCGGCTATCACCTCACGGCCGGCGAGCGGTATGCGGTAGTATTTCTTTGCGGGATCTATCTTCACCTCGGGGGCCTCGAAGGAAAAGGCGTCACTGGAGAGAAGGGGCGCGGTGAACTCGAACGCCTGTATGTCACGGCGCAGGTACCAGGTGACGGTCAGCAGCACCGGCTCACCGACGAAGCACGTCTCGCGCGACAGCCTGATCCTCAGCTTGAAGTCTTCCGTCTCCTCTGGACGCTTGACCAAGATGGTGATCGGGCCGGTGCGGAAAGTCGTCTCCTCGACCTTGACATCGATCGACGGGATCGTCAGCCTCCCCACCCTCTGGGGCGTGAGCTTGTAGGTAAAGACGAAGCCCTTCTGAACGTTCCTCTCGACCCGGCCGTTGATTATCGAGATCGACTGGCTCGAGTTGTTCGAGCCGCCCATGTACTCTACGGCGAATCCCTCGATCACCGTCATGTCGGGAGCTTCGACCTTGTCCGAGCCGTCGACGACGATCTGCATGAGGAACGACTCGCCGACATACACATCGCGCGACTCGACGTTGGCAATCACCCTGATGTCGCCGGCCGGCCGTGCGGCGGCAGGACACACGGCGGCAAGGATCATCACCGCCGTAAGCCCGGCAGATATCGTTATGCGCTTTACATCCATCATCTTCATTCTCGCGATCAATCTATATCATACCGTTAATACGGATAAACTCCATTTTCTGTTCCATCAGACCTACCAGTCCTTATCGACCCTGCGGTAACCGCTCGCCGCCTGTTTCCTCTTCTCGCGGTTCTTCTTCTCCTCGTCGAGGATATCCTTCGCCGTCTCGCTGCGGGCCTGCTGCTCCTTCTGCTGCTGTTGCTGCTGGTCCTGCTGCGGCTCCTGCTGTTTCTGCTGCTGTTGCTGCTGGTCCTGCTGCCCCTGCTGTTGTTGGTCCTGGTTCTGACCGTCCCCCTCGGTCAGCTTCTCGAGAGTCTTTCTCATCTGTTCGAGGGAACTCTGCTGATCGCCGGCAGCCTCACCGGTTCTTCTTTTCTTCATGTCGGCGACCGCGTCCTCCTGGTCTACGAGCGAGGAGTCGAGATGCGAGAGCGCCTGCACGACCTGCTCGGGCTGCTGGTCCTTGAAGAGATCTGTCAGCATGCCGCTGACCTCCCCCGTCGAGCCGGCGATCGACGTCTGGTCGTCCAGTACTCCGTCGACCTCCCCGTTCCAGGCGGGCGTGCCCTTCTCCTGCGATCCGGAGAGATCGAGCGATCTGCCGAGAGCGGTATCCTGCCTCTTCATCACGGCGAGGAGGGAATCGACCACCTCTCTGAGCTTTTCCTGCTGCTCCTTCATCTGCTCCTGCTGTTTCTTGATCGCGTCGAGAAGGTCCTTGATGACGAGCCGCGCAACCTCGAGGTTGTGCGCCGCGTCGGGCATCCCCGGCTCCTTCTCGAGAGCAACCGAGTAGTGTTCGACGCTCTCCTTGAAGAACTCGAGCGCCTTCTCGAGATCGCTGTCGGCCTGGCGCTGCCCCTGCCTGAACGTGCAGTTCCCGATGTTGTAAAGGGCCTGCGCCTCGAGTGAGAGATCGCGCGACGCGAGCGCCGCCTCCTCGAAACGGCCTCGTGCTGCGGCGAAATCGCCCCTCATGTACTCGACGTTGCCGAAGTTAAACTCGACGATCGGCGATTCGGGGATCTTCACCGAGGCGAGCTCGTAGTACTCGGCGGCCCCGTCGAAATCCCCCCTGTCGAAGCTGTCGTTCCCCCGCCTGACGAGCCTTCCCGCAGAGTCGGCCATGACGGGGGCCGAAGCGGCAAGCATGACGAGCGCGAGGAGCGCCCGGTATATAGTCGGGAAACGTCTCATTCGGCCTTCCGTCTCCTCTCGCTCAACAGCATCTCGGCCGCCAGGAAGAAGAGCGCGAACGCGAGGAATATCTGGAATTTCTCCTCGTACAGCTTGATCGTCTTCGATTCTATCTCGCGTTTCTCCTCGCCGGCGATCAGCTTGAGGTATACATCGCCGAGGTCGATCGTACCGGTCGACACGTTGAGGTACCTGCCGCCCGGAGTCTTGTTGGCCATCTTTCTCAGCGTGGATGCGTCGAGCCGGCTCCAGACCTCCTGCCCCTTGTATTTGAGGAATGTCTTCCTGCCGTTCTCGTCGGTGACGGGGATGCGCCTGCCCTGGTCCTCGTCACCCAGCCCGATGGCAATTATCCTCACACCCCGTCTTCCGGCCTCCTCGGCCGCTTCGACTGGGAACGAGTCGTGGTCCTCGCCGTCGGTGATGAGGATCATGTCCTTGTACTTCTTCTCCTGGTCGTCGAACGCCTCGTCGAGCGCCTTGCGGACAGCGTCGCCTATCAATGTACCGCCCCTGCTCACACTGTTCGTGTCGACGTCCTCGAGCATCAGCTTGAAGAACCCGTAGTCGAGTGTGAGGGGACACTTCAGGACGGCCGACCCGGCGAATACCACGAGCGCGACCCGGTCGCCCTCGAGGCTGTCAATCATGTCCATCATCGCGTACTTCGCCTTGCCGAGCCTGCTCGGCACGAGGTCCTCGGCAATCATCGACCGCGAGACGTCGAGGACGAAGACGATGTCGCGGCCCCGTCTCTGCACGGTCCTCGGCTTCGGGTTCCACGCCGGACGGGCCAGCGCGACGATCAGGAATGCCAGGGCGACGATGACGAGGGCCACCTTGACTCTCCTGCCCGCCTGATTGACCGACATCGAGATCTTCTCGAGGATCTCTTCCTCTATGAAGAGACGCATCGCCTTCTTTCTCCGCCACGCCGCGTAGACGTACAGCATCACCACCGCGGGGAGCAGCCAGAGAAGGAGAAGCATATTGACGTTTCCGAGATGCATCTACGGGATCCTCCTGAAGACCGTCGCCGAGAGGAACACCTCGAGCATCACCAGGCAGAGCGCTGCGAGCGCGAAGGGGACGAAGATCTCGCGGTAATCGATGTAGCGGACCGACTCGATGTCGCTCTTCTCGAGCCTGTCGATCTCCGCATAGATCTCCCTGAGCGACTCGTCGTCGTCGGCCATCCTGAATATCCCGCCTGTCATCTCCGCAGCCGACTGAAGCGGCCTCGTGTCGATCCTCGTGCCTGTCGGCACCTTGAAACTGCCGAAGAGCGTCTTTACCGTGCTGACCCCGCCCTCGCCCCCGACGCCGATCGTGTATACCTTGATACCCCAGTCGGCTGCCAGTCTGGCGGCCTGCTCGGGCGTCCTCTTTCCGTAGTTGTTCTGGCCGTCGGTGAGCAGGATGATGATCTTGCTCTTTATCTCGTATTCCTTCTCTCCCGAATCAGAGGCGAACCGCGCGAGGTCCTCCTCGGCGGTGCGCAGCCTCGCCGCAGCGAGCGCCAGTGCGTCGCCGATCGCCGTTCCGTCCTCGCTCCTGCGCGTCACGATCTTCACCTGGTCGAGAAAGCGCAGCAGCGCCCCGTGCCCCAGTGTCAGCGGCGCCATCGTGTCGGCGTACCTCGCGAAGGCCACCATACCCACCAGATCGTTGGGGCGGCCCTCGAGGGTCTCGCCGTTCCCCATGATGAACTCCTCGAAGACCTTCTTGACGACAGCCAGCCTGTCGAGCCTGGCGCCGCGGTACTCCATCTCGGCCGACATCGAGCTCGACCTGTCGACGACCATCTGGACGGCGACTCCCTTCGTGACTTCCCTTACCTTCTCCCTTCCCATCTGGGGCCGTGCCAACGCCAGGACGAGAAGGATCATCGCAACGATCCTCAGGGCGATCGGGAGCAACGTCATGGTCTGCCTCAGCGAGCGCCCGGCCCCGCGCGCGTGGCCGATCGAGGAGAACCTGATGCTTCCCGGCCCTCTCCTCTTCGAGAGGCAGAAGAGGACCAACGGGATCGCGGCGAGCGCGAGAAGTGCCCATGGCGATTCGAATCTCATAGCGTCAAGGCTACGCGGCCTCTTCCCTCACCTCCTCCCGCTTCGTCGCGTCGATAAAATCCCTGCATGTCTCGAACGTCCTCTTGACGTCCTCGGCGGTCGGCTCGAGCGCGGCGAACTTCACCAAGTCGCAGTGCACGAGGAACTGTTCGAGGATCGATTTCTTTTCCGCGTCGACGCCGAGCCCGCCGCCCGCTTCGGCGAGAAACTCCTCCGTCGTCCTCTCAGGCGCCCTCAGCCCGAACCTGTCCTCTATGTACGAGCGCAGGATGTCCGAGATCCTCGCGGTGAATTCGGCGTACCTCTTCTCCTCCACCAGGCCCTCTGCGAGCAGCCTTTCGAGGAACGCGAACGCCTTTTCGTGGGCCGGGACCGCCCTTGCCGCAACTTCCTTCATCCGCCTGAACCGTCTCCAGAGCAGAAATGCCGGCGCCGCGGCAACGGCCAGAATCGCGGCGCCGATCAGCAGCGCCTTCCCGAAATCGACCGGAAGGTCGGCCGGGCCCGTTATCTCCCTTATCTCGAGTTCCGCCTGGTCCGCCGGGAGGATCGAGGTCACCATCACCCTGATAGTGTCGGACTCGAGGTAATGCAGTGTCGTGTCGCCCTCCTCGTGGAAGGTCACCGTCATGGGAGGTATGACATACTCGCCCGAGAGAAAGGGCTCGAGCTCATACGTCCTGCTTGTAACAACCGTCCCGTCGCCGACGAGGCGCGGAATGCTGCTCCTGTAATCGACTATGCCGAACTCGTGGAGTTTGTCGCCGAAACGCGGGAGCTCTGTCACGTACCCCTCGCGGGCGCGCGTCTCGATGAGCAGATCGACGCGTTCGGCGATGGACAGCCCTTTTCGGCTGACAGCGATACGCAGGTCGACCGGGCCGCGCCTGAAGTCGCGATCGATCTCCCACGTCTTCTCAGGGGCGGCAGCGTCCTCACCGCCGCAGGAGAAAAAGGCCGCCGCCGAAAAAACGGCGAGGGTGATGAGTACATATCGTTTCTGGATCGTGGTCATATCAATCCGTCATTTACTGCTGTTCTTTTCGCTCACCGCCGAGCTTCGAGGTATGGATCACAACGTCGTACCGGTCGATTAACCTCTCGAGCAGCGCGGCCTGCACGGCCATCTCCTTCTCGAGGCGCACCGCGGCGTATACCTGGTTCTTCACTTCCTCGAAGGGCGGCACCTCGCCACTCTCCAGGCCGGCGCTGCCGGCAATCTTCGCGCCGTTGGCGGCGTACCATGCCCGCATCTCATCCTCCGTCACCGAGACCACATTCGCGTACTCTCTCGCGAGCACCTGGCTCGTGAGAAGTTTCCGCTCTATCCGTCTCGACATCTCGGCGACTTCGGGGTCCTCGTGGAGGTTCTCCTCCATCGCGTACCTGAAGAGAAGTTCCTCCGCGACGAGCCTCTCGAGCCACTTCCCGAGATCGGTCTCCTTCATCACCTCGTCGAGTATTTTCTCGCGCTGGGCCCTGACCCGGTCGGCCGGCATCCCCGATGCGACCTGAGCGACCTGCGCGTCTACCTCCGCCTCGATCATCGCTTTGAGCATCTCCCTCGTTATCTTCTCCGCACCGATCTCTGCGAGCACATCGGCTCCCCTGCCGTCATCTGCGCCGATCGAGGTGCGTGTCTTGAGCTCCGAGCGCAGGGCGGCGAACCTCGCGAGCCTCGTGAGACAGCGCTCTGCCGCCATCGATATCTCCTTCTCGAGTTCGGGGAGAGCGGCGGTCTGCTCGCTCCTGTAATAGGCCGCCAGGGCGGACACGCAGTCTCCCGACTGTTCCCTAATGCGGCCGACACGGTACCATATACGTGCCCTCTCGTCCGCTCCCGGCGATGTTCTCCCGAGATATTCGATCCACGTCTCCGCCGCGGCACCATAGAGTTTCTGCTTCTCCAGCTTCAGCGCGAGCCGCTCGAGATCGACCGGATCGCCGCCGGTCCCGCCGCTCCCTCCGAAGTGCAGCGCGACGTTGAGCGCGGCGACGGCTATCGCGACGACGAGAAGCGCGATCAGCAGCGGTGTCCTGTCCTTCTTTTCCTTCTTTAACGTATCGAGAGTAAGCTTCAGGTCCTCGGGCATCTCTTCCTCCGTATTATCAGTACCGCCTCTCCCTCGTGCGGAAAAACCTCACGAGGTTGGGCACGTAGTCGCGGTCTGTCATGACCTCTATCTGATCAACGCCCATAGAGGAAAAGAGCTCCCTGAAGCGGGCCGACTGCTCTCTCCCGAGGCGTTCGTATCTCTTTCTTATCCCGGCGCTTCCCGTATCGACGAGGACTATCTCGCCCGTCTCGGCATCCTCGAGCTCGACGAGGCCGACGTTGGGGAACCTGACCTCCCTCGGATCGACCACGGTCACGGCGATCAGGTCGTGCCGCTTGCCTATGACCCTCATCGGCTTCTCGAACCCTTCGGCCTGGAAGTCGGAAACGAGGAAGACGACGGAGCGTTTCTTCGTCACCTTTCCGAGGAAGTCGAGCGCTCCCTCGATGTCGGTGCGCACCTGCCGGGGCCTGAAGTTCAGCAGCTCCCTGATCACGCGAAGGACATGCTGCGTCCCTTTCTTCGGCGGGATGTACATCTCGATCTGGTCGGTAAAGACTATAAGGCCGACCTTGTCGTTGTTCTTCACGGCGGAGAAGGCGAGAAGGGAGCAGAACTCGGCTGCGACCTCGTTCTTGAGTTTCCTCACCGAGCCGAATGCGCCCGAGGCGGAGAGATCGACGACGAACATCACCGTCAGCTCCCTCTCCTCGACAAACCTCTTCACATAGGGGGTGCCGGTGCGCGCGGTGACGTTCCAGTCGATCGTCCGGATCTCGTCGCCGGGCATGTACTCGCGCACCTCGTTGAACTCCATCCCCCGGCCGCGGAAGACACTTCCGTACTCGCCGGCGAGAACGTCGTTGACGACCTTTCGCGTGGTAATCTGCAGGATCCTGATCTTTTTCGCCAGTTCTTCGGATATCATGATCTCACCGTCAGGGAACCGGGACGTTGTCGAATATCTCCGCGACGATATCCTCCGGTGTCTTCTCCTCCGCCTCGGCCTCATAGGTGATGATGACCCTGTGCCGCAGGACGTCCATGCCGATCGATTTGACGTCCTGGGGAGTGACGTATCCCCTGCCCTGCAGGAGGGCGTGGGCGCGAGAGGCCATGGCGAGGAAGATCGTAGCCCTCGGAGAGGCCCCGTACTGGATCATCGAGCCGATGTCGAGGCCGAACTCCTCCGGGCTCCTCGTAGCCTGGACGATGCTGACGATGTAGTCCTCTACCTTCTCGTCCATGTAGATCTCATCGGTGAGCCCGCGAAGGCGGATGATGTCCGATGTCCCGATTACCGGCTCCACCTTGATCTTCGGGGCCGATCCGGCCATCTTCTGGAGGATCTTCTTCTCCTCGTCCCTGTTCGGGTAGGTCACCCGGATCTTCAGCATGAACCTGTCGATCTGCGCCTCGGGAAGGGGATATGTCCCTTCCTGCTCGATCGGGTTCTGCGTCGCAAGCACCATGAACGGATCGTCGAGCGCGTGGCTCTCCTCGCCGATCGTCACCTGCCGCTCCTGCATCGCCTCGAGCAGGGCGCTCTGGACCTTCGCCGGGGCCCTGTTGATCTCGTCGGCGAGTATGATGTTAGCGAATACCGGACCCTTCTTCGTGGTGAACTCCCCGCTGCGGGGATTGTAGATGAGCGTACCGATCAGGTCGGCCGGAAGCAGGTCGGGGGTGAACTGTATCCTCCTGAACGAAGCTTTCACCGTATTGGCGAGCGTCGTCACGGCGAGGGTCTTCGCCAGACCTGGGACCCCCTCGATGAGAACGTGGTTGTTGCAGAGAAGCCCTATCAGCAGGCGTTCGATCATGTACTCCTGCCCGATGATGACCTTCTCGATCTCGCTTCTCACCCCGGCAAGTACCAGGGACTCTTTCTCGACCCTTTCGCCGATCTTCTTGACATCGATACTCATGCGGCCTGACCTCGCATTTTGAGACATTCTGCCCGGGGTCCTCGCCCCGGATACGTTTATACGGATAATTTGAGGGAATCACCCCATCAGGCAACGCGCCCCGGGAGGCGCGGCCGAAGGTCAAGTTAACGGATAACCTGCCTTCTTTCAAGGGCAATCCACCGTAAACGGGCGGCAGCACAGCGCGTTACGCCGCACAATGCGGACATGCCGCTTACCGGCCCGCAACAGTCTCTTTATATGCCCTTCCCGGGTCAAAGTTCCACCCGGCAGGGAACTTGCTGGAGTCACGCCGGGACGGATTCCGGCGCGGCATCGTAACCGTTATCATCTACTGCTGGCGGATATCCCTCCCCTGTGGTATAATTCGTCTAACGACAACAGAAAGGTGAGACATTGAAACTCAGCAGGCATGACCGTTCCTCGGCGTTATTCGCTGCGGTTCTTGTGACAGGTCTCTATTTCCTTTCCTCCCCGGCAGGAACGGAAACGGAGCAGAACCGGATAGACCGGATCAACAGGGAGATCAGGGAAAAGGGCCTGCACTGGATTGCCGGTACCACACCGGTATCCAACCTCACACAGGAGGAGAAGAAGGCGCTGTGCGGCTACATGCCGCCACCGGCGTCGGAGACATCCTCCCTGCCCGTAATAAAGGCCCCTGAGGGTGCCGCGTACGACCCTGCCTTCGACTGGAGGACGATGAATGGCACCACGCCGGCAAAGAACCAGGGCGGCTGCGGGTCTTGCTGGGATTTCGCCGCTCTCGGCCAGCTCGAATCTCACGTGAAGATATACGAAGGGCGCGAGGAGGACCTCTCCGAGCAGCAGATAATGGACTGTAACCCCTGGGGAAGGGGATGCGACGGGGGCTGGGCAGGCACGGCATACTACACGATGCAGAACTACGGCAGCGTTCGCGAGATATGCTACCCCTACCTCGCCAGCGACGGCTGGCCCTGCGGCGAGGCAAACTGCGAGCCGGTCGCCTGGATAACAAACTACTACGCCGTCGGCAATTACGTCGACGATATCAAGGAAGCTCTTCTCAACGGCCCCGTCTACGCGAGCATGGACATCGTCGACAGGTTCTATGACTACATAGGGGGCTGCTTCAGCTGGGTGGACGAGGTCGTGGGAGGCCATGCGCTCGTCATCGTCGGCTGGGACGACAGTCAGTGCGGCGGCGAAGGCGCCTGGATCATCAAGAACAGCTGGGGACTCGCCTGGGGACAGGATGGATTCGGGTATGTGAAGTACGGCAACAACCGCATCAACGACGGCTGCTACCAGATATTCTATGAGACGACCGACGTATACGTTAACGTCATCGATCCGAACGGCGGCGATGTGCTGCCGGTCGGCCAGGACTACGAGATCCTGTGGTCGACTTCGCGGGCGATCGCCGATTCGATCAGCATCCTGCTCAGCATCGACAGCGGGGACAGCTACGAATACACCGTCGCTTCGGGACTGTCCGGCACGGCGACCTCGTACATGTGGAACGTCGACGATTATCCCGTCCCGACGGCGAGGATCAAGGTCGTGGCCTGGTACGGCGGCGAAGTCGGCGGCTACGACTTCTCCGAGTCCGATTTCACGATTCTCGGCAAGCCTTACAGGTATGTCTCCACTACCGGCGACAACATCTATCCCTACTCGACGCCGGCCTGGGCGGCCCTCTCGATCCAGGACGCGCTCGACGCGGCGATAAACGGCGATTCGGTAATGATCGAAACGGGCACCTACAACGAGAAGGTGACCGTGCAGAAGCAGGTCCACCTGATGGGAGGCTGGAACACCGGCTTCACACTGCGCGATCCGGACGTATACCCCTCGACGATAAATTCGAACGGCAGCACGGTGTCGTTCATCATGGTCATCGGGGAAGGTTGCGGGATCGAGGGCTTCACGATCACCGGAGGCACGGGGACAGCCTCGATGCTGCCCGACAACGGAATATACGGCGGAGGAGTATTCAGTTACGACGCTTCGCCGCTGATCAAGGACAACACGATCAACTCGTGCGGATATGTCAGCACGACGGGATACAGCGCCGGAGGCGGCATATCGTGCTACCTCGGCAGTGTCGAGATAACCGGCAACATTATCAACAGCTGTCTCGCGCAGACCGGCGGAGGGATATACCTCTACCAGACGTCAGCGACACTGACTGGCAACACGGTCAGCGGATCCCAGCCGCATGCCGAATATTCCGGCCAGCGGAACGGCGGCGGACTCTGCTCGCGCAACTCGACCGTGACGATGTCCGGCAATTTCATCACTGGAAACACCGGCTTCGTGAACGGCGGCGGAGTCTATATGCGGTTCGGTTCGCTCTCGATCAACGGCGATACGATTTCGTCAAACACCTGCTCGGCGAACGGCGGCGGGATCATGACGGAACGGACCACCCTCGACGCCGGGCACGCGGTGATCACGGGGAACTCGGCCGGAACGGGCGGGGGCATCTACCACAAGGCCGCCGCGTTCGATATGGCCAACTCGCTCGTCGCCCTGAATACCTCGTCGGTCATCGGCGGCGGCGTCTACGCCGACAGCTGCTGGGGAACGTTCGAGAACAACACGATAGACGGCAACAGCAGCCTGTACGCCGGGGGCAACATGATGCTCAGCAATGGACAGGGATGCATCATCAGAAACAGCCACTTCACCAGCGGCACGCCGACAGGCTTCCAGGCCACCACGCCCGACAATATCACGTACATATACAACAACGCGTACAACAGCCCGGGAGGCGATGTCGTCGGGATCACCCCCGACGGGACGAACATGAGCGCCGACCCGCTGTACGCCGACCTGCCAAGCGCGGACTATCACCTCGCTCTCTATTCCCACGGGATCGACGCCGGCGACCCCGCGGGTGGGGATGATCCCGACGGCTCGAGGGCCGACATCGGCATGTTCGGCGGAACCGACGCGGTCTGGCTGCAGCCCGATGCCGTGCAGAACTGCGTTGCCACGGCCTCGAGCGATACGGCCATCACCGTGACGTGGGACGCGATGCTGCCGGCCGGCGGCTATTATTTCGCTGTCTTCGGCGATACGGCGACAGGGTTCGCGACTGACGCGGCACATATGCTCGGCACGGTGCCGATCATGGAGACTTCGTTCGATCACCGCCCCGTCGAAGGCTGCTGGTACTACAGGGTCTGCGCCGTCAATACCTCGGATTATTCCGGAGGGTACTCGAACGAGGCGGGCGACTGCGCCAGCGGGGCCGACACGGAGGATCCGGTCGTCACCGTCGTCTACCCGGCCGGCGGAGAGACCTTCACGGCGGGCGATTCGTTCGATATACAGTGGATCGCGACCGACAACGTCGGCGTTGACTCGGTGACGATATCGTATTCGCTCAACGCGGGCGCCGACTGGACTGCCCTCTCGTCGGGCGAGCCGAACGACTCGGTCTACACGTGGGACATACCGATCGAGATGCCTGGATCCGACTCCTGCCTCGTCAGGATCGATGCCTGGGATCTGTCCCTCAACGTCGGCTCGGGCCAGAGCGGAGACATCTTCACCATCCAGGCCTGCGTGACCGATGTCGAGGAAACGCCGCTCGCAACGGCTCTGCACCAGAACTATCCCAACCCGTTCAACGGCCACACGACGATCTCCTACTCGCTCGAGAAGCCGGAGCACGTGAGCGTCCGGATCTACGATACGGCGGGGCGCCTCGTTCGGACGCTTGAGAACAGGGACCGTGCGGCGGGCACCTACCAGGTCGTCTGGAACGGCCGTGACAACGCGTCGAGACCCGTAGCATCGGGAATATATTTCATGAGGATGAGCGCGGGCAACTACGGGAAGTCGCGCAAGATCGTCTACCTGAGATAGCTGTCCCTTTGAATAATAACAGGCAGGGGCCGGACATCCCGTCCGGCCCCGATGACGGCGAGCGGCCCCTCCACGGCTGCCGCGCCGAGTGTCCCCGGCAACGACACTTGCCAGCCTCCCTGTCGAAGTACTGCGGTTAAAGTAGATGAAGGAAAACGGGGAAAGCAGCAGGACGAAGAAGAAACCGACAGGATTCCGCGGTCAGGTCAACCTGCGGTGACCATCACTATGCCGATGAGCGTCAGCACTGCGGCTGCGGTCTTGCGCCTTGTCAAGGGCTCGCCCAGGAATATCGTCGCCATGATGATGATGTGGATCGTGCTTGTCTGGTTCAGGATCGCCGCCGTGCTCGCCTGGGTGTACTTCATCCCGGCGATCCAGAGTATCAGGGCGAGAAACGACCCCGTCACCGTGCCGGGGATCATGTACTTCCACGACGAAGAGGGCCTGAAGTGCGAGAATATTTTCCGTCTCGATGGGAGAAGGATCGCCACGGGAAGCATCGCGAGTAAGCATCCTATCTGGCGAACCGCCGTCGCCCATAGAACGGGCGAGCGGTTCAGAACGGGCTTTGCAATGACGATACCGATACCGAGTGTGAGCATCGCCAGGATTCCGCACGTGATCCCGAATATCAGCTGCCGCTTCGTCGAGCCCGGGGGCGGATCGTGCTTTGTGGCAATGAATACGCCGAGCAGCACGGCGCCCATGCCTGCGAGCTGCCAGGGCCCGAGCCTCTCGCCGAGCAGGAGCCAGGCGAAGAAGACAATCGAGGGAGAATAGAGTCCATCGACTATGGCATTCAGACCGGCGCCGACCCGGTTGAGGCACATGTGAAAGAGGGTATCGGATATCGCGACCGCGATCACGCCGCTGGCAATCAGGATTAGGTAGTCGTTCAGCGGTGCCACGCCGAATATCGGTTTGCGGATGATGAAGAACATCAGCACGAAGAGGACCGATGATACGGCCACCCTGAAGAAGTTGAGTGCGAAGGGCGGGACCTTCTCCCCCGACTTCTTGAACAGGATCACTGCTATCGCCCAGGTAACTGCGGTCGTCAGTGCGAACAGCTCTCCCAAGAGACCACTTCCCGTATGAAAAGAAGGGCGGGGAAACCCTCCGTCCCCCCACCCAAAAACCGCCTTTCAGGCGTAACGTTACTGTATCGTCAACTCTCCGAGCAGCTCGTAGGCGCCGGAGAACTTGTCGAGCACGAACAGGATGTAGCACGACTCAACGCTGATGCATCTGTTCAGCTCGGCGTTGAACAGGTAGTCGGCCGAGATGCTCTCCCAGTTGCCGTCGAAGGCGGCGCCGACGCACTCGCCCTTTCCATTGATGATCGGGCTGCCGGAGTTGCCGCCGGTGATATCGCATGTCGACAGGAAGGCGATCGGCACATCGACGAAGCAGCCGTGCTCGTACTTGCCGAAGTCTTTCTTTTCCCAGAGCTTGATCAGCTTCTCGGGACAATCGAACGGCTCCTCGCCGGTGTGCTTCTCGATGGCGCCGCCGAGCCTCGTGATGCAGCTGTAATTTACGGCATCACGCGAACTGTAACCTTTGACCGTGCCGAAGGTGAGGCGCATCGAGCCGTTCGCGTCTGGGTAGAAGGCGCCGCCCTTCCACTCCTTCATGCCCTCGATCAGAAGCGGGCGGACGGCGGAGATGTTACCGCCGAACTCCTCGTCGCGGTCCTCCATTTCCTTAACCTCGGGATATACCTTCGCGTAGAAGTCGATGAACGTGTCGCCCTCCTTCATCAGTTCCTCGCGGGAGAGGTCGAACATCCTCATGCGTTCTTCGACATTATCGAGCTTCGTTCCGGCGTAGAGGTCGTCGATCAGTGCGTCAATCTTCTCCTCGTCCGTACCTGAGCAGCCTGCAAGCATCTCGTCGAAAGCCCTGATTCGCCGGGTCTCGGGAAAGTCGAGGGACACCAGCATGAAATACCTGAGGAACTGCCGGTCGACACCCTCGTCGTATCCCATGTCTATCATCTCGAGGCGCTGCTTGATTCGCGGGATGGAACGATCCATGAAGGCTGGATCCCTGTCCATGTTCTTCTTGGCCTTCTCTTCGGTCCACCTGCAGATCGTCCCCGCGGCGCTGACCATCTGGTTCATAAAGCCTGTGAACCGCATGATGACCTGCTTGTCGCGATAGACAGCTTGTTCCTTATAAAGCTTTTCGATCGTCGGAAGGACATTGCCGTACTTCTTCCTGCGCTTCTTGTCGGCGTTGACCCACTCGGTGAACTCCTTCTCCTCGTCGATCTTCTGCTCGAGAAGCCCCACCTTCCTGAATCCCTCGAGCTGACCCTCGTAGTTCTTCATCGAGTTGTTGAGCATCGCGTCGAACCTGGCCGTCTTGATCCTGACGCCGGGGTCCTTCTCCGCCGCCTTGTTCATGATGTCGAGCAGGTCACCGAACATCTTGATCCGGCCGGGGAAGCGCCAGTTCAGCGACCAGTCGGTCGAGTACGACGAGCGGTAGCGCATCGTCTGGCCGGGAAAGCCGATTATCATCGCAAAATCGTCTTTCCCCACACCCTCGAGCGACATCGGAAGATGGACGACCGGCTCGTAGGGAACGTTGTCCTCGGAGTATTCGGCCGAACTTCCATCGGTAGCAACGTAGGCCCTGAGGAACGAGAAGTCGCCCGTATGACGAGGCCACATCCAGTTGTCGATGTCGCCGCCGTAGTTGCCGATAGATTTCGGGGGAGCGTATACGATACGGACATCCTTGATCGTAAAGTAGGTGAACATCTTGTACTGCATGCCGCCGAAGAAGCTCGCCACGGTCACGCGTACATCCCTGCCCTCTTCCGCCTCGGCGGTGATCTTCTTGGTCTCGTCCTCTATCGCCTCGTACCGCTTCGCGCCCTTCTTCCCCTTGGCAGCCTTGAGGACCCTGCTCGAGATGTCTTCGATCGATATCAAGACGCGGGCCTGGTAACCGTACGCCTGGATCTCGCGCTCCGACCTGTCCGCGTAGAAACCGTCCTCGATATAGTTGTTCTCTTCGGAACTCGCCCTCTGCAGGGCCCCGAATGCAACATGATGGTTGGTCAGTATCAGCCCGTACGGGGATACGAACGAGCCGGTCCCGCCGCCCAGGTTGACGATGGCGTAGGCTATGCCCTCGCCGCCGGGCGCGTAGATCTCCTCCTGCGAGAGCTCTAGTCCGAGCTCCTGCATGCGGGCGATCAGCTCTGCGTCGAACTTGTCGAGCTGCCACATGCCCTCCTCGGCCGGGGCGGCCGTCGAGAGCAGCGAGATCGCCAGAATGACGATGAGTGCCCTGTACTTCATTAAGTTACCCCCTTTTATAAGAATTAAGGTGTTGAATCGGCTATTCAAGATACGTGATAGCAAGGTAAATTGATGCGCTGATTATGTCAAGGAGCGTGAATTACGGTAAAATCGGAGTGTTTGCACGGGAATCGGGCCCGGCGCCGTCACCGGATTGATTTGAGATAGACAACAGCCTCGTCGACCGTCTCGAATATCTTCATGATGAATTTCAGATTGGTCACTGTGAAAATGTTATCAAGCCTCGCGGAGCTGTTGACCACGACTAGCTCCGTCTCCTCCTTCTGCGCCATCGTCCAGGCGGAGACGAGAATGCCTATGCCGGTGCTGTTCGACCACTGGAGCCTCGAGAGATCGAGTATGATCTTCTTCTTATCGTCCTTGAGCAGGTTTTCGACCTCGCCCCAGACATCGTAATCGCCATGCTCTCCGACGAGCTTGCGCTCGCCGAGATCGATCACGGCTATACCATCGATGAATGCTGTCTTGATCTCTCCCACTCGCTATCTCCGTACCAGGGATCCATGGCGCGTCTGCTTTCAGCAATGTCACGGCAGAATATCATCAGCCTCCGGACGGCGCCACAAGAATCCATGAGGATAATCAGCCGGTCTTCAAGTGAGTGACCCAGGGAACGTACACGCACTCAGCGGGATTTTATCTCCAGTAACTCCACCGGCGCACCGTTGTCAGCGATAAACGACACGCGCACGCCCGGTGATGAGCTGTCCGGCCCGGAGCGGTCCCGGATTCATCATGGATCGCAGAACTGTTCCATGTGTTTTTCCCCGAAAGCTCTTTTAGCCTCCAGGCGGTTATGCTTCGCGCATAACAGCCTCAGGTTGGATGGCGAGTTATCCCCGCCCCTTGCAAATGGGACGATGTGGTCTATCTGCAGGTCCCAC
>JAUWCL010000052.1 GCA_030609325.1 Candidatus Krumholzibacteriota bacterium
CCGCCGGAAACATTAGCCAGCCCGCCGAACGAGATCCCTGTCATCTGGTCCCCCGATACGTTGGCCAGTCCGCCGAACATTATGCCGGAGGTCTCATCATCCGATACGTTGGCCAGAAGGGTCGCTGATATCCCCGACATCTCGCCCTCGGTCACGTTGGCCAGTCCGCCGATGGTGATGCCGTTCGCGTTCCCGTTGATGACGTTGGCAAGGCCGCCGACCGCGACACCCTTCATGTCGCCGTTCGATACGTTGGCGAGGAGGCTCGCGGTGATGCCGTGCATCCCGCCGTCTACTACGTTTGCCAGGAGGCTCAGGCCGATTCCGCGGAGCTCGCCGCCACAGACGTTGGCGAGGCCGGCGAGGCTGATTCCGTACATGTTGTCGCCTGTCACGTTCGCGAGCCCCGCAATCGAGATGCCCCGCGTCTCGCCGTTGTTTGCCACAGCAAGCAGGGCGAAGGCTACGCCGTTGATATAGTAATCCGCCTCGACGGCGAGGATGCCGACGGACAGGCCGTCGAGAGTCCCCGCGCCGGGGCCGTAGAATCCCAGCGGCAGGCCGGAGATACGGCCGCCGGAGTTGTCGCCGGGCTTCCAGAGGGTGATGTTGACCCCGATGACCTCCTCGACGCCCCGGTCCTTCCAGTTGAACCTGATGCCGCGCAGCCGGGCCGAGTTCCCGAATCCGACCCCGTAGCCGTTGACCTGGAGGTCGAAGCTGGTGTGCTTCACCGCGTGTTCGTCGTCATCGAACGCCGCTGCGCGGGCGGAGAGAGATGCGATAATGAGGAGGGTAAGCAGCAACAGCACTAGAAACAGCGAAATTCGACGTAACATCCGGAACGCCTTTCGGTTAGCATATAACAGCCATTCAAGCATATAAGCCCCGGCTCAGGGACCTGTAAGGATATACGCATTGTCGCGGCTGATGTTTCGCATCACAGGCGCTGGAACGATTTTTTCAGAGAACAAGCCGCAGGATATAGCCCGTCCATCTTCATGCCATTGTTATGGCTGATGCGAGGTGTATTCATCCAGGAGTCTTCTGATCATTTTCTGGTACTGGGTATTATATTTTTTTGCCTCTTTTTTAAAAAACTCCACACTGGCTTTGCTGAGAGAAATAGTGACCTTAACGGTTTCGTCCTTCAGGACCAGTTCTTCAGGTGAAGGGAGAAAGTCAGAAATTGCCTTCACTTTTCCAATAGGCTCATCCGAATACTTAATTTTCTTTTTCATAGATCATCTTTCCTTTCCGCCAATAGCCGGCTCAAATGATTCTGATTTTACATTTTCGACATGTAAATCGTACGGTCAAAACACCACCGGCGACTCTGCCAAGACAGTAATATCGTTTTTCTTCGTCGCTATGCTCCATATCCTCCAGGATGACACGCTTGCGATCAAGAAAAGCAAGTTGTGCCAGGGCAAAGGAGACCCCGTGTTTCCTTTGATTCAGCTTGTCCTTGGCGGAATCCCACTCAAAATCAGAACGTCTTTTCATACGAATAGTATACGGCAGGCCGAGACGCGCGTCAATATAATTATATGGCTATTTATATGGCCGTTGTATTTGTAACGCAATATGGAAGAAGGTGCAGTTGTTTGTGTACGCCCGGGCGATTTGCTCGATGCCCTTCAATTCTTAATCGTTCTCCCTCAGGATGATCTCCTCAAGTATCTCCGATGCCTCCCGCACAAATCCCGCGCACCGCTTTTCCAGCTCGAGCTCATCCTTGAATCGCTGCGATGCTTCGGGGGCCCCTGGCTCAAATCCGAGCAGATCCCTGCAGTCGCAATTTTCGAACCTTTTGTTGAACTTCTCGACGAATTCGTGGACGAGCCGGTAGTTTTTCTCCTTCGCATCGGTGTCGTCCGCGACGATGCGTCCGAACTTCAGCCCGAGGACCATCATCCCGCCCGTCAACGCCCCGCACGTATCGCCCATCTGCGCCATGCCGGCGACGAAGCTCGACGCTATCCTCATCGCCGTCTCCAGATCGATGCCCTACGCCTCGGCGAAGACGGAGAAGACCGCCTGAGAGCAGGAGAACCCCGCAATAAATCTCTTCTCGGCTGTTTCTGCTATCTTCCCCATGTGGATCCTTTCCAATTACATATCGGGAGTTTTCTCCTCACGGAAGTTACGAACGTTCAGGGCTTTCCACTGCAACATCGGCTGAGACCGGATCCGCTCCTGGATCATGGAATCCGGGTGCAGGGCCTCCGCGTCTACGACGCCATCGTCATGAAGACGATCCAGGAAGCGTTGCTCGGCAACGGACCAGTCGAGCAGCCGTTTGACGGCGGCCTTCTGTTCCTCGCCGACCCAGGACAGCAATTCAGCAGCGTCAGGAGCGGAACCGTCCGCTTCCAGCCGTAACATGGGAACCGGCTGCTGCTCGATTGCCACAGGATCCTGCATATGTTCGGATGGACGCAGATCTCGCGGGTCGGTCCGCCCTCCGGCTACCGAGCAGACGAAGGCCAGTCGGAATTCCGGATTTTCCAGCAGGCCGGACTGCAGGCTCAACAGAACCGCAGCATCGAAGGCGTCGCGCGCAACGGACCGCTGCACCATGGCGGCGAAATTTTCAGCCCGCATGCTCGGTCGGTACTCGTTTGATGGTCAGTCCCTCACGCTCGCATACGGATTCGAGGGCGCGTTCGAATTCGGGCCGGGCCTCGCGCATCTCGTCGACGTCTGCCGTACCGATATAATTCAGGTCGATATCCACCGAGAGCCGGGGGACCTCCAGGTGCAGCAGGTTCAGGGCGGTGCCTCCCTTGAGCAGCCAGGCGCCGCGCGTTATCGGGTGCCGGTCGAGCCTTGCCAGGATGCCTCGCAGGCGCATGACCTTCTCCACCACATCGGGTCGAAACCCGCTGGCTTCCGCAGCTTCGTTGACATCGCGCGAGGTGATCATCCCTGGAACCCTCCTGCCTCAGGGTGCGATTCCAGGGGCACGATGAGCGACCAGCGCGATACGAGCCGCCCCGGCCGCCTGCGGTCCAGGTAAACCGGGCTACGCGGGATGAGTGCGCGCAGGCGTTCCAGCAACTCACCCGGAAAGACCAGTTCGTTGCGGCGACAATCGAGGAAGAAGCCCAGCCGGGCGGCCAGAGTGCGGCTGCCAAGAAGTTCTACGTATTCCAGGAGCGGCTCCGGATCGAGGGCCGGCACCGCGGACAGCGATCGCCAGACCTCGTCGATACCGCCAGCCAGCGCCGGGCGGTCGAGAACATCGGCGACCGTCCGTTCCAGGCTGGTGACTCGCAGCTCTGTGCCCGCACGTTCCGCCCGCTCGATCCAGCGCTCGCCGCCGCCCGCGGCCTTGAGCTGTTTCCGGGGGCGCACCGGCACGAAGCGGCGCCCAAGGTAGGCAGTCGCCCTGGCTTTCGTCCAGGTCACGAAGGTGAATCGCTCGAGGATGCTCTGTGCGCAGCCGTGGACCTCGAGAGCCGAGTGATAGGCGGCGGCCGCATCCGGGGCCATGCGCGAGGCGAGGGTCAAGAAGTCGGGAAGCAGACCGGTGCCGACCTGTCCATCAAGACGTACGAAGACGCCCTGTTTGACACGGGCGATCCGGCCCTGGCGCCGCCAGCGGGAGAGGAACGAGTCCTCGGTGGCCCTGGCACGTCCCTGCAGCGCTGCCTGCAGCTCCGCTCTCGTGAACATGCTATGAGTGTTGAGGAATAACTCGGGCTTCATGGCACATGACCTCCATTACTATGCATATATTGCTAGTTATGGCGAACAAGTGCAAGCATTATTCCGGATTGCAACGATTTCTTCAGTTCCTGGCGCCGGAGTATTTTGCTGTGTAGGCACTCATGATCAAGGAAACACCGAATTTTCAGAAAAGATGGTGCATGATTTTTTTCAATCGAGCCGACTCAACGTGCGGCTGATTCGAGGATCTCGATAGCTCTGTCGATCACGGCATCATGACCTGCATCGACGTCGGCCCTGGTCGCCACTACATGGATGTCGGGCGGGATCCCGATTCCTTCATAGCACGCGCCATCAATCGAGAGGCAGAGCTCCGGGGATAATGTGAATTCCCACCCGTTCGGCAATATCTTCTTTGCGACGCTTCCAAGAATGCCCATGGTAGTGTCGCCCACGATGGTTGCCATAGGCAGGACCTTTGCGCTCAGCGCGAAGTGCTCGGCCGCGCTTCCCGTCAAGCTGCTTGTGAGCACGGCCACCGGGATGTTACCGAGTGCGTTGCTGGTCGGTGACAGGGAATAAGTCTCCGGAGCGGTGAAGTCGCCATGATTCGGGCCGTTTCGGTATCTGCTGACGGAGTATGCGCGTTCCTGGTCAGCGAAACGGTCGATGAGAGCATTCGATGTGCCGGATGAACCACCCCCGTTGGTGCGAATGTCTATTATGACGCCGTCATAATCAGCGAAAGCCTTTACCACCGAGTCGTAATACGATGTGGGCGCTTCAGCCAGCTCAAAGGTGCTGACAAAGAGATACCCCAATTGCAGGTTCGTGTGGTCGGGGCTGATGGTGCCGTACCAGGAGAAATACGCCGGCAGATCATAATCAGTGCATCCAACGTAAATCGAGTCGAGGTATTCGTAGACCGCGTTGTAGATCAGAGCGGTCTTGTCGCTGTACAGGCTGTCCGGATCCGAGTCCGAAAAGAGAAGTTTCTCCTTATCGGAGCCGGATTGAAACATGGGAAACCCCGAAGCAAACAGCGAGACGTGTTCGTCCTGAAGGTGCGCGAGAAGCCCCGTCATCGCATCGTATAATTCGGCGCTCGTCGAACCGTCATTGACGAGGGGCCGGTAGAGCGTATAGAGGGAGTCCCAGTCCACATGACGCACTTCGAATAGCGCGTAGTAACGGTCGAATTCATTCCAAAGGGCGTCGAAGTTGCCAACAGGATCGTTTTCAAACTCGACGTCGAGTAGACGATCCCCGCAGGAGCCGATAAAAACCAGAATGGTCGTAACAAACAATGTCGCCGATATCAATCTACCGGATGGATGCTTTGATGGCATATTTGATTCCCAGGCTGAATGTGTGTGATACATATCTCAGATCGCGCGGCTCGGTCACCTGTTGATGCTGGAAGCGGTAGTACACTTCCATGCCGAACGATTTGTACAGCCACAGCTCGTAGGACAATTGCGCCGACCAGCGCATGAAATTCGCGGGGAACATCCATGTGTATTTATCGATAAACGAATCTACAGCTTCCCCGCTTGCAACCGGGGAAGAGTACTGGGGCCTGTATGCCAGGGAGAGCACGGTAAAACGAAGATGAAGGGAAAGGCGGTCGGATTCCCGGAAGCGGCGATCGATTTCTCCCGCCAGGGCCAGGGAGAAATCATATACCCAGGATTTATATCTTCTCCACTCGAATTCATCCCCCCAGTAGTCAATGTTTGAGAGTTCATCGGTATAAAATCCTGCTCTGCCTCCGAGGTGAAACGCGGATCTGCCTTGATCGAGCGTGGATATGCGTCTCAAGTATTCATATTCGGCGCTGAAATGCGAGCCATCCAGTTGATGCAGGTTTCGAGGAAGCGAATAAACGTCCCCATCGGGATACAAAAATTCAAAATCTTCCCCAGTGTTTACATCCCTCAGGCCGGCGGTGTAGAACCCGAACTTTATGAAACCGGTGTGTCTCTGGACGTCGTTCATGTTGCGGTAAGAGAATTCGAATAGCGGCGAAGAACTCGTGTAGACCACCGGGCTGATCACGTCGTCGATGAAACGATTGTGATAGAGCGCGGTGTTAAAGCCTATGGTATGAGGACGGGCGTATTTTGCGACGACATTCTCGCTTCTCGCGTCGTTTGCCGCGAGGATCAGGATAAAGCAAGCTGTCATCTGGATGGCTGCTGTTCGCGAAGCGCATCTCCAGTTCATATATTTCCGGCCCTCATTTTCCCAGTCACTTGACAGCAAATAATATCTTGAAGAGGTTGCTGTCTTCAACCTCTTTTGGTCACGTCCGGAGTCTCCAGCTTTGCTATCACGGCCAATAATGCCCTCTGCCTGTCTGTTGCTTTGGCCCACCGACCGGCGAAAAAATCGGTATCGAGCTTACGGATGATTTCGGTGATCGGGACAGAGGGCGGCTTTTCGCGGCTCGTTACGCATGCGCGTGAAGGAAGCCGACGGAGGATGCGGCATCCTTGCAATGGACGTGATCGAGGCTGACATGAAGGAGACGGAATAATTGGCAGGTTGATAGCTCAGGATATTCCCAATTCGGTGAGTTTCCTGTAGAGGGTGCTTCGCGAGATGCCGAGACGGCGTGCGGCACCCGATTTGTTACCACCAGATTCCTTGATGCTGCGAAGAATAAGCCACCTGATCTCATCATCGCCATAGCCGAACGCACATGTTTTCTTGTCGATGTGGCCAAACTCAGTAAGGCTGGCGCTCCGGATGTTCATAGGCAGATCTTCGGGTCGGATCGTCCTGCCCGGACCACAAATCAGGGTAATCCCCTTTGCAAGGTTCATCAGTTCCCGGATATTCCCCGGTTTTTCAGGGGAAGGCGAATGGAGTTCCCTGAGTTTGAACGGGGATAGAATATCCCCAAAAACCATGGAGCTGCTCCTGCAGCTTCCCGGCAATCTGTCCAGGGTTCATAGTGATTGAGTGCGTACCCGGCCCACCAGTCGGGGTTGAGGGTCATGGTCAGGCTTCTCCCTGGCGGCAGGCTCGGACATTCCTGGCCTTCCACTGCAACATGGGTTGAAGCCGGATCCGCTCCTGGATCACAGGATCCGGGTGCAGGACCTCCGCGTCCACGACGCCATCGTCATGCAGGCGATCCAGGAAGCGGCGCTCGGCAGCGGACCAGTCGAGCAGCCGTTTGACGGCGGCCTTCTGTTCGTTTCCGATCCAGACCAGTAATTCAGCGGTGTTGGGAGCGGAGCCGTCCGCCTCCAGGCGCAACATGGGAACCAGTTGCTGCTCGATTGCCACAGGATCCTGCATATGTGCGGATGGATGCAGATCTCGAGGGTCTGTCCGTCCTTCGGCTACCGAGCATACGAAGGCCAGGCGGAATTCCGGATTTTCCAGCAGGCCGGGCTGCAGGCTCAACAGAGCCGACGCATCGAACGCATCGCGCACAACGGTCCGCTGCATCAGGGCGGCGAATTTGCCCGCTGCCAGTTCCACGAGAGGGAGCGTCGTGGCCACGATAGGATCGCCGGGAGGAAAGAGGGTCGCCCGCCGTTCGGTGCCCAGCAGAGGGACGCGGGCCACATAACTCACATCCACTTCGAGGCTTTGAGGTCCACCCACGACGCTGGCGAAGCGCAGGCGGAATTTACCGCCCGCGTGCTCGTTCGGAACGCGTTTGATGGTAAGTCCCTCTCGCTCGCATACGGATTCGAGAGCACGCTCGAACTCAGGCCGGGCTTTACGCATCTCATCAACGTCTACCGCACCGATATAATTCAGGTCGATATCCACCGAAAGCCGGGAGACCTCGAGATGCAGCAGGTTCAGGGCTGTGCCCCCCTTGAGAAGCCACGCACCGCTCGTGACCGGATGCCGGTCGAGCCGCGCCAGTATGCCTCGCAGGCGCAGGACCTTCTCCACTACATCGGGTCGAAACCCGCTGGTTTTGGCAACTTCGTAGACATCGCGCGAAGTGATCATCCCCAGGTTCCTCCAGCATCAGGGTGCAATTCCTCAGGCACGAAGAGTGACCAGCGCGATACGAGCCGACCCGGCCGCCCACGGTCCAGGTAGACCGGGCTCCGTGGGATGCGCGTGCGAAGACGTTCGAGCAATTCACCGGGAACTACCAGTTCGTCGCGGCGACAATCGAGGAAGAAGCCCAGCCGTGCTGCCAGCGTGCGGCTGCCCAGGAGCTCTGTGTATTCCAGGAGCGGATCGGGATCGAGGGCCGGTACAGAGGCCAGCGATCGCCAGACCTCGTCGATACCGCCAGCCAGTGCCGGGCGGTCGAGAACATCAGCTACCGTCCGCTCTAGGCTGGTGACGCGCAGCTCGGTGCCCGCGCGTTCCGCCCGCTCGATCCAGTGCTCGCCACCGCCCGCGGCCTTGAGCTGTTTCCGGGGGCGCACCGGCAGGAAGCGTCGGCACAGGTAGGTAGTCGCTCTGGTTTTCGTCCAGGTCACGAAGGTGAACCGCTCGAAGATGCTCTGGGCGTAACCGTGAACCTCGAGAGCCGAGTGGTAGGCGGCCGCCGCATCGGGGGCCATGCGCGAGGCGAGGGTCAAGAAGTCGGGCAGCAGACCGGTGACGTCTTCCTGCCCATCAAGGCGTACGAAGACGCCCTGTTTGACACGGGCGATCCGGCCCTGGCGCCGCCAGCGGGAGAGGTGCGAGTCCACGGTGGC
>JAUWCL010000005.1 GCA_030609325.1 Candidatus Krumholzibacteriota bacterium
AGGATCAGGAGGAAGGCCGAGCGCGAGAAGCGGAAAGACGGACAAAAAGGGCCGAAATCCTCGCAGAAGCATCTGAGACCCTCTCAGAAGCAGACAAAACCGTCACAGTCAAAGCAGCCGCAACCGAAGCGTCCGCAGAAACGGGAAGAGTCGCGATATATTCCCCGGTCTGTGCGTGACGAGGTCTACGCCAGGGACAGGGGGCGGTGTACGTTTGTGGCACCCGGGGGAAAACGGTGCGGCTCGACGTGGGACCTGCAGATAGACCACATCGTCCCATTTGCAAGGGGCGGGGACAACTCGCCATCCAACCTGAGATTGTTATGCGCGAAGCATAACCGCCTGGAGGCGGAGAGGGCTTTCGGGGAAAAGCACATGGAACAGTACTGCGATCCATGAGGTCCTGTGATCCATGGAGTCGCGTGAATTATAAAGCCCTGGATTCATAGAGCCGTGTGATCCATGAAAAACCCGGCTGCAGAATCCCGGATTTCTTCAGGGCCGGGTTGCCTTTAAATCAATTTTCTCAAAAGAGAGAGGTCACCTGATCAGGATCATCTTCTTCACCGACTTGTATCCGCCCGAAGCGAACTTCGTGAAGTAGACGCCGCTGGCGACCTGTTCACCGCGGTTGTTCGTGCCGTTCCAGTTCACCTCGTGCCTGCCACCGGCCACAGGGCCGTTCACGAGTGATTTCACCAGGGCTCCACGGAGGTTGTAAACGTTGAGGGCCACATTCTGCTTCGATCCCGAGCTTCCCGGCACCGTGAATGCTATCGTGGTGCTCGGGTTAAACGGGTTTGGATGGTTCTGGTAGAGTTTCGCGCTGACTACCGGTACCTCGATCGACTCGGTCTCGAACGAAGCGCCTCCTCCTGCGACCTCGAGCCGATACTTGTAAATCAGGCCCTCTTCGACCATCCTGTCGGTGAACGATACCGTGCCGCTCTCCTCCGTTCTCAGGGCCGCGGCGATCAGCTCGTAGTCACCGTCGCCCGTCTGCCTGTAGAGATCCCATTCCTCGATCTCGCCGGATACGGCCCAGGTCAGCCTGAGGTAGCCGGCGCCGATCTCGTACATCCAGGCTGTGACGGACGCATCGGTCCTCACGTTGAGCTCCTTCCAGCCACTATTGAACTGGTTGCCATGAAACCCGTTCCACTGAACGTAGCCGGCATAGGCCTGCGCATCGAGATCCCAGACGTATACATTCTGGTCCCAGCAGGTCGCGATCAGCTCGACGTCGCCATCGAAGTCTAAATCCCTCACCATCGGTGTCGCCCGGATGAATCCGTTGAGCTGGATGGGAAATCCGGGGATCACGTTCCCGTCGATGTCCCATGCGTTCAGCCGTCCTTCCTCACCGCCGAGAATGATATCCAGGCTGCCGTCTCCATTGATGTCGGCGATGACCGGCGACGATTCGGTCGTGCCGCTCAAGGAGTACGCCTTGGGCCATCCGGGCATCGTGGAACCGTCATACCTGAAGAAGTAACAGAGGCTGTTCATGCCCGGTATCACGACCTCGAGCCGTCCGTCTCCGGTAAAATCGGCAAGCGCTGCCGAACCGGCGAAGAAACTGCCGCCGTTTACCCAGCGTGGCCAACCGGACATCGGTGTCCCATCGTGGTTGAGGCCCAGCACCCTCGAGTACGAGTTCTGCATTATGACTTCGGGGAAGGTGTCTCCATCGATATCGCCGACTACGGGGCTGGCCCCTACATTGGCGCCTTCATTGCCGATATGAACGGGCCATCCGACCACCGACGAGCCGTCGGAATTGAGGACATATATAGAATCGGACGGCGCCGCTACTATGAGCTCTACGATGCCATCGTTGTCCATGTCGGCGAGAGCCGGTGTCGAGACATGCCATCCGTCGGCAGACGAGCCCGCCGCGAAGAAGGGTCCATCCGTGACCGGATCGCCGTCCCCGTCCATCAGCTCGGTCCCGTCGTGGTGCCAGACGTATACCGTGCCGTCAACGTCGTACGCTATGACCTCGCGGTCGCCGTCCCCGTCGAAATCTCCTATGACCGGGCTCGCCCAGCAGAGGTTGATGGTGGTCTTCGGCCATCCGGGCAATATGCTGCCGTCATGGGTGAAGACGTGGATCTCCTTCGTGTTCCACGACGCGCCGACTATTTCCGCACCGAGAACACCGTCGAGATCCCCGAGGGCAACAGAAGCGGTGTAGTTGTCACCTTCCGTGTTGAAGATACCCCATGTCAGGGCATAGTTGTCGCCGTCGCGCAGTTCGATCCCGCTTCCATCCCAGGCATACACGTACTCTGCCCCGACGACTACATCGGCATGCGTGTCACCGTCGACATCAGCAATATTCGGGCTCGATGCCGATTCTTTGCCGAGGCGGTTGGGCCAGCCGGTCAGCTGAGGCGGGTTTGTTGTGATGGTGACCTCGCCGCTCGGCTCGCTGACGTTGCCGCACGAGTCGATCATCGCTATCACAAAGTAATACCGCGTGCTCGCCTGAAGACCGCGGTCTCGGTACAGGGTGTAACAAACTGGGTCGGCGCTTGCCTGATCGTACGGTCCTCCCTGCTGCATCGAATGGTAGACCAGATATCTGTAGGCATCGAGCGAATCGGGGCGATGCCACGTGACATGTATCTGGTCCGGGGCAAGGCTGGCGTCGAGAGTGATCGAATGCGGTACTCCGGGGGGCCTCAGTTCCATCCTTTTCGTGAACATCCGCCCGTAGAGATCGACCAGCTCGAATGTGAAGTAATTCTCGCTACCTGTATTCGCCTCGGAGAGGATGAATCCATCTCCGTAGCCCGTTTCGAGAAGAGCCAGATCGCTGTAACTCGAGACGCTGTCGGCCACGGTGATGCCTGCATCCTCGAGCCTTATCTTGCCCTCGAGCCCGATCGCCGTTCCCGTGCCGTAGTTCTTGACGCCGACCCTGAGCAGGAAATCCTCGCCGCTGCCGATCACTCCGTCTCCGTTGCCGATCGGCACGCTGTCGGTCACCGTGTTGACGTACAGTTCCAGCTGCGGGGCGTGGACCTCCATGGCGAACTGCTCGGACCAGTATCCACCGGTCGAGTCATGTATCTCGACAAGGAATTCGACAGAAGCCTCGTCCGGGACTACCGGATCGACCGTGAAATCGAACGCGCTGATGTTATACTCCGACCCGCCGACGGGGATATCGGGATAGAGAGAGACGCTCCCGTTCATCGTGACGTCGGGGTGCAGCGCGGTGACTTCCGCCCAGAGCTTCTCCCCTCCCGTCTGACCGGTGCTGAAGACGTCGACCCAGAGTGTGACAGTCTCTCCGGAGTCGAGGACGCCGTCTCCGTTTCCGCCGGCTGTATCGTTTATGGTCGTCCTTTTGACTCGCAGATAGGTCCCTGCCTCAGGATTCACCGGGATCTCAGCGGTGGCCCTGCAGTGATCGATACCCGTGACGGTAACGGTCACTACGCCCGAATCCCTCACGAGGAAATCGTCGAACGTGATCTGGCCGGTCCCGTCGGTATACCCGTGAACGTAATCGTCGTTGAACTTGTAGAGACAGACATAGGCGGAATCGGCGGGAGACCCGCCGCTGGTCACCTCGATCGTCACCATGTTATATCCATACGGCATGGTCCCGGGAGCCGTGATCGCATATGTGCCGACCTGTTCCCTGAACATGTTGCATTCGGGGTCGCCGAGGTAATTGTAGATGAAATGTGTCCATCTGTCCGCCGTCTCTCCATGGGCGCTGTTAGTGAAGGGCTCTCGAGACTTCGTATACAGCTTGCCGAGCTGGACGATGCCTTCGGTGAACAGCAGGTCGTAATACTCGTCCATATACGGCCTCATGGCGCTCGGGAATGCCGAGCGGCTCGCGCCGGTGACGGCGAAGGCTCCGCCGTTCGGATTGAGCATGAAGTACTCGGCGAGACAGTCTGTATCGAAAGCCACGTTCGTGCAGTTCATCAGGTACATCGAGAACGTCTCGCCGCCGTTTGTCAGATTGAAGGCGTCGTAGTTGACGATGCTGCCGTCCCCGACCGACATGTTGTACTTGTATCCGTGGCCCGAATGGATGACGTGATTCGATCCGAGGTTCATCGCCGCTATCGTCGAGGCCATGGTGAGGTCCGCCGACCCGGCGTATGCGGGATAGTTCTCGTAGAGGCGGGTGACGGTGGTGGCGGGATTGCCCGCCAAATATCCATCGTATATCGCCTCCAGGAGCTCCGCTCCGTCGAGGATGATCTGGTCGCCCGGATTGAAGTTTGACGGAAATATCACCTCTGCGAGGAAGAGGAAATCCTCCTTGTAGACCGTATCTGTCGGTTCCTCGTAGGCGATAGTCTTGTCGACCAGTAAGCGTGCTTCGTCGACGTTGGAGGCGGGAAGCCTCCCGACGTAGACCTCCGCGAAAAGATCGACGTCGTCGCCAGGGTCGCTCAGCGAATGAAACGCCTCGCCCCAGAGCGAATCTCCGTCGGCGTTCCATGTACCGTCGAGGCACGAGAAGTACATGTCAGTCGGTATGAAATCACCTGTATAGAATGTCGTGTAGGCGTAGCGCTCGGAAATGATGTCGGTATCGCCTCCGAGAAGAACGTATTCGACTCCCCATTTCTCGTACGTTTCCCTGATGAAGTTCCTGATCGACTCGGACTGATCGGCTCCGCTCCAGTAGTTCTGCTCGATCCATCCGATCGTCCTGACCACCGCGGGAATGCCCTTAAGAGTCTTCCAGTCAGCCAGGCGCTGGAATTCAGCTTCCATCTCACTGCTTGTGATGATGAGGTAATTTACCGCGCTGCCCTCGAGGCCGGGCTGATAGGCGGGCATGAATCCCCTGTTGCCTTCGTCCACGACGATATCGTCGAACATGTACGCACCGGAAGCGAACGGGTTCTCGACGATCTTCCTGACTTCTCTCTCGGCACTTTCCCGGAAGCCGGCGACGTGACGCCGCCGCGCAGCGACGATCCTCTCGCCTTCGACAGGCGCGGTCTCCACGACCAGGGTCATGTCCTCGTCTACCGTGAGCCTGCCGGAATCGAGGTCGTACCTGACCGGATAGACCTCGAATGTGGCTATCCTGTATCCCTTCCACTGAGACGTGCCGGTGTGCCTTACCTGCCATGCGGGGAAGACCGAGCCTCCACCCGTCGCCTCGTCCATCGCGAGGCTCACGCCCCGGACAGTCCCGTCGTCGAGCATCATCCCTTCGAACCTGGCGAGTTCGACCGAGTCAGACAGCTCGACCGTGCGGGCGTCGACCAGGCGGAAGGAGACCACATCCTCACCCCGGGGAATGAGCACGCTCAGCGACCTGAAAGGCAGAGAGGGGAACTCGAAATAGTTTGTTCCGTTCATACCGTCGACCGAGACGATCGATCCGCCCCTGCCGTTATCTATTACTCTGACGGCGGACGCATCGACATCTATTCTGACGGAAACAGTAGCCGCCGATAGGCTGCCGGCAAGCAGTGACGGCAGAGCGACAAGGACAATAAGCGCGGATACTATCCGACCCATCAATGGACCTCCTGGAGGCATGGGGATTTCCGTTCGTTCTGTTACTTGGTCTTAACAACTGTAGCGGTAAATCTGTACGCTGCGACTCCTTGAAGATGTCATCCTTCGAAAGATCTCAGCAGGGGAGAAAGATGAGCAGTCCTGCTAAACTGTAACTATATTTTACATCATTCGTAAGTATGTGTCAAGTATGAGATTTATGAGATATATCTAACGGGTCGTGTTTGAGGTATAACCCGGTTTGAAAAAAGGGGTTTTCGCACACGGCAGCCCCTGGATCGATCACAGCCATCATTCGAACTTGAAAACCACCTGTCCGTCTTTCCAGTCGGCCTCTACCACACTTCCTGCGGGGATGTCTCCCTCGAGAAGCCTCGTCGCCAGGGGATCGAGGAGTATCTTCTGGATAAGCCTCTTCAGCAGCCTCGCACCGAATTCGGGATCGTATCCCCTGTCGGCGAGGGTGTCGAGGAACCCGTCTGTGAACCTGAGCTCGAGGTCGTTTTCCTTCAGCCGCTCATTGACCTTCTCGACCTGGAGGACGACTATCCGGGCGATGTCCTCTCTCGAGAGAAACCCGAATACGACCGTCTCGTCGACCCTGTTGAGGAACTCTGGCCTGAAAAATTCCCTGAGGGATTCCTTCATCTTCGCTGCTATTTCCGCCTCGTCGAGCGTGCCGCGCTCGGCGAGGAAACGGCTCCCCAGGTTCGACGTCATGATAACGATCGTGTTCCTGAAATCGACCGTGTGTCCCTGCGAGTCGGTGAGCCTTCCGTCGTCGAGAAGCTGCAGCAGTACATTAAAAACATCCGGGTGCGCCTTCTCGATCTCGTCGAAGAGGATCACAGAGTATGGATTGCGGCGCACCGCCTCTGTGAGATAGCCTCCCTCCTCGTAACCCACGTACCCCGGGGGGGCGCCGAGCAGACGCGAAACGGCGTGCTTCTCCATGAACTCCGACATGTCGATCCTGACCATTGCATTCTCGTCGTCGAAGAGCTGCTCGGCCAGTGCCTTCGCCAGCTCGGTCTTCCCGACGCCGGTCGGGCCGAGGAATATGAACGACCCGAGCGGCTGACACGGATCGTGCAGACCTGCTCTCGACCTGCGCACGGCCGAGCTGACCGCCTCTATCGCCTCGTCCTGTCCGACCACCCTCGCGGCGAGCCTCTCATCGAGGTGGAGGATCTTCTGCTTCTCCTCCTCGATCATCCTGCTGACCGGGATGCCGGTCCACTTGCTCACGATCCCCGCGATGTCGTTCTCGGCGACCTCCTCACGCATCAGGCTGTTCCCGGAATCCTGCAATTCCCGGAGCCGGGTACGAACCTCGTCGATTTTCTTCTCGAGCTCCACGATGATACCGTACCTCAGCTCGGCAACACGCTCGAGCTTGCCGTCGCGCTGTGCAAGCTGCTCCTCGGTACGGGCGGCGTCGAGCTCTTCCTGGAGCTTCCTGATCTTCTCGACGACCTCCTTCTCCCCCTCCCATCTGACCTTCAGTGCAGAGGCCTTCTCGTCGAGCTCCGCCAGCCTCTCCCTCACCTCCCCAAGGCGCATCTTAACCGAGCCCTTTTTTTTCTCCTTCTCCAGAGCCGTCTTCTCGATCTCGAGCTGGGTCATCCTGTCCTGAATCTCGGCGAGCTCAATAGGTACCGATTCCATCTCCATGCGGAGGCAGGACGCCGCCTCGTCTACGAGATCGATCGCCTTGTCGGGCAGGAACCTGCTCGAGATATACCTGTTCGAGAGCTTCGCCGCCGCTATCAGCGCGGAATCCTCTACCCTAACACCGTGATGGATCTCGTACTTCTCCTTCAGCCCCCTGAGGATCGACACGGTCTCGTCGACGTCGGGCTCGCCGATGAGCACCGTCTGGAAGCGTCTCTCCAACGCGGCGTCCTTCTCGATATATTTCCTGTACTCGTCGAGCGTCGTCGCCCCGACGCAGCGAAGCTCGCCGCGGGCGAGTGCCGGCTTGATCATGTTCGAAGCGTCGACGGCGCCCTCGGCTGCTCCCGCTCCGACGAGCGTGTGCAATTCGTCAATAAACAGTATGATCCCGCCGTCGGAGGAGGTGACCTCCTCGAGGACCGCCTTGAAACGCTCCTCGAACTCACCGCGGAATTTCGCCCCGGCGATCAGTGTGCCCATGTCGAGGCCGAGCAGCCTCTTGTCGCGTATACTCTCGGGAACGTCGCCGGCGGCGATCCGCTGGGCAAGTCCTTCTACTATAGCGGTCTTGCCGACGCCCGGCTCGCCTATCAGAACGGGATTGTTCTTCGTCCTGCGCAAGAGCACCTGGCTGACGCGCCTTATCTCCTCATCGCGCCCGATCACAGGGTCGAGCTTTCCAACCCTTGCGAGTTTTACAAAATCGGTGGTGAACCGCTCGAGAGCCCTGTACCTGCTCTCAGCGTTCTGGTCCGTGACCCTCTGCGAGCCGCGCAGACCGGCGAGCACCTGAAGAGCTGCGTCCCTCGTGACGCCGGCCGCACCGAGCATCTTTCCCGTCTCACCGCTGTCTTCTACCAGTGCGAGAAAGAGGTGTTCGGTGCTGACGTACTCGTCCTTCAGCGAGTCGGTTTCCTCCATCGCCTTCCTGACCGTCTCCTGGAAGGGGAGCGACGGCCTCGTGTCGGGCAGGCCCTTCTCTATCCTCGGACAGCACGACAACCCGTCCTCGATCCCGCTCTCTATCCTCGACATGTCGACGCCGAGTTTCCTCAGGAGCGGGGCAACTATCCCCTCCTCCTGGCGCACGAGTGCGGCAAGGAGATGGACGGGAAGTACTTCCGTGTTATTTGCCCTGAAGGCGATCTCCTGCGCCGCTGACAGCGCCTCCTGCGCCTTTACCGTAAATCTGTCTGCATTCAGCATCATGATCTTTCTCCTCGTATTGTATTCTTAAAGCCATGTTCTTCATATTTGAAACGCCATAACACACCCGATCTATTCGCACCTTGCGTGCCAGAAGACCGGCGAGACGACTGACTCACGTATCTGATGTCATATTAAATGGATAGAGTCCTGGCCACCCCGGATATAATAAAACGAACGCCGGGAGAGTCGCGGCTTTCCTGGCGTTCTGTCATATCATCCGTTATGATTGCTGCCATATTGGCAGAGCTATTCGTCAATATACCAGGCCGCGTCGAATATCGTCGGCATCCCGAAAAGCGCCGTGACCAGGTTGATCTCGTCCTGTGACGGGTCGTCTATCAGGGGCGCCGTCCCTCCGACCATCAGGTGACCGAGATCACTGCTGTGGCTCAGCTGGAGGATATGCCCCAGCTCATGGGCAAATATCCTCCTGCCCCTGATCTGTATCGGTGCGCGCTGATTGATCGGACAGATCCAGATCAGCATCTTCGCCGGCGTACCGTCCTCGTTCGATCTGATCGTCTCGACATGATGCTTCGACTCATACTCGGTATCATAGATGATCTCGACGTCCGCCGCGTCGGGATCGGAGATCTCGATGAAAAGCTCGAGCTCCGTCAGATCGTTCCAGGCGGTCATCGCGATCCTCGCCAGTGCCTGGATATCGACCCCCTCCCACAAGAACGGAGGGTTGCAGACCGTCACGGGATAGTGGTCCCAGTTCCTGAAGATCGTAGGCCTTCCGAGCAGGCCCCTCGTATTCGTCATATACCTGAAGAACGTGTAGAAGCTCCCGTCGTAGGTGCCGTGGAGCTCGCTCACCAGGTCGACGTACGGCATCATCGTCAGATCCTTGCGGAAATGCCAGCTGATGCCCGAAACGGGTATCGCCATATCGTAGTATGTTCCCTGGTCGCCGACTATATGCTCGTCCCTGATCCTGATGAGATCGGTGTACAGGGGAAGATTGGCGAGCTTGTAGTACCCGTCGGCCAAGGTCGTATCGGCGATTCCCTCCGCCGAGACAACAACCCCCCCGAGGGAAGCGCCCGTCGCCGCGTCGGTTATATAGCCGTCTGCGTCTATTCCGCGCACGAGCAGCCTGATGCAGTTGCCCAGCTGCGACATGTTTCCGAAATCGTCCACGACCCTTACCGTGACAAAGAGCCAGGTCCCCGGATTGAGGTTCACGACGATCATCTCCTCGATCGTTCCGGGCAGTCCGGGCACCGGCACGCCGTTCTTCTGCGAGGCCTCATTCCAGTCGTCCTCGTTGAGTATAGAGATGGTATGCGTCCTGACACGGTAGTGGTTCGCTCTCCCGTCCATGTCATCATCGCCGGACGCTGTCCACTGGAGCCGGATCGTTCCGGGATCGGGCCCCGTCCAGCCGATCAGGTCGGTGATCCTCGCCGGCAGGATCGTGTCAGGTTCTCCGACCACCCTGACCACCCACAACAGCGTGTCCCCGTACTCGCCGTCCCAGACAATGCCGGTAACATCGAAAAAACCGTTTTCCGTGAACCTGTACTGTGCGGCCGAAGTCTCGTCCATGATCTCGATCGGGACACTGCCGGCGTAGTACGAATACCGCAGGTCCTCGGGATGGTCGTCCTCGACACCCATCCTGAACTCGATCGTCGAGCCTATGAGCGTAGTGATACTGTCCTGATCGGGTGAGTACCAGTTGATCACGGGCGGGTCGTTGTGCAGCTCTATAGCGGTGACGTACCAGTCCCTTGCCGCGTAATCAGAATGATCGTGCGCCCTTCCCTGAAGATGATAGAACCCCCCTTCCTGGGGTTCGAAGACGTAATCCGGCCCGTTATGCAGAATCTCCAGAACCTCGCCCTCGTTATCGACGAGGACATAACTGTAGGTCAGCTCGTCACGGTCAGGATCGCCGGCTGTGAAGCTGAACAGGATCGAGTCGATGGGCACCTCGATCACGAGGAGGAGATCCTCGGGGCAGGAGTCCTTGATGTATGGAGGGGAATTCGGCCTGGCAGGGTCGGTCTGGAAGATGCAAGACTGAAACGCCATTCCCCACGCGAGTCCCAATATGATTAACCCAGTGGCTTTTCGCATCCTGTCCACCTCTTCCATCGGTGGGGCCGATACTTCACTTGAAAGGTAATCAATCGGAGGGCGTTGCGAAAGTCGATATTGCGTAATTCCGGAGTGCGGGTCCGTCAGGCCCGCGGCGCGGATGCGGAGAGAAAACATTCCAGGGCAAGGTCGATGGCCCTGAGAAGTCCATCCTCGTCTGATACCCTTATCTCAACCGGGGACTCGCAGCCGGCCGAGACGAGGAAGAGCTCGCGGTATGGAGAGACCTTCACGTACATGCCCGAATCCGTGGCGAATCTTGTCTCGAAAGGGGCGGCCTCGACGGCCACCGACGGCGAGAACCCGATGATCTCATCGCAGAGGATCGAGTAGAGGCGCCTTATGCCCCCGTCGGCGATCCTTGAGCCGTTGCGTCCCGCAGTTGCGCGGCGCTCATCCGCTCCCGTCACTTGCCACTCCTCCCTTTCTCGAACCGAGCCTCTGTAGTATCTCACCGGCGAGCCCCGAAAGAAAGACCGAGGCGGGCGGTTTTCTCCTGCCCAACCCCTCGAGCATCTCCGCCGGGAAGGGGCATGGCTCGATGCCCTGCGCCGCTTCAGCGTTTTCCCCTCCCGGAAAGAGGGCAAGCGCGGGTCCTCCCGGAAAGAGTTCCTCGAAGTCGCGTAATATCCCTTCCGCCGTTCCGGGGTGACAGTCAGAGACCGTGAGCAGGAAGGCGGGGAGTCCCTCCCATCCACCCGACCCTTCGAAGGCCGGAACGGAATCGAGCAACCCGCGCAACCCGGCGGTTCCGACGCTTCCCGGCCAGTCAAATGCAAAAAGAAGGACACGGGGCCCTGACGCATGCCCGATGCCGGTGTGCCGCAGAAGGGCCGGATCCCTTGTACAGAAAACTCTTATCCTCCGGCCGGCGTCCGCCTCTACGACCACCCCACCCTCTATCACAGGACGCAGGTAACGATCGGGACCCAGGGCGAAGTAGTACCCCGCGCAAGGCAGGCCCGGGCCCGTCTCGAGCAGAGTCACGGCGGCGTTCTGCGATCCGAACGCGGCGGCCAGCCCCGCCGACAACCAGGCCCGGAGCGGGCCGCCATCCAGCGAGGCGATCACGACGAGCGCAGTGGAGCCCGCCGCCTCCTCCCCCGGCACACGCGACGAGGAAAGATAGAGATGACTTATATCACGGAGATTTCTGGGCCTGTGTCCCCGGTGCATGGCGGTGAAGTCCGGCAAGGTGTTCAGACGATCAGCAGAGAGTTTTCCTGCCCGAATTCATTAAGGACCGAATCGACGTTCCTGGGATCCTTTATCCAGACTCCGTCGACGATATACCTGTACTCGTATTCTCCCGGATCGAGATCGACGGCGACCTTCCACAACCCGTCATCGCCGTCCCTATCCATCCTGATCCCGTCGCGCGACCAGTTGGTGAATTCCCCGGTGAGGTAGACGCTTCCGACCGCAGGGGCATCGAGAACGAAGATCACGCGGCCGGACGCGACACGAGGTCCGTGAAGCTTTTCCATCCATTCGCCCATGTCAGCCGTCTCGATAAGCGAGCTCCTGTCCTCGAGCTCCCTCGCCAGCGTGAGGAATTCCCATTTAAGCCGGTCGGAACGCGGGATCCCGAAGATCGGGACGCCCCTCATGGCCGCTTCCTTGTACTTGACCGAATGGCTTATCGTCACCTCTATCAGCTCGGCTCCGTAAAGCCGCTCAAGCTCCAGGACGATGTCTTTCGAGAAATTGGTCCTCTTCTCGATATTGTTGACGAGGATCGACACGGTGACGCGGTGCTTCGTCTCGTTCTCGAGAAGTTCGACCGTCTCAAGCAGATTGCCCACTCCCTGCAGGGAATAATAGCTCGGATCGACCGGGATGACGACCTCACCGGCGGCCATGAGCGCGTTGAAGGTGAGAAGCCCCACGTTCGGAGGGGAGTCTATGATGACATAGTCATACCTGTCCTCTATACGTACGAGTTTGGAGGCCAGCCTGGTCTCCCTCGCGTCCTTGCCGGCGAGCTCCTGCTCCACCGCTCCGAGCACCGGTGAGGACGGGATGACGTCGAGATGGTCGTCGTAGCGGCATGTTGCGTCTTCGACCATCACTCGCGGATCCCTGAGAAGGTCGTACGTGGTGTGATCGACCTCGCGGCAGGTTACATCGAGACTTAGCGAGGCATGAGATTGGGGATCCATGTCGATAAGAAGCACCTTCTTCTCGAGCTCCCCGAGCGCTGCGGCGAGATTGACGGCAACCGTCGTCTTGCCGCAACCGCCCTTCTGGTTTATCACCGCTATAGTCCGCATGCTGATCTGCACCTCCTGACTTCTGCTCCGAATGCCTGCACCCCTCTCCAGAAAAAGGGCCGAATCACCCCCGGCGATTCGGCCCCGCTAAGATTCTGAAGTGGAAAAACGCATACACGGATCGGAATCCGATGATCTCTGCACGGTCAGCCCCGTTCCGATCTCATCACCCTTTCTGTCCGTTGCCGGCCGATGATGTACCGACATGATACTATCCGAGTCTCAGTGACCATTTTCCACCCCGGGGAATTAAGTGTCAAGGGTTTTTCGGAGGACTGAAAGACTAGAACATCATCCAGGCGACGAGCAGTCCGAGCGCGAATCCACCCGTCACCTCGGCCCACGTATGGCCGATAAGTTCGTGCAGTTCATCGGCGTTGAAGTGATGCGTCTCGCGAACCTTGTCGATGATCTCGTTGAGGACCCTCGCCTGGTTGCCCACTTCCTGCCGCAGCCCGGTCGCCTCGAATATGAAGTAGAGACTTATCACAAGGGTGATGCCGAACAGAGGCGAGGACACGCCCTCGTAGGCCGCCACTCCCGCCGTGAGTGTCGTCACGACAGACGTGTGGGAGCTCGGCATGCCGCCCGTGTCGAGCATGCGGAAGATATTGAAACCCTTCCCCTGGATCATGTCCACGAAGGGCTTCAGTACCTGGGCCGCGACGGCGCTGACAAGGGCTCCGATTCCTACCTCATGGACCATCGTCGCCTTTCTTTTCTTTCACTGGTCCGACCCGCCACTCGTGGAGGTTGTGATAATTACTTATCACATCAGGTCTGGCGTCCTCGAAACGTTCATGTAGTGCAAGCCGTTCGTTGGGAGTCAGCAGGAAAGTATAAGGCTGCTCATCATAGATGATCCGCTGTGCCTCGTAGAACAGAGGCCTGGCTTCATCAAAATTCAGAATGCCGCGGGCGGTGGAGTTGAGCCTGTCCACCTCGACATTGCAGTAGTCAACCCTGTTGTACCCGCCGACTTTCCTCGCCTCACATGACCATATCGGAGCAAGATCGACCTTCGTCCCGACCCTCCATCCGCTGAGAATGGATGCAAAATCAGAGGCCTTGTGCCGCTCAAGCATTACCGTCCACTCGAGGATGACCAGCTCTACCTTAACACCGATCCTTCCGAGATGTTCCTGGACCATCACCAGTATGTCATTCCTGATCTGAATCCCATGATTGGTCATCATCTCGAACTCGAACCTTTTGCCGTCGCGGTCGAGCCAGCCGTCGCCGTCGGAGTCGGTGAATCCCGCTTCGGTGAGCAACCGTTTCGCTTCTTCCGGATCGTATGCAACAGGTTTGATATCATCATTATATGCCCACATCTGGGGAATAAACGGACTCTTGCATTCAATGGCCAACCCGTAATAGAGGTTCTCTATGATCTCATTCCTGTCGATCGCCATAGTCATCGCCCTGCGGATATTAACATCCCGGAACAGGGGGTGCTTTCCATTCCAGCCTACATAGAGGTAAGCTCGACTGGGAAAGCTGAAAATGTTTATCCCGTAATCTTCTTTACGAAGCTTGTCGACCTCAGCCGGTGGAATGCTCTCCATGTAATCAACTTCTCCGCTCTTGAGCTGTGTGATGAGATTGACCTGGTCGGGGACGATCTTGAAGACCACGCGGTCGAGGTACGGCTTTCCCTCCTCGTAATAGCCCTCATAGGGAACGAGTGTGAGCGACTGCCCCCTGATCCATTCCCTCACGCGGAACGGGCCGTTCGAAGGGATCTCCTCTACCTTCGCCGCCCTTACCTCCTCGGGCGTCCTGCTCTCGAGGAAATGCTTCGGCAGGATCGGGCCGTCGTTGGCGTCCATGACCTGGTAGGGATATACATGGCTGAAATGGTATACGACGGTGTAGTCGTCGACGACACGCACCTCGTCGATATGCTCCTTGAGGTGCCTGCCGCTCCACACCATCGCAGTATCCTTCTGGGCGGTGAAGGTGGCGAGCACGTCATGAGCGGTGAATCCGACGCCGTCGCTCCATACGACGTCGTCGCGAAGGTGGAATGTCAGCTCTCTGCGGTCGGCGGAAAACTTCCAGGATTTTGCAAGCCTGGGTCTGAATGTTAAAAAATCATCGTTCTCGTCTAGGAGAGAAAGAAAAATCTGGTTATAGATATCCCGTGCATGCGCATCGGTCGCCTTCATGGGATTGAGGCCTTCGTATGCACTCGGTTCCCCTACGACCAGGGTGCCGCCGCGAAGCCCCGGCTCCCTGTCACCGGCACACGAAGAGACTAGAACAGCGACAGCAAGAACCGCAATTAAAAGATAACCGGTCTTTCTGGACATCCTTCCCACCTTCCTTCCGGACATGATTTTTTCCTGTACGGGAAATATATCAGCCTTTACGATGTCTGGAAACAGAATAGTTCGTTCCTGATCCGCTCCCGGAAGGAGGCCCGAGATGAAAGCTGCGAGATATCTTGTATTCCTGGTCGCGGTCGTGACGATGGCGCTCTTCGCCCTCTACGGCTGCTCGTCGGAGGAGACGGTTGGAAAGCCCGATCCCGGCGACACCACCCCGCCGATCCTCGTCGGCAGTTATCCGCTCGACGGTGCGACGGGCGTTTCGAGATCCGGTCCCTACTGGTTCGCCTTCAACGAGGCGATGGACGAGGAGTCGGTGGAGGACAACATCAGCGCTTCTCCCGATTTCGGGCACGACATCCATACCAACGCGTCCGCTGACACCTTCTGGCTGACGCCGCACAGCGCCCTGACGGGATCGACCGGTTACGAGTTCATTATCGGCGCCGAGTGCGAGGACCTGGCGGGAAACCAGATGGGCACCCTTGTTTCTATCGATTTCACAACGACGGCGCAGCAGGATATGGACCCGCCCACCGTCGTATCTACCGATCCCGAAGACGGCTCGACCGGTGTAAACCCCGGCGAGGTCATCAGGATCACCTTCTCCGAGCCTGTCTCCTACCCCGGGGCGTGGAATTCACAGACCGCCATCGAGATAGATCCGAGGCCCGACGACGGCTATTTCGACAGGGAGGGAAACGACCTCCTCATATGGCACTATCCCTTCCCCGTCGACAGCCTGATCGAGGTTACGGTGACGACCGACCTCACCGATATCGCCGGAAACAATCTCGAGGCTCCGTACACGTTCACGTTCAGGACGCTGAACGATACGACGAGTCCCTACCTCGCCAGCGCCACACCTGCCAACGGAGCGACCGGCGTATCGGCCGGCACCTCGAGCATCGTCCTGACATTCAGCGAGCCGATGTTCCCCGAGTTCGACATGCCGCCGGAGAACGTCGACGCAAGAATCGTACTGGCAATAGACGAGGAGCCGGAGTGGAACGCCGATTTCTCGAGCATACATCTCACCTTCCCCCAAGGCCTCCAGCCCGGATGCACGTACTGGGTCTACTTCGAGAACGTGACCGACATGGCCGGCAACTTCATCGACCCGAACCCGACCTACTACTGGTTCAGGACCTCCGGCACGGCGGACTACTACCCGATCGCCGAAGGGGATCTCTGGTACTTCCTCGACTGCGAAATGCCTGTCGCGAAGCTTCCCGGACTGGATTTCGGTTCGCGCAGAAGGGTCATCGAAAACCACAATACCTCCACAGGCGAATTCGAAGAGGTCTGGTACGTCTGGGAAGGAGACGTGTGGGTAATACAGGAAAAGACGTTCCTGCACGACACGGGCACCGTGCTGCTCCACCTGGGCCGCGAGGAATACCACGACGGAGTGCTGGATCAGACGATGATGTGGGACTCGCCGATGACCTACCTCAAGCTTCCCCCGCAGAACAACATGGGCGATTCGTGGGATATCGAAACGACCGTCGACCTGGGAGAGGGATTCTCGATGGTCCTCAACGGCACCGTCACGATCTCCGCCGGAACAGTGGACGTGCTTGTGCCGTTCGCCGAAGCGATATTCAGGGACTGCCTCGAATGGATCCTCTACGTCGAGATATCGATATATTACGACAGCACCCCGGTCGAGGGGGACGAGTTCCACCAGACCATATACCTCTGCGAGGGAATAGGCCCGGTGATGGTCATCAACGAGAACCTCGACCCACCCTCGGAGCCCGACACAATGATCGTCACGGGATGGGATATCGACTGAGGTCGACATGGTACTGACCGGATGCGACATACTGAGCGGCGGCGGATACATCCTGCCCTCCGGGGCCAGGGTCGGCCTTCTCACCAACCAGGCTTCCGTCTCCGCTTCCCTCGTGCACACGGCCGACATCATCGCCCGGAACGACGCCGGGCTCGCATGCCTCTTCGGGCCGCAGCACGGCCCGTCCGGCCTGACCCAGGCGAACATGATCGAATGGGAGGGGTACACCGATCCGCGGCTCGGCATCCCCGTCCATTCCCTCTACGGCGAGACGAGGTCCCCTCTTCCGGAGATGCTCGAGAAACTCGACATCGTCGTAGTGGACCTGCAGGACGTCGGTGCGCGCCCCTATACGTATATATGGACGGCTCTCCTGATGATGCGGGCGTGCGCGGCGGCCGGCATCGACATGATCGTCCTGGACAGGCCGAATCCTCTCGGCGGGATCGAGGTCGAGGGTCCGGTCCTCGAGGAAGGATACGAGTCGTTCGTCGGTCTCTGGCCCCTGCCGCTGCGCCACGGGATGACGATCGGCGAGATACTGCTGGGGATAAACAGGGAGGAGCCCAATCCCTGCACCCTGGAGATCGTCAAGATGAAGGGCTGGAAGAGAGATATGCTCTTCACCGATACGGGGCTTCCATGGGTCATGCCCTCCCCCAACATGCCGACGCCCGATACGGCGCTCGTCTACCCGGGAATGGTCCTGCTCGAGGGAACGAACATCTCGGAAGGCAGAGGCACTACCCGGCCGTTCGAGCTGTCAGGAGCGCCGTGGATCGATCCCCTGGAATTCTCTTCCGCGCTCGGCGCTGCCGGCGTCCCCGGAGCGGTCTTCAGGCCTGTAGTATTCGGGCCGACCTTCGACAAGTATGCAGGCAAGGAATGCGGGGGCATGCAGGTTCATGTCACCGATCCGGCCTCGTTCAGGCCGGCGCTCTGCGCCGTCGCCGTAATAAGGGCGGCCTCAGAGCTCTATCCGGAGAGTTTCGCCTGGCTTGACCCTCCATACGAATACGAGACAGACAAACTGCCGATAGACATAATATACGGCGGCCCCGGATTGAGGGAAGGGATCGGCGGTGGGATGACCGCCGAAGAGATCGCCTTCTCCTGGAAAAGACCGCTCGACCGTTTCCTCGAGTCGAGAACCGGACTGATCCTCTACGACTGAGCGAAAGGCAATGACATGACCGGCGGGAGAATCGAGGGGATCATACTTGCGGCGGGAAAGGGCACGAGGATGCTGCCTCTTACCAACGTACTGCCCAAACCCCTCCTCCCCATCACCGGGGTCCCCCTGCTCGAAATCGCGGCGGAGAAGCTTCTCCGCTCCGGCGCTGCGAGACTTCACGTCAATCTGTTCCATCTGGGAGAGATGATACGGGAATACGCCGATGGAAAAGGATGGCCGCTGCTCTTCCACGAGGAAGAGGAGCTTCTCGACACGGGCGACGGCATCGGAAACATGGCCGGCGATCTCCGGGATGCAGATCACATACTGCTCCACAACGGGGACGTTCTCTCCTCGTTCGGTTTCGACGAAGCGCTCGCATTCCACATCAAACACGAGGCGCTCGTGACCATGATACTGATGAGGCCGGGAGACAAGGGCCGGACACCTCCGCCGGCGGTCACGGCGACCGCCGGCGGCGATGTGCTCGGCATAGGTACGGTTCCGCCGGACGGGTCCACAGCACTGGGATACACGGGTATGGCGATAATCTCCGGCGAGGCGCTCGGATATTTCCCCGGGGAAAAGAAGGGTCTCGTCCCCGTGCTTCTCGAGATGATCTCCGACCGGCCCGGCTCGGTCGCCGGATTCGACGCCTCATCGATCGATGCGGCGGTCTGGGGCGAGATCGGCTCTCCCTCGTCATATCTCGACATACACAGGAGGATCATGATAGAAAGGGTCCTGTTCGACGGGGCCGTTCAGCCTCCGCCGATGCCGCTGAGGACAGGCGCCGGTTCCTCGGTCGATCCCGGAGCGGAATGGACCGGATTCCTCGACGTGGGAAACGGCGCCCGCATAGAGGGAAACACCTTCCTCGAAGACTGCGTAGTACTGGATGGCGCCATCGTACGGAACGGTACGAGGCTGAGATCGGCCGTTGTCTACGATGACAAAGTACTGGAGGTAGAAAAGTGACAGATCCCGATATCCTCGAACTGGCGGGCAGGGCACTCGAAGGCCCGTGGGACCGCATGCCGGGCGGCGGATTCTCGAAACAGGCCTCGGTCAGCGAGATGACCCGGGGAGGTTCCGACAGGCATTTCCTCAGGGTCAAGGAAGACGGCCTCTCCGCTGTCGTCCTCATCCAGCCCGGAGGGGGCGCGGAGTTCGACCGATATGTGCGGATCGGAGACTTTCTGCGCGAAAACGGCGTCGCAGTCCCCGGTTTCTATTTCGTCGACAAGGGCGGAGTGGTGGTGATGGAGGATCTCGGCGACATCCATCTCGTCGATGCTCTCGAAGACGCCGACCCGCCGGTGGAACTCGCCTTCTACCGCGACTGCATCGATATACTGTACCGGCTCCAGACATCGGTGACCAGGGCGGAGAAAGAGACCGGGGTCCTCGGCGATATGGTCTTCTCGGAGGAGGTGCTTCTCGGCGAGACCGACTACTTAGCGAGGGAATTCGTCGTGCATTACGCCGGCCTGCCGGTGCCCGAAGGGTGGGACGCCGAGAGAAGAACACTGGCCGCAGAGCTCGCCTTGCATCCGCTGGTCTTCATGCACAGGGATTTCCAGAGCCGGAATATCATGGTCAAGGACGGGACCCTGCGGATCGTCGACTTCCAGACCGCTCACAGGGGGCTCGGTATGTACGACGTCGCCTCCCTTCTGAAGGACCCATACCACCCCGTTGAGCCCGGAACGAGGAAGACGCTGCTGATGGAGCTCTACTACAGATTCACAGGAGACGGCCCCGAACCGGAAGGAGGCTTCGAGGCGTTCAACGACCGGTTCGTACTCGCCGGCATCCAGAGGAATATGCAGGCCCTGGCGGCGTTCGCCTTCCTCGGCCTGAAGAAGGGCAAGAAGGAATTCCTGGAGTTCATCGATCCGGGTCTGGCGCTGCTAGAGGAGGGCCTCGCAGAATCGAACAGGTTTCCCGCGACGTCGGGCCTCGTCGTCACCATCAGGGAAAAGATCACAGGAAGGAACAAGTAAAGTGTGGAAGGTATTCTTTACGACGTTCGGCATCATGTTTCTCGCCGAGCTTGGTGACAAGACGCAGCTGACCATACTGAGCCTCGCCGGAAAGTTCCGGTCACCGTGGGTCGTCTTTGCAGGCGCTGCAGTCGCGATGGTGCTGGCGACCGGCCTCGGGGTCCTGGCAGGCAACTTCCTCCCATCCATTATCGGCGAGAAGGTGGTACGATACGTTTCCGGCGGCCTCTTCGTGCTCTTCGGGGTCCTTGTCCTCGCCGGCAAATAACCCCTGATGATTTATTTTGGCGATCCGAGAAGGACCGCCATCCACATCGTATCTTCCCTTGTTTCCAGCGCGATCTTCATCATCATCGTAAGCGGTACGGAAAGTATCATACCGACCGGCCCAAAGACCCATCCCCAGAAGATCAGGGAAAGGAATACGACGAGTGTCGAGAGTCCCAGCCCTTTTCCCATCACCCGAGGCTCGATGAAATTGCCGATGACGAGGTTAAGCACGATGTACCCGACAGCCACGATGATCCCCCTCGTATACCCGTACTGGACGAAGGCAAGCATGACCGGCGGGATCGCCGCGATGAACGAGCCGATCGTCGGGATGTAATTGAGCAGAAATGCAAGCGCTCCCCAGAGGAACGGATAGTCCACTCCCGTCGCCAGAAGAAAGACCGTGGCGAGCGCTCCGGTCGCCAGGCATATCCACGTCTTGAATGCGAGATAACGTCTTATCTCGTTAGCTAATTTCTCGAAATGGGGCAGGGTTCTGTCGGGATTGTCGAGGATCTCCCTGAGTTTCTTCGGGAAACTCGAAGCCTCGAGCAGTATGAATACCACTGTGATGATGACGAGGAATCCGTTGGCAAGCGCATCTTTCAGGCTGTTGAGCAGTATCGCCGTGTAGCCCATGACCTTTCCCGGCTCGATCCTGCCGAGAAGATCCAGATTTTTCATGTCGATCCCGCGGCCCTCCAGCCATGCGTAGATACCCGAGAACCGCCGCTCGATGTCAATGGTGTAACGCGGGTAGGACCTGATGAAATCCCCGATCGATGCGCCGAGGAATCCGGTGACGAACGAGCTGACGGCGAGAATCGCGACGATCACTACTAAAATCGCCAGCCATGCGGGGACGCCCTTCCCATGCATCCACGAGACTGGAGAAGAGCATATTATGGCAAGAAAGAGAGCGAGAAGGAACGGGACGACAATTGTCGCGGCTGCCTTCATCCCCGCCACGATAACGATGAAAGCGGCGAATGTGATGAGTATCCTCGATGTCGAATGGTTTTCGGCCATATAACGATCCCCGTTCCGTGATCCACATACACCACACCGGCGGTCGAAGTCAATTAGGAATGCGTCCGATAACGGAATTCCTGCGGGTAGGGCTTCCGCCTACCTTCTTCTCCTCTGCCCGTTGCTCTTCGACCTCGTGTTCCTCTGGCCGGATGTGCTCTGCCGGGTGCTCCTCTGGCCCGTGCTCTTCTGCCGGGTATCTCTCTGTGTGGACGATTTCTGTTTCGTGTCGCGCCGTGTCGTCGTCTGCTGCCTCGTGTCGCGCTGTCCGCTCGATTTCTGTCTCTGGTACTGCTTGTAGCTGCGGGCACTCTTCTCCCTGGAGTTCTGGTGTTTGTTCAGGTCCTGTCTGGAGACGTCACTGGGCTTCTGCGCGGCCTTGCCCCTCTTCTTCGAGCCTCCCTGCTTCTCCCAGTTCCCTTTGTTCTTGCGGTATACGTTGCCGTTCCTGTCGGCGTAGGCATCGTTCCTGCTCTTGCCGGTCGACGGCCGCTGCCTGTCCATTGTCGAGGGAACTCCGGTCGGCCTCTTGTCGACAGTGCGGACCTCACCTGTCCGGCTGACGCCGGTGGATCTGTTCTTGTAGAGATTGTTCGATCTCGCTTGATTCTGCCCCACCCTGTAGCCGACGGCATAACCGCGCCTGACCCCGTGATGGTAGCCGTGACGGTATCCACGCCTGTATCCGCCCCAGTACCCTCTCGGCCCCCAGTAACTGTATGGATGTCCCCAGCCGATCCGGAACCATCCGTACGGGCCTCCTAACCTGATGCCGAAGGAAAAGCCCCATCCGGTATAACGGTTCCAGTGAACGCCGTATCCCCAGGTGGCCGGTCGGGGATAGTAGTAATTGCCGTACCACGGCCTGTAGTAATACCCCGTCCCGTGGATCACCGTTCCACCGTAAACGTACGAGCTGGTATAGCCGGGCGTGTAGCCGACGTAGACAACGTCGGGCGAGTAGTCGTAGACGTGGACGTAGATCACGTTGTAGACGGGACAGCTCGGCGGAATCGTGTAGATCGCGTCGGGGACCTCGACGCATACCGTCCAGGGGCCTGTCGGAGCCGCCGACACGAACCAGACCGCCTCGTCGCAGCAATAGTAGCTGTTATCGGCCCTGATGACGGTGTTCGACGTGTTGACCGCGTAAGTCATGTCGGTATCCTCGATCTTCTCGAACTTCGGTTCACCGTCATACCCGACCTCCACGGCGGCCGTCTTCCTGTCCACCTCGGCTGTCTGCGGCACGTACATATCGAGAACGGCGTCGCGCGCCTGGTCGGTGCCTGCGACGCTTGCAAGCACATGCCCGTTGTCGGACTCAGGAGGTATCTTCGCAAAATCTTCCGGCAGCGCATCGGCGGCAACATACTTCCAGCCGCCCTCTATCGACGGAGCCGTATACCAGCGACCCGACATCAGGGAAAAGTACTGCTGACCCCTTGTATCGATGAACACGTCAAAGTCGGTATTGGTCATGTAGAGGAGATCGGTCCCCTCGACGGGAGCGAAGTCGGGCTCGCCCTCCGATACGATCAGCTCTGCCGGCTCGGTCGAGATGATGATCTCGGGAGGCGTCGCGCCTGCGAAAGCCGAATCGGGATCGGCCAGGTTGCCCTCTTCCAAAGCGGCAGCTTCGGCGGCAGCCTTCTCGGCGGCCTCGGCCAGGCTCGCCACCTCGTCTGGCACCTTGTCGACTGGCGCGTACCCCGATTTGACCTTCTTTGAGGCGTACCACCACGGGCCGCCCCTGAGATAGTAAGTCTTGCTCTTCTTGTCGTAGACGATGAAGAAGGCCGTGTTTACCACGTACTTGAGATTCGAATCCTCCAGATCCTCTTTCTTCGGCTTGCCGTCGATCGTGATGAGAACCGCCGGAGTGCTCCTGAAATAGATCTTCGGTGGATCGTTCTTCATCCCCTCGGCCGCTACCTGCTGCTTCTCGACATTTTCGAGAGCCGCTTTCATATCGTCCAGCGTCAGGAGGAACTCCCATTCCTCTATCTCCCTGTTGACGAGTTCCCCGTACCTGTCGAGAGTTTCCCCTTCCAGCGAGGGAAACCGGGCACCCATGATGTTCACATCGGAGAGTACGACCGTCCGCGTCTCGCGGTCGGTCAGGGCATACGATTCGAACCAGACCGCGCCGAAGACGGGTGTCTCCGCGCCAGGCACGGTAAGCGAGACGGCAGCCCTGGCGGTGACCATGTCGCCCTCGAGGGTCTCGATCTGCGGCATGTATATCGTGATGAGCGTATCGCCCACCTCGATCCTGAATGGCCAGTCGAGTGCGGACGCGGGGGAAGATACCAGCAGCGCCGTCAGAACGGCGACTGCGGCGATGATCCTGATCATGTTGATCCATGGTCTCATACTGTAACCTCCTTGCTGTACCATTCTGTGAGTCGGGCCGCCATTCTGTCCAGCAGATTATAATAAAGAGCCGCCTGTCAGCACCGGTGAAAGGCGGGAAGACGGCTCCTGCTGTCATGACATGTCGATTCCACTCGTTGCGGGAGACACTCCCGCAGGGACGATGAAACTGACGATCATCATACAGGTCGGCATGATAGTCGGGATGGTAGACACCGTTGAAGTTCTCTCCGATATATTTTCTTGTTGATCTTCTCGATGCTTACGAAACCGTTCACCACGAGGTCCGGATTCTCATCGATTCCGCGTCAACGGCGCGATTTCAGCCCTCGTACTTGAACGAGACCTTCACTTTGGCCCTGTACGCCTTGATCTTGCCGTCCTCGAGGTGCATGTCGAGCTGTGTGATCTCGGCGACACGCAGGTCGCGCAGCGATTTCGCCGTCATGTCTATCGCGTTCGCAGCCGCCTTTTCCCACGAATCGGGGCTCGTTCCGACCAGTTCGATGATCTTGTAGACGCTATCCGGCATTGCCGTCTCCTTTCGTTTTCAGGGATTGATTGCCGGGACCATCATACTCCCGCCGGCCACCGCGGTCAACCGATAACCGGGAATCAGATGCGGGTGACTTGATGACGATGTTTGCCTTGTCGGAGAGATGGGGCAGGCCTTTCAGTGATCGCCGCCCCGAATCATACCTGCTGCGTGCGCCAGAAGAGGCGCGAGCAGCCGGACGCAGAAGGATGCCCCGCGCACCGAGCCGGGAATGTTCACGATCAGCGTCTTCCCCCTCATCCCTGACCAGCCCCTCGAGAGGGCAGCGTTCGGCGTCTCCTTCAGCGATTCCGATCTGAGCATCTCGGAGATTCCCGGAACGGCACGGTCGCAGAAACGTTCGGTGACCTCGGGGGTGATGTCCCTCGGCCCGAGACCGGTGCCCCCCGTAGTGATGATCGCGTCTCCACCGAGGCCCGACTCGAGCGAACGCTCGATCTCCTTCTCTTCGTCGGGCACGACAGCGACCTCAACTTCGGCGCCGGGGATCGACTCCTCCAGTATCTCTCTGACGGCCGGGCCGGAGAGGTCCTCGTACTCGCCCCTCGAGGCCCTGTCAGATATCGTAATGACCAGTATCTTCATCTGTGATCTCACCGCCCTCGACTACACTGGCGAAGACGCCCCTTCGCGGCATCACACAGTCGCCGGTCTTCTCGCGGATCGCGCAACCGTCGTGGCATTCCTTCCCGATCTGCGATATTTCGAGTACAGCATCCCCGATGCGCAGCTTCGTCCCGAGGGGAAGAGAAGGAAGGTCTATGCCTCTCGTCGTGATGTTCTCGGCGAAGGCTCCCGGCACGAGCGAGTCGAGCCGCGCGCGCATCGTGTCGATGTCTTCGCAGGCGAGAAGCGACACCTGCCTCTTCCCCGGTCCGGCGTGCGCGTCCCCCTCGATCCCGTGCCCGGCGACCAGTCTGAACCTCGGTACCGGTTTCTTCGCCGTACCTTTCTCTTTCGATATGTTCAGCGATACTATCTCAAATCTCTTCGTCATATATCTTCCTTCGTCTTCGACATCAGGGTGATATTCTCGATTGTCATATTCTTGTCGACAGCCTTGCACATGTCATAGAGAGTGAGTGCGGCGACCGACACGGCGGTCAGCGCCTCCATCTCGACGCCCGTCCTCGCCGTGCATGTGACCGTCGAGGTAATAGAGACACCGTCTTCCTTCAGTTCCAGGTCGACGGCGATGTCATCTATCGGGAGGGGATGACACAGGGGAATGAGTTCGCTCGTCTTCTTCGCCCCCATGATGCCGGCGATCCTCGCCGTCGCGAGGGCGTCGCCCTTCTTCAGCAGTCCTTCGCGAAGTTTCTCCACAGTCTCTCCGGCCATCCTGACGTATCCGGAAGCGATTGCGGTACGTCTCGAGACGGGCTTCCCGGAAACGTCGACCATCTTCACCTTTCCCTCCCTGTCGATATGCGAGAAATTTCTCAACTTTCTAACCTCCGATCTGTCTCATCGACCTTTCGCTGCACGACGTGCCCTCTTCCGGCTTGGCCGCCACCGCTCTCATTATGCTCCCCTCGATATCCTCGAAATCGACCTTGATCTCGACGTCGGAGAAGAGGCACGGCTTGAGGTATCCGTCGGCGGTCAGCCTCAGCCTGTTACACCTGTCGCACGGAAGCGGCCTGTCGAAGTCGTGCGGGGATTCAGTCTCACCGGCACGCCGTACGAGAGAAAACCTGTTTATCGTCTGCAGGACGAGCCCTTCCCGCGCGCAGAACGCCCGCATCCTGTCGACATCCTCGCGCGACTCGGTCGCGGATACGACCATGTTGATCTTGGTCCCCTCGAATCCCGCAGCCTGCGCCGCCTCGATCCCCCTGATAACGTCGGTCACGTCCCCTCCTCGGGTCAGCTCCCGGTACCTGACCGGATCGAGCGTGTCGAGCGAGATGTTGAGCCGGTCCAGCCCCGCATCTCTCAGTTCCACAGCCGTCTCCAGGGTGAGCAGGATCCCGTTCGTCGTCATCGAGATCTCGTCGAGGCCTTCAATCTTTCTCATCATCCTGACGAGGCCCGACAACCCCTTTCTCACAAGCGGCTCTCCCCCGGTCAGCCTGACCTTGCCGATCCCGAGGCCCGCCGCCGCACGAACGATCTCCGCGATCTCCTCGTAGGAGAGCATTTCACCGTGGCTCTTGAGCTCTATCCCTTCGGGAGGCATGCAGTACTCACATCTGAGGTTGCACCTGTCGGTCACCGACACCCTGAGATAGTTTATCTCTCTTCCGATCTTGTCTCTCAGCATCATCTCAATCCATTCGCCCGGCGCGGCGGTCCGGGAACGACGATCCTGACCTCCTCGCCCTTCTTGAGTGACTCGACCCCCGCAGGTATGCGAAGTATCCCGTCCGCCCGAGTGTAGGCATTGATGTGGGCCGAACCGTGATACTCGATTAATCGGGCCCATCCGTCGGGCGTCAGCCGTACCGGCACGTGCGCCGTCCGTACGGCGCTCTTTCTCGTGAAATCGCTGCCGAGCCGCACCGTGACCTCCAGCGGCCTATAAGCGTGCCCCATCAATCCGAAGCAGAACGGCTTGACGATTATCTCGAAGAGGACGAAGGCCGAGACGGGATTTCCCGGAAGGCCGAACACCCATGCGTCTTCGTGCCTGCCGAAGAGAAGGGGCCGGCCCGGCTTTATCGCAGCTCCGTGCACGAGCAGCTCGAATCCCGCCTCCTCGAGGCCGCCCGGAACAAAGTCGTAGTCGCCCATCGAGACGCCGCCGGAGAATATGTATACGTCGATCTCTCCAGACATGTGTTCGATCAGTTCCGGCACAGCGCCGGGCGTATCGGGCACGATACCGAGATACTCAGCCGACAGGCCTGTTTCTGCCGCCTGCGCCATCAGCTGCGGCCCGTTTGAGTTTCGTATCATTCCCTTTCGGATCGGCTCTCCCGGCTCTGCCAGCTCGTCACCGGTAACGGCGATCCCGAGAGCGGGCCTGACAGCGACCGGCGCCTTCGCATTGCCCATTGCCGCGAGAACAGCGATCTCCGAAGGGCGGATCAGCGATCCTTTTTCCAGAACTGTCTCCCCCCTGCGGATATCCTCGCCGAGAAGACATATGTTACTTCTGCCGCTGCCGCGGGTCACCGTGACGATGCCGTCTTCTTCCTCTGTATACTCGACCATGACGACCATATCCGCCCCGCGGGGCACGGCCGCGCCGGTCATGATCCTCGCGCATTCGCCCTCGCCGATCTCCTTTTCCGGCATCCGGCCGGCTGCCACCGTCTCGACGATCCTCAACGGGCGATCGAGATCGGCGCTCCTGCAGGCGAAGCCGTCCATCGCCGACTTGTCGAACGGCGGCATGTCGATGTCGGAGACAATATCGGAGGCGAGCACCCTGCCCGCCGCATCGGCGAGGTCCACCTCTTCGCTGCCGAGCAGGCGCGTCGAGCCGAGTATCGTGTCCATCACCTCGTCGAACGGCATCAGCTTCCAGCCGGTCCGGTCTCTTTCAGGCCCAGTCATCCCCGTCTCCGTTTTCGGTCGAGTCCACAGCTCCGGCGAGCCTGATCAGCTCTTCCGCAGTTCCAATATCTATTCCCAGTCTTTCCGCGATATCTTTAGCGGCCCCCTCTCCTGTTTCCCTCCCCCTGATCAGATCAGCCCTCGTCTCGGCAAGCGCCGCAGAGGGCTTCGGATCGTCTGCGGGCAGATAGATCGCGAGGTCGGGTTCGATCTCCTCCAGTATACTGTTGCTCTCTATAATCAGATAATCCGCTTGCGGATTTTCCTCTTTTATCCGCTCGTATGGAGTCCCTGCATGATAGAAAACATCATCCATATCTTCTTTCAGTTCCCCATGCCCGAGCTTTACGCGCACACTTCCGGGAAGCAACTGGCGGATCTTCTCCGCCAGCGTCGTCTTGCCGACGTTCGATCTCGCTCCCGATATGACGATAGTCTTCATCCTGTGTAATCCTCAATCGAAGCAGCCGAGCTGGCACATGATTATCTTGATCCCGTTGTCGGTACAGTACGCGCCGATGTCCTTCCGCGGAATGCCGTACCTGCCCGACAGATCGAAGGCCTTCGCGCAGGGCAGGACCTTTCTGCCGTTCTGTTCGATAGATGATTCCTCTATGATCTTTCCGTACTCTTCAGCGTTCATCTTCGCTCCTTTCAAGAAGGCCGGAGAGATGGAGCTCGAACGCCCCTTCCATCCCCTCCATGACGGCCTCCCTGTATCTCTGCCATCCTTCGAGAAGCTCCCTGCCGAACTCGGTGAGCTCGGTCGCGCCGCCTGTCGGGCCTCCCCTCGTTTTCCTCACAAGTTCCCGGCCGAGCGCGTTCTCGGTCCGCTTGATGTCGCCCCAGGCCTTACGGTATCCCCTGCCCAGCTTTTCGGCCGCCCTTCTGATCGATCCCTCCTCCTCGATCGACCTGAGCAGGCGCCACTTCCCGTCGCCGAACATCCCCTCGCTCCCGTCGTCGGAGAGATAGAGCCTGATCCCCGGTCTCACCGGACCTGATTCCTTTTTCATCGCATCATCCTTCGATTATCTTCACGGCGCTCGCCTTGATGGAGGCGAAGACCCTGCTCCCCCTCTCGAGACCGAGTGATTCCACCGACCGCTCGGTGACTATCGCGACTATCGCCGCGCCCGCGTCGACGGTAACCTCCACTCCCCTCCTTGCGGGAACTATCTCGCTGACCGTTCCTTCGAACAGATTTCTCGCGCTCGTGTCGGGACGGTATGCCGACAGTGTCACGGCCTCGCTCCTCACCACGGCGGTCGCCTCGCCCTCACCGGCCTCACACAATGCCTCGAGACGGAACGGGGCCTCAGCATCCGACTCGAATACGGTCGTTCCGTCGGATTCCCTGCGCAGCCAGCCCCTGTACACATTCCTGATCCCGACGAACCTCGCGATGAACTCGGAGCCGGGATGGGTGAGGATGCGCTGCGGCGTGTCTACCTGAACCACCGTCCCGTTCTCCATGATCCCTATCTTCGTGGCCAGGGCCGCCGCTTCCTCGTAATCGTGCGTAATGTGGAGCATCGTCATCCCGCCGCGGTTGAGCTTTTTAAGGAGCGTGCGGATCTCGACCCTCGCCCCCGAATCGAGCGAGGACAACGGCTCGTCGAGCAGGAGGCACTCGGGGCCCGCGGCCAGGGCGCGCGCGAGTGCGGCCCTCTGCGCCTCACCGCCGGAAAGTGTCGCTGGGCTGCGGTCGAGCAGATGGCCGATGCCCGTCTCGGACGCGAGCAGTTCGACAAGTTTCTCGATATCGGAATGCTTCATCCCCGAGGAGGCCGGCCCGTAGGCGATGTTCCTTCTCACCGACATGTGGGGAAAGAGCGCCTGGTCCTGGAAGACCATCCCGAGCCTCCTGCGCTGCATCCTCTCGCGGGTGATGTCGCGCCCGGCGAGAATGACACGCCCCGAATCGGACCGGATAACGCCGGTCAGCGTTTCCAGGAGGACCGTCTTGCCGGTGCCCGAAGCGCCGAGAAGGACGAAATATTCCCCTTCGTCGACGGTGAACGAGACACCCGAGATCGAAAACGCCCCGAGTCTCTTCGCAAGCCCATCGACCTCCAGCATGGCGGCGCTTGTGATCTTCTCATACTTCGGCATGGCTCCGCCTCCCCGCTATCATCCTCAGCGCTATAAAAAAAACGAGACAGACGGCGACGAAGAGGACCGTCACCGGCCTTGCGTATTTCAGTCCGAAAGCGCCGAAGCGCTCGTAAATAAGTACAGGAGTGATCATCGGATGGTAGGCAATGATCAGCACCGCGCCGAACTCGCTCATACCCCTCGCCCACATCAGAACGAGGCCGGAGATGATCGACCTCCACGCCATCGGCATCGAGACGGTGAGAAACACCCTCAGCGGAGACGCGCCGAGGTTAAGCGCGGCCTGCTCGAGCCGGACAGGCACGGCGGCGAATCCGTCCCTGGCGGCGTTGACGAGGAAGGGGACGGAGACGAAGGCCATCGCGGCCATTATTCCCGCGACTCCACCGATGAAGGTCACTCCCAGCTTCTCACCGAGCGAACCGACCGGCGTTCCCGGCGCGAGCACCCCAAGCAGGGCTATCCCCACCGCCGAATGCGGTATGACTATCGGAAGATCGACAATGCCGTTGACCAGCTTCTTGAACGGGAATTCCTTTCTCGCCAGGATCCAGGCGAAGGGAACGGCGCCGAACGAGGCAATAAGCGTAGCCGCCATCGAGGCGCCCAGTGTCAGCCAGATGCTCGAAGTGACTTCCCGATCGGTCACAGCCTCTGACAGCTCCGCCTTACCGACGCTGAGAAACATCCCCGCCAGCGGCGCGACTATGAAGAGGAGCAACACTCCTCCGAGCGCCGCGAAGACGAGATGCATCGGTTCGATGCGGGAGATACTCAATGTCGTTCCTTCACTTTAAACACCCTGCTCTATGCAGCCGGTCTCGCGTATTTCTTCAATCGGTCCGGGATAGCGCGATATGTCCCGGAGGGCGACGGGACCATCGACGGCTGGCCGGCCTCCTTCATCACCTTCATCCCCCCCGCCGGATCGAGGATGAAATCGACGAACTTGCGCGCGAGCTCCCGGCTCGGCGAGTTCGAGGGGATCGTGATCCCGTAGACCATTGGGTCGCCGCGCTTCATTATCTTCTCTCCAGGCTTCTTTCCCGAGATCTCGACGCTCACAGTACCGTAGTCGTCGGCAAACTCAGGCCTCTTGAGATTAATCTCATCGGGCAGGATAAGGAACTCGAGCCCGTGCTGCTGCGCCACCGAGCGATAGAGAAAGATATAATCGATCGTCCCAGTCTCGAGCAGGGCGAGAAGATCGGTCTCCTTCGGCCTGATGAAACGGTTGTCTTTCTCAAGCAGCCGAGCGGCCAGGCCGCTTTCGCCGTAATACTTCCCGGCGAGTTTCATCGTCAGCACGGCCCTGTAGCCGCACGGGTCGGCGTCGGGATCGGAGCGTCCGAAGACCACACCGCGGTCGAGCAGCACCTCGTGCCAGTTCCCCGCGTCGATCTCGCCGTGCCGCTTCGAATGTTCCGTGTAGACGATCGACATCTCGTTGCTCGCAAACTTGATGTTCCAGGAGGCGTGGTCAGGGATGAGGAGCGCGTCGATCACCGTGTAGTCTGCCGACGCCATCACGTCGCATTTCCTTCCGAGGTCGGATATCTTCCTCGCGCACGACCTGCTCCCGGCGGATTCGAGCCGAACGGCAACGCCGGGATTCTCCTCCATGAATATCCTGGAGATCCTCTTGAACGGCACCGACAGGCTGCCCGCGTGAAATACGATCAGCGTCCCTCCGGCGCTCTCTTTCGCCCTTTCCCCACCCCCGCATGACGGCAGGAGAATCGATCCGAAAACGATCGCGACAGCAAGAAAAACCGATAATACGCGAACCCGCATCCGCGGGTACCTCCCGGCGACAAAACCCCCCCTCCTGCTACCGCAAGATATCAAACGACAATGAGTTGTCAATGGATATGTACGACCATGCATATCGGTTGCCGTAACGACCTCGGATAAAATAATTTATGCTTCATATCTGAATCCAAAGGATGTATATTCTTACCCCTTACTGTCTCTGCAATCGATAACACGAAGGAGGCCTCACGGAATGTCTTCACACGATCGTATCGCTGAAATGAAGGGGGCGCGCGAAATCGTCACCCGATCCGACTTCGAGGTCGTGCCCCTGGACAAAGGCTACGCGAATCGCTGGCTGCGGATCGACGTCGGTACTGGAGAGATCTCGATCCACCCCGTCGATGACGAGATGAAGAGGCTCTGGACCGGCGGAAAGGGATTCGATCTCTGGATGACGTTCGGTGAGATCGATAAAGACACGAAGTGGGACAGCCCGAACAATCCGATCTGTTTCTCGTCCGGCCCGCTCGGCGGCACGGTCTCTTTCCCCGGTTCGGGAAAGACGATCGCCACGGCGATATCCCCTCTGACCAGTTCGATCATGGACTGCAACGTCGGCGGATACTTCGGGCCGTACCTCAAGTTCGCAGGATTCGACGCGATGATGGTGACCGGCAAGGCAGATGAGGATGTCATAGTCCTGATCAACGCGGTCGCGGGAAATGTAACTATCGAGAAGGCGCCCCTGGAAAGCGTCGACTCGCACCTGCTCGCCGAAGAGCTCGCCGAGATGTACGCCGACGACGAGCTCGACCTCCAGAACATCGCGTGCGTGTCGGCCGGACGCGGCGCGGAGCATACGAGGATGGGTATCCTCAACTTCTCCTTCTGGGACTGGCGGCGCGGCGTTGCGAGACTCAAGCAGGCCGGGCGCGGCGGTATCGGCACCGTCTTCCGCAACAAGAAAATCAAGGCCGTGGTCATCAAGAACAACCAGGTCACTCCCGCGTGGAAGATCGAGGAGAACAAGGCCGCGAAGATGATCACCCCGAAGAAGATCTCGATTCAGTGCAAGAACGAGATCGGGGAACTCCACGAAATCATAGAAAAGTGGAACTGCGATCCCGAATATGTCATCGAGATGATGCAGGACATCCAGGAGCGCTTCCGCCATATCTCCAGGACGGCGATCGACGAGATCAACCGCAAGACGGGCAAGCCGAAGTCGCATCTCTACCATATCGCGACCTTCTACAAGACCTTCTCCCTCGAGCCGAAGGGCGAGACGGTCATTCAGGTCTGCGTGGGAACCGCCTGCCACGTCAAGGGCTCGGCGAAGATCCTCGACTCGTTCGAGAGAGTCCTCGGAGTCGATACCGGCGGGACGACAGACGACAACAGATACTCGCTCGAGGCGGTCGCCTGCCTCGGCGCCTGCTCGATAGCGCCGGTGGTGAAGATCGGCGAGGAGATATTCGGCAACGTCCAGTCGAAGGACGTCGAGAAGCTCCTTAAGCAGGCAAAGAGCGGCGGGGCGAAGAAGAAAAAGGCCGCTGCGGAGATCGCAAAGAGCGGCGAGGCGAAGATCGCGCCGGCAGATCTCGAGAAGATAGCATCCGCACAAAAAGAAAAAGATGCCGGTTTCAAGAAGATGCTGATGGTCTGCACAGGCACAGGCTGTGTCGCCGCCAGGGGCTTCGACATCCGCGACGGGCTCGTGAAGACTCTCGAGGAGAAGGGGGTCTCTTCCGACTACGCCGTGGTCGCGACCGGGTGCAACGGCTTCTGCGCTTCCGGCCCGATTATCGTCATTCAGCCCGACGGTATATTCTACCAGAAGGTAAAGGAAAAGGACCTCGACGAGATCGTCGCCTCACTCGAGAGCGGTGAGACGATAGAACGCCTCCTCTACAAAAACCCGGTCTCGGGCGAGACGAACGAGAAGATGGGCGACATCCCCTTCTTCAGCAAGCAGCAGCTTATCGCGCTGCGCAACAAGGGAATCATCGACCCGGAAAACATAGACCACTATATCGCGCGCGGCGGATATGCCGCGCTCCGCAAAGTCCTCGGCAGGATGAAGCCGGAGGAGGTCATCGACGAGGTGATCGCCTCGGGCATCCGGGGACGCGGAGGCGGAGGCTTCCCCGCCGGCGTGAAATGGAGATCAGGCTGGAAGGCCGCGCAGGAGCGCGAGGAGGAGATCTTCGTAGTCTGCAACGCCGACGAGGGCGACCCCGGCGCCTTCATGGACCGCTCGATCATCGAGACCGACCCCCATTCGGTCATCGAGGGAATAATCATCGGCGCCCGCGCCGTCGGCTCGACCGAGGGCTACATATACATCAGGAAGGAATACCCGCTCGCGCAGACGAGGCTGGCCAGGGCGATCGACCAGGCCCGCGAGTACGGACTGCTCGGCGACGACATCCTCGGCAGCGGGTTCTCATTCGACATTCACGTGCACCGCGGAGCGGGCGCGTTCGTATGTGGCGAGTCGAGCGCACTGATGGCCTCGATGGCCGGAAAGCCCGGAGAGCCGCGCGCGAAGTACGTGCACAGCGTCGAGTACGGGTTCCGCGACAAGCCGACCGTACTCAACAACGTCGAGACCTGGGCGAACATCCCCGAGATCATATCGAAGGGCGCGAAGTGGTTCGCCTCTATCGGCACGGGCGACGTCAGCGGGAATCCGTGGAACGGCTCTTCGGGCACGAAGGTCTTCTCGCTCGTCGGCAACGTCCGCAACACCGGCCTCGTGGAGGTCCCGATGGGGATAACGCTCCGCGAAATCATCGAGGAGGTCGGCGGCGGCATCCCCGACGGACGGGAGTTCAAGGCCGTCCAGACCGGCGGGCCATCGGGCGGCTGCCTGCCGGCGGCGAAGCTAAACATGGAGGTCGACTTCGACTCGCTCATCGAGGCCGGCTCGATGATGGGATCGGGCGGCATGATCGTCATGGACGATCACACATGCATGGTCGACGTCGCGCGCTATTTCATCGACTTCCTCATGGACGAGTCGTGCGGGAAGTGCACCGCCTGCCGCGAGGGGCTCCACCTGATGAGCAACATCCTGAACCGTCTCTGCAATGGTGAGGGCCGGACCGGAGACATCGAGCGGCTCGAGGAACTCTGCGCGACAGTGCAGGACACGAGCCTCTGCCAGCTCGGAGGCTCGGCGCCCAATCCGGTGATGAGCACTATCAACTACTTCCGGGATGAATACAAGGAGCACATAAAGGAGAAGAAATGCCGCGCCGGGGTGTGCAAGGCGCTGATCGAATACCGGATCAGCGCGGACAACTGCACGGGATGCACGCTCTGCTTCAAGAACTGCCCCGTAGACGCGATCACCGGTGAGAAAAAAGAGGTCCACGTGATCGATCCCGGAAAATGCATCAAGTGCGGTATCTGCTACGAAGTCTGCAATTTCGACGCTGTGGAGGTGATATAAATGGCCGACGGAAAGATCAACATCACGATCAACGGTATCGAGGCCTCCGTCCAGAAGGGCTCGTATCTCCTTCAGGCGCTCCGCGACAACGGAGTCGCGGTCCCGACGCTCTGCCACCACAAGGACCTCACCCCCTCGGGGACGTGCAGGCTCTGCGTAGTCGAGGTCGAGCAGAGGGGAAAGAAGAAGCTCGTCACGTCGTGTAACTTCCCCGTACGCGGGGAGATCGCCGTGGACACCGAGTCGGAGAGGGTAAAGACCCACCGCAGGGTGCTCGCCGAGATGTACCTCGGCCGATGGCCGAACGTTCCGCTGATCCAGGAGGTCGCGGCGATTTGCGGCGCCACCGATAAAGAAAAATATCGCAGCGAGCTGACCGACGAGAATCCCAAAGCGTGCATCCTCTGCACCCACTGCGTGCGCGCGTGCGACGAGTTTGTAAAGGAGAGAATACTCGATTTCGCCGGCCGCGGGATCAAGCGTCACCTGACGATGCCCTTCGGCGAGGTCGATCCTCACTGCATCAACTGCACCTCGTGCGCGTATGTATGCCCGACCGGGGCGATCGAGATCGTCGACGACATGAACAACCCGGTCAACCCTCAGATGATCCGCGACTTCGGGATGAAGATAAACGCCGAGATGGCCACCCTCGACAAAGACCAGTGCAGGATGCGCGAGGTCGGCACGGCGAACATCGTCGACGTGATGGACGCCTACGACCTGCTCCCCGTCCACAACTACAAGTTCGGCTCGCATCCCGACACGAAGAACATCGACTCGAAGATCCTCAAAGCGAAGTACTTCACGCAGGACCACCCCGACGGTTGCTGGAAGGGATGTTCAATGGCGTGCGCCAAGGCCGTAGACGGCTTCGAGCTCAGGACCGGCCCATACAAGGGCGATCGCGTGGTAGTCGACGGTCCCGAGTACGAGACGTCTGCCGCGGGGGCCAACATGGGCTGCTTCGACGCCGACTTCATCGTCGAGTGGAACTTCTACTGCGACACGTACGGAATCGACACGATCTCGTTCGGCACCTGCATGGCCTTCGTGATGGAGGCCTTCGAGGCAGGCGTCATAACGACGGAGCACACGGGCGGCAAGGAGCTGAAATTCGGCGCCACCGAAGCGGTGATGGAGTGCATGCACGAGATCGCCGCAGGCGAGGGCTTCGGTGTCGAGGTCGGCCAGGGCATCCGTTACCTCAAGGAGAAATGGATAAGGGAGCTCGGCGCAGACGCCGACTTCCTCCAGGACATCGGGATGGAGGTAAAGGGTCTCGAGTACTCCGAGTACGTCTCGAAGGAGTCGCTCGCCCAGCAGGCCGGCTACACGATGGCCGTCAAGGGCCCGCAGCACGACGAGGCCTGGCTGATCTTCATGGACATGGTAAACAACCAGATACCCACTTTCGAGGACAAGGCCGACGCCCTCTACTACTATCCCCTCTGGAGAACGTGGTTCGGGCTTCACGGCCTGTGCAAGCTGATCTGGAACGACATCGTCCCGCTGAGCAACAAGGACTACGAACCCCAGGTAGCAGCGAAGGTCCCCGACCATGTCGAGGACTTCTTCCGCTTCTACGAGGGAATGACCGGTGAGCCGCTCGACGAGGAAGGGATGCTCGCCCAGTCGGCCCGTGTACACAACCTCCAGCGCGTGATGACGAGGATGCTCGGTTACGGCACCCGCAAAGACGACATGCCCCCGTTCAGGGCCGTCGGACCGGTGACGGCCGAGGAGTACGAGTCGCGCGCCGAGAGGTACGACAAGCAGCTCGAGGAGCTTGCCGGGTTCGACATGAAGGGTAAATCGACAGAGGAGAAGATGAAGGCGATCCGCGAGTACCGCATGGATCAGTACAACAGGGTCGTCGACGCCGCCTACGACCGCAGGGGCTGGACCCGCAACGGAGTCCCGAAGATCGAGAGGCTCAGGGAGCTCGGCATCGACATTCCCGAGCTCGTCGAGATAATAAAGGACGACCAGGAATAGATCGTGTATATTCCAGGTATGAAAGGCCGCAATCCGATATTCGAACGGAACGTTCCCGGCACGACGGAGAAGCTCCAGAAGGCTACAGTCGGGATCGCCGGCTGTGGCGGTCTCGGCTCGAACGCCGCGGTGGCGCTCGTGCGCGCCGGCATCGGACGGCTGATCCTCGTCGACCACGATATAGTCGAGGCCTCGAATCTCAACCGCCAGCACTACTTCCAGACCGACATCGGGAAGCCCAAGGTCGAAGCGCTCGCGGCGCATCTGAAGGCGATCAATCCCGACGTGGAGCTGACCCTTCAGGATGTCGAGCTGACGCCGGAGGCCATTGCGTCGATCTTCGTGAACGCAGACCTGCTTATCGAGGCGTTCGACAGGGCCGAACTCAAGCACTGGCTGATTCAGGCGTGGTGCCTCGCCTTCCCCGACAAGCCTGTCATCGCGGCGAGCGGTGTTTCGGGGTGTGGGAATACCGGCGCGATGCGCGTTCACTCCTCGGGCAACATCCATGTATGCGGCGACGAGGAATCGGACATGAGCATGGGACTCTGCGCGGCGCGTGTGATGATGGCGGCGAGCATGGAGGCAAACGTAGCGATAGAGCTGCTCACATCAGAAGATAAACGGTCATGATAATCGTCAACAACAGGGACAAGGTCGAATGGCACGAGGGGATGACCGTCCAGGACGTGCTCGACGCGATGGGATACGATTACGCGCTGATAACGGTGACTGTAGAGGGAACGCTCGTTCCCGAAGACGACTACGGCACCCAGACCGTACCCGACGGCTCGAATGTCGGACTCTTCCACCTCGCCCACGGCGGCTGAGACCTGCTGTCATCAAGCAGGAGGCCTGAGCCTCGAATAATGCCTCACGAACCGGCTTTTATCAAATAATTCAAATTGTTATGGGATAATTGAGCTGGGGAATTATCGGCAGGATATGGTAGGGGCATCGTGGGGGCAGCACCACTATGATGGGAGGCAGATCCTGTCGGATATATGGGGGCATCAGGCATGCTTATTGCTCAATTTCGTGACCGGATGAGGGAGATCGCTTCAATTTTCAACTAACCTTCAACTAACCTTAGGACACTTTCAAAAATGGGGAAACTCGTGGTATACTTTCTGATGGACAAAAAGTGCATTCGCATGTATGAAATACCACAACTTTGACATTCAACGGACACATCTGTTAAATTGTATTTGATTGTCGCTGGAGGGGAGGAATCGTCCGGAAATGAAGGTTTCGCTGCTTACAAGGCTGTTGTTGAGTTTTATTATCGTGATCGTCATCAGCGGGACATTTTCTACGGTGGTCGGGGTGAGGATGATAAGCGACAGGATCATGAGACAAGCCCAGGATAAGGTCAGGCTGGATCTGAATACCGCACGTATGGAGTACGCTGAATCAATCAAAAACGTGCGGAATGTTGTCCGGTGCACTTGTATCAGGACCTTTATTAAAGACGCTCTGGCAACCGGAAACGCCGCGATTCTGGCGCGTGAGCTGGAAAGCATCAGACAACGCGAATCAGTGGACGTCCTGACATTGACCGACTCGAACGGTAAGGTCCTTCTTAGGGCGCGAAATCCATCGGTCAAAGGCGACAGCCAGGCAGATAATCCGATAATAGCGAAGGTATTATCAGAGAAACGCGTGGTCGCTTCAACCGAGATCGTTGCAGAAGAGCAGCTTCAGATGGAATCCCAAGACTTGGCTAAACGGGCTCGCATGAGATTAATCCCGATCCCGAAGATGAAGCCGACCGAAAATACTGAAGAAACATCGGGAATGATGATCAAGGCCGCGGGACCCATCCTAAGCGATCACGGAGAGCTGCTGGGGGTGCTTTACGCTGGCAGACTGCTGAACCGGGACAACAGGCTCGTTGATAGTATAAAAGAGACGGTGTACCAGAATGAGGTATATCAGGGGAGAGAGATAGGCGCCGCAACGATTTTTCAAGGAGATCTCCGTATATCGACGAACATCCAGATGGAGGATGGCAGGCGGGCGATAGGCACTCGTGTTTCAGCGGAGGTGAACGAATGTGTCCTGAGTGAAGGGAAGCGCTGGATGGAACGGGCCTTCGTCGTGAATGACTGGTATATAACAGCGTACGAACCGATACGGGATGTATCCGGAAAGGTCATAGGCATCTTGTACGTCGGGATGCTCGAGCGGAAATTCACCGATATGAGGAGAAACGTTCTATGGGCCTTCGTGGGAATTTCGTTTGGCGGGATCGTCCTGTCCGTCGTGATATGCTATTTCTTGTCCAGGGCTCTTACAAAACCGGCAGACGACCTGGTCCTCGCCGCACGGCGCTTGGCCGACGGTGATTTCAAACAACGTGTGCAGCCTGAGGAGTCTATCGTAGAGATCGGACTACTGGGCAGAACGTTCAACATAATGGCTTCTTCGATAGAAGAGAGGGACGAGCAACTGCGTCAGCGGGCGGAGAATGAGATCAAGGAGTCAAAGAAACTGGCAATGATAGGCCAGTTGGCCTCCGGTGTCGCTCATGAGATAAACAACCCGCTGGGAGGGATTCTGCTCTTCAGCCGGCTGCTTTTACGAAAGGCTCCTGCCGAAGGCACTGAGAGGGAAAACTTAGAACGGATTGCCAGGGAGGCTGAGCGCTGCCAGAAGATCGTTCGGGGCCTGCTGGAATTCGCCGGCCAGCGAGAACCGAAAACCGAACAGCTCAATTTGAACGATGTTGTTCAAAAGGCGTTATGCCTTCTAGAAAACCAGGCGTTGTTCCATAACATCGAAGTAGTCAAACGTCTTCAGCCGGATCTTCCGCCGGTCTTCGCTGACGAGTCCCAGATAGAGCAGGTATTTGTCAACATCTTGATGAATGCGGCCGAAGCTATGGAGGGAAAGGGCGTTATGACAATCACCACGAGACAGGCCGCTGCGGACGACCGGATTGAGATCAGCTTCACCGATACCGGCCCCGGGATATCCGAGAAGGACCTTCAGCAACTGTTCGAGCCGTTCTTCACGACCAAGGAAGTAGGACACGGAACGGGCCTGGGCCTGTCGATCAGCTACGGAATAATCGAAAGACACGGAGGGTCTATGGAAGTCATCAGCAGTCTCGGCGAGGGAAGTACTTTCACCGTATCGCTGCCGCCGACTTCAAACTGTGCGGCACGACAGACGAGGGAAAATACCTGATGCCCTATTGCGCGAATATCCTGATTGTGGACGATGATGAATCCATGAGGGCTGGATGTGTTCAGACCTTGACCGAAGAAGGATACAGGGCGCAATCCGTGGATAATGGAAAGCGCGCTCTGGAAGAAATCGATAAAGTATCTTTCGATGTGATCATTCTGGATTTGAAAATGCCCGGTATACCCGGAATGGAGGTCCTGAAAAAGATCAAGGAGTCCGACGCGACTTCCATTGTCATCATTATTACCGGTTACGGGACGATAGATGTGGCTGTCGAGTCGATGCGGAAGGGGGCATACGACTTCATCACCAAGCCGTTCACCCCGGAAGCGCTTTTAAAGGTTGTAGAGAGGGCAGTCGACAGCCGCAGGCGGGAGCTCGAGTATTCGCTGGCTGATACCGAGGCGGCGGGTAGCGTTTCCGGAGACAAGATCATCGGGCGTTCACACGTCATCATGAAGATCACAGAGCTTATCGAGCAGGTCGCACGCACCGACTCCACGGTGCTGATTTACGGGGAAACAGGTGTCGGCAAGGAGCTCGTTGCGAATAACATTCACAACTTGAGCTTGCGCCGGAAAAAGCCTTTCGTGGTGGTGGATTGCGGAACATTGGTCGAAACCCTGTTTGAAAGCGAGATGTTCGGGCATGCAAAAGGTTCTTTCACGGGGGCTATAGAAACCACGCGGGGAAAATTCGAGCTAGCCAACGGCGGGACGATATTCTTGGATGAAATTACGAACATATCTATCGGCCTGCAATCCAGGCTGTTACGTGTCATCCAAGAAAAGGAAATCTCGAAGATTGGCAGCCTGGAAAAGATAATAGTCGATGTCCGGATTATATCGGCTACCAACAAGGATCTTCCCAAGGAAGTTCGGGAAGGCCGGTTCAGGGAGGATTTGTTCTACAGGCTGAATGTAGTTCCTGTACATCTATTGCCCTTACGGGAAAGAAAGGAAGACATTCCCATCCTCGCCGAGCATTTCCTGGCCAGGGCGTGCATAAATGAAAAAGCCAAGATACCAAGATTATCCGCCGATGCCGTGCGCTTCCTGCAAGATTACGGTTGGCCTGGAAACGTAAGGGAACTTAAAAATACGATAGAATATGCGATAGTCACATGTAAGGGTGATACGATCGGCCCCGGAGATCTGTCGATCATCGGCAAGGATGGGGCGGATGAATCAAAGGAATTCAAGGAAGGATCACTTGCCCAATCGGAAAAGAAAGAGATAATCCGGACCCTTGAGCAATTTGACGGGCACAGAGCCAAGACGGCCGAATATCTCGGAATAAATCGAAAGACGCTGCGTGAGAAGATTCGGAAGTATGGAATCGAGATATAGCGGCTCGGCCGATAGACCGCCCGTCGAGAATTGTCACAATAATACCCGTCGCCTCTTATGGCGGATACATAAAGTACCGTTCCGGCTGCTATAAACCGACGTGTTAATTATTGCAGCGGACACGGATCTCAATTTTATCCCTTTGAACAGCACAGCGTTATGGAAAGCAGGTATTGCCCGGCTTGTGAGGGGGCACGCTGTTTGCTCATATACAAGTTGCACCCCCGTGCGCGGCAAAGGGTTCTCGAAGAGAACCGCTGCGGCTGGGGTCAGGCAGGGTTACACGCCCGGAGCGCCAAGTACCGAGGACCGAGGTGATTGAAAGGTGCCTGAAGCTTACTGTCGGCCGGGTCGGAAAGGAGCGCGAACGATGTATCTCGATGAAAAAGGTGCCGCGGGGGCAAAGACGGCCGATGTTTTGGTAATAGACGACGAGGAGTCGATGCGCGAGGGCTGCCACCAAACATTGGAAGCGGATGGGTATCGAGCCACTACGGCGCAAGATGGTCGAAGAGGCCTGGAACTGATTGAGACGATGCATCCAAAAGTGGTTATCGTTGATCTCAAAATGCCGGGCATTACCGGTATGGAGGTGCTGGCGGAGATCTCTAAGATCGATCCGACAATCGTGTCGATTGTCATAACCGGCTACGGTTCCGTTGAATCAGCTGTTGAGTCCATGAAGATCGGCGCTTTCGACTACATGACCAAGCCGTTCGGACCCGAGCGCCTGCTGGAGTCCGTCAAGCGGGGAATGAATCTGAACGAGGAACGGAAAGCGGCGGCGCAACCATCCATCTCGCCAGAAGCGGGAGAAGCGGTCGAGGGGCCGGCCTTGGATCAGCAGACAGTGGCCCTGAAAAGCCTGGAACTGCTCGGACAGTATTATTCGCTCGGTCTGGACAAGCGTGATTTTCTCGACGAACTGGTGAATCTGGAGACCGAGGCTAGGTTTCACGCCGAGACTCTGGGCTGGATCAAGGAAAGAGAAAAGATCTTACGCGAGGTCCTGCAGAACCTCAGAGTAGTCGACGAAGTCATCGCACAGTACGAATACGAAAAAAGTGCCGTCCTTCAGGTCATGCTGGAGGTTCAGAGACGATTGAACTGGCTGCCCAGACACGCGCTGAAATGGATTTCCAGGCGGTTGAAGGTTTCTCTCGGCCGTCTCTACAGCATTGCAACCTTTTATGAAGCCCTAAGCCTCGAACCGTCCGGTGCATATCTGGTCGAAGTCTGTACAGGAACAGCTTGTCACGTGCGCGGGGCGCCCCAGTTGAATGCCACTGTTTCGGCACTTCTCGGTATTCAACCCGGACAGACGGATTCGAACATGTTGTTCACATTGAAGAACGTCCACTGCTTGGGGTGCTGCGCTCTGGCCCCCGTAATGAAGATCGGTGAGCAGTACTACAGCAATCCGACAATGAAAAAACTAGAGGGTATCTTCGATTCGCTGAAACGGGAGAAGCAAGATTATGCCAAGGTTGAAGTCGCCTGATGACCTTTACGAATTGAGAGAAAAGCTGAAACAAGAGCGTGACCAGAGGCACACGTGTGTGACCATCTGCTCCGGAACCGGATGTATAGCGTGCCGTTCCCAGGACGTTGTAGCGGAATTCGAGCGAGAGATGGCCGAAAAAGGTCTCGAGGATAAAGTGGCCCTTCGCCGGACCGGGTGCTACGGGTTGTGTGAACGCGGGCCGATCGTCGTGATTCTACCCGAAAGAATCTGCTATCTCGGTACCAAGGCGGAGGACGTATCTGAGATAGTCTCGGAAACGTTAGTGAAAGGCCGGCACGTAGATCGGCTGCTCTATGAGGATGTAGAGACTGGTCAGCGCATTGTTCGCTTGGACGATATCCCCTTCTACAGGAAACAGGAGCGTCTACTCCTGGAGGCCAATTCCCTGGTCGATCCAAAGAGGATCGAGGACTACATTGCCATCGGGGGATACTCTGCGCTCGCGAAGGTTCTGCTCGAGATGAATGCGGAGGCTGTGATCGAAGAAATCGAGAAGGCCGGGCTTCGCGGCCGGGGAGGTGGCGGGTTCCCCGTCGGCTCGAAGTGGCGGACCACGCGAGATGTCCCGAGCGATCCCAAATATATAATCGTGAACGCCGACGAGGGCGACCCGGGTGCATACATGGACAGAAGTATACTGGAGGGTAATCCGCACAGTGTATTGGAGGGGCTCATCATCGGGGCATTCGCGATCGGTTCGCAGAAGGGTTATGTCTATGTACGCCAGGAGTACCCCCTGGCCGTAGAAAACACGGAGATCGCTATAAAGCAGTTGGAAGAATACGGCTTGATAGGCAAGGACATTCTTGGATCCGGATTTTCTTTCACTGTCGACATCCAGCGCGGAGCCGGGGCATTTGTCTCCGGTGAGTCGAGCGCCCTGATGTCGGCTATCGAAGGCAAGGTCGGAGAGCCGAGGCTCAAGTACGTACATACCGCCGTCAAAGGCCTGTGGGATAAGCCGACCTGTTTGAACAACGTGGAGACCTTTGCCAACGTTCCTTTGATAATCAATAATGGCTCCGATTGGTACGGCAGGATCGGATCAGACAATAGCAAGGGGACTAAAATATTCTCGCTCGTCGGAAAGGTCAACAACACCGGACTGGTTGAAATACCGATGGGGATGTCCCTGCGTGAGATCGTTTACGACATCGGCGGTGGTATTCCCAACGGAAAGAAATTCAAGGCCGTACAGACTGGAGGTCCCTCGGGTGGAGTCCTGCCGGAAGGCATGCTCGATATCCCGGTGGACTTTGACCGGCTTGAAAAGGTAGGATCGATGATGGGTTCCGGCGGCATGATCGTCATGGATGAGGACACCTGCATGGTCGATACTGCACGATACTATACCGATTTTCTTGCCCACGAGTCCTGTGGTAAGTGCGTCCCGTGCCGCGAGGGCTTGAGGCAAATGCTCAGGATCCTTGACAATATAACCTCGGGAAAGGGCAGGGAGGGAGATATTGAACTGCTTGAGGAACTATCGGAGTTCCTCCAGGAAGCTGCGTTTTGCGCACTTGGCTCGACTGCGCCAAATCCGGTTCTCAGCACCATCGCTCATTTCAGAGACGAGTATGATGCGCACATCAGGGATAAGCGCTGCCCGTCAGGTGTTTGCAAAGACCTTATCGCGTATCAGATTGATGCGGAAGCCTGCATCGGTTGCGGGACATGTGCCAGGAATTGTCCTGTTGACGCAATATCGGAAGTCGAAGGTGAAAATACGGTCTATGAAATAGACCAGGGGAAATGCATCAAATGCGGTAATTGCATAGATGTCTGTCCTCCCAAAGTCGAGGCAGTTGTAAAGATATCCTCGAGTGTCTTGCTCGAGAGTGCATAACTGAGCCTGGAAAGATAAAAGGTGGGAATCCAACATGAAAATGTTAAAACTTCAAATCGACGGTCAGGAATTACAGGCGCAAAAGGGAACGACCATCCTTCAGGCCGCTAAATCAATCGGCATCGACATACCTACACTCTGCCATTCCGAGAACCTCAAGCCATATGGAGCATGCCGGCTGTGCATGGTAGAAATCACGAAGGATGAGCGGACAAGGCTTGTGGCTTCGTGTGTCTACGAGATTGAGGACGGTCTTGTCGTCAAGACCAATACCGAAAGGGTCAAAAAGATCCGCCGCATGATTATCGAGCTGTTGTGGCCTTCCCTGACGGGTCTAGCGAAGGAGTACGACGTGGCAAGCTCGAGATTCTGGCCTAAAGAAACTGAGTGCAACCTTTGCGGCCTGTGCGTCAGGTATTGTTCGGAGATCAGGAAATTGGACGCGGTCTACTTCAAGGGTAGAGGAATTGACCGCGAGCTTGCCATTGTTCCGGAACTCGCAAGAGAGTGCGCTTTTTGTCATCAATGTCACGAGCTCTGTACCGGCGGGTGGATCGTATACCATTCTGACCAGGCCTTCTAAAAGGACCCGGTGCTTGTCGCCCCAAAATGGGATTCGTAAGCAGCCGATCCGGCAATATCCTCTGCCCTGGTGTAAAATAAACAGAAGCTACAAGGGTGAATTTGCTTGTACGTCGGCTTTTTCTACCCTACTCATCTACCGGCTTATACACGAACTCCCTGCTCAGAAGCACCTCTCCGTCCGGCGGCCCCAGGATGTCGACTCGCCATACGCCCGACCAGGCGGGCAGCATCCTCTTGGAGCTCCAGGTCCTCCACGACGCAGACTGGACGGTCAGGTCGACCCTGGCCTTCTCCTCATCGCCGTAGTACCAGACGTGAGTGACGTCCAGCGTATCGACCGCGCCGTTTATCCTCGTGTAGCAGTATATCCTCTCGGCCGTCTCGAAAAACTGCGTGCTCTCCCCCACCGGCAGCCTGTCCTCGATGCCCGAGCAGAAGCTCATCTTTTCGACTGTCAGTCCGCTTTCCTGCGTAGTCGACGAAACGACCGCCGCCGCGATCAGGACAGCCGCGATAACGAGTGTGCGTCTCATCTCAGCCTTCCTTTCTTTGCCTGTCGAGCCGGTCCATCCAGCTGTCATACCAGGCTGCCGGAGAACCTGCTCGCGTTTCTTACGAATATGACGGAGCCCAGTCCCTCGGAGAACTGGATGAGCCAGTCTGCGTATCCCTCCAGCGCATCCTTCTCGGGGATCATCAATCCCATGAAGACAAGGTCGGCCCCGATACTGCTCACCGTTATTATATCCTCGATCGACGTGTCGGGCGGCCTCAAAATCACCTCGGCTTCCGCCTCGATGCGCACCGATTCGATCAGCTCGAGCAGACTCTCGATCTGCGTCACTCTCTCCTCCTCGCTCTCAACGATCGAGTGGATCTTGATCCGAGACGCCTCCCAGGCGGTGTTCATCCGCATCATGTGAGCGAGCAGGAGCATCAGGTCGCCGTTGTTCTCCAGACCTCCCCACCACAGGTCGATGCGCCTGTTCAGTCTCTTCTTCTGAATGTGCCTGAGCCTGCATATCAGAGTGTTCTTCTCGATCTTCGAGATGGTGCGCATGATCTCGAGCTCGGCGACAAGCTTCTCCTTCTTCGCCGGCCAGCCGAACATCAGCGTGTTCGAGTGAAGGCCCGCGATCCCGTTGGCCTGCGCGATGTTGATCACTCCAGTGACGATATCGGGGGCCACATATACCTCGCAGAAGCCGACGAGGTTTTTCGACTTGAGGACACGGTTCATCTCGGCGCCTTCGTGGTCGATATCTATATCGAGCTCGAGGAGGTTTCCCTCGACGATCCTGGATACGGTCACGATTCCGTGGTGCTGGTTGAAGCAGTTGGCAATGTATATCAGGTCCGCTTCCTTCTTCACGTCCTCGGTGAAGGCGATTATGTGGGGCCGCCAGTTTCGCGAGTCGGGACGGTGATTCTTCAGCTTGAGCAGCGCGAACCTCGCCAGCGACATGTATGCGCCGGCCCTGACGTCCCCCCATCTTTTTTCCAGAGTCCTGCGCCGCAGATACATGAAAAGGATCACCTCGATAAAGGCCGCGACGAGGCAGGCCAGGGGATTGAGAAGGAACATCACGAAGAGGGCCCCGGCCGATCCTATCAGGGAGACGTACCAGGGGACGTTTATCGTCGGCCTGTATGACGGGTCGCCTACAAGCTTCTCGACGGCGGCGCTGAGATTGATGATCACGTAGAGAGTAAGAAACAGGACCGTGACGTACTGCGCGACAGCGTTAAGGTCCCCCAGCAGGACCGCGGAGAGGGCCAGCGCGCCCGTGATCCATGTCGCGATCGCCGGCTGCCCGCGCGTCGAGAGCCGCGACAGGAACCTCGGCGCGAGGCCGTCCAGCGAGAGAGCCTGAAGGACCCTCGGGCCCGAGAGCACGCTGCCGAAGACAGAGGAGAGGATCGCGCCCCACATCCCGGCAAAAACGAAGAGAGGCCCGCCGATGCAGATCAGTGTCCAGGCCTGGACGCCTCTCGAGGCGAGGGTGTCCCTGCCGATCGCTGACGTGATCGAGAAAAAGAAAGGCACGGCCAGGTAGACCACCGCCCCGGTCAGCACGGCGAGAAGTGTGCCTTTCGGTATGCTGCGGCTCGGGTCCTTCAGGTCGCCGCTCATCCCTATTCCGGCGGTGAACCCCGTCACTGCGGGAAAGAAGACGGCGAATACGTACCAGAACCCTTCGGGCGCTGTTCTGTACGTGGCGACGACCTCGGGCGCGCGCAGGTCCCTGGTCAGCACCCCGATGAAAAGGGCCAGAAGCGAAAGCCCGACGGCGATCATGATCGGGACCTGGAGCTTCAGGGCGAGCGAGGCGCTCTTTCCCGAGAGTATCGTGCTGACGATGATAATGATCGCCGCGAGAATCTGCACCATGAAGACCGGTACGGCCCCCCATGCTGCGGGCCACAGCACTATGAGACTCTCCGCCAGGCCGAAGCTGTAAAATGTGATGCTCAGCGTGCGGCAGAAATAGAGGGGGATCCCGATTGCGCCGCCGAGTTCGAGCCCGAGGCTGTGCGCGATCATGAAATACTCGCCGCCGACGCCGACCCTCATGTTCGTCGCGATCGCCGAGGCGCTCAGGCCGGTGATGAAGGTGATCGAGCTCGCGACAAGGACCACAACGATGGTGAGCGGCAGCCCCAGGTTGCCCACGACCCAGCCAAACCTCAGGTACATTATGAGTCCGAGGATCGTCAGCACGCTCGGAGTGAAGACACCGAGGAAGGTGCCGAACTTCGGGGCCTCCTCGACCTGACCGTTATCGTTTTCGTGTTCGTTCATAACCTGTCGGCCACGAATATATTTGAAACGGGGTGTCGTGTAAAGGACGGTAATCCGGGGGAACCGGCGTGAACGGACGAGGCACGGTACGGATTATCAGGCTATTTCTCAAAACATTGATTATCAATCACTTATCGCGTCGGGTGGGTCATTCCCGGTCCGCTTCAGGGTCTCCCTCCCGAACGGTTCGAATCTCCTCTTCGCTCTGCGGCTCCGGGCCGCCACGGTGCCGAAGAGAAAGCCGCAGCCTATGCCGGCGGTGAGTTTTCCGACGGTGCTTTTCATATAGCAATCTTCCTTTCGCCGATCGTCACTCCGTTCAGGACCTTCTCCTATCGAGATAGTACTGACCCTGCATGTATTCCGGCCTGTATTTCCTCACATAGTGGTTCAGCAGAGTCACCGGCACGACGAGCGGTATCTGCTCTGTACGGTACCTCTCGATGACCTCGAGCAGCTCCTTCTCCTCGTCGCCGCTCAGAACCTTCTTGAAATACCCTATGATGTGCATCAGGACGCCGGTATTCTTCTTCACCGTTGCCAGCAGCTTCAATCCGTCCATGAGCGTTTCGATGTAGCTGCCGTAAAGTTCCGCGGGGCGCTCCTTTCCGCTCAGTGCCACGAGGGTGTCGAGCTTCGTCAGTGTCTTCCTGCTGTGCGAGAGGATCAGTAGCTTGTGCCTCGCGTGAAACTCCACGAGCTTCCCCCTGGTCCTGCCCGACGACTCCATCCTCCGCCACCGGTCGAATGTGAAGATGCGTTCGATGAAGTTCTCGCGCAGGCTGTCGTAGTGAAGGCGGCAGTCGTCCTCCACCGGAAACACGGGGAACCTGTCCATGAAAGCGCGGGCGAAGAGGCCCGTGCCCTTTCTTGTACGCGATCCTGTTTTATCGTAGACCTTCACCCCCATCATCCCCGAGCTCGGAGATCCGCTCTTGAAGATGAACCCGCAGAGTTCCTCCTGCTCGAGCCCGCGCAGTCGCTTCGATGCCCAGCTCTTCATCCTCTCCGTATGGTCAATGAGCGTATTGCGCGTTATAAGCCGCGGGGCTCGAGGATCACCGACCAGCCGCATCGCCTCTCTCGGGACGCCGAGGCCACATTCCGCCTCAGGGCATACGGGGACGAAGTCGACGTACCTGCCCAGCCTGTCTCTGAGGAAACTGTCGAGCTTGTGTCCGCCGTCGTACCTGACCTTCTCCCCGAGCAGGCAGGAGCTTATACCCAGTCTGATCTTCTTCATCCGCCCTTCAGCCAATCAATCACCTCTGATTCCGAATCGAAAAGGTGGATCAGTACTGCCATCTTCAGGGAACGGGGAAATCCGGATGATTATAGCACAGATAAGGACCCGCATTGAAAAGTACTATTCGATAATTACAGCTCCGCTCATACGCGATCCCTAGGCGATGATGCACAGGACGAGGTACGGGACCAGGTTGAACACAAATACCGCGACCTTGTATCCGCCCAGTATCTGGTAGTGGATCTTCCCGAATTTCTCGGGCGGAATATCGAACATTTTGCCGTGCATCCTGTAGGTCCAGCTCCGGCCGAGCGTGATGAACATGAAGTAAATGATCATGATCCCCCAGTTCAAGAGGGTGCACCAGCCGAAAAAAACACGTATCATCTCGACAGTCATGATTCCTCCTTTACAAGTTCTTACATCACCTTTGATAGCGCAGCCCGAGTCGCCGGGATCATTCGTCGAAAAGCACTACCTTGTTCAGTACGACTTCTTTTCTGCTGCCATCATGAAAGAATCCGATCGTTACGGACCTGAAATCGTCGCTTCCGATCAGCGGCATCGAGAGAGGCGGTGGCAGCTCTCCGAAGAGACAGATGACATTTTCGAGCTCGATATTCCCGAACTCGAAGGATCTGAGCCTTGCCAGGTAGTTATGATCCGCATCGGTCATCGGCCACTCTACCATGAGCCCCTTCGATCTGATCGTTCCGGACAATCCGCTGTCACGATGAAAATCACGGTCGATTCGCGAAAATCGAGGACGAGATTATAACTTTCCTTCGAACCATTGATCGAAGCCCTTACGAGAATGAGATGTCCGAGTTTCTCGAACGGAACGGCTGCATGGCTCGATGCAGATGGATTTCCGGGAAACGATGCGAGCAACACGATCGACAGGTAGATAGAAATTGATCTTTTCATGTCTGGAACCTCCGGTACTGACTTCCTGTGGCTATGCCGGAGATGCTCTCTCTGCTGTCAGAAAGAAAAGTTTACGATCGGGAAGACGGGAAGAAAGCCTCCCTCACGGATGACGTTGATCAATCCTATCTGAAGCCCGTACATCGTCTCCGTGTAGTTGAAGAAACCGAGCTGGAAACCCCTGGCGTGTCCCGTGTAATTGATGAATCCCCACTGCCAGCCTTTGAAGGTGCCTTTAGTCACATTCATCGTGTTGTACTGGAGCCCAGTAAAATCGGCGTCCACCCAGCTGGCGAAACCTATCTGGACACCCTTCGACTCTCCCGAAGTAAGATGGTTGACGAGACCAAGATCGAGACCGGTCAGCGAAGCATTCCTCCCGTAGATCAGGTTGAAACGGAGCGCCGTTATCGAAGTCTCTTCAGGATAGATCTGCAGGGGAGTGAACAGCGAGAGCTGTACGGGCTTTTCTTCGGCCGTGCCGTCGGACGGCACGCATACCATGATCACAAGCGCGAGAACAGCAATGGAAAGCGTCGATCTCATCATTGTCTCTTTCCGTTTCCAGTATACCTGAAGCTACGGGGTCCGATCCCCGCCTGAGCCCGATAGTAAAACAGCGACAGCGCTATTTACAGCCCTTTCTCCATTCAGGGATGTTGCGGATGACCTCGCTGCTGAACCTGTCCCTTACATCGCACCGGCAGCCGCCTCGATCTACACGCCATTCACCGCCCCGGAAGCTCGCGGATCCTGTCTCATGAGCCGTGGCGATGTCATCCCGGCCGTCACCGTTAAAATCCCCTGAACATACTAATCCAGGCCCACAGCAGCAGGGGTAGTATGATGGCCGCCGCTGGCATCCCGGGGATCACCCGCGGGTAAGAAGATATATGGCCGTCATTATACCCAGCCCCGCGGTCATGTGGGATATCACTGGAATGGCCAGGCCGTGATAGCGCCCGGCCATGCGTCGCCACAGCGAGGAGACCAGGACCAGGATCACGAACACGACGATGACCCAGGGAATCTTCAGGAAAAGCAGGAGTACGAGCACGTGATACGCGGCAAAAGCAATATCCACGATATCGATGCTTCGGTTCCGCTCTGCCAGCGCGTCTCTCCAGAAGATCTCCTCGAGGATCGGATGCAGGGAGACGTAATACGCGGCGAACAGCCACCAGCTCGTCCCGCGGAGCCCGAATGATTCGAGGACCGCGGAGAGGCTGCCCTGTACGTTTTCTATCACGGTCCATAGAATGACCAGAAGCGGCCCGGAGCAAGCACACAGAAGGACGAGCCCGATACCGGTCGGGGTATGCCACCCCCGGAACAACGCCGGCCGGGGGCGATCGCTGCGCGCAAGAAACAGATATATCACGATGCCTGCATGATAGAGCAGGATCGCCGTCCACGCCGACCTGAGGTAATACAGACCTGCCAGGACGGCGATGCATGGCATCAGCAAGACGACATACCGCGATCTGAGCATCATGCTGTATTTCCGTTTAAATCATTCTGAAGGATGACCGCGTTCAATTCTTCTTGCATGCAGCGGCATTCCTCCTGTAAGTAAAATACCATAATAACTGGCTCCTTCAGCGTACCAGTTTACCGGGACATCGCCTATGGTTGATAATCAGGATATATCTCGAGTGGTCGAGAACGGCCTCTGCCATTCCTGCGGCGCCTGCTCGGGAACCTGTCCGGAAGGCGCCATCCGGTTTGAGGAGACGATCAGCGGCTTCCTCTTCCCCATCGTTGATCCGGAGAAATGCACGTCGTGCGGCTTGTGCCTGGCCGTGTGTCCCGGAGAGTCCTTCGGCGATGCCCTGGTCGACAAGCTGCCCGAGGACCCGTTTACCGGCCGGTCAATCAGGTCCTATGTGGGCAGGAGCCTCGACGAGCGTGTCTATTCCAATTCACAAAGCGGCGGTGTCGCCTCAGAGCTGCTGATCCATGCCCTCCGATCGAAGGATATATCGGGTGCCATCGTCGTGACGATGAATCCGGGAGTCCATCCTCGTCCCGAGGCGTATATCGCATCCAGCGAAGAAGAGATCATGGCCGCCCAGAAATCGAAGTACTGTCCGGTTCCCCTGCTCGATATCCTCGGCCAACTGGAGCATTTTCCCGGCGCCGTGGCTATTGTGGGACTCTCCTGCCACATTCACGGCATTATCAAGGCTCTCGATCTGTTCCCCGGCCTGACAGAAAAAGTCAAATACAGGATCGGTCTTATATGCAACCACTCTCTCAGCTGCGTATCGATCGATTATCTGGTCATGAAGGCCGGCTTTGAGGACAGCGAGGAAAAAAACTTGATCTTTCGCGACAAGTCCTGCAGAGGCTATCCGGGCGATATTTGGGTATCATCGACTGATGGACGCTCTGTTATTCTAAGGGACAGAAACCGCAAGCGGATCAAACCCTACCTCACTCCTCCACGCTGCCATCTCTGTTTCGACAAGATGAATGTTTTGTCGGATGTGACGCTCGGTGATCCGCACGGGATTATTTCTGCCGACCGGAAAAACGGAGAATCCGTCTGTATCGCCCGCAGCCGCGCGGGACTTGCGCTTGTCGAATCCGCCATCGGATCCGGAAGAGTCACTCTGCGGGAGATCCCCTATTCCGATATAGTCCGGGGGCAGAAGATAGACCGCAAGAGAGCCGCCTGGCGGGGATTCTGTGAAGAATGGCAATCTCTCGGGAAGCCCCTTCCTGACTATTTCCCGTCCATAAGGAAACACGCGGACTCTATCGCCGGACATTCGCACAGAAGTGTAGAGAATACGCTTCGCTTGAGTTCGTTCGGTGACAGAAAGGAACTCCTGGACTGGATAAAAGAAAACGATCGAAAAGACTTGTTACTGGACGCCGTCAGAAGCGTCTATACTTACCCGTTGCTGGCAGCGCGTAAACTCGTTTCAATTTTTATGCGAGGCTAGAAACCCTGAGCGAGGTTCGACCTGATGATGATCGAGGTCAGAAAAGCGGGATTCGTCAATAAAGGGGCCGAGCTCATGCTCTTGAGCGTCCTCGACCGTGTCGGCAGGGAACTGCCCGATGCGGATCTTGTCATGGCGCCTAACCTCAGAACGGCACCTTACAGGAAGCGGGCAGTACTCGGACTGTATCAGAAGGTCTGGTTTCAGCGTTACCGCGTTCAATGGGGTCATCTCGGCGGACTGATGCCTCGTGGAATGAGGGAGTTCTTCGGCCTGGTGCTCGATTCCGAGGTCGATGTCGTCCTCGATGCGTCAGGTTTTTCCTACAGTGACCAGGTCGGATTATCGAGCACTCTGGCAACTGCCAGGGCTTTGAGAAGGTGGAAGAAGCAGGAGACAAAGGTCATCCTGCTGCCTCAGGCCTTTGGCCCTTTCGAGGACAACAGGATCAGGTCCTCGATGCGATACATCGCCGAACATGCCGACCTGATCTTCGCCCGCGACGAGATCTCGTACAATTACCTGGCCGATATCGTCGGGGAAAAGGAACACATCAGGATCGCGCCGGATTTCACCTGTCTGCTCGATGGGAATGCTCCTGAATGGTTCGATCGGCACAAAAACAGGTTCTGTATTATCCCGAATCACAGGATGCTCGAGAAGACCTCGGCCCGCGACGCGGCCGGGTATGTCTCTTTCCTGAGCAAATGCTGCAGGTATCTTCATGATCGGGATCAGAAGCCGTTTTTCCTGATCCATGAAAGCGACAGGGATCTCGAGATCGCGAGAAGCGTCATCGATGACCTCGGCATCGATATAAAGGTTATTGTCGAAGGTGATCCTTTGATGATAAAGGGCATCCTGGGCAGATGCCATGGGGTTATCAGTTCCCGTTTTCACGGGCTGGTCAGCTCGCTGTCCCAGGGGGTCCCCGCGCTGACTGTCGGATGGAGTCACAAGTATGAGATGCTGTTCAGGGATTACAGATTCACGGACGGCCTGTTGAGTATCACGGCGCCCGATCGGGAAATCGAGAGCAGAATAGACCGGCTCATCGATAAAGATTCACACGACAAGCTGAGCGCCGGCCTGATCGAAGAAGCACAAAAGCAGAAAGATCTCTCCATCAGGATGTGGGACTCTGTTTTTTCCGTCCTGAGCCGTTGATCTCGAGGCAATATGCATCAGGAGAACATGAACCGCAGGACAGCATTCTACGTATCGAACCTGGGCGGCGGAGGCGCACAGAGAGTCATCATCAATCTGGCCCGGGGTTTCATTGAGCGCGGTCTTAATGTGGATGTCGTCGTTGCAAAGGCAGCCGGCCCCCTCCTGGAAGACGTGCCCGAAGACGCCAGGCTTGTCGACCTCGGGGCCGGGGGCACTCTTGGCAGTCTGCCGCGTCTTGTAAAGTACATAAAGCGCGAGAGGCCTGTCTCGATGCTGTCCACCATGAGTCATTGCAACGTCGTCGCTCTCATGGCCCGATGGTTTTCAAGGTCAGACATGCGGCTGGTCGTCCGGGAAGCCAATACATTGACCTTTCATGAGTATCGAACCCCCTCTGTCAGGGAACGTACGGTATTCCACCTTATGAAAAGACTGTATCCAAAGGCCGACATGGTCGTAGCCAATTCCCTGAATACCGCCGCCGACCTGGTCAGACACGGAATCGCAGGTGAAAATCGCGTTTGCGTGATCCACAATCCCATCATGTCAGACAGTCTTCTCGAGAAACAGAAAGCAGCCATTGATCACCCATGGTTTCAGAACATGGAAATCCCGGTCGTACTGGGAATCGGTCGCCTTCACCAACAGAAGGATTATGAGACCATGATCCGCGCTTTCAGCACTGTCCGCAAGGATCGTACTGCACGGCTGGTCATCCTTGGGGAAGGGACTGAAAGAGGCCGCTTGCTCGAGCTCGCTGCGCAACTCGGCCTTGAAAAGGATATAGAATTCCCGGGTTTTGTGTCAAATCCCCATGCCTATATTGCCAGGGCTTCGGCTGTTGCTCTCTCCTCGAGATGGGAAGGTTTTGGAAACGTACTGGTCGAGGCCCTGGCGGCAGGCACACCTGTTGTCTCGACCGACTGCCCCGGCGGTCCTGCGGAGATCCTGGAAAACGGGAAGTTTGGAAAGCTCGTTCCAGTCGGCAACGCAGAAGCTTTCGCTGATGCGATATTGGACACCCTTGATAATCCCCAGGACAGGGATGCACTTATCGATCGGGCAAAGGATTTTTCGATTGATATAGTAACTTCCCGGTATATCGATGTTCTCGGTGTCGATCGCTCCTAACCTTCACCACCCTCCCTGTCTTGCTTATAACGGAAAAGCGCTTCATCAAGGATGTTCTTGAACTCTTCGGGATCATTCGGTGTCAGGAGGATCCGCCGGATATGCCCTTCACTCTTGTCGATCACGACATGCTCGAGAAAGTTGGCCCAATCCACCTTCAGAGCAGGCCTGAATCCCTTCAGGTGCAGATCTCCTTTCAACAGGCCCTTGACCTCGGATTCGGAAACGTCCACTCGTTCGATCTGGTCGAAAGGGATCGACATGCACCCGAACAGCGTGTCGATCGGAACAGACGATCACGGCCGTTTTGCCGTTTTTCTCGACCGTCCCGGTTCGGCAGCCTTCGCGATGAAGGACCGCATGCCGCCGATCGTGACTTCGGTCACGACGCAACCCGTCATATCCCACAGTAGAAAAACCAGCCCCATACATTTCTTCGCATAGCTATTTTGTATTCCTACTACCAAAGAAAGTCGTTATTGGTTTGATTGCAAATACAATAGACAGCAGAACAAACCACCATACACTTATGGCATGAGCCTGGAAAATTGCAACATGTGTAGGTCAGTCAAATGATCTTTTATTAAGCTGCGAGCCGAGCCGGGCAGATCGAGCGCCCATCGCTGAAGGGGGAAAAATGGCTATATCTCACCCTGGTCCAGACCCAAGACCTCCTGCCCGTCCAAAGTCACCAAGGGTAGTTCCCACAAACCCAGAAACTTGTGACCAGGGTCCTTCTCGCTATAAATCGCAATCGGGTCCGCCAGACAAAATGGCTTTATGAGCAGATTCCTGTCGTGGCATTGTCCTACACGTTTATCCCTTGCATTCCTCCAACCAAAGCGACGAAGGTGAGTAGTCGTGAGTAGATAATTTGCTCCGCTCCTGGAAAAGTTCTTTAGCACTCTGATAGCGTCCTTGATCGGCAAGTGTTGAATCACGTCGCGACAGAAGATCATATCGCAGCGCGGTAGCTCATCGATTACGAAATCGACGATCTTAAATTCATACTGCGGGTGTTCTTTCGCAAGCTTTTCAATTAGCGCAGGAACAATATCGCCCCCGACGTAACGAAATCCTTTTGGAAGCCGGTCAAGCACGGCTGGCATCCATATGAAATCGCCACAACCGGCATCAAGCATCGAATTCACACCATATTCTCGAATCACTTTTTCAAGGATCTCCTGTGTCGCCCTGGTGTATTCGACCGTGGACCCGCCTCCAGAAAGATGCGATTCGCCCCAGCGTCCCTCGCGCGTGATTCTGATGAAGGCTTCCCGGCGAGCAGTCGAAGCCCATCGCTCTCTCTGTTCACCAGTTAGAAAGGCCATAGCGAACTTTTGCATCAAAGCGGTGGCCCGTTCCCGGTAGATCCTTATTCCGGATGGCAGCATAATAAGAGTCAATTCCATTCTTAGTTGAAACTCTGAGCGACCGTTCGCCCCCTGGCGTCCCCACCGTTCCACTCGATCTGATGCCGGCCCGCCTCCATGGGCCTGTCAACGAGCCTCCGCACGAGACGCCCCGCGAGATCGTAGATATCAATCCTTACGCGCTCTGAGCCTGGCAGGGCCGCTACCAGGTAACAATACTCCTTTCCCGGTTCAATCGCTCTATCTTCGCAGGTTCTCGCATGCGGCGAAAGAGGGCTATCAGTGATGCACGAAAAATCTCCCGGGCGCAGGGTGCGATACAGTCGGAATCCGCTTAACGCCTCATCCGCCTCAGTCTCCCAATTGAGCACAATGGCCCCTTCTCTGGAGTCAGCGATGCTGCTGAATGCAACGGCGGTAGAACTTCCGGATCTTATACCAAGGCTGTGAGTCCCGCCCCCGGCAACCGCCACGGCTCCTGACAAGCCCTGTCAGATCCTCATTCATCCCCGTTTTCAGACTCATCCTCCACGTGCTCCGCCTGTTCGTCCTCCGGCAGTTCCAGCAGCCTGGTCGTATCGGCATCGGGAAGGGTCTCGACGCCCCGGAGCTTGCGCTTCATCGCCCTCGTACGCACGCCGGTATCTTCGACCGTCTTCCTGGCCGTGTCGAGTTGCCTGCCGAGTTTCTGAAGTACTCCATCGAACTTTCCGAATTCCGTCTTGACCGCACTGAGAATTTTCCAGACTTCGCTGGAACGCTTCTCTATAGCGAGCGTCCGGAATCCCATCCTCAGCGAACTCAGTATTGCAGCGAGGGTAGTCGGGCCGGCGACGACCACGCGCATCTCCCTCTGCAGCCGCTCGACAATGCCGGACTGCCTCAGCACCTCGGCGTACAGTCCCTCGGTCGGCAGGAACATTATGGCGAAATCGGTCGTGTGCGGCGGCTCGAGATACTTGTCCCTGATATCCTTCGCCGACGAAAGCACCGCGGCGTTGAGAGCCGCCGTAGCCTTGCGGACCGCGTCCGCGTCTCCTGTCTCGGAAGCATCCACGAGGCGGAGATAGTCCTCCTGGGGAAATTTCGCGTCGATGGGCAGCCAGACACAAGCCTCAGGATCTTCTTCCGGTCCTGGCAGTTTTACGGCGTACTCAACACGCTCGGCCGATCCGGGACAGGTAGCGACGTTGGTCCCATACTGGTCCTTCGTCAGGACCTGCTCAAGTATGGCCCCGAGTTGAATCTCTCCCCACGTGCCCCGGGTCTTGACGTTGGTAAGGACCTTCTTCAGGTCCCCGACGCCGTTAGCCAGGTTCTTCATCTCGCCCAGGCCCTTGTGCACCGCCTCGAGATGCTCGCTGACACGCTTGAACGATTCTCCGATGCGTTTCTCCAATGTGCTCTGGAGCTTCTCGTCGACCGTCTCGCGCATCTTCTCGAGTTTCTTCTCGTTGCTCTCCTGGATTTCTTTCAGACGCTCCTCGACCTTGTCCCTCATACTGCCGAGTGCCTTCTCGCTCGTCTCGGTCAGCTCGCCGATGCGCTTCCCGATGCTCTCCTGCCGCGCATCCTGGGCCTCGCGCATCTCGCCGACCAGCCTGACGAGAGTGTTGGTGATCTCCTCGCGGTTCAGCTTCATCTCGTCCCGGAGAATCTTCCCGTGATCGGCGTCCGGGCCCCACCGCTTCCGCGAGAGGATGACGATCAGCGTGATATTCGCCGCGAGAATGATCAGGATGAATATGAATGTGAGATTATCCAATGCCGTACCTCTTGGAACCGGTCGAATGATCCTGGGCCGAAGGTCCCGTTACCTATCCCGCATTCAGGTACAGTAGAGTATTTCCCGCACCGTGTCAATTTGCATGCTGTCAATTCATGGGGCGGCGTTATGCTTTCCTTTGGCAGGGCCGGATGCCTTCAGCTGGCGGCCGCGTGGTAGAAGTGGTTGGAGATCACCCAGGAATAGGAATGCAGCATGAACAGCCACGCGCACAGGTATACGAGCCAGCATCTCCTGAGGATACACTCCGTGGAAAGCATGTTGCGCAGCACGAGGAACGTGACCGGCAGGGCCGCCGCGGCGAACATGTTCCAATCCGAATAGACACCCAGCGTAGCCTTCCAGCCAACGAAGAAGATTCCCATGAATATCGCGGCGATTATGAGATGGATGTTCATCTCGTCGAGCCTGACCCGGCCGAAGAGGAGCTGGGGGATGAGCATGACCCACACGGGGACGAGAAGGAATGCCAGGTTCAGCATCTGAAAATAGTATCCGGGGGAAGGATCTACGAGCCTCAGCCTGATGTGCCCGCCGTGGCCGAACACGTGGCTGTGATACCATAGATTCCTGATCGGCAGGTCGTTGAGGTGGAAAAAAAGCAGCGTAAGACCCACTACAGCGCAGAACATCCCTGTGGCGATAATCACAGGTCGCTTCTCGTCCCTCTTCCGGGCGATGTTGTAAAGTATGAGCAGGGACGGGATAAGGAACCCGGCGAGCAGGTGAAAGGTAAGGGCCGCCGCGAGTATCACAGATGGCGTGATGATGCTCATTCTGCCCTTGATGTAGGTCGCCGAAGCGACGAAGTACGCCATTATCAACGTTACAGTCAATGTATAGTTCTCTACGTCGCCGAAGAAGAGCTGCATGTACCCGCCGGAAACGCATACCACAAAGGCGAGAACGGGCCTTTCGGGAAACATGATGGAGCAGTAGTACATAAGCAGCAGGATGAACGCTCCGCCGGCCACCGACGAGAGCACCTGATACGAGAGTTCAACGCTCCAGCCGAACAATCGGTTCGTGTAGAACCAGAAACGTGAATGGAGATAGAGCTCCCACATCTCATCGTGGGTGACATGCGCTCCGTGGAGAGGGACGTCGCGCGCGAACTTCTCGGCGAACATCTGTCCGTCGAAGTTGATGAACCGGTTCCGGAGAAGGAAGAAGACAACGACGAGTAGCAGCGAGAATCCGACCTTGAACCATGTGCTGCGGAAGATCTGTACGGCCCGCCCACGCATCCTTTCCATCGACTCGGGCGATATCCTGCGGCGGACGATCAGGACGACCAGCGGGATCGACAGCCCAATGAGTATATAGGGGACCCCGAAAGAGCCCAGTTGAGAGAATCCGAAAAGCGTCTCCCGGACCCGGTCTCCGTCCTCGCTCAGGGCGGGCAGCACCAGACCGGACAGCAGATATACGAGGAACAGAGCGAGGAAAATCGCGAAATAAAGACGTGTTTCCCTCGGAGAACGATCGCTTTCAAATCCTGACTCGTTCATGTGGTTGCCCGGCCACGCAGGGTGAGAAGCCTGTCGAGGTATTCCCTTCCCCGCGGACCCCTCGGCAGGTCGACTTCGAGATCGAGAAGGGGAAACTGTATCGATGTCCCGTCAGATGACAGGTTTTTGGTTTCCCTGAGCTGATTCAGGCGATCGGCAAGCGTCTCGAAGTCGAACGTGCCCTCTCCGGGGGCCAGGTGGTCGTCGGAGAGCCCGTCGTTGTCATGAAGGTGGAGGGCGACGACCCGGTCGCCGATCATGTCCCACCATCTGGTTATGGACAGATGAGAAAACACGTTGACGTGGCCCGTGTCGAGGCAGAACCGCACCACGCCGCCGGGGAGCATGTCTGCCAGGTGCAGCATGATCTCGGGGCGGTCGTCCCAGGTATTCTCCAGCGCAAGCGTCACTCCGAGCTTTTCGGCGTGTTCGACGATCTTCGGCATCCGCTCTGCCCAGTTTCTCAGCCAGTGCCTGCGCCCGCCGCGAGAGAACTGGGGCATGTAGCCGGTGTGCATTACCATCACCCTGCCGCCCAGCGCTGCTGTCGCTTCCAGTCCGACGTCGAGGCAGTCGGCAGAGTACTCCGAGAGGCAGATGTCGAGGCTGGCGATGTCGAGCCCGAAGAACGGCCCGTGCGTAAACGTCCGCAGGGAACATTTCTCGAGAAGATCCCTCATATGCGCGAAATTCGACGGGGTCATTTTCGCCAGGTAGTCGGCTCTGGTCATCCGGATCTCGGGATAGAATCCGGCCGATACGACATCATCTATCATGACGTCGAACCTGCTCAGGGGTACGCTGATGTAAAAATTCATCGGTTTTCCGACCTCGATTTCATCTGTGCCGGCGCGTGGACCGCGCTGATACTTCCTTATGGAATCCGACAGTGTGCCTGCCTGCATTTCAACGGGGACGACTGGTGGGTCAACGCTGTGCTTGACCTGCCGGCGGCGCCTGTTTATCCTATGGGCATATTGCCAGATATCCACTGTCAAAACAAGGAGAGTGATAGTCCCGATGAGACTCGTAGAGTGCGTACCGAACTTCAGCGAAGGCCGGGATCTGGCCAGGATCGATGAGATCACGAACGAGATCAAGGGCGTAGAGGGCGTCAGGCTTCTCGACGCAGACCCGGGCAAGGACACCAACAGGACGGTCGTCACCATCCTCGGGACGCCCGACGAGGTCATCGAGGCTGCTTTCAGGGCTATCCGGAAGGCCGCCGAGGTGATCGACATGTCGAAGCACTCCGGCGCGCACGCCCGGATGGGCGCCACCGATGTATGCCCGTTCATCCCCGTAAGCGATATGACTATGGACGACTGCGCAGAACTCGCGCGCAGGTTGGGCAGGCGCGTCGGCGACGAGCTGGGCATCCCCGTCTACCTCTACGAATACGCCGCATCGAAGCCGGAGAGGCGGAACCTCGCCAACATCCGCGCGGGGGAATATGAGGGGCTCGAGGCGAAGCTGGCCGATCCCGAGTGGAAGCCCGATTTCGGGCCGTCCAAGTTCAATCCCGGCGCCGGGGCGACCGTGATCGGCGCGAGGGAGTTCCTCATCGCCTACAACGTCAACCTCAATACCCGGGACACGAAGGTCGCCCGCGAGATCGCATTCACGATCCGCGAGAAGGGGCGCCTGAAACGCGACAAGGCGGGCAATATCATCCGCGACGCGGACGGCAAGACCGTCAGGGAAAACGGCCTTTTCAAGGAGTGCAAGGCTGTCGGATGGTACATGGAGGACTTCGGCCGGGCGCAGGTGTCTATCAACCTGACCAACTACAAGGTCACCCCTCCCCATCTCGTATTCGACGAGTGCGAGCGGATAGCCGCCGAGCAAGGCGCCCGTGTCACGGGCAGCGAACTCGTCGGGCTGATTCCCATCGAGTCGCTCCTCGAGTCGGGCAGGCACTACCTCAGGAAGATGGGCAAAGCGACCGGTGTACCCGACTCCGAACTGGTGCACACCGCGGTCCTCTCACTCGGGCTCAGCGATCTCTACGAGTTCGAGCCCGACAAGAAGATCATCGAATTTTTCATGAGGCGCGATGACAGCCTCGTCGGCATGACGGCGACGCATTTCACGGATGTCCTCTCGACAGACGCGCCGGCGCCCGGCGGCGGCAGCGTCGCCGCTCTCTGCGGGGCGCTCAGCGGAGCGCTCACGGCGATGGTCGGAGCGCTGACGTACGGCAAGAAGGGATACGAGGAGGCGTTCGACGAGATGGAGCGTGTCGGCGTCGAGGCGCAGAAGATCAAGGACGAGTTCCTCGCCGATGTAGACCGCGACACCGATGCGTTCAACAGGGTAATGGACGCGATGCGGATGAAGAAGAAGACTGACGAGGAAAAAGCCGCCAGGGCCGCCGCGATCGAGGAGACGACGAAGGAAGCGACGCTCATCCCGATGAACGTCCTTCGCCGCACGAAAGATGCCGCCGAGTTGGCGCGAGTCGTTGCCGGGAAGGGCAACACAAACTCGATCAGCGATGCCGGCGTGGCGGCGCTCACCGCACGGACGGCGGCCGAGGGAGCCTACCTGAACGTCATCATCAACCTACCCGGGATCGAGGACGAGAAGTTCAAGGCCGAGATATCGAAGGAAGCGGGAGAGATCAGAGCCGAGGTGGTCTCGCATACAGAAGAGACCGTTCGGCTGGTAGAGAAGGCTCTGGCTGCTGAAAACCAGGGATAGGGAGAATACATTGCTGACGCTCGATACGGGGAGTCTCGCTCCCCATCTGACCGATGATGAGCTGAATAACGGGATGCACGGGGCGATCGAAGTCCTGGGCTCTCTTCTCAAGGGCAAGGGGCCTGGTTCCGATATGCTCGGCTGGCTGGCGCTGCCGTGCCTGCCACCGCGTGATATCGAAGAGATAGCGAACGCGGGCAAGCGGATCCAGGACCAGAGTGACTGCCTCGTCGTGGTCGGGATAGGAGGCTCATATCTCGGCGCCCGGGCGGGCATCGAGGCGCTCAAGGGGCATGCCCCGTTTCCGATCCTCTTCGCCGGAAACAGTCTCTCGCCAGAGTATCATGCCGATCTTCTCGACTATCTGGAGGACAAGCGCTTCTCGATCTGCGTCATCTCGAAATCGGGCACGACGACCGAGCCGGCCATAGCATTCAGGCTGCTGCGCAACCGCCTGATGGAAGATTGTGGCCGGGAAGGGTGCAGCGAGAGGATCATCGCGATCACCGATCCGGTGAAGGGCGCCCTGAGACAGATGGCAGGGACCGGGGGCTGGAAGATATACCCCATCTCACCCGACGTTGGCGGACGGTTCAGCGTCCTTTCCCCCGTCGGCCTGCTTCCCTTCGCCGCAGCCGGGATTCCGATCGACGCGCTCGTCGCCGGAGCGTACCGGGGACTGGGCCTCTGGACGAGAGAGGAACCCGATAACGAGGCCCTGAGATACGCCCTGGCCAGGGCGCTCCTGCACGACAGAGGGACTGAGATAGAAGTCCTCTCGACCTTCCACCCGGAACTTTCATGGGTGTGCGAGTGGTGGAAACAGCTCGCCGGAGAATCGGAAGGCAAGGAGGGCAAGGGACTCTATCCTGCGTCGACGGTGATGACTACCGACCTCCATTCGCTCGGCCAGCTCCTGCAGGAGGGTTCACGCAATATCCTCGAGACGTTCCTCGTCTCGGCCCGCCCGAACAGGGACATCGAGATTCCCGAGGACAGCGACGATCTCGACGGGCTGAACTATCTCGCCGGGAAATCGATCTCCGAAGTCAACAGCAAGGCCTACGAAGGAACGAAGGCGGCACATGTCGCCGGCGGCCTGCCGGTGATGACGATCGAGTTGGAAGGAATCACGCCGGCATCGATCGGCGCCCTGTTCATATTCTACGAGCTGGCCATCGCCGTATCGGGCAGGCTGATCGGCGTAAATCCGTTCGATCAGCCCGGGGTCGAGGAATACAAGACGAGGATGTTCAAGCTTCTCGGGAAGCCTGGATACTGACGGGGAACGGGATGAAAAATTACTTATCCAGATCAGCCGGGCCGGGCCGCTACGGGCAGATGATCTTCATATTATCCATCTTGATACTTTTTCCTGCTTTCCCTTCATGCGCGCGTGATGAAGAGCCGTTCGTCAAGCAGACATTCGTGATGGGCACGAGGGGCACGATCACTATCTATGGTCTTGCGGCAGAGGACGCCGATGCGGCCGCCTCTGAGGCGATCCGCGAGATGCACCGCATCGAGTCGGTGATGAGCAACTGGAAAGAGAACAGCGAGATATCACGACTCAACAGGGATTCCGGAGGGCAGCCGGTCAGGGTATCGTCCGAGCTCTTCCTTCTTCTCGAGCAGGCGTACCGGTTCAGCGAGCTCACCGGCGGCGCGTTCGACGTCACGGCGGGGCCCGTCGTGAAACTGTGGGGATTCCAGGGGGGCGAGGCTGAATTGCCTGCCGATGCCGAGATCGCCGGCACCCTGGAGAAGGTAGGCTGGCGTAAGATGATCCTCGATGCGGAAGATACGACCGTAGCCCTGACTGACGGATCAGAGATTGACCTCGCTGGCATCGGAAAGGGATACGCGGTGGACCGCTGCGTCGGGATCCTGAAGAAGCATGGTGCGACCAGCGCACTGGTCGATCTAGGCGGAAACATGTTCGCAATGGGAAAGCCGCCGGGCCGCGAAGCATGGTCGATAGGGATACGAGATCCCCAGGATCCGTCAGGCGTCATCGGAAAGCTGCTCATAAACGACGAGGCAGTCGCCACATCCGGCAACTACGAGAACTTCGTCGTGATAGACGGAAAGAAATACGGGCACATAGTCGATCCCCGTATCGGCAGGACGGTCGATCACATACTCGGAGTCACCGTCGTCGCTCCGTCCGCGACGGCGTCCGACGCTCTCTCCACCGGCCTGTTCGTCCTCGGCCCGGAAGAGAGCCTGCCGATATGCGAATCAGAATCCGGCGTCAGGGCGGTGTTCGCCCTGCCCGGCGACGTGTTAGAGTTCGTCGGCAACTTCGGCGGAAAGATAGAGCTGTTCGACTGAAGATCGGTTGTTCTTCCCATTATTCGACGGTCGGTTTTTCCTTTTCCGAGAAGTCGAACCACTTCGTGTGGATCGTGCAGCTCGCGCAGTCGTGCTCCCTGCGGATGATCGGCTGCCTTCCGCTTCTCTCGGCCATGGCAATTTCGACCTTGTTCATCAGGCCGAGCAGTACGCCGAGGACGATAAACGCGCCGGGAGGCAGGATCATGAGGAGCAGAGGCAGGTAGCCATCGCCGAAAATCGACACGTTGAAGATCGTGCCGTTTCCGATGACCTCCCTGATCGCTCCGATCACTATCAGCGAGACGGTGAATCCAAATCCCATCCCGAATCCATCGATTATCGCTACCCAGACGGGGTTCTTCGAAGCGAACGCCTCGGCCCTGCCGAGTATGATGCAGTTGACCACGATCAGCGGGATGAAGAGACCCAGGCTCTTGTGCAGAGCGTGGAAATATCCGTTCATCACGAGGTCGACGATGGTAACGAATGTCGCGATTGCGACGATGTACGCGGGAATACGCACCTTCTTCGGGACGAACCTCCTCATCGACGAGATGACGGTGTTGGAACAGACGAGGACGAATGTCGAGGCGAACCCCATCGCGAGACCATTCTCGGCAGAAGTCGTAACTGCCAGGGTCGGGCAGAGACCGAGCACGAGTCTGAATATCGGGTTCTCGCTCCAGAAACCCTTTATAAACTCATCCCATGCCTTCATTCCTGCACCTCCCCTTCCTCAAAAATCTCCGCCTTATGCTCCCGGAAGAGCTTCAGCCCCTTCGCGCTGGTCTTCGTTATCGCACGCGACGAGATTGTGGCGCCCGTAATGGGAATGAACGTACCCCCGTCCCTGGTTACTTCCCACAGTTCGGTGTTCTCGAGGCTCTTCCCACTGTACTGTCCCCTGAAATCCTCCGACTCGATCTTTGCTCCGAGGCCGGGAGTCTCGAGATGCTTCAGGACCATGAGCCCCTGCATCACGCCCTCCCCGTCAACACCGATCATAAATTCGATATCTCCGGAGTATCCGTCCGAAGCGACGATTGCGAACGCCGCCCCGGTCACCGTCCCGTCCTTGCGGCCCCTATAGACTTCGATGGAGTCTCCACCCTCGATCATGATGGTGATCATGTCCTTGTCGGGCTCGTTATCGTACGGCGGCAGGACGCTGCGGACCGCGCTCATCTTCTCCTCGAGAAGAGCCCTGGCGATCGGCTCGGCGGTCTGCTGGTTCACATAGGCGAGCACGCCCGCAGACACCGCAGTGATGAGGGTGAGGACGAAACACAACCGGATGATCTCTTTCATACCTTTAATAACCTCCACAGGCGGTATAAATACCCGCTTCAAACAGGCCCGCTTACGCGGCGGCCTTGGTATCCACGGCCCCGAATACCCTGGGCTTCGTATATCGGTCGATCAGCGGCGTCGCGGCGTTCATCAGAAGTATCGCGAAGCTCACTCCCTCGGGATAGGCGCCCCATAGCCTTATAAGTACCGTTATGATGCCGCATCCTGCGCCGAATATGAGCATTCCCTTTTTCGTCACCGGGCTGGTCACGTAATCGGTCGCCATGAATATCGCGCCGATGAAGAGACCGCCCGTTATCACGTGGAATGACGGATCGATGTAATGAGCCGGATCGAAAAGATGGAATATACCCGTCATCGCCCATACCGCGCCGATGAACATCACGGGGATACGCCACGAGATGACCCTCTTCCAGATGAGGAACAACCCGCCAAGAGCGAGCAGTATGACCGAGGTCTCTCCGAGACAGCCGGCCCTGTTGCCGATCAGCAGATCGAATATCTCCTCCCTGCCGAATGCGATGTCTATATGGCCGAGAGTCGCGAGGCTTTCCTTCATCTGCGACAGGGGCGTCGCGGTGGTTACCGCGTCCGTCCCGAACCTCGAGGCGGTGACCCACCTGGCCGTCATGTGCACGGGGAACGAGATCAGCAGAACGACACGGCCGACGAGCGCGGGGTTGAAGGGATTGTATCCGAGACCGCCGTAGAGCTGCTTGGCGATGACTATGGCGAAGAAGTTGCCGACGACGATCAACCACCAGGGCGAGGTCGACGGCAGGTTCATCGCCAGAAGCAATCCAGTCAGGGCGGCGCTGCTGTCGCGAAGTGCGACGGGCCGCTTCATGATCTTCTGCGATATCGCCTCGAAGATCATCGCCGAGGCTGTCGAGATCAGGATCACCCGCAGCGCGTCGAGCCCGAAGATATATATAGAGTAGAGCGCGGCCGGCGCCAGCGCAATGATGACGAACCTCATGATCTGCGAGACGGTGCGTCCGTCGTGCATGTGCGGCGAGGAGCTGACCACGAACCTCGGCCCGACCTCGGCCTTCTTCGGCCTGGGTCCGGGCCTGGGAGCGGGTTTTTCGTGAGTGGGCTCGGCCGCCGGCTTTTCCTCGGGAGTTTTTCCTTCCATATTGTCTTCCAAAAGGACCTCCAGGTCTTTACGGGCCATCTCTGCGGCCTTAGTGGCCGGTTCTCAACCGGTCTTTCTCTGCAGTTTCCTGACCTCGGCCTTCGCCCTCCTGAAGTGGTGCACCATCGGTCTTCTCGACGGGCATACGTAGGCGCAGCAGCCACATTCTATGCAGTCCATCACGTTATATTCGTTCGCGTCCTCGAACCTCATCTTCTCAATGAATATCGAGAGCGCCGAAGGGTTGAGCTTCATCGGGCAGACTTCGAGGCAGCGGGCGCACCTGATGCATGCATCGCTCACGAACTGGGTAACTTCTTCCTGCCTGAGAATCACGAGCCCGCTCGTGCCCTTCGTGACGGCGGCGTCGAGCGAGTACTGCGCCACGCCCATCATCGGTCCACCGTTGATGCACTTGGCCGCATCGCCCTCGAGCCCTCCGCAGAACTTCACGAGGTCCTCGAACCTCGTCCCGACTCGCGCGAGGACGTTCTTCGGCTCCCGGATCCCGCTTCCTGTGACCGTGACGACCCTTTGTATAAGGGGCCTGTTGTACCGCACCGCCTCGTAGGCGGCCAGGGCGGTCCCGACGTTCTGCACGAGGACGCCGACGTCCATCGGCAGCCCGCCGGCGGGCACCTTCCTCTTCGTCAGGGTGTATATCAGTTGCTTCTCGGCACCCTGCGGGTATATGACATCCATCGCCTCGACGCTGAAGCCCTGGCAACCGACTACAGCCTTGCACATCACTTCTATGGCGTCGGGCTTGTTCTTCTCGATCGCCACAACAACGTTCCTGACGCCGATAACGGTAGCGAAGAGCGAGGCGCCATCGCGGATGCCCTCCGCGTGCTCGACCATCAGCCTGTGGTCCGCCGTCAGGTAGGGCTCGCACTCGGCACCGTTTATCACGAGAAGGTCCATCTTCTTCTCGGCGAGCGGCGAGAGCTTCACGTGGGTCGGGAAGGTCGCTCCCCCCATCCCCACGATACCCTTGTCATGAATCATCTCCTTGATCTTCTTGACGCCCAGGCCTTCGCTCGACCTCTCGACGTTGCACCCCTCGAACCACTCGTCTTTACCGTCGGGAACCAGCACCGCGGCGGGCGCGTCGACGCCGACGGGCGACGGGTATATGTCTATCGAACCGATCGTCCCCGAGGTCGGTGCGTGGACCGGGGTCGATACGAATCCACCCGCCTCGGCTATTACCTGCCCCTTTTTTACCTCGTCGCCCTTCTTGACGACGGGCTGCGAGGGTACACCGAGGTTCTGGGCAAAGAACACGACGAGCCTTTCGGGCAGCGGCATCTCGACTATCGCGCTCGAATCTGCCAGCCCCTTGTTATATGACGGATGAACGCCTCCGAAGAACCTGCCGCTGCCCATCACGCATCACCTCCTGCCGCTGCCGCCGGCTCTTCACAGGCGCCGGCCGCGTCCCCGGTCACGATGATCGTGTTCATCGGGCATTCCGCCGCTACCTCGGCGGGGATCTCGAAGCTGTAATCGACCACTGCGAGGAAGTTGTCCATCGTGATCGCACCCTCGGGAGCGGCCTTGACGCACTTCATACAGCCTATGCAAGCGACCTTACAGTGCTTCCTCGCCACTCCGCCCTTGTCGTGCGAGCTGCAGAGTATATGGAGTTTCCTGCTCGCCGGGACCATCTTGATGATCCCTTTCGGACAGGCGGCGACACACTGAGCGCATCCGGTGCACTTCTCCGGATCTACTACGGCGAGTCCTCCGGGCACCATGTCAATCGCGCCGAAGAGGCACACGCCTGCGCACGTTCCCAGGCCAAGACAGCCGTACGTGCAGGCCTTGTCCCCCCCGAAAACGAGCACGGCCGAGTTGCAGTCGTATATGCCGTTGTAGAAAAAGCGCTTCGCGGCTACCTGGTCGCTCCCCTTGCAGAGGACCAGGGCTACCTCCCTTTCGGCTCCTCCCTCGAATTCCATCCCCATGATGGCGGCGATGGTATGGGCCGCCGATTCACCGCCGACGGGACAGGCGTCTATGTCTGCCTTCCCCTCGGCGATCCGCCTGGCAAGCTCGGCGCAGCCGGGAAGGGCGCAGGCGCCGCAGTTGGCGCCGGGGAGGACTTCTTCGATCTCGTCCGCTTTCGGATTATGGGGAACGGCGAAGACCCTCGCCGCGATAGCCAGCCCGAACGCGGCCAGTAGAGCGAGCGCCGCAAGTGCGATAACAGCCGTAAGCATCTTTGTCACATTCTCCGCAGAATCAATCTTTGCCTGTTTCGATTGTCCTGGTCTATCTCGATCGCGGCCGGCCTAGAGCTTGACCAGCCCGGTAAATCCCATGAACGCGAGGGAGAGCAGCCCGGCCGTCACCAGCCCGATGGCCGTTCCCCTGAACGGAATCGGCGTGTCGCAGAGATCGATCCTCTCCCTCAGTCCCGAGAAGAGGACCATGGCAACGCCGAATCCGACGGCGGCGCCGGCGCCGAATATCGTCGCCTCCAGCAGGGTGAACTCTTTCTGGATGTTGAGAACGGAAACGCCGAGCACGGCACAGTTGGTCGTGATCAAGGGCAGGAATATTCCCAGCGCCTTGTAGAGGGCCGGGCTGAGTTTCTGCAGGACGAGCTCGACGAGCTGGACGAGGCTGGCGATGACGAGAATGAAACTGACCGTCTGAAGGTATGTCAGGCCGAACGGAACGAGGACGTAATGATAGATCAGCCACGTCACCACCGACGCCATCGTCATTACGAAGAGTACCGCGCCGCTCATACCCGCCGCCGTCGAAACCCTTTTCGAGACCCCGAGGAACGGGCATATCCCGAGGAATCTCATCAGCACGAAATTGTTTACCAGAACAGCGCTTATTATGATTATGACGAGCTTGGGCATCGTTCACCTGCCAACTTTTCCAGGATATTCTTCAATTCTCTCCAAATCGCGAAAATAAACGGGATTACCTTAATACAGATACCGCCGGAAATCAACCTTTTACAGGGAATAATTTCGGTCCGGTGATTTTCTGGTTCGTTGACGGATCGAACATCGTGTATTACATTCAGATGGCGTGACAAGGGGTATTTCCGGCCAGTGGCGGGTCGCCGAAGGACCGGAGCAGCAGCATCGGCAGGACTTCAGTGGAGCCCCGTTGATTTTTGCCGGAGAATCGATGGAATTCCGTGTAATAGACAGGAAATCGCTCGACGTTCCCGCATGGGAGGCGTTGACGAGGATCGCATCGTTCTTCCACACGCACCAGTGGGTCGATACCTGCGTCGACGGGCTTTCCCCGGGCTCGCACGCCGAGTTCCTCTGCAGTTTCGAGGACGGGAAGCTCATCGCGGGGATGCCGGCCGTCATCACGAAACAGCTCTTCTTCAAATCCTTTTACTCGATGCCCTACGGGACATACGGCGAGGTCGTCCTCGCCGACGGCGCCAACGGCAACACGCGGGACGAGTTCTACGTTCACCTCGTCAGGTACCTGAAGAACGGGAAGTTCTCAAGGATCTCGATCACCGATTACGACCGGAACCTGTCCGAGCTGGTCGAGCCGTTCCTCAGGCACAAGGACGTCTTCACCCATATCATCCACCTCGATTCCGAGAACGGCCACTCTCCCCCCGACAAGAAGATCAACGGGCACATCCGTTCTGGCCGGAGAGCGGATACCGAGATATGCCGCGTCAGGAACAGGGACCAGCTCAACGAGTTCTATAAGCTCTACGAGATGACCGAGAAGAGGCACGGGATGATCCGCAACCTCTACACCAAGCATTTCTTCGCCAGCGTGCTGAAGCACCTCGGGGATTCCGAGATGATGAACTGGACATGCCTCAATTCGGACGGGCAGATGATCGGCTCGAGGATCAATTTCATCTACAACAACTCGATGTTCAACTGGCAGACGGTCTGGAACTACGAGTACCGGCACCTCAAGCCGAACCACGTACTGCTCTCCGACTCGATCCGGATGGCTGTCGAGAAGGGCATCCGAACGATCAATCTCGGCTCCTCCCCACCGGACGCCCACTCGCTGATCGATTACAAGGAACGATGGGGCGGGGTAAAGATCGAGTACGATTCCTACCTCTCCGATTCCTGGTTCCGCAAGTTATTCGGCAGGCTCTCCGGCTGAGATCGTGCGGGGCGGCTGATTGCTGCTGATCACGGTTGATCATGTTGATCCCTGATTTCGTGACTCCATGAGTTCTTGATTGCGTGATTCCGTAATATTTAAGAGGAATCTGCTCCCATCGGTGTCATGAGTGGGAAATTCCCCAACTTTTTCACGGAATCAGACACGGGACCGGTTGTCACAGGCCGCGTGCCCATTCGGGCCGCAGGTGCCCGTCGGGATCGTCGAGGGCGCGGTCGATCTCGTCGAGAAGGGTCGACTTGTCCTTGAGCAGGGTCCCGGCAAGGGCGAGGTAGTTCGAGGCGTGGTTGCTCCTGAATATGCACATGTCCGTCTCGAGGCTGGCGACCAGCTCGCGCAGCTCGCGGACGTCGTCGATGGCCGAGTTGAACTCGAATCCCGGATCCATCGACGAGGCGTAGCTGTCCTTCCAGGGGCCGAGCATCAAGGTCAGGGCCGACAGATAGCGCGGCCGGATCCGGTTGAGAAGCTCCGCGGTCATCCGCGCGTGCCTCGAGCTCCCTGAATTGCCCGCGAGCCCGAGTATCACCGTGACGGAGAGCTTGAGCCCCGCTTCGGTCGCCCGCGCGCACCCTTCGGCCATCTCGTCGGGGGTCGCGCCCTTGCCTACCCTCTCGAGCAGCTCCGGGTCTCCCGTCTCGACGCCGTAGTAGAGGATCGAGAGATTCTTTTCCTTGAGCCCCCTCAATTCGTCCGCCGTTTTGCCGAGCAGGTTCGCCGGGTTCGCGTAGGCGGTCACCCTCTGCAGCTGCGGGAAGGATGCGTTCAGCCTGTCGAGTATCCGTCCGAGCCGCTCGGTCGACAGGACCATCGCGTCTCCGTCGGCGAGAAAGATCCGCCGCGCCGATGGATATTCGGAGGCGGCGATCTCGATTTCCTCGAAAAACCTCTCCTCGGACTTGACATGGAACCTTTTGTTTTTATACATGTAACAGAAGCTGCACCCGTTGTGGGAACAGCCGAGGGTGGCCTGCAGGATCAGCGATCGGGCTTCGCTGGGCGGCCTGTACAAAGGATTGTCGTATTCGATACGCATGATAACTGTCAAAAATATTTTACAAATATTTCTTTGTTATTCCTGTAGGAAATGATATCTTGCAATCTATTATAATTCCGATTTCTGGTTCGGACAAGTCTCAAAATGATTCCGGACCAGTGGGAAGGCGTTCATGATCGTCGGAGTGGGAATCGACTCGGTGTCAATCAGCCGTATCGCCGTGCTGATCGACAGGTACGGGCGGAGATTTCTCGAGAAGGTCTTCACCGAAGACGAGATAGCAAAGGGTCTCAGGCGGCGGGACGCCGCACAGTACTTCGCGGCCAGGTTCGCCGCGAGAGAGGCCTTCTTCAAGGCACTCGGGACAGGCTGGGGGAGGGGGATCCCGCTGAAGGAGGTCAGCGTGGCAAGGGAGGAATCGGGACAACCGCTCCTGTCTCTTTCGGGACGGGCGCTGAAGACCACCGAATCCCGCGGAACATCGATCTCGCATCTGAGCCTGTCGCATGAAGCGGACATCGCGCAGGCAATCGTCATACTCGAAGGAGACCAGATATGAAAAAAGTACCAAAGAGCATGATCGGAGTCAGCGGCAAGCTGTTCGTCAACTCCATGCTCCTTCGCGAGGGCATCCCCTGCCAGCTAGGCAAGAACGGGTTCGACCTCATCGTCAACCTGACGAGGCCCAGGCGGAAATGGACGGTCCTCGTCACAACCAATCTCCGTCCGAAGAAGGCCGGCGGAAAGGGCAAAATGGCTCTCGACTGGTGGGTTTCGGCAGACAACCCGGCAAATTATGTGGCATGCGTCGATCTCAGCACGTTGAGGACATGGATCTTCTCACGCGCCGAATTCGAAAAACTCTCTCAGCAGAAGGCCGGCGGCAAGCATCATCTCTACATGTACACGAAAAAAGCGGTCGCGCTTCGAGGCAAGAAGAACATGAAGTTCGACTACGAGTTCGAGAGTTATCGGCTGGAGAACCGCATCTACAGGGGTGTCTTCGACAAGTAACCGGACGGTCACCGCTTATCTTCGACGGGGAACTGTTCTGCAATCATGGCCCTTGTAAACGAATTCGGATGGTCCGTTTCAAGGGAGTCGACGTTCGACTCCTGCCTGAGGCGCTACTACTTCCACTACTATCTCAGCTGGGGGGGCTGGGAAAGACAGGCCCCCGGGATCGCAAGAGAGGCGTTCAGGCTCAAGCGCCTGATCTCCCTCCCGCTCTGGCGCGGTCAGCTGGTCCATTACATCACGACGAAGGTGCTCGCCTCCATGAGGGCCAAGGGCAGGATTCCCTCCTTCGAGGACGTGAGCCGCTATACGCTCGAACGGTTCGAGACCCAGCTCGAGTTCTCCGGATCGAAGAGATATCTCACCGAGCCGAAGAAGAAGGGCGGCAGGCTCAACATCGACTGGCTGGCCCTCTTCGAGCACGAGTACGACCGGCCGATGCCGCCCGAAAAGCTGCAGAAGACGAGGGATGAATGCCTTACGGCGATGAAGGGGCTGCTCGAGAGCGACATCCTCGCCGCAATCGCCCAAACGGACCCCGCCGGCTGGGCGATAGAGAACATCGACCTGGCAGAATTCGCCCAGGTCTTCGATTTCGAGGGCGCGAAAGTGTTCGCCAAGACCGATTTCATGTACCGCGGCTCCGACGAATCGTTCAACATCGTAGACTGGAAGACGTTCAGTGCGAAGAACCGCCCGCAGGGGAGCGGCGTCGGGCAGGACGGAAAGGCCCGCGTGCAGCTCGGCGTCTACGGCTATTACGCGGCGTCGATCCTCGGAGAGCCGCTCGACAGGATCAGGCTGCTTGAGGTGAATCTTCTCGACGGTGGAGCAACCATCGAGTACGGTGTCTCGAACGAGAATCTCGAGGAGTTCTACCGGCATATCCGCGGGGGGATCGACAAGCTGTCCTCCGTGCTGATAAACGGCGATATCTCCCGGAACGAGGCGGGGCTCCCCGACCTCTTTCCGAAGATCGACAACGGGCTCTGCCGGTACTGCAACTTCTACCGAATATGCAGGGACGAGAACAACCCGAACAGGCTGCCATGACGGAAGACGCGAAAGATAAAGGCGCGGAAAACGAAGACAAGGAAAAGACGGCCACCGGAACCGGGTACTCCGGACTGGAACCCGCGGCGAAGTGGATGAGGTTTCTCGCGAGGGTGATCACCGGCCTGTGGGCAGGATTCTGGATATTCTTCGCCGTAGCGTCCTCGGCGCACGACTTCGATACGCGGGACGGAGCCTCCCTCGGCGGACTGCTCATCCCGCTGGCCTTCACCGCCGTACTGCTGCCGCTGGCCTTCACCGCCTGGAGATGGGAGAAGATCGGCCGGATCGTACTTCCGATCGCCGGACTTGCAGTGATCGTCGCGTACCCTTTCGTGGCGAGAAACTTTCCCGCCTTTATGAAGGCGTTCGTCATGGCAACGCTCGGCCTGCCTCCCCTTTCGGCAGGGATATTGCTGATCGCCGCCGGGAGGATCGACGGCGGCTCCGGCATACCGGGGCAGGCCGGAACCTGATGGAGCAATACAACGGCATGGAACAGGAAAACGTCAGGACAGGGTCGGGGATCAATCTTTTCTGGGGTATCGTATTTACCGCCCTAGCGTTCGTCGAGCTCAGGCGCGGCATGCTCGTCGTCTCCGGCGTTCCGGTCTGGGCCATCTGCCTGTTCGCCATCGGGGTCGCCAATTTCCTGAAGTTTCCGAAGATCGCCGCCGCCATCGCCGGAAGCGAGCAGAGGCTCCCCCTCGTCAGGAAGATCGCAAACATCCTCAATATTGCCGGGCTGGCGGTCCTGGTGGTCTCGATCGCTTTTGCCTACCTGGGCTGAATCACGGATCTTGGGAAAGTCGATCAGGACAGTGCTTGAACTCGGGCGCTGCCTTTACTATTTTTGCTCCGTGGGGTCGCTTTGTCACTTGAAACAGGCCCCTCATGATGTTATAAGACATATCATCGTGGAAAGATGCTGAAGCCGGCCGGGACGGGCCGGGATTCCACCAGGAGGTCATTGTGGCGATAGCGCTAGACGGATCAGGATTAACGATCGAGAAGCTAGTCCGAATAGCCCGGCACGGCGAAAAGGTCGAGATCCCCGGCCATGCCATCGAGGCCATCAGGAAATGCCGTGCGATGCTCGAGAAGAAGATCGAAGCCCACGAGATAATGTACGGCGTCAACACGGGGATAGGTGAGTTCTCCGAGGTGGTGCTCGACGACGGGCAGATCCAGGATTTCCAGAAATACCTCATCTATAACCATGCGGCCGGGATCGGCGATCCCGCACCCATCGAGTACGTCCGCGGAGCGATGACCGGCAGGATAAATGTCCTCGCCCACGGCAACTCGGGATGCCGTCTCGAGATCGCCCTGACGCTGGCCGAGATGCTCAACAAGGGCGTCACGCCGTTCGTCTGTCAGAAGGGTTCCGTGGGAGCGTGCGGCGACCTCGCCCCGATGTCGCAGATCGCCCTGCTGATGCTCGGCGAAGGCCAGGCGTACTACAAGGGTGAGCTGCTCGACGGAAAGACGGCTATGGACAGGGCCGGCATCCCGGTTCCGGGCCTGATGGCCCGCGACGGCCTCGCAACGATCAACGGCTCGAACCTCCTTACGGCGATGAGCGCGATCATGCTCTACGACACCGAGCGGTGGCTGCGCCAGACCGAGATAGCCGCGGCCATGTCGCTCGAAGCGCTGATGGCCAACATGAAGCCGTACAGCCCTCAACTCCACGAGATCCGCGGGTTCAAGGGCGCCCAGCGCACAGCCGCGGCGATACGCAAGTGCGTCGCCGGCGGAGACCTCGTCGAGGGGCGCAAAAAGGTCAAGGTCCAGGACGCCTACTCGATGCGTTCTACCCCGCAGGTGATCGGCGCCGTACACGACGCGTGGGAATATGCCCGTTCGCAGGTCGAGATCGAGCTGAACGGCGTCGGAGACAATCCCGTCTTTTTCCCCGACCAGGACCTGCATCTCTCGGGCGCCAACTTCCAGGGCTCGCCGGTCAGCCTGCCGATGGACATGATCGGCGCGGCCGTGACGATGGTCAGCGTCATGTCGGAACGCAGGATGAACAGGCTCAACCACCCCGCTCTGAACGTCGGCCTTCCCGCCTTCCTCACGAAAGGCGCCGGCATGATGTCAGGACTGATGCTCAGCCAGTACACCGCCGACATGCAGATCGTCGAGCAGAGAATCCTTTCGATGCCCGCTTCGATACAGTCGATACCAGCAGCGGCCGACCAGGAGGATTTCGTCTCGATGGGTATGAACACGGCGATCAAGAACTTCCAGATATTCGACAACGCGTGCGGCGTGCTCGGGATCGAATTCATGGCGGCGGCGCAGGCGCTCGATTTCAGGGATTTCGAGTTCGGCAAGGGCGTCACGAAGGCGAAGGAGGTCATCAGGCGTCACGTCGATTTCCTCGACATAGACCGCCCCCTCTATCCCGACCACACAGCGATGCAGGAGCTCGTAAGGTCCTGCGAGATCCTTGAGGAGGTCGAGAAAGAGATCGGCAGCCTGAGACCGGAAGAGTGAAAAAGATCGGCCCGGTCGGTTCAACCGACGGGTGATTGACAGAAGAAGGGCGGGGTGCCTCGAGGCCTCCCACCCTTCTCGTACCCGCAGCTCGGCCGGTCGGCTGACGCTACCCCTTCTCGTGAAGAATCGTCAGCACGGCGCCTTCTGTGTTTTGGAGTCTGAGGACGTCGACGGTCATCATGACCTTCGGGCGGCTGGCCGTCCTGAAAGCGGCCTCGTAATGTCTCGGCACGTCCATGTCGCGGTGCGCGCGCCGCCTTATGAAGTCCTGGATCATCTCAATCGACTCATTGTGACAGATATCGATTATCGGCAGGTCGTCGAACTCCGCTATGTCCCGCTCGAAGAGGTCGGCAAACTTCTGGTTGGCCTGAACGATCCTGTTGCCTTTGTAGAAAGCCGCCGGCTCGTCGAATTCCTCGAGCCCCTGCAGTAACATGTCCACGCACTGTTGCATTCCGCACTGCTCCCTTCTACTCGTACTCGTTGGATATGTCGCCCACTATGCTTTCGAGGATGTTCTCCAGGGTTATGATACCCCTTGCCTTTTCGCCACTTGTGACTACGGCGAAATGGAGCGGCTCGTCCTTCATCCTTATGAGAAGGTATTCCGCCGACTCGTCCTCGCTCACCTTGAGCGGCTTATGCATGACGGTAGCAAGTCTCTCGCCACCGTCGAGTCCGAGCAGATCGAACAGTGAGATTATTCCCACGATGCTCCCGTCGTTCGGCGAGACGAGCGGAAACCTCGAATAGGTGTGCCTGTTCGCCTCCTCTATCACCTCGTCCACCGAAGCGTTGACGGGAAAGGAGACGACGTTCTCCATCGGGATCATGAGCTCGCGGGCGCGTCTCGTTCCGAAGCTGAAGACCCCGTCGATCATCCGTTTTTCGCGTTCCTCCAGGTCCCCCTCGACCTTTCCTCTCCTGTAGAGAAAGATCAGGTCTTCGCGCGAGCCGAGCATGTCGAACTTACCATCCTCTGTCCCGGTCAGCCTGGACATTATCCTGGCGAGAAGTGTGGCCGGCAGGACGAGCGGAAAGAGGATCACCGACATGACGCGCAGAACGGGGGCGATCTTTATCGATACCTGGTCGGCGTGATAGAGAAAGGCCGACTTGGGAATGACCTCCTCGAATATGAGAAGGAGAGGGGTCATGACGACGATAGCCACGAGGCCGCCCGAATCCCCGAACAGCCTGACAGCCAGGCCCGTGGCAACGGCCGTGCAGCTTATCACCGCCAGGTTCGTACCGACCAGAACAATGCTGAAGAAGTACTCCGGCGTACGCAGGAGCTTCTCGAGCAGTCCGGCCCTCCAGGAACCGTGCCTGGCCCTGCTGTGGAGCCTCACCTTGCTGCACGAGACGATCGCCGTCTCGGCGCCGGCAAAGAAGGCCGCCAGGAACATCGTGAGGAGGATCAGGACGAGAGAAGCTCCCGTGCTCATTCCACGTCCTCCTCTCCGAGCCGCTCGATCTTGATCCTCTCCACTCTCGTCTTTCCCGATGACAGTACGAGGAAGCGCAGTCCGCCCGATATTAGCGATTCTCCGTCGCCCGGGATCCTGCCCATCAGATCGCAGATAAATCCGTTTATCGTCTCGACGTCCTTTGACTCGAGCGCAGTGCCGAAAACGTCGTTGAGATCCTCGAGATGCATCGATCCCTCGACGACAATATGGTCCTCGTCGATGAGATTGTATTCCTCGACGCGCGGTTCCCTCCTGTCACGTATCTCTCCGATTATCTCCTCGAGGATATCCTCGAGGGTCACGATCCCTTCGTACGAGCCGTGCTCGTCGACGACGATGACCACATGATTGCGGGAAGACGACAATTCTCCCAGGAGATCCCTTATCGGCTTCGTCTCGGGCACGAAGGTGACCGGGCGGACCAGCTCGCGCAGGGTTATTCTCTCATTCCTCGCGTGCCTGAGTAGATCTTTCGTATGCAGGATACCGACGATCTTCTCGGGATTGCCCTCGTAGAGGGGGACCCTGGTGAATCCCTTTTCCCTTACCCGCACCACGGCATCCTGGAAAGCAGTGTTCACGTCGAGGGCGAAGACCTCGACGCGCGGCGTGAGGATCTCGTGCACGTCCGTCTCCGCAAAGAAAAACAGGTTTGTAAGGATTTCCTTTTCAAACTCGTCGAAAAGACCGTCCCTGTAGCCCATCTCGACCGCCGTGGCGAGTTCCCTCGATGCAAACTCCTCTTTTGTCTCGCCGAAAAGCCTTTGACAGATATCGACCGACGAATCGGCTATCTTTCCGAGAATGGCGGTGACCGGATAAAAGAGGTACATGAGAAATCCGATCGGTGCTGCGATGGCGGCCGAAAGTCTGCCCGCCCGCTTGATCGCCATGCTCTTGGGGAGGATCTCTCCGAACATGAGGATCAGTACGGTCATCACGATCATCGCGTATCCCACGCCGCGCTCGCCGAACAGCTTGATAGCAAGAACAGTCACGATGCTCGTGCTGGCGATGTTGACGAGCAGATTGCCGAAAAGAAGTGTTACGAGGAGCTTCCTCGGCGCCGCAAGGAGTGAGGCCACCCGCCTCTGCTTCTTCGAGCCGGACGACATGCCTGCGATGTTGGACCGCTGAAGAGAGAAAAGGGCCGACTCGGACCCGGAAAAGAAGGCCGAGAAAAGCAGAAGTACGATGACGGCGATTATCAGCGGGATGTGGTCTCCCGGGGACGTGCTGGAAGGCGGTTGCATCACTGATCATCCGGCGAATCGCCGAACCGTTCCCTCGCTTCCGCTGCTTCCTCACTGTCGGGGAATTCTCTCAACAGCCTGCCGGCGACCCCCTGCGCCAACTCCGAATCCCCCGTCCTGCCGTAGGTGATCGCCATCCGGAGCAGGACGGCCGGAGTCTTCCTGCCGCGCGGGTAGTCCTGCAGGATCGTCGAGAATTCCCGCAAGGCGTCGTGGTCCTTGTCGAGCTCGAGGAAACATTCGCCCCTTATGAACCTGACGTCCTCCGTCATCGGATCGCCGGGATACTCATGGAGAAATACCTCTGACTCCTCAAGGGCTATTTCGTACTCCATCCGGCTGAAATCGAGGTAAATCTGGCGATACATCTCTTCGGGGACGGGAACGGACGCCGCCGCCGCGGCCGAATCGGAAAGGGATACGGCCCCGCCACCCGCCACAGGGAGAGAATCCGTCGACGAGGCTGTATCCGGCATAACTGGAGTCTGGACGGAAGGGTGGCGCACAGACGCATGGACCGGGACCTGCCGCCCCTCTTCGATCATAACGTAAAGAGCGTTGATCTGGTCTTTTATCTCCTCGAGGTCCATGCTCGTTCGGGCCCCGCCCCTTCGAAGCTGCTCCTGCTGCCCCTCGAGCATCGTCTCGAGATGATATATCCTTCGCTGGAGGATGGCGCTCTCCTCCAGGAGAGAATCCACCTTGGCCTCGGTAGCCAGCGCCGATTCCTGGGCATTCCAGAAGCTCTTGCCCCAACATCCCCCAAAGACGAGGGCGGCGGCCGACACCGATACCGCTATCAGTATGCGGATGACCGGTCTGTGCATCGCTTGCCGTCTATTCTTTTATCACCATGTGCGCGCGGCGGTTCATCGCCCACGCATCATCATCGTGCCCGTGCTCAAACGGTCTTTCCTCGCCGTAGCTGATCATCGAAAGCCTGTCGGCATCGACACCGTATGCCAGGAAAAAATCCATTACGGCCCTGGCCCTCTTCTCGCCCAGGGCGAGGTTGTATTCGGCGGTGCCGCGCTCGTCGCAGTGGCCCTCGATTACGAGGACCGCTTCGGAACGCAACAGCAGGAGCTTGGCGTTGGCCTCGAGCACGTCCTTGAACTCGCTCTTGATGCTGTACTTGTCGAAATCGAAGAATACGTCATCAAGTACAAGGGCCTCGAGCTCCTCCTCTATAACCTCGGGTTCTTCCTCTACCACCGGAGGCGGAGGCGGAGGCGGCACTTCCTCGGCGGGCGTTATATCCTCTTCGACCGGAGGGGCCTCTTTCTTAGAGCATGCCGGCAGTATCATCAGCACGGCAAGCGTGAGAACGAAAAACAGGACACCAAAACGCTTCATATCAACAAACCTCCCTGTCTGCAGGAATAGTGTCAATCAAACCCGGTTCGCCTCTCTATATCGCGGCAATGATACCCACAGCCCCGGAAATTGAAAACGATTATTTTAATTAATTTTTCGTTCATCGACGTTCATCTCGACCTGAGCGGTGACCAGGAAGGCGCCTCTCCCCTGGCAAGCCTTCTTCTGGTCCCCGAATCGATGTCGATTATCACTATCCACGGCTCCCCGGCGTACCTGACCACCGCCACTATATGCCGACCGTCCGGGGCCCAGCATGCGTCCTCGTAGCTGAAGAAATCGTCGAATACGGTCTCCAGCCAGAGGCCGTCGGGAGAGATCAGTTTCATCCTGTACAGGCCGCCGTCACGCGACGCGTATACGATCAGGTCCCCGCGGGGAGACCAGTCGGGCGATGTGTTGTACGACCCCTCGGTGGTGATCCGCCTGACGTTTCCGCCGTACCTGTCCATGATGTAGACCTGCGGCGACCTCGTCCGGTCGGACACGAAGGCGATCTCCCTGCCGTTCGGAGCCCAGACCGGTGATACGTCTATCGCTCGGTTCTTTGTCAGGCGCCTTCCGAGCTTGCCGTCGAGGTCCATCAGGTAGATCTCGCTGTTCCCTTTTATGCTGAGCGTCACTATGAGCTCGTCGCTCCCGGGGTTGTAGCCGCCCGCGATGTTGAGGCCCTTCCTGTGCGAGATCATCTTGCGTGTGCCGCGGGTGAGATCGATCATGTACAGGTCTGGATTTTCCCTCCGGTACGAGGTGAAGACGAAACGGTGATCGTCGACCCAGAGCGGCGACACCACGAGCTCGTCGGTGGTGAGCTTCTTCTCGCCGTACCCGTCGTAATCCACAACGTGGAGGTTCTTCACGCCGCCTTCGCGTCTTGTGAACAGCAGGCGTGTCCTCGCGACGCCGATCTCACCGATGAGGAAAAAGAGAATCTCGTCGCACAACTCGTGGGCGACGGTCCTCAGCGCGGAATGCTTGAACCTGTATCTCTTGCCGAATATCATCTCGCGGCTGACGAAGTCGATCAGGCTGACGTCCAGGGAATATTTCTCCCCGTCCCAGAAAAGCTTTCCCTCGACTATGGCCGACGCGGTCCCCCCGTCGGGAAGGGTGTCGGTCCCCGCGGCGAACTCGAGAGGGATAAAAACGGATGTGAACTTCAGGTCCTGTCTCAAAACCGACATCAGGTATTTCGAGGCGGCGCGAAGGTCGTCCCTGTCGATCTCGAGATCCTTCACGACGATAGGGATCTGCCCTCCTCCCGGCTTGTCCGTACTGAGATGCACATCCATCTGGGCCGCCGCCCCGAGCGGAGTCATTGCCGCGAGGAGCAGCGCCGCGAGGATCAAGTATCGCTTCATCAGAGAGTATTTCCTTTCTCATACCGGCATATTTGCCGGCTCGCTGTCGCCGCCGGCCTATTTCTTCTGCATAAAGGTAAAATGTATCCCGAGCCACGATTCGCCGAACGCCCTGGGAAGCGGCGGAAACGGGTCGGCGCTCCTGATCGCCCTCAGCGCCGAGCGGTCGAAATAGGCATTCCCCGAAGGCGTCTCGACACGCAGGTCGCTGACCCGGCCGCTGCGCGAGAGCCTGAAGTAGACGATGCACGATATCCCGCCCGCCCTTCCCCCCTGCGACGATAACCAGTTCTCTGACACCTTCCGTTCGATGGCAGAGAGATAGTACGAATAGGGAAACCGCGGGGCGTCGACTGCGACCTCGGTCTGGCTGCCCTCCTCCTGTACCGAGACATCCATCGGCTTCTCTTCCGGTTTCGTCTCGGCGGGCTTCTTCTCGGGCTCTTTCTTCTTTTCCTTTGGTTTCGGCCTGGTGACCTCGACCTTCACCTTCGGCTCCTCCTTCGGTGCCTCGACCTTCGGGGCAACAAAGGGCCTGAATATCTTCACGTTGTAGATGGTCTTCGGCACCCGCATCTGGGGTACCACGTTGAAAAGGGTAAGCAGCGCCCAAAGGATGACGACGTGAACGAGGATCGATATCAGCAGGGAAAGCCTCATCCCACCCCCGATGCGGATCCGGTTATCTGTCTTCCTGCTCGGCGATCAGCCCGAGGTCTTCGATGCCCATCATCTTGATCCGGGCAATCACCCTCATGACCGAGCCGTACCTCGTGTCCTTGTCGGCGCGCAGGAATACCCTCGGAGGGTTCTCGTCCAGGGCCTCGCGCAGCTCGGCGGAGAACTCCCTCCATTCGACCTTCCGCTTGTCTATAAAAACCTCTCCGTCCTCGTTGATCGAGACCGTTATCCCCTCCTGCTCCTCTATGACCTTCGCTTCCGCCTTGGGCAGCTGAAGCTTGACGCCCGCCTGCAGGAAGGGCGCGGTCAGCATGAACGCGATAAGGAGCACCATGATGACATCGACGAGATTGGTGATGTTTATCTCGGCCAGCGAGGTGTATCTCTCTCTGTTTCTCCTCTTCATGAGTATCTCTTCTCTAGAAGCCTCGTCCTGAACTTTACCGTGAACAGGCCGACTTTCTCTTCGCGGCGCCTGATGACACGGACGATATAGTTGTAACCGATCACTGCGGGGATGGCCGCGCCGAGGCCGAAGACCGTCGTGATCAGCGCGTCCGCGATGCCCGGCGCCACAACGTAGAGGCTCGCAGAGCCGCGCGCTCCCATGCTGAGGAACGAGCTCATGATCCCCCACACCGTTCCGAGCAGGCCGAGGAAGGGCGATACGGTCGCCGTGGTCGACAGGAAGATGAGGTACGACTCCCACTCGGCAACGATCTCGTCCATCGCCGCACCGAGGAAACCGTCGAGATGCTCCATGTCACGGAGCTCCCCACTGTCGATTTCCCCCTTGACCATGACGACCATCACGGCCTCGGGACTGTCCGGATATCCGGCCGCCTTGTCCGCCAGAGAGGACAGGGAAAGCTCCTTTTCGAATACCGGGATGAAGTCCGCGCTCTGTTTCGCCGAGCGCCTGAAATATCTTATTTTTTCAACCATTATTGTCCAGGAAACGACGGACAGGACGAGCAGCAGTACCAGGATCGTCTTGGCCAGCGCACCGGACCCGGCTATGAGTTCCGTGAAGCTCTCCGCCACCTGCAGAAAGACCGGTAACCCCGCAAACCCCATATTCATCCTCCTTTTACAGCTTCATCGGGCAATTTATCATTATACCCCCGGCCGGTCAAGTTTGTTTCAAAAGACCGGAACGGCCCCTCGTACCCGTTCGTATAAGATAATAGAAGATCGTCCGGAGCGCGAATCCCCATTGTCCGCCAATGTTCCTCGAGGCGGTCCGCCGCGCTGCCGGAGAGGCGGAGCAACGCATTCTGGAACGGTCTTTGCCTTGTAAAGAAGTGAGAAAACTACTATACTGTAATGGTAGTGGACAAGTGCGCGGGCGGGGTGCCAGCCCCGTCGGAACAAGCGCCAGTTTTATCCCCTGGAAGGGAGTCCTGGTCATGAAACGTTCGCTAATGATCTTCCTTCTGACTGTAGTCGTCATATCGCCCACAGCCGCTTCAGCGGCGCCGGTGAAGATCAACACCTCACCAGCCCTGAAGCCCGCCGTCGTGAGCGATCTTGATATCTCGCTGCGCCTCATCGGCGGAAAAGGCGCGGTACTGATGCCGGGCCGGGACATCAACATGACCTTTCAGACCAGTTCGGACGCGTACGTCATAATCTACAACATCGACAGCGAAGGATACGTGCATCTGCTCTACCCCGCCGACGGAAGGCCCGAGATGATCCGCGGCAGGAAGGTGCATTTCCTTCCAGAGCAGGGCAGTAACATCACGTGGGAGGTCGGTGGGAACACCGGCATAGAGTACATCCACGCCCTGGCAGTCGACGATCCTTCGCGGATCGACCGCGACGAGCTCTACTACCTCGCTCAGAACAGCACGATGCCCGAGGAAAGAAGGCTCAGGATCGACATGGATCCTTTCCTCGCCTTCAACATGATCGACGAGGAGCTGATCGACGACGCCGAGCGGATGACGCCGGCTACCGATTACACATATTTCTACGTCAACCATAAGGTCGAGTACCCCGGATATCTCTGCTACAAGTGCCACTCCCCCTCCAAGATCCCCGATCCCTACGGGATGGAGTGCCCGGAGGTGGACATCGAGATAATAGCCGCCAACGAGGACGCCGAATATCCCTACCCGCAGCTTTTCGCCGTGATCCAGGCAGGTGAAGCCGGTCCGGAGGACGACTACGAATCGTACACATATTACGCGGACAACCTGTCCCTCGGATACGACGACTACGATTACGACCAGCAGAAGGTCTACCTGTCCGTCTACTACACCCACGGCTGGTATCCGTATTCCTGCTACTGGCCGGGATACTGGTCATGGTCCGTGAACTGGTCTCCCTACTGGAGCCAGAATATTTACTGGGGAATCAGTTGGGGATGGAGCGGATACTACTACCATCACCGGCCGTTCTACTCCTGGTATCCCTATTCATACCACTCCTACTGGGACGGATATCACCACGGGTACTGCGACGGATATTACGCGGGCGGCGGATATTACGCGTCGCCGTACTACGCCCCGGCGAACAAGAGATCGCTCTACGCGGGGCGGGGATTCACTAAACGCGGTTCGCTCGACTACACCTCGACGAGGGTGAAAACAAGCCGTGACGCGGCGGGCGGCCGGGATTTCACCAAACGCGGTTCGCTCGACTACACCTCGACGAGGGTGAAGAACAGCCGCGAGGCGACACTCGCCTCGAGCAGGCTCGTAAAGGAAAGGACGAGGACCGCGACGGCGAGAAGCTACCAGCGCTCCCGCCTGGCGAGACAGGTCACGAGGGAAAGAGCCTCGACCGGATTCAGGTCATTCGAAACCGGCCGATACAATACCGGCAGGTCGGGGCACTACGAGCGCGGCGTCTACGGCAACTACGGCGCGACACGCAGCGCGAGGATCACGAACCAGGCGGACAAGCGCTCGACCAGGACAAAGAAGCGCAGCGCCTACAGCGAGGGGACCCTGAAAGCCGACAAGGGCAACAGGGACTTCTACCGCAGATCGACGAGGTCGACGACCCGAAGCGGCACCGGCAGGGAGAACATGAGGTCGGAGATCGAGAGGCGCGTGCGCTCCCGTAATTCCAACAGGGAAACGAAGGCTGGCGACTCCGGAAGGAACCGCAGCAAATCTTCCTCGGCGAACAGGAAAAGTCCGACACGCTCCGGAACATCGGCACGCTCGACGAAAGATTCGAAGAAAAGCGACAGCGGAAAGTCGAGCAAGAGCAGCACGAGAAAGAGCTCTTCCCGTGACAGCGGAGCAAGGAGCAAGACCAGGTCGTCCGGCCCATCGAGATCGAGCAGCGGAAGAAGCACTACGAAAAGCGGCTCGACGAGATCCACTGGCGGACATTCCACCGGCAAGACTTCCTCGGGCGGCAAGAGCAGCAGCAGACGCAGACGCTGACCCCCGCGGGTAATAGACGATAAAAAAAAGTCCCCGGATCGAACGGTCCGGGGGCTTTTTTTACATTATATCGACGAGAGGCGCCGGATCAGCGTGCCGGCCCGTCGAGCATGAACCTGTACCTCGTCCAGTCCGCCGTGTTGACTATCACCACCGAGTCTCCGGGCCCGATCGTTCCCGAGGCCGTCAGCTTCCTCAGCCCCTCCAGTGCGGCGGCACCTTCAGGTGAGGGAAATATCCCGGCCGCCCGGGCCATCCCGTATGCGGAATCGAGGATCGCTTCGTCGGAGACGGCGACCGCCGTCCCTCCAGTCTCGCGCAGCGCCCTGAGCACCTGCCTGTCGGCCCTCGACGCGGGCACCCTGATCCCCGAGGCGATCGTCACCGGATCGGTCCATGTCTCCACGGTATCCGTTCCCGATCCGAACGCCCTGACGACCGGAGCGCACCCTTCGGACTGCACGGCGACGATGCGGGGTTTTTCATCCTCGAGCCAACCGAGCTCCTCGAGCTCGATATACGCCTTCCAGAAAGCCACTACCCCCGTACCGCCTCCTGTCGGAAAGATTATCCAGCGGGGGCTCTTTCCCTCGAGATCGTCCTCTATCTCAAAAGCCATCGTCTTCTTTCCCTCGACCCTGCAGGGCTCCCTGAATGTACTGATCGCGTACTCGCCCTCGCCGAGCCCATCGTCCGTCATGGCGCGTGCGGCGTCGGGAAGGATCCCGTCGATCGTCCTCACGTCCGCTCCATACGCGGCGCACTCCTCTTCCACCCCTTCCGGCGTAACGGACGGGATGTATATCCTCGACGCGAGGCCCGCGGCCGCTCCATATGCGGCCAGTGCCAGGCCGGCGTTGCCCGCGGAGGATATGACCCCGGCGAGTGCACCCAGATCGACCAGTCGAGAGACGGCGGCGGCCATCCCCCGCGCCTTGAAGGATCCCGTTGGATTGAGCGCCTCGTTCTTTATGTGCAGCCGGCCGCATCCCGCCGAGGCGGCCAGCACGGGCGCCTCGAGCATCGGTGTATTCCCTTCGCCGAGTGTAACCTCGCGCGAAAAGACGGGGAGGAGCTCCCTGAAGCGCCAGATCCCCCTGCCCGGGCCGTAGAACTCCTCACGGGTCACATTCCTCCCGAGGATCCCCAGGTCGTATACCGCCAGGAGCGGCCCGGAGCACGAGGGGCACTCGCCGGCGGCCGATCCGGCCGGCACCTCTCTCTCGCAGTTGCCGCATCTGTATCCCTCGAAATATCGCACAGGCATCCTTTCCTTCTCCGCACATGCCGGAATCAAGCCGGCACGCTCAAGTTTTCCTTGACCGGCGACGGCATGTCAACAGAACTTATCACTTATGATCGCATGGATCGAAGAGAACGGTCTCCGTATCGGTACCTTCCCCGCCCTCGAGGCACTGGCCCCCGCGCTCAGGGTATGCTTTACCACCAGGGGCGGAGGCGTCAGCAAGCCTCCCTTCGATTCCCTGAACCTCGGGAGCCATGTCGGCGACAGCCGCACCGACGTCTTGGAGAACAGGCGCAGGCTGAAAAAGACCCTCGGGATCGGGGCGAACCGCGTCGCGAGGGGCGGGCAGGTGCACGGCACAGAGATAGCATTCGTGAAGCGGGGCGGAACGATCGAGGACACCGACGGTTTCATAACCGGATCGAGGGGGCTCGCCCTGGCGATAAACTCCGCCGACTGTTTTCCCCTGGTGATACATTCGCCGTCCGAGATGGTGCTCGCCGCGATCCACGTGGGACGCTCCGGGGCGGCGGGCGGCATCATAGGGAAAGCGTTCGGCCTTCTGTACGACAGGTGCCGCATCGATCCGGACAACACCGTGGCGATATGCGGCCCGGGGATATGCCCGAGATGCTACGAAGTCGGCCGTGATGCGGCGATGGGATTTCCCGCGTACGCGAGGAAGCGCCGCGCGAATGGTTGGCACCTCGACCTGCCCCGTTTCATACGGACCGAGACGGAACGGGCCGGCGTCAGGCCGGCGAATTTCTTCGACGCGGGGCTGTGCACGGCGTGCGGGAGCGATCTCTTCTCGTACAGGCGCGACGGTGGCAGAACGGGCCGCAACTGGACCCTCGCTATGATGACCCGCCGCTGATCGCGTGCGCTATCCGCCGAGCTTTTCCTCGACCGATGAGATCTTGTCGTCCATCGTCAGCTCCCTGTCGCGGCGGTCGTCGATTATCATCGTAGTCAGCACCCTCATCGCGCCCTTTTCGAACGGCACGTTGTGAAGCCTCAACATAGTGGAGAGTACGGTCTCGAGATCGCCCTCTATCACCGTAGACATCGGGGTCAGCCTGTACTTGATCCCCTCCGCTTCGGCGAGGATCTCGTGGCACCTCGCGACATAGGCGCTGATGCTCGTCGAACCCGTTCCCACGGGTACGATGGAAACGGAACATACTGCCATATCAGTCTCCTTCCATATCCGCGATATGTTTGACTTTAACACCATGAAGGCTGTATTCTCCAGTATAGTCTGCAGGTGAAAGGATCACGCCGATGACCCGCGGAGCGTGCGGAGAGATCAAACCCTTCATCGTCATGGAAGTGCTCGAGCGCGCTCTCGAGCTCGAGCGTGAGGGCAGGTCGATCATACACATGGAGATCGGCGAACCCGATTTCGACACGCCTGCCGCCATCATCGAAGCGGCAAAGAAGTCGCTCGAGAACGGGGACACCCACTACACGGACAGCAGGGGGATCCCCGAGCTCCGCGATGCGGTGGCCCGCTGGTACAACGGCCGTTACGACTGCGGCGTCACTCCCTCACAGGTCCTCGTCACGATGGGCGTCTCCCCCGCCCTGCTTCTTGTCCTCTCATGCATGGTCGACGGGCCCGGCGATGAGATCATACTCGGCAACCCGTGCTATCCCTGCTACCCCAATTTCATAAGGTATCTCGGCGGCACGCCCCGTTTCATCGCCACGAGAGGAGAAGACGGATTCCAGCTCCGGCCGGACGACGTAAGGGCGGCGATCGGACCGGGCACCAGGGCGGTCCTGATCAACTCTCCCGCCAATCCGATGGGTACTCTCATCCCCGCCGGCGATATGGAGGAGATGTGCGGGCTCGGCCTGCCCGTCATCAGCGACGAGATATATCACGGCCTCGTCTACGGCGAGAAGGAACACAGCGCCCTCGAGTTCACGGGCAACGCATGGGTGCTGAACGGCTTCTCGAAGCTGTTTGCCATGACGGGCTGGAGGCTCGGATACGTCATAATGCCCGGGGAGAGGATCCGGCAGATGCAGATCCTCCAGCAGAATTTCTTCATATCGCCCGGCTCGTTCGTGCAGAAGGCGGCGGTCACGGCTCTCGACATGGAGCATCCCGAGATCCCCGAGATGGTGGAAAAATACGACAGGCGAAGGCGCTATCTCCTCGAAAGGCTACCCGCACTGGGGCTCGATTACGCAGTCGAGCCGAAGGGAGCGTTCTACATATTCTTCAGGGCCGATCACATCGATCCCGATTCGTTCCGCCTGGCGTTCGACATCCTGGAAAAGGCCGGAGTCGCACTGACTCCGGGCATCGATTTCGGAGAGAGAGGCGAAGGACACCTGCGGATATCCTACGCCAACTCGCTGGAGAACATAAAGGAAGGCATGGACAGACTGGAGAGGTATCTCGAGGAAAGAGGTCTCGGATGAAGAGATTGACAGCTGCGGCGCTCGCAGCCGCGATACTCGCGCCGTCGGCAGCCATTGCCGGTTTTCCGGTAGGATTCGAAGTCAAGGGCGGCGTCGGCGTCGGATACTATTCGATGGGAGAGTTCAACGACAACCTCCAGGCTGTGCGCGAGCAGTACGGGGTCAGTTTCGAGGATCTGACCAGCGAATTCAACGTGATGCTCGAGGGAAGGATCTGGATGTTGGGCCGCCTCGCCGCGACCGCGGGGTATGAACACTTCTGGGCCGAACAGATCATGCCGACCGGCTCGTTGTCCTACGTGACATACAAGATGCCGGCCGATGTCCTCTCGCTCGGCGGGGCGGTCCATATCTTCAGGGTCCCGACAGTCATCGACATCAACGGGGGGCTCAAGGGGACGTTCGGCAAGGTCGTCTACGGTACCGACGAGAGCGGCGACAGGTTTACCGAGTACAAGGCAAACGATTACGGATGGGACATCTACGCCGAGATCAACACGAACTTCCTCAATCCCGTGCAGGTCGGATTCACTCTCGGATACAGGATCCTCAAGGTCGACGGATTCGAGGACAAGTTCGGCAACGCGCCCGAGTTCATCGAAACCGGCGAACCGGTAATACTCGACTACAGCGGGATGTACTTCTACTTCACCGCCGGCGTGGCAATCTGGTAATGCGTTGACTTTCCTGACACCGCTCGCTACCTTTACGACTTCCGGGGAAGAGGCCCCGGACGGGAACCAGAAAGTCGTCATGAAGCTTTCGCCAGAGATAAAGAAATCGGCGATTCTGATGGAGATGAAATCAACCGGGAAGGCCGAAGCGATCGAAGAGCTCGTCGACCTCCTCTGCTCGGCATACCGCCTGAAGGACCGCGATACGATACTCGAGGCGATCCGCAACCGAGAAGCGAAAGCCAGTACGGGAATAGGGATGGGACTCGCCGTCCCTCACGCCAAGACCTCCGCCGTCGACAGGCTGTACGTCGCATTCGGGCTTTCGCGCGAGGGGATAGACTTCGAGTCAGCCGAAGGGGAGAGATCACATCTCTTCTTCATCATGGTATCGGCGAAGGACCGGACCGGGCCCCACATACAGGCGCTCGCCGGGATCTCCCGCCTGATCAAGCACGAAGAAGTGAGGACGGGACTGATGGCCTGCCGCGACGTGAAGGGATTCCTCTCGTTCGTGGAATCGGCCGAGAAGAAATACCTGTGACAGACCTTCCTGCCGGGGAGACCGCTCATGGAAATCAGCAAATACATGAAGAGGGACTTCCGGACCGTCGCTCCGCACACGCCGATGCGCGAGATCGCGCGGCTCTTCTTCGAGACGGGAGAATCCGTCCTGCCTGTGACCGAGAAGGACGGCACCCTTTCCGGTATCATCACAATAGACGATTTCATTCTGATATTTCTCCCCGATTACATCGACCTCATCAGAAGCATTGATTTCCTTCATGATTTCGGAGCGCTCGAGAGGAGCACATTTTCCGTCGAGGAGAGGCTGCTCGTCGCCGAGGACCTCATGCGCGAGGACATCACGCCCCTCGAGGAGACGGAAAGCGTGATGAAGGCCGCGGCGGCGCTCCACAAGCTGGAATTCCAGAGGATACCTGTGGTCAGCGGTTCGAGGCTGGTCGGGATGATCAGCCTCGGCGACGTGTGCCGGGCTATCTACGACATGGAAAGACGGTAGTGGCGCCCGGGACTATAGCAGCGATTGTCATCTTCATCCTGTCCTACCTTTTCATCATCACCGAGAGGATTCACAGAACGAAGGTAGCACTCATGGGAGGCGTGCTCCTCATCGTCTTCCATATCCTCACCCAGTCGGAAGCCTTCGAATTCATCGACTTCAACACCATAGGTCTCCTTACCGGCATGATGCTCCTGATCAGCGTCCTGAAGGAGACGGGCGTCTTCAGCTGGTTCGCCATCACGATCGCGAAGAGGTCGGGCGGAAACGCATGGAAGATACTCCTGTGGTTCTCCGTGTTCACCGCCGTCGCCTCGGCCCTTCTCGACAACGTGACGACCGTGCTTCTGATCGCGCCTATCACGATACTGATCGCCGAGATGCTCGACATCTCACCCTTCCCTTTCCTCATCGCTGAAACACTGGCTTCGAACATCGGCGGCACCGCGACGCTCATCGGCGATCCGCCCAACATACTTATCGGATCGGCCACCGGCCTTTCTTTTCTCGACTTCACGCTGCACCTCGGCCCGATCGCCGTTGTAGTATTCGTCGTCACCCTCCTTTTCCTGAAGGTGATCTTCCGCGAACAGCTGACCGCAGGAGACGAGTCGATCCGCGAGACGATCGCGGGCATGGACGAGACGAAGGTAATCAAAGATCCCGTTCTACTGCGCCGCAGCCTCATCGTGCTGGCGCTTACCGTACTGGGATTCCTGCTCCACGGATGGCTCGGCCTCAAACCGGCGACGATCGCCCTTGCGGGCGGCGGGGCACTGCTGATCTGGAGCGGAACGAACATCGAAAAAAGGCTGGGCGAGGTGGAATGGACGACGCTGTTTTTCTTCATGGGGCTGTTCGTGCTGGTCGGCGGTCTCGAAAAGACCGGGATCCTCGAATTCCTCGCCGGCAGGGTCCTCGCATTGACCGGCAACCTCACACTCCTGTGCCTCTGCATCCTCTGGATCTCGGCGATCGCCTCTGCCTTCCTCGACAACATTCCGTTCGTAGCAGCGATGATCCCCCTGCTGGCGAGGATAAGCGCGGCCCTCTTCCCCAACACCGAGGGGATGGACGAGGCCGCCTACCAGCTCTGGCAGCTGAAACAGGCGATGCCGCTATGGTGGAGTCTCGCCCTGGGGGCCTGTCTCGGCGGCAACGGCACGATCGTCGGCGCCTCGGCGAACGTCGTGATCGCCGGATTCAGCGAGAAGACGAGAAGCCCGCTCAACTTCCGCAACTATTTCCGCTATGGATTCCCCCTGATGATCGTATCGATCATCCTGGCGAGCGCATACCTGCTCGCGCGATACCTGCTGGTCGGGTAAGCCGGGATAAAAAAAAGAGGCCGACGACGGCCTCAACCTCGAATCACACTGTATCGGATCTCCACCCTACTTCCTGACCCTGACGCAGGGAGTCTTGCATCCGGCCCTGAGGGAGGAATGAGTGCAGGCGGACGTGCACGTATGACCCCTGGTGCCCGCCGTGGGACAGCACCCCTTCGCGGAGGTACCGTGCGGGGAACTCTTGCCGTGCCCAGCGCCCGCAGCGTGCCGCTTGTGGAGGAACACCTTCCAGTGATCGGCGGGAAGGACCTTCTTCACTTTCAGCATGTAGTCGATCTTCGCCTTGTGCATCTTGTACTGGACGCCGTTCATCGACTTGCCCAGCTTCTCGATCGTCTTCGTGGAGGACTCCTCCTTGAGGAGCTCCGTCATCATTTCCTCATGGATCTTGTTCTTCTCGACTTTAAGATCGACCATCGAGAGTTCGTACTGGAGCTTGAGCTTCTGGACCTTTACCCTGGTCTCCGAGTCGATGGCCGTGCAGGGCTCGGCCCCGGGGGCTTCCTTCTCCTGCGCCGAAATCGCCGTGACGGCGGCGACAAGAAGAAGCACTGCGATCAAAGATGCGAATCTCTTCATTCGGAATCTTCCTTTTCTTTCTGGTAGGGACAATTTTCCTCGCCTACACAACCAGGTCTCATGCTGCATCGGATCAGGTAGAGAAGCCTTGCGTCCTCTTCGGGCTCAAGAACGGCCCTCGAATCGACGAGTCTCTTGACGAGGAGCTTTTCGAGCCGCCCCTGAAGGACCGAGATACTCTCGACCCCGGCCATTATGGCCCGCTCGTCGGGCTCTATCTCCTGGAGCAGGTGGAAGAAGTCGTCCCTCTCCTTCTCCAGCTCCGCCTTTATCTCACCGGCTTCCTCGCTCGTCCCGGCCATCACATCCTCGAAACACTTCGCCTTCTCTCCCGAAAGGCCGATGCACTTCGACAGGTGCTTTCCGTGGTCGTCAATCGGGATCTCCCCGCCGCTGACCGGCGTGCCCGAGTCACGGACCGCGAGACCGACCGCCACCGTCGCTACAACGGCAAGATTGAACGCGAGCGAAACGACAAGTACAGCCTTCAGGCTCCGCTTATTCATCGTCCTCTCCCTTCGCGGCAAGTTCGATAGCCTTTCCAAACGAGTCGGGAGGATAAACGTCGAGATGCTCGAGCCCTGTGACCTCGGAATGCTGTACAACGGCGGGTTCCCCGAACCATGCATCAGTGATCTGTGTGCCGATCCTGATTCCGAGCAGCACGAAGACAGCGGCCGCGGCAGGGACAAGCACTCTCCATATCCAGCCCGTCCGCCCCGTTTCGAACCTCTTGATGCCGGCCATGATCCTGTCGGTCAGCCCCGCGGGGGGCTCGAGCTCCGGCAGTCCTGAGTGAAGCCGGCCGAGCGCCGATAGATCGCCGATCAGGACGCCGCAGCTTTCACACGAGGCGGCATGCGCCTCCAGCGCAGTCGCCTCTTCCGGTGCGGCCTCCCCGTCGAGCACTCTGCCCGCCAGCTTCTCGAAATCATTACAATCCATACGTCTCCCTTTCCTGAATATATCAACGCATCAAAAGTCATTTTCCTTCATGAAACTGACAATATTACTAATTATTTCTTCTGCTGCCTTCCGGCGGCCCGGCATCCTTCGTCCCCTACCTGCTCAGAAAGGGAGCCATCCCGGCCGAGAGCTTTTCACGCGCCCGGAAGAGGATAGACTCGACCGATGAGACACTTCGGCCCACAGCATCCGCTATCTCCTTGTAAGACAACTCTTTTCCGATTCTGAGATCGAGTATCATGCTCCATTCCGCGGGCAGTTTCGCCAGGGACTCCACGTATGCCTGCTGGAGCTCTCGCACGTATGCGAGGTCCTCGGGGCGGTCGGACGAAGATTCAGATGCGGGATCGCACCCTCCCTCGACGAGAATGTCGAGGGATAGAGGCAACTTACGCTTTCTCGAGAAGCTAATCGCCAGGTTCGTGGCGATCCGGTAGATGAAAGTCCTCAGCGACGCGCTCCTGCGGTACCTGCCGAGGCTGTTATAGAGATTGACGAAGCAATGCTGCGTCATGTCCTCCGAATCCTCGATCGAACCGGTGGACCTGATGAAGTAGTTGTAGATCTCCCGCTGATATCTTTCAACGACTTGACGGAAGGCGTCATGGTCGCCTCCCTTCGCCCGCTGCATGAGAATATCGTCTTCCAAACGGGTTATCCTGTCTCGACGGTCCCGGAGATCTCGAACCTGCCCCTGTCGTTCCTGCTTACGCGGCAGGCAGCGATCGCCGGATCGTGCTCGAAGAAGAGGATCCAGTCCCCGTCGGCCGCTTCACCGAGAAGCCGTTTCTTCTCCTCGAGCGTGCTGAGCGGAAAGTGGTCGTAGGCCATTATCCATGGGAGGTTGACATGTGACGCGAGCGGGATCAGGTCGCCGCAGTACATGACCGTCCCCTCGCTCCCGCCCAACAGCACCACCTGGTGCCCCGGTGTGTGGCCCTCAGTCGGCACGACGCGGACGCCGGGCAGGATCTCGCTCTCCCCGTCGAGCAGGTTCAGCCTGCCGGCCTCCTTGATCGGCAGGAAGTTCTCGGGAAAGAAGCTCGCCCTGTCCTTTTCGTTCGGGCCGGTGGCCGCCTCCCACTGCCTGCGCTGCACGTGGTGCGTCGCGTTGGGCAGCGCGAGCGCCAGCTCTCCGGCTCCGTCATAATACGTATAGCCGCCGGCATGATCGAAATGCAGGTGCGTCGCGATCGCGTCGGTGATCGAATCGGGATCTATCCCGTGGTCCTCGAGCACCTTTCTCAAAGGCCGGCACTGGATCTCGTAGATGTCCACCATCTTGTCGTCGAGCTTCGTTCCCGCTCCGCAGTCTACGAGGATCCTCCGCCCCGCACCCTCGGCATAGAGCGCCCTCATGTGCATATCGATCCTGTTTCTGTCGTCGGGCGGATCGGTCTTCTCCCACATCGACCTCGGTACGACGCCGAACATCGCGCCCCCGTCGAGCCTGAACCTTCCCGTATCGACAGCCCTTATCTCGAACTCTCCCGCTCTGATCATTCGTCCTCCACCACGACGCCCGTGCCGTAGGCGAGAAGCTCCGCCGCGCCGTCCATCATCGAGTTGGTCGTGAACCTGAGGCAGACTACCGCATTTGCTCCCTTCGCCTCCGCCTCCGCGATCATCCTGTCGAGCGACTGTTCGCGCGACTCTGCGACCATCTTGGTGTATTCCACTATCTCGCCGCCGGCGATGTTCCTCAGGGCGGCCAGGATGTCCCGTCCGATATGCCTCGCCCTGATTGTGTTTCCCCTGACCAGGCCGACGACCTTGACGATCCTCTTTCCGGCGATCTCATCCGTAGTTGTTATCAACATCTCGGTCACTCCCCTTTCGTCGTGCCGCCTATCTCTCGATGTCCCTGTACCGGTCGGTGCGATACCGGTGTACCCGCTCCCTTACGACCGATATCAGCAGTATGACGAATCCTGCGGCGAAGATCACGGCGACAACCTTTACGAAGGTAATCTCGCCGAAGTCGGTGACGCCTTTCCAGAGGGCGTACAGCACTATCAGGGCCGCGCCGGCGATAATAAACAGCCAGGCTGTCTTCCGTTCGAGCCTTCTGAAGAGCTTCTTCCAGTAATTCTCCCAGAAATCGTCCTGCGGATCGCGGATCTTCATCATGCCGGTCAACCTCTCGACCCTTCCCAGCTCGTTCATAGACTGCCTGCACTCCCCGCACGAGGCGAGATGCGCCTCGAACGCGGTCCTCTCAGCGGCAGACATCTCGCCGTCAAGGTATCTCATGCCGTCGGTCTCCATCCTGTTGCAGCTCACGGCTCATCATCCCCTTCCCTGTACAGGTCGTCGCAGACATCCTTCAGTTTCCCGTACAGCGATTTGCGGGCGTAGTACAGGCGGGACATCACAGTCCCCTCGGATATGCCGAGAGTCTCGGCTATCTCCCTGTACGAGAGCTCCTGGAACGATCTGAGGATGACTATCTCCCTGTGCACGGGAGTGAGCTCCTGGATCGCCTGCCAGAGGGCTTCGGCCCGCTCCTTTCTCATCACACCCTTATCGGGGGATTCGGACCGTCCGGGCTTCTCGATCAGCACGTCGATCGAGACCTCCCTTCTGCCGGCCCTCTTCCTGAGGAAGTTCAGGCACCTGTTCCTCAGGATACGGTAGAACCAGGGGAAGAAGGGACGTTCGACATCAAATGTGGCTCTCGCCCTGTGCGCCGCCATGAACGCCTCCTGCGAGAGGTCCCGCGCGTCCTCGGCATTTCCGACAATGCCGACGGCGACCGCGTAGGCCCGCCTCATGGCAGACCTCACGACCTCTTCAAACACCTTGACGCTGCCGTCTTTCCAGGCCTGCAGCGTCTCCTTCGAAATGTCCGCCGTCCCGTCCGTTACCGTCATGAGTCATACAACTCCGGCAATGAGGATATTCACGAAAAATCGCACCCGGAAAGGTGCAAAAATTGCACCCTGAAAGGGTGCAATCAGTATAATCCGTCGGCTGCCGCCGGTAAATGGAATAATCACCTCTGCTGGCCGTAACCCCTTATACCCGAGGGTCTTCTCCCTCATCGTCGGCCGCCGGTCTTTCCTCCCCGGGTGATGCTTCAGGCGCCGACGCGGGCTTATCCTCGACATCGGTGGAATCTTCCTCCCCGAACACCTGTTTTCTCGCTATCGCCCCGAGATAGGGGATCTCGAACTCCTTGTTCGTCCATGCCTGATACATGAGGAAAATCCATGCGGCTATGAACACGATCGAATACAACACGTTGATCACGGGGATCCAGCCGAGCAGCGCCGTCAGGATCAACGCGCAGATCCAGAACACGATCGACTGGGCCGCGTGAAACCTCACGAATCGGTCATCCTTCTCGACGGCGAGCATCACCAGCCCGCCGAGAAAGGGGAATAAGTAGGCCGCCAACGCCGCGATACCGGGCGGTATCGAGGTGGTATGCTTTTTATCGCCTTCCATCTCTAGAACCTCCATTCTGCCGCGCCCGCGTGGAGCGCATTCCCGCTACAGTGCTCCCACAGTAACATCACCGCTTACAGACTCTAACACAATCTTTCCGTCACCGCCCCCAAGAACGCCCTGTATCGTCTTTCTCTTTCTTTTCTTCACTTCGGTCATATCGAGCCGGATCCTGACCCTGCCGCTGCGCGTCCTCGCCTGAAGCAGGGCGCTCGTCTCCGCCGGGATGCCGAGAAAGACATCGCCGCAGGAAGTCTTCATGAGTAGTTTCCCGCCCGGCAGGAGAAAGGCCAGCTCGCATCCGAGATCGCCGTTCCGGCTCTTCAGGACGCCCTCACCCCCTCTTGAAAGCATGTCGATCGAGCCGCGCTCGCTTTCGATATGGAAGCCGCCCCCGACCTGCATCACGCCTATATTGCCGGTTATCGACCGCAAGTCAAGATCTGTCAAATACGGCACCCTGACGGTGTAATCGATCCAGACTGTCGTATTGCCCTCACCCGCCATGCTGTCCTTCCTGTACTTCGGCATGAGAGCCCTTATCGATACGTCTCCCGGCTCGCGGCCCACCTCGAACTCGATATTCCCGTAGATCTTCTGCGCCTTGTTCCTGCTGGCGGCTCTTATCCTGATCGTCGCGGAGATCTCTATCTCGTCGCGGTCCCAGCCGATCACCTCGATCGAACCACGCACGTTCCTGACGGCGAAACGGGAACGGTATTCAGTTCCGAGATTCCATTTCCTGTGCTCGATGAGCCTGTAAGCATTCGCCCCGCCGGCAACGGCCAGCACGAGCGCTATGAGAAAGATCACGGCTGCATGTCTTCTCACTTCTTTCTCACCTCGAATTTCCTGTCGATCGCCTTCCGCTAGACCTTGTCGCGAACATGGTCCCACCCTATGTCAGACCTCGATGACCATACCGTCCCTGCCGGTCGTCACCTTGCCCCTGAACTTCTTTCTGACTTCGGCGGCCGGATCGGTCTCGCCGAAGAACGGGTACATATGCACGAGCAGCACCTCGCCAACTCCCGCCGACGCTGCCATCTCTCCCACCATCGCCGGGGTCATGTGCCCCTCGGCGGGCAACTCGTCCGGGAAGGAGCACTCGGAGACGAGCAAATCGGCTTCCGACGCGAACCGGTCAAGCCGTTCGGAGCGCGACGTGTCTCCCGTATAGACTATGCTCCTGCCCGCCCTGTCGACCCTGTACGCAAGAGCTGGCTTCCCGCCGTGCTCGGCGGTGCCGGCCGTGATCAGCATGTCGCCGATATCGATCTCGTATCCCGGCTCCATCATGACGAGATTGAGCATATCGTCGTCCGGCACGATGCCGCCGTACAGACCATTCCATCCCGAGACAAACCGCTCTATGCCTTCCGGCCCGTATATCACGATCCAGTGCCGCCCGGTCACGGCCATATCGTTCTTTATCGCTGAAAAGAGCCTTCCCAGGCCGAGTGTATGATCGGGGTGAAAGTGCGTTATCAAAATCCTGTGAATGTCCCGGTACGATCTCCCGGCGTCCTCGAGCGCCTGCAGCGCTCCGGGGCCGCAGTCGATAAGGATGTCCTCGCCGCCGCCCTCGACGAGCAGGGACGTGGCACGCCTGACCCGCGAGGGCACTATCGTGCCCGATCCGAGAACTGTCAGCCGCAGGGCCATTACTTCCTTTTCGTACCGCCGGCATGACCTGAGACGAATACCTCGAGCGATTTCTTCTCGGTGAGGCCGAGAAGGGTGAACGCGTTCCCCCTGTTGACTGCCAGTTCGAGATATCCCCACGAGTCGAAGAGGGCCATCAGCCTTCCGAGCTTGCCCTGCTCGTAATACCTCTTCACTCCCTTGAGCCGCCTCTTCCCGATCCGGACGGTCACATCGTCCCAGCCGGTGTCCTTGCCGAACTTTTCTATGAAATACCGCTCACTGATGTTCGTTATGATATTGCCGAACGTATCTACGTAGACGGCCCTTCCCGACACTTCGCCTTTCTTGTTGACGAACGGCTTCAGCGCGGGAACGGTCAGAACGGAGTCAACCGCCTCGCCCATCTCCGAGGGCTTTGCGCCCAGCGTAAGATGTGTCGCTATGGGAGCGAACACGTCCCTGCCGAGAAAGGTCCTGCCGTGAAGGGGCAGCGTGTACTTCCCCGGCTTTACCGCGTATACCTTCCTTGCTATTCCCTTCTCGAAGACACAGCTCAGTATGCCGTTGTCGGGACCGACAAAAAAATACCTGTCTGTCTCGACGATGAGATTACGCCTGTCGCCTCCGACGCCCGGGTCTACGACGCAGAGAAACACCGCCCCTGGCGGGAAATACTTGAAGCTGTTCCCCAGGACGAAACTTCCCTCGCGCACGTCCTGACTGGAAACGTCATGACAGAGATCGACGATCTTCACCTCGGGATTGATGCCGAGGATCACGCCCTTCATGACGCCGAGGTACCAGTTGTGCCAGGTGAAATCGGTCAGAAGCGCTATGACGCTGGAAAGAGCTTTCTTCTTTGCACCCATATCCGCAAGCCGCCTTTCACGGGTACGGCCGCACCCTTCCGCGGCGGCACCCCTTCAGACGGATTATAATCCAGTGCTTATCTGTATGGAAACGATTTTTAGAACACGCAGTCCTGCAGCCCTGTCGAGGCGATCATCTCGTGAGCCAGCCCGAGGTTGCGGCGGTATCGCTCGTTGTCCGGCTCCAGCTCGATGGCCGTATTAAAAATAGCCGCGGCTTCGATGTACCTTCCCCTTCTCGACAGGAAGCATCCCATCGCGTTGAACGCGACGCCGAAGCCTGGAGCCCTTTCCATCACGCGGGTCAGGTGACGCTCGGCCTCGTCGTCCATGTCGAGCTTGTCGAGGACTATACCGAGATTGACTTCGATCTGCTCGTTCGAGGGCGACAGCCTGTGCGCCTCAATGAAATGCTCGAGAGCCTCGATGTACTCGCCCTTCCTCTCGAGGACGCAGCCGAGGCCGTTTCTCGCGTCGACGTTCGCCGTATCGCGGGATAGTATAGTGACGTAGACGTGCCTCGCCCCGTCGAGATCATCGCGCATCTCGAGGACCTTGCCGAGCAGAAGCATCAGCCTGGAGTTGAACGGGTCGCTCTCCAGGGCGGTATATACAACGCCCTGCGCCTCTTCGAGCATGTCCATCCTGATATAGAGGTGAACGGCCTTCAGGAGTACCTTCATCGGCGTACCATCGAGGAACCTGATCCTTCCCAGGACCTCTGCAGCCGACTCGCTGTCACCGGATCGCAGCAGCGTCTCGGCCAGCACCACGTGGCTCCCAGCCTCGAACGGCTCCTCTATAACGGCCCTGCAGGCTAACTCGACCGCCCTGTCGGTATCGCCGAGGACTATCGCGGCGGTGGCGGCGTTCCTGAGAAGATTGACGTTGTTTCCATCGATCGACAACCCGACTGCTATGGCGTCGGCTGCTTCCCTGATCCTTCCGGCCTCCAGAAGGGCGGTGCCCAGATTGTTGCGCAGGTCGGCCCTGCTCTCGTCGATCAGCACCGCCTCGGTGAACCTCTCCGCCGCACCGATGCAGTCGCCCTTCCTGAGCCGCACCAGACCGTCTAGATTGGCAAAGTCGGCGTTGACGGGCTCGAGCCTCCTGCCTTCTGAGATAAGCCCTTCCGCCTCTTCCAGCCTCCCCTGTGCCGCCAGTGTCGAAGCTCTATCGTACAGGCTCCCGCCCGCTCCATCGCCGCTGCCGCGGCGCAATTCGACTATCTTTCCGCTCATTCCACCACGCCTTTCAAGGGCTTTTAACGCGCAGACCTCCGCCGCGCGATTCGGTCCTGTAAGCCGTGATGAATACAAGAGATGTGCCATCATCAGTAACAATGCGTTTTCGTACGGGCTCTGTTGTATGGGGTGGCGGGGACTGGCTTGTAACTCGATGATTTTAAAGCGGTTGAAAGGTAGAAACAGCTCTATGTTAAACAGCGATTTCGAGCATTCACGCACTCCGGCATATGATCAAAACATTCATTCCATTTCTTCAGAGGCTTCTCCCTGGAAACAGGCGGACCGGTGGTGCAGGGATTCTTGCCAGTTTCAGACATGAAATAAAAAATATCAATATCAAGGCAATCGCCAGATAGCTATACATCGTATTACCTCCAGTTCATACCTAACAGATCGTACTCACCCAACCTCCTGAACAGAAAGTACAAACGGCTATATATGCGCATGCCCAATAAAGCACGGGGCCCGCGGATGTGCATACAGCGAGAGCAGCTGTATACTGTAACCATTGACAGGTTACTCCTTTTTGCGTTGGATCTGGTAACGGAATCTGGGTTTCATCACCTTCTGTTAAAGACACATCTGCTTCATTACGAGTCTCAATATCTTTATCCCATTTATCGGCAATTGTCCTGAATTCACATTCAGTACATAACTCGGACCTTTTGCCAGCAATATCCTGCAACTCTGGATATTTGTCCTTGATGAACGCGCTCTCTTCAATCTGTGGCTGAACCTTGGCATCCGATAAACTTAATGTGCCGTCAATTACGATACACGTCTTTCCGATCACCGACTTTAACAACATGAACTACCAATCGATCATCATCAACAGAGTATATGATGCGATAGTTCCCTTGACGAACCCTATAACGGTCTTGCCCTGAAAGCTTCTCACAACCTTTGGGGCGAGGATTTTCCGCTAGTTTGCGAGTCTTCTCTACAACTCTTCGACGATCCTTGCGCGTAGGAAGACGTTCGATTTCCTTCGCTGCTGATGCCTTGATCAGAATCTTATATTTTGCCACTACTTCTCAGATCCTTGACCAAGTCTTCGAAAAGCATTTCCGGTTCGGATGCCCGTTCTTCGAACGCCGCTAGATCGTCCGCATCTTCTGCGAGGGACAGTTTGACCGCTTCATTCACCAGTTCCGAGACAGACCGGTCTGTCTCGACAGCTTTTAGTCTCAGGGCCAGATGAAGTTTGGGGTCAAAATAGACCGTCGCTCTTTTGCTTTGGTTTCTCATGCTAATAATATAGCACTATAACTACATGACGTCAAGACGTTATTTGAGTTCTGGCGCGTTTTTCATATAACATTGGTCGTGTTCGCGAGGTGGCCGTCCGGGCCGAAAGGCCCGGTTGGCGCGGCGGGCACTACAGCGGCCGCCGTGACAAAGGCCATTTGAGCGAAAGGCCGAAGGCCTGCAGCCGCGAACACTCTATGCGCCGGAGAAATACTTAAATTGCAAGTAATGCCACTTCACTGCGCATATTTTTCAATCAACATATTTCTCAATTCGAATATTATCTATTTCAATGCAATGATTTCTAAAGTAAGAACTGGCCAAAGCTATAACCAAAAAGTTCTCGATTATAAAAGGTGTCTCAGAAGAATCAGTGATTTCATACAGTGACCGAACTCCACGGGCTAAAGCCCGTGGCTTCCGACCTCGTATAATCCGCCCTTAACTTTTTTGCTCGCGGATATACTTTCGAATCATGCTCTCATCCGAAACACCAACTGATTCAGCAAAATATCCATCTGCCCAA
>JAUWCL010000002.1 GCA_030609325.1 Candidatus Krumholzibacteriota bacterium
CCAGGGAATCGAACCCCGAATCTACTGATTAAGAGTCAGTCGGTTTGATTCTCATGTAGTATCCGATACCACCACTTTCTCCTTAGTCCTTGTAAAAAACACACTTATTAGCACAAGCACAACTAAGCTTACAACCAATCCTGCAATAAATCCATGCACACCCCAAGGCTTGCCAACCCAGGTCCACAGTACCGCCGTCAGGGATCCAGCGATCATCGACACCAACACCCCCACCCTGCTTGTGCTCTTTACGTAGAGCCCAAATATCAACGGCCATAATGTTGTACTTGCTATTACTGCCCATGAGAATGCAGTCAGAACAAGGATTAGGGCCGGCGGCTTCAGTGCAATTGCCAGTGATATAAGGCCCACTGAAGCGCTCACCAGCCTGTTCGCGAAGACCTCCTGCTCCCCCGTCAATTGACGCTTCAACCCATGTTCCCATATATCGCTCACAAGGGAACTGGATACTATTATCAGCACACCGGCGAATGTAGACATTCCTGCCGCCACAACTCCTGCGAGCAGGATCGCCGCGCCCCAGGGCGATAACACCATCTCCACGACCATCGGAATCGCGAGATCTGGATTCTCGAGGCCGGGTATTAGAATACGTCCCAGCGCTCCGACCATGTATGGAATTACCGCGATCGCGGCACCCACCGTCACAATCACCGTCCCCAGGCGGAACGTCTTTACATCCTTTATGCTGTAGAACCTTATTAAAAGTTGTGGCATGCCCCAGACGCCGAGGCTTACCACAAGCGAGTAGCTGATGAGCCCCGCCCATCCCCAGACGCCCGGGGTGTTAACATACCCCGGCCCCATCGCGGCGAGCTTCTGCATACCGGCGCTGAGGCCCCCCACCGCTCCCATCGTCTTGAAAAGAAGCAGGAGCAGCGAGAATATCATCACCCAGGCCTGGATGAAGCCTGTCCAGACGACAGCCGTGTATCCGCCGAGAACAACGTAGAAGATGATCACGAGCCCAGAGATCAGCACGCCGCCCCAGTACGGCATGTCCATCAGAACCTCGAAAGCGTTGGCCATACCCTTGACCACGCTGACGTTGTAGATGATAAGGAACAGGAATATCACCGCCGCCGAGTAGATCCCTGCCGCCGGCGAGTTGTATCGCTTGGCAAAGAACCCCGAGATCGTCCGCACGCCGAGCCTCTCTGTCATCTCGCGAACGCGCCGGCCGAGGACAACCCAGCAGAGAGTGCAGCCCACGAGCACGTTGATCGCACCGATCCAGATCGTCGACATACCGTACATGTAACCGAATGCCCCGCCGCCGATGATCAGCACCGAGCTGAAATAAACGGCGATAAACGAAAGTGCGGTTACCCAGGGCCCGATCGTTCTGCCGCCGAGGATAAAATCGGAGGCCGTCCGTGTACGCCTGGCGCTCCAGATGCCGATGCCCATCAGGATCCCGATATAGATAAAAAGGACAGCGATACACGCCTGAAGAAGTGTCACGTCTCCCCCCTATTAACGGCAGGTCACTGCTGCCGCTCACGCCTGATGTCGATCAGCGCCCAGATAATGGCTATCAGGATGCTGATATCGATAACAACGAAGGCCAGAAATGTCAGCCAAGGAAAGTTGAAAGGTCCCACTTGAAATCGCCTCTCGCTTTTTGAACCTGACTATCTCATGCAGATTCGAACTTCAGCTGATTATACCTTGACCTTCTGGAAATTCAACATCTTCTGCCACTTCACCGGTATCTTTCATACCATATTTGATTTTCACGCCGTAAATCGTTATCTTGATGGTGGAAACCTCACTACCTGTATCCCTATCAATCGAAGCTGCCCGTTCTCGTCTTAACCGATCCCCACCGTCGATGGCCCCACCGTGGTCTTTAGATGGGGAGGTTGAATGTGGACACCGCACAAGCCCGATTCAAGGAGGGATACAGCAAGTACATTGCTGAGGCTTTCGTCGCAGCCCTAATCGTGCATTTCCTCGTTTTTTATCTCGTGCCGCCATTCGAGTTCACGCCGTACGAGCCCGAGGTCTCGTGGACGACCATTCTCGTGCCGGCGCCGCCGCCGGAACCGGTGATCGAGGAGGTTGACAAGGTCAGGCAGCCCGAGATCGATCACATCCCGATCATTGATGAGGGTACGGGCGATGAGGATATCGACATGCCCATCACCTCGCCTGACATGCTGCGCGATATCCACGTGTTCAAACTTCCAACGGAGAAGCCTGCCCCATTCGTAGCCTGGGATGCCGAGCCGGTGCTGCTGAGGGCTGTAACACCCGTCTACCCCAACCTCGCCAGGGACGCCGGCATCGAGGGCAGGGTGCTGCTTCGCGTCACCATCGGAACGGACGGCCGCGTCAAGACCGTATCTATCATCCGATCCGACGTCACCCCGGCGATGGAGAAGGCCGCCATAGCCGCCGTGATGAGATTCGAGTTCGAGCCGGCCATGCAGCAGACCATCCCAGTCAAGGCGCAGGTCGCCGTGCCGGTGATGTTCAGGTTGCACTGAACCATTCGCCCCTGTCCCTTTCCACCACCTGACCGGTTCCCCACCGTGTAAATCAGCTCGCTTCCGGCCGGCTTCCACCCCGCCACAGGCGACCGGATACTGGAAAGGAGGAGAGATCATGAAAGCTCTGCTTATAGCGCTTATCCCCGCTCTGCTCATTTCTGCCGTTTCCGCCGTCGAGATGGGTTACATCTATGGGACCGTCATCGACGGCGCCACCGGTACGCCCCTGCCCTGCGCCAATATCGTCCTTGTCGGCACGAAGAGAGGAGACATGACGCTCACCGACGGTTCGTTCTCCATCTACGGCGTTCCTGCCGGCACCTACACGGTCAAGGTCATGATGATGGGGTACAAGCCGGTAGAAAAGACAGACATCAAGGTCGTGGCAAGCAAGGGGACCAGGATCGATTTCAGGATGAAGGAACAGATCGTCGGAAAAACGCAGGAAATCGTCGTAGAGGGCGAACGGGCCCAGATCGACGTCAAGGCCTGCGACATCAAGCACAGGGCCACGACGAAGGACGAGTTTGAAGAACTGGCAGTCGATAATGTGATCGAGGTTCTCGCCCTGAAGGGCGGCATCGTCAGGACCGGCAACGAGCTCCATGTCAGGGGCGGGAGGTCCGGCAATGTGCAATTCCAGCACTCGCCCAGCGGCTGCCGGCCCGGCCTCGTCTGCATACCCGGGCGGCCGTACCACAACACCGAGGAATACGCGCAGATCGACGAGAATGACTTCCTGCCGGTGATCGGCAACCCGCTGTCGACCTTCTCGATCGACGTGGATGTCGCCTCGTACGCGAACGCCAGACGGTTCATCATGGCCGACAGGCTTCCTCCGAAGGCCGCGATCCGGGTCGAGGAGTTCATCAACTATTTCGATTACGACTACGATAAACCCGAAGGCGACGCGCCGTTCTCGATCAACCTCGAGTACGCCGTCTGCCCGTGGAATCCGAAGCATACCCTCGTACACATCGGCCTGCAGGGCGAGGAGCTCGTCGAAGAAGACCGGCGGCCGAGCAACCTCGTCTTCCTCATCGACGTCTCGGGATCGATGGAGCCGGAGAACAAGCTCCCGCTGCTCAGGAAGGCGTTCCTCCTGCTCGTCGATCATCTGGCCGACGACGACCAGATCGCCATTGTGACATATGCCGGGCATGCGAGGGTAGCCCTGAACCCGACGTTCGGCCGCAAGAAGAATAAGATCAGGTACGCGATCCGCAGAATGCACGCCGGAGGCTCGACGGCGGGCCACGCCGGCATCCAGCTCGCCTACGAGATAGCCGATGCGAACTTCATCGCTAGGGGCAACAATCGCGTCATCCTCGCCACCGACGGGGATTTCAACGTCGGCGTCTCGAGCACGCCCGAGCTAATTGACATGATCGAGGAGAAGCGCGAGAGCGGGATCTTCCTGACCGTGCTGGGGTTCGGCATCGGCAACTACAAGGACGGCCGCCTCGAGCAGCTGGCCGACAGGGGGAACGGCAACCACGCCTATATAGACAACCTCCTCGAGGCGAAGAAGGTCTTTGTCGACGACCTGACATCGACCCTCTACACGATCGCCAAGGACGTTAAGATCCAGGTTGAGTTCAACCCGGCGAAGGTCGCCTCGTACAGGCTGATCGGTTACGAGAACCGCCTGCTGAAGAAGGAAGACTTCGCGGACGACAAGAAGGACGCCGGGGAGATCGGCGCCGGCCATACCGTCACTGCGCTCTACGAGATCGTGCCGGTCGGGGGCGACATGGATGCCGGGCTCGAGAATGTCGATCCGTTCGATACTGACAACCTGAAGTACATCGAGACGAAGCTCAGTCCCGAGGCTACGGAAAGCAACGAGGTCGTCACGGTGCACGTGCGCTACAAGGAGCCCGACAGCGACAAGAGCAAGCTCATCACGACCGTTGTCAAGGACGGGCCGGTTGCGGTGAAGGAATCCTCGGATGACCTGAGATTCTCTGCCGCGGTCGCGATGTACGCAATGATCCTGCGGGGATCTGCGCATATGGGCGGTATCGGGCTGGATGATGTGCATGATCTTGCGAGGGGCGCGCTCGGTGCCGACGAGCACATGTACCGGGCCGAGTTCATCCGCCAGGTCGAGCGGACGAAGCTGATTATCGATCTGGCGAGCAGGTAACACGGGAGCCGATAACAGGGTGGCACGGTTTGACGCAAGCATGTGAACGCCGGAAAGGCAGGAAGCGGTGGACGTAATTTGCACTCCAGCACTGCGTACAGCAGGCGGTGTCCAGCATCAACCACTTCTTCTCTCCGGGAGAAATAATTGTCGCTGATCAGTTGTCTGCCCCACCGCTCAACCGTAGCCCCGTCAGCTGCCAGGAATAAATACTTGCTGCGTAAAACGAAAGGTAGTATAATCTTATTTATAAGATTTAGCAGGAGGGTACCATGTCACAAGATTTCGCTACCACTAAAATGTCTTCGCGCGGGCAAGTAGTCATTCCAGAATCTGTCCGGAGTGAGATGGGGCTCAAGCCTGGATCCAAGTTTGTTGTTTTGTGGCATGACGACGTCGTCATGCTCAAGGTTATTTCGCCTCCTTCGTTAGAAGAATTTACAAACCTTCAAAAACGACTCCGGCAACAGGCCCGGAAGAAGGGACTGAAGCGTAAAGATATAGGCAAAGCCATTACCAAAGTCAGGGGACGATCTTGAGGGTGGTTCTCGATACAAACGTGTTAATCTCAGGCGTGTTTTATGCTGGTCCACCGCTTCAGATCCTGATATCTTGTATCGAGGGTGATTTTCAGTTGGCTCTTTCCCCTGATATTCTCCTGGAATACAGACGAGTCGGTGAGGAATTCTCTCGGAAGCGTTCCGACCCGGACTTCGAAAGATTGCTGAGCCTTCTAGTGGCACAAGCGCTGATAGTGGAAGCTCCTGACTTGAATCAGCCGGTATGTCGAGATCCTCATGACGATAAGTTCATTGCTTGTGCGCTCGCAGTTTGTGCTGACGTCATCGTTAGTGGGGATAAGGACCTGCTGAGCATCTCCGGTAAAATTTCTGTGCCTGTCATGAGGCCCAAAGAATCTGAAGGACGCATCGAGCTTGCTGAACTTGCCGGATTCTGATCAGCAAACTTCATTCTTCCCGTCCGTCAGGTAAAACCAGGCCATGGCTCGTCACCAGTCAGCGCTACACCAATTAGTGTAACAATAAATAGTGGAATTTCCTGTTTCGAGAAGATGCAGCCAAAATTAACCGGGGTTGCTGTTTCAGCCAAATCTCTTGACTCTCGTCTCGTTCTTTGCTGTTTTAGTATATGGCATTATGTTAAAATAACAAATGGCCTTATTTCAGGATACGGTCAAACGATGAAATGGGAGATCCAGGGACGGTACGTTACGATATCAACGGCTGGAGAGAAGGCCCGGGCATTTGTCCCTGCCCCGCTGCCGCCGAACCTGTCCCTCGAGTGGACGCCGGATCTGCGTAGCAGGTTCGACGAAGCGCTTCTCGCTCTTGGACGGCTTGACAGTATCTCGACCTTCCTTTCTGATATTTCTCTGTTCCTCTATATGTATGTGCGCAAGGAGGCGGTGCTGTCCTCGATGATCGAGGGAACGCAGTCATCGCTTTCCGATCTCCTGCTGTTTGAAATGGATATGGAACCAGGTGTGCCGCTGGACGATGTCCGCGAGGTCAGCAATTATGTGGCTGCCATGGACTATGGGCTTCATCGACTGGCTGAGGGATTTCCTCTGTCCCTGCGCCTGATCAAAGAAATGCATGGTGTGCTGCTTTCCAGGGGACGGGGCGCCAGCCAGACACCCGGTGAATTTCGCAGAACCCAGAACTGGATCGGCGGCACCCGGCCCGGCAATGCGGCCTTCGTTCCACCGCCGGCCGACAAGGCGCTGGAGTGTATGGGCAAGTTGGAGTTGTTTCTGCATGACAAGCCGGAACCCACCCCCGTGTTGCTCAAAGCCGCATTGGCCCATGTGCAGTTTGAAACCATCCATCCTTTTCTGGATGGCAACGGCCGCCTGGGCCGCCTGCTGATCACGCTGCTCCTGTGCGAACAAAAGATGCTCCGGGATCCGCTGCTCTATCTGAGCCTCTATTTCAAAACGCACAGGGAATACTATTACAAGCTACTGAATGAGGTTCGTTTGAGCGGGAACTGGGAAGCCTGGCTCGATTTCTTCGCCGAGGCAGTCATTGTCACTGCCACCCAGGCGGTGGACACGGCCCGACAACTCGTTGATCTTGCCGATGAGGACCGTGACAGAATCAGCGGCATTGGCCGGGCAGCTGCGTCGGCATTGCGGGTTCATCGGGCTCTGATGGGTCGTCCGATCACGTCCTCCGGCTGGTTGGTGGAAAAGACAGGTGTCGCGCCGGCCACGGTCAACAAGTGCCTGAGGAATCTGGAGCGTCTGGGAATCGTACGGGAACTGACCTCTCGCAAGCGCAACCGGGTTTTCAGCTACGCCGGTTATCTGAACATCATGAACCAGGGGACAGGGCTGCCCGGCTGATGAAACAGGAGGAAGTCCGGAATGAACAAAGGACAAGCCGCCGCCTGTGCCGTATGCGGACGAAAAGCCGGACGCAATTGCCCTGCGTCGGGCGGAGTTATCTGCAACAGCTGTTGCGGAGCCCGCCGCGGCACCAGGATCGATTGCCCTCCTGAATGTACCCACTTTCCGTTTGGCACGGAGGCCTACGACATATGGCTGAGGGTGGACGATACCTGGTCTAAAAAGGCATTTAAATATGTAATTGACAAGGTCGGCAAAGAGGAGTTCGGGCGCAGGGCCGAAGAATTCACTCCATCATCGACTGATTGGGAGACGGCATTTATAGAAGGCGCTGAAATCGAACTGATGAACTGCCTGACTTCAGGCATTGATGATGATAATCCTTCGATCGGAACACTATGGGAAAAGGAGGGCTGGCCGGGTTTAAATAATGACGAACGCTATATGTCAAAATACAGATGCCGCTCTCTCCCCGGAATCGTCGAGATACAGAAGATACTTGATGACAAGGCCATGGAATGCATCGACCTTCTCGACGGGGACAGAGGGCGGTTTATCGTTTTTGACCGTAATACCGCAGGACGCGCGGCGCGTTTTGACAAGATAGTAGTATGGATCACTCATTACCCCCATTTTACGCGCCTTGCCTGCAGCGGCATGCGTCTGCCTGATACCCTGGCAGGCTCGTTTCTCTCTGAAATCCGTGCCCGTACAAAGAAGACGAGGAAGATCCAATCCGACGAAGCCGTCAAACGCTACCTCGTGGAACACTTCACCGAAGCATTTGACCTGATCGCCGAACTTGGTGACATACTGAGGGATCAGATGATCGCATCGATGGACGTGGATCAATGCAGGGCTTTTTACAAGCTTCTCGCGCCGCGCAAGGAAATCGAGGCGATACTTGAAGAAAAACCCGATTTTGAAATACGTGAGGACTTTGAGCACGAACCGGATGACCCGCCTGATGTTTCATACTACAGGTGGTTGAGGCGCGGAAAGGCCAAAGCCATCGAGAAAAAGGTCAGAGGACTGATCCAGCACGGCAATGAAGATGAAGACGGTGTTGGAATACTTGGAACCGTACGCCTTACAGATAATGAACTGATGGTTGAAACAAGGGGACGGGCCCTGTTTAAATTTGCCGGGAAACTGATCCGGTCTTACTTCAAGAAAAGGCTCTCCCTCGTGGACAAAGAAATCGCGCCGATTGAACGCCTGCTGGAAGAACACGCTGATTCCGGTTATGAGCCTGAGGAATCTTCGGAGAAAATTCCCCCGGAGATTGAAGCGCAACTATTGAACAGGTTCTATGAAAAACGTTATTCCGATTTTCTTGATGTGCCTGTGCCGATGCTCAATGATATGACGCCTCGCGAAGCCTCACATACCCCGGCCATGCGCATGAAACTGATAGAATTGATCAAGATCCATTTAAATGGAATCGACAAGATGCGTGTCGAGAAGGGCCTTGAAGTAGATATCAACTGGATTGTGGACGAGTTGGGGCTTGATGAATTGAAATAGGACGCCTGAGCAGGCAACCGTTGATCTCCATGATTATACCCATATTTATCCATAAACCCCTGCCATATTGCCGAAATGCGGCTTTATGGATATATATGTGGGGGTACTTCTCTCCATCTTTTCCGGACAATAAACACGACTGATATCAACGATGAATTAATTATGCCATATATATTTGGCATAATACTTGATTATCCGTGCTATTGACTAATATTTATAGCATATTCTGCACTTGACAACATGCCAGATTATTCATATTGTTGTAAATAGATTGCAATATAACTTGTTTTTCGGATTTATGCACAGAATGGATGGCATTATGAGCATATACGGAAAGAGCGATCTGGGTATTCTCAGGGAAATAGCAATGCGTTTGAAACGCCGCAGGCTCAACATCAATATGTCCCAGCAGGAGCTTGCGGACAGGGCCGGCATCAGCCGGAACACAGTCAGTTATATCGAGCAGGGGGAATCGTTCGGGGTATTGACGCTCATACAGATCCTCAGGGTCCTTAATGCGCTGGACGGGATCGACTCCTTCCTGCCGGACCCGGGCATAAGCCCCCTCCAACTCGCCAGGATGAAGGGACGGGAGCGCCGACGGGCATACAAGAAGAGCGGAACGGGCAAGGCCGACAGAAATCAAGACAGGGGTATGGCCGGTGACAACGGAGAGTCGAAATGGTAGACCGCGCAGACACAGCCTATGTCCGCATCTGGGGTATGACCGCCGGCGTTGTCGCGTGGAATCCTGAACGGGGCTTCGCCTCCTTCGAGTTCGACCAGGGATTTCTCGACGGGGGGATGGACCTCTCCCCCCTCAGGATGCCACTCGAGCAGGCCCGGAGCGGGCGGATGGTATTCGCATTTCCCGAGCTGCCAGGGAACACTTTCATGGGGCTTCCCGGTATGTTGTCCGATTCGCTCCCCGACATTTTCGGAAACAGGATCATCGACCAGTGGGTTGCGAGCCGCGGCAGGAGCGCCGATGATTTCAGCCCCGTCGAACGGTTGTGCTACACGGGCCGCAGGGGCATGGGAGCGCTGGAGTTCGAACCGGAGGTCAAGGCCGCTCTCAATGAATCGGTCCCGATCGATGTCGAGAATCTGATCGAGCTGGCCCGGGAGGTGCTGGAACGGCGGGATGAGTTCCGGACCGATCTCGAGAAGGACCCGAAGGGAGCGATCCTCGACATCATACGCGTCGGGACGTCTGCGGGGGGTAATCGTCCCAAGGCGGTCATCGCTCTTAACGACGAAACAGGCAAGACCAGGTCGGGACAGGTCGCCGCGCCACCGGGATTCGGCTACTGGATACTGAAATTCGACGGGGTAAAGGACCGGGCGCTCGGGGATCCGGCTGGATACGGCCGCATCGAGTACGCTTATTCGCTCATGGCCCGCGCCGCCGGGATCACGATGACGGAGTGCAGGCTCCTCGAGGAGGGCGGAAGGGCGCATTTCATGACAAGGAGATTCGACCGCCCGGCCGGAGGCGACAAGCTCCACATGCACTCACTATGCGGGATTGCCCATTTCGACTTCAACTCACCCGGAAGCAGCTCGTACGAGGAGGCGTTCCAGGTGATCCGTGAGCTGCGCCTGCCATACGGCGACGCCGAGCAGCAGTACCGCCGCATGGTGTTCAACGTGATTGCGCGTAATCAGGACGATCACACGAAAAACATCGCGTTTATCATGGACAGGGATGGGCAATGGCGCCTGTCCCCCGCCTTCGACCTGACCTGGTCGTACAGCCCTGAAGGGCGATTCACATACAGCCACCAGATGACTATAGGCGGAAAACGTGACGGATTCACGTTCGAGGATCTTGTATCCCTCGGCAGGGAGATGAGCATCAAGTCCGCCGGCGACATCATCAGGGAGATCGTCGATGTCGTCTCCGGATGGCCCGGGTTCGCGAAGGAGGCGGGCGTGCCGCAGGACCGGATTGAAACTGTTGCCGGGACACATCGTCTCAACCTGAAATAGAAACGCACACGGGATTTTTTTCAGCGCATCAGCACCATCTTGCGAGCATCCACTACGCGCGGGTCCGCAGCGGTACATCGGCCAGTCGAGCTGCAGCGAGCCGCCCGCGATTATCTCGAGCGGACCTCCGGGAGCGGCGGCGATATCGACGGCGCCCAGCGGGAGATAGTGACCAGCCCGTATAACTGACGGATAAATCTGTGCCCGTCTCAACGCAGACAGTCATCCGAACCCGATATCAGCAAACCTGTGATGACAGTCCGGCCCGGCTATTTTTTCCTGACGGGCCGCATGAAAAGCACGAAGGGAACCGAACCGAGTGCGATAAGGGCGGATATCCTGTAGGTGAGGTCGAGACCGATCCTGTCCGCTGCAAATCCCACCGCAAGGACCATGAGTGAGCCGAGGACGAAATTAATGGTCATGTATATTCCGTTGATAAAAGACATCCGCCTGGAATCGATATCGTGAACCAGCGCGAGAAGTACCGGCCCGCTGGCAAAAAGGAAGAATCCCGTGACGATCAGGACCGGTATGGCAAACTTCCCGTCAAGCCCGATGAAGAGCCACATAAGGAATGGATTCGCCACCGAGATCATGAGAAGCGTTTTCTTTCTTCCGATCCTGTCCGAGATGGTCCCCGCCAGAATCGTCCCCGCAGCGCCCGAGAACTGGAGTACCGACAGCGAGATCCCGGCCACCCACAGTGATGCGCCCTTTGCGGTAAGGTACGTGGGCAGATAAATCGTCAGCGCGGATTTCATCGCAGCCCTGCAGAGGAATATCCCCGTTACGGAAATAAAAAACGGTATCAGGTCGACGAGGATCTTTCCCGCCCCATCGTCCTTCTTCTCTACAAGCTCCCTCTCCAAGGAAACGTCACGCAGCATGTAGTAGAAAAAGCCGGAGGCGATCAGTCCGAAGGGCACCAGGCGATACGTCCCCTCCATTCCCCACAGTGAGATCGCGCCGAGTATGATCAGCGGTCCGAGAGTGCGGGCGAGCTCTCCGCCGAGCATGTAGAAGCTCATCCCCCTGCCGATCCGCCCCTTCGAGACATGCTTCATCATAACGGGGGCCGTCACGTGGAAGAGAGCGGAGCTGACTCCTGACAACAACAGCAAAATGGTCAGGAACGCGTAGCTCGGAGCGACGCCGAGCAGGCTCATCAGCACAGATGTCACCCCCGGCATGAGGATGATGAACCAGCGTATGCAGATCCTGTCGGCCATAAGGCCGAGAAACGGATTCGCCAGGGACGGGATCCTTCTGTACACGTCGAGCATGCCCGCCATCATCATGCTCAACCCGAACTTGTCCATCAGGATCGGGAGGATCGGCGCGAGGAAGGACGTGGGCACGTCATGCACGAGGTGCGCCAGCGAAATCGTCAGCACCTTACTGAAATTGTTTTTCGATGGCCTCTTCATGCATTCGCACCTTCATCTGACGGACATTGCGGAGTTGCCGCGGAACAGCGCTGAATAATACACACCCGCCATGTATCAATGCAAAAACAATTATTCTGAAAAGCCGGGGAGATACCGTTCTAGAGGATTCGCTTGTCTTTACCATCGGGGAACAGGTCATCATCACTTTTTGTTCGGGATCAGTGCTTCCAGAAATTCCTTTGCCAGTGCCTCCAGGCGGACTTCGTGAAGGTCCAGGAGACACTCGACAGGGTCCGCCGGCTGAGCGCCGTCCGGATCCGGCTGCTCGAAAAAAACCTTCTTTCGGCGGATCATGTGGATCGCGAGATGTGCCGGCTCATGCGGACTGTCGACCTTGACCAGCGCCGGATCGAGTTTTTCGACAAAGCTCAGATCGACCGCATTCCCGGGGCAGTGAATTGATATATCCAGCCTGGGATCGCCTGTGATATTCAGGTCGGAGAAGTAATGCTTCGCGCCTGTTACACCCCCGACAGCGATATCTTTTCTCATCGTTTTACGTAAACGCATCATCAGAGATCCGGGGGATCTTGCCTGAAGACCCGATCTGTTCGCATATCTCATCGTCGATCTTACCCGGTCCGATACGGCGAGAAGTTTCGCCCATTCCTCGCGGGGGAACTTCCTCAACTCAACTCTCCTGTCGGAATGCCTCGTGAGCCAGGGACCAAGGCGATCGAGAGCATCCGCCACCGTCGGGTAACTGCAGCCGACAGCTGTTTCCGCCAGCCACTTGGAGGTCATCAGACCCTTCCCCCTGAACCATTGATGAACCAGGACCTTCAATATCTCGTAATACAACTCGGGGGCGGGCAGACGGACGCCGCCTTCGGGTCTTTCCCGGTCGAGGATCTTATTCAGCCGCGACTGGACATCGGCAGAGAGATTCCTTGCCAGGCCGTAACTGCCCCCCTCCCGATATATGACGATATTCAGCCTCTGGACGATCTCGGGAAGAAATATCTCTCTTGCCTTTTCCCATTCGTCGAAGATCCGGGATTCTGTCATATCCGGTTCGTCCAGAACCAGCAATACCTCGTGAAGATCGCTTTCCGTCAACGCCTGTGCCGCCTCAACGAGACCGTTACGAAGATCCCGAACAGCTTTCAACCCGGAAATCCTCAAGATTCCATGGTCTGCATTTATCTTTCTGGGGCGCTTATTCCAGATATTTAAACCCATGGCCCTCCCTCCATCTGCACAATTAAGTTGCAACATCAGTGTTAAATGCGCAAGTAAATTATCAAGTTGCGACTAAATTGCTTGTGTAGGGCAAGTTATGGGCCATTCTGGAGCGATTTGCGACTATGATGATATATCGCTTGTCTTCGAGCTATTCGAGGGTTAACATCGTCGGCAGGGCTCGAGAAGCCGCCGGGGGTTTTTTAAAAAAGCGTTCTCATGCATTTAAATGTGTTGCCGACCTGGATTCTCAGGATCACCGATCATGTGTTATTGATCGCGCTGCTTCTGGCTGTACTACCCGCTGCCGTGAGTCCCGCCGACCCGGAACCGCTCATCCTCGCCATCCACCCCTACCTCCCATGTGGCGAGCTTATGGAGCGGTTTACACCACTCGCCGAATATCTTTCCGGCAAACTTGACCGCCCGATCAAAGTCCGGATAGGGACTGATTACAGGGAACACGCTATAAACATCGGCGACGGGGCTGTCGATATCGCCTACGTGGGGCCGGCCGTCTACGTTACCGTCGTCGAGAGGTACGGGGCGCATCCGCTGCTAGCCATGATCGAGACGGGAGGCACTCCCGACTTCACCGGCAGGATCGTCGTCCGTGACGACAGCCCCGTCACTCAAGTATCCGAATTGCGCGGGAAGGAGATAGCCTTTGTCGACCCGAATTCGACCATGGGTTACCTCGTGCCGATGTACATACTCACCCGGGACCTGGATAAGGAGGATGTTCTGAGGAGCTCGAGATTCCTCGGCAGCCATATCAATGTGGCGCTGGGAGTCCTTGCCGGGGATTTCGACGCCGGCGCGGTGAAAGAGGAGGTCTTTTTTCTTTACCAGGACAGGGGTTTCCGGGAGCTCGCATCGACTCCGAAAATACCCGAGCATATCTTTATCGCCCGGAAAAATCTGCCCCCTGAGATCGTATCGGGATTGAGGAAGGCGTTGCTCGATCTGAGCGGGAGCGAACCGGGCAGGCGGATCATGAATAACATCAAGAAAGACATGACCGGTATGGTGCCGGCGAAGGACAGCGATTTCGACGTGCTTCGAGTGATATTGAGGTCTCTTGAAGAAGCCGGGAATTCGGATGAAACAGAAAAAAGCAGATGAAAAGGGACTGAAGTACTGGCTCGGCCTGATCGTCGTCGTATGCGTTCTGATCGCGATATCGATCGTGATCGTAAGCAGGAAAAAACAGACCCTGCTTCAGCAGGAACAGACCCGCGCAAGAAGCGACCTGGTCTTCATATCGAATCACGTTCATTCTCTCCTTCAACTGAACGATTATGACGGCATCGAACCCTATTTACAGGCCTGGGCGGGACTTCACAGCGACAGGATCGCCGAATTGAGGGTCACAGTCGCCAACGGTTTTGTGCTGACTCACATCGCGCGGGACACGCTGCCCGCCCGGATCCATGAGACAAGCGTGATGGTCCCGTATTCCTACAACAATCATGTCCTGCTGGAGCAGACCACGGATCTGTCTTCCGTTGACCGGGCGATGCTGAATGATATAAAGACACTTGGTCTCATCATAGTACTCTCGACGCTTGCGATGGGATTTATCCTGTGGCTGGCCCTCAAAAGGCATTCAGCCGCCGTCGCCCTCCATCTGCAGTCGGAAGAGCTGAACAAGCTGTCGATCGCCATAGAACAGAGCCCCGTCGCGATCATGATGACCGATATCGACGGGACGATCGAGTATGTCAATCCCCGCTACAGAGAGCAGACCGGCTATGCGATGGACGAGATCATCGGCCGCAATCCACGGATTTTCAAATCGGGAGTGACGACGGACGAAGAATACGGGGATTTGTGGGAAACGATCCTGAATGGCCGGATATGGCGGGGCGAGTTTCTCAATGTCCGTGCAAACGGCGAACAGTACTGGGAACAAGCCGCTATCGGACCGGTCAAGAACGAGGACGGGATCATCACCCATTTCATCGCGTTCAAAGAGGATATCACCGAACAGAAATCCCTGAGGGAACAGCTGCTCCAGGCCCAGAAACTCGAGGGGATCGGGAAGCTGGCCGGAGGGATCGCTCACGATTTCAACAACTTCCTTTCCGTGATCAACGGGCATACGGAGCTTGCCTTGCTCAACATGGACATGGATGAATCCGTCCACGCGGATCTCGTCCAGATCTCGAAGGCCGCGCAGAACGCGGCGGTCCTGACGCGGCAGCTCCTGATGTTCAGCCGCAGACAGGTCATCGAGCCGAAGGTCATCGATCTCAATGCCCTGATCACGAACATGAACATGATGATAAGGCGCCTCATCGGGGAGGATATAACCATCACGCTCGATCTCGAAAAAGACATCTACCCGATCAAAGCGGATCCGGGACAGCTCGAGCAGATCTTCCTGAACCTGATAATCAACGCGAAGGATGCGCTGAACCGAAAGACTTCTCCCGCCGGCGTAAAGAAGATCACCGTCGAGACTTCCGGGTTTTATCTCGATGCAGATTACGTATCGAGACACATGGGCAGCAATATCGGTCACCACGTCCTCATCGCCGTCAGCGACAACGGGATCGGCATGGATGCCGGGACAAGAAAAAGGGTGTTCGAGCCGTTCTTCACCACGAAGGAGCACGGCAGAGGGACTGGATTGGGCCTCTCTATGGTCTACGGCATCGTGAAACAGAACAACGGGATCATTTCCGTCTACAGCGAGCCGGGCCTGGGAACAACTCTCAAGATCCTGTGGCCCTGTGAGATCGATGCGGAACTGTCTGAACTGTCCGAGGTGGATGAGGCGGAGATACGGGGCGGCGACGAGACGGTCCTCGTCGTGGAGGATGACGAGGATGTCTGCGAGATGGTCTGCAGATCGCTGAAACGTTATGGATATGATATCCTGAAAGCGTCGGGCGGCCGGCAGGCCATAGAGATCGCACGATCGGGAAAGAAAATCGACCTGCTGCTCACCGATGTCGTCATGCCCGTCATGGGGGGCACGGAACTGGCCGGGGAGCTGAAGAATATCGTCCCCGGCCTGAAGGTGATATTCTGTTCGGGATATACGAACAATCACATCCTGAACAGGGAGATCGTCGAGGAAAGGATCCATTTCATCCAGAAACCATACGCGCCGGGAACCCTGGCGAGAAAAGTACGAGCGGTTCTGGACGGGAACTGACGCGGTTCCCTCGGTAGAGTATATTTCTGCAGGTTCCAGGCCGGGGAGACGGCTTCGTCCACGAAAATGATCCTGCTGCGGTAGGCCATCGAATCATACACCGGTCACGGCATTCCCCGACCGGTGAGGATACAAGAGAGGCCGGGTGCCCTTCTTCCAGGTACCCGGCCTCTCCACTACAACCCCGGTGCTCACCTCTTCCACTTTCCTCAGCAAGAGTATATCTCTAACAAGTTTCCCCCCCGGATCGCCTAATGCTGGCGAGGTATACATACGCATCTGTCATACCAGAATAATGACGATTTTTAAAATGCTCTAATATATTTGTTTATATTTAGTTAGTGTTTCAGGACACCTGGTGGAGAGGCGCATCGGCGCGTAGAAACTGCATACCGTTGCGCACATTCTGCGCGGCCTGCCTGTCTCGGGGAAGGGGCGAAATCAGCCCGAATTGCCGTAATCGGCCATGCCGTACGACTTGAGCTTGTTCTGCAGGGTACGCCTGCCGATGCCAAGGGCATCGGCGGCCTTCGTGCGGTTGCCGACGAATTTATCGAGCGCCGCGATGATCGCCTGTTTCTCTATTTCCCGCATCGGGCGGACCTGGAATTCCAGCTTCCCGGTCGCGGACTGCTGGAGAAGTATTTTGACGTCATCCGCCGATATCGTGGTTCCGGACATCGTGATCGCGAGCCGCTCCACGAAGTTCTTCAGCTCGCGCAGGTTCCCCGGCCACGGGTAATCTACCAGGACGGCGATAGCGTCCTCGTCGATCCCGGCGACTCTCCCGCGGCTGCCGCCGGAGCTGATCCGCAAGAAGTATCTCGCCAGCTCGGGGATGTCTTCCCTCCTGTAGCGCAGCGGCGGCAGTGTAATCGGAAACACGTTGAGGCGGTAGTACAGGTCCTCCCTGAACCTGTCCTCCTCCATCAGCTTCTCGATGTGCTGGTGCGTGGAGGCGATTATCCTCGCACGGCTGTACTGAACCGTTTTCCCTCCCACCTTCTTGAACGATCCGTCTTCGAGCACGCGCAGGATCTTGGCTTGCAGATCATGATTCAGATCGCCTATCTCGTCGAGGAGCAGGGTGCCGTTGCCCGCCGTCTCGAAGACCCCCACATGGTCGGAGATCGCGTTGGTAAAGGAACCCTTGACGTGCCCGAACATCTCGCTCTCCATCAGCTCCCGCGGTATCGCCGCGCAGTTCGCCACAACGAAGGGCCTCTCCCTCCTCGACGAGAGCCGGTGGATCGCGCGAGCGATCACCTCCTTTCCTGTCCCCGTCTCCCCGCGAAGGAGCACGCTCGTATCGGAATCGGCCACGCTGCGGACGAGCTCCATGGCCCTTCGCAGCCCGGTCCTCTCGCCGATTATCGCAGTGAAGGGCTCGTCGGCCGCACGTCTCAGATAATCGACCTCTGTGCGCAGCTGAATACTCTCTATGGCCCTCTTTACGAGAACCCCGAGGCGCTTGAAATCAAGAGGTTTCGTGATGAACTCGTAGGCGCCTTCTTTGATCGCCTCGACAGCCATGTCGATCGTGCCGTGGGCGGTCATCATGATCACCGGCACGGACGGGAATCGGTCCCGGATCCGCCTGAGCCCCTCGAGGCCGCTCTGGTCGGGAAGGAAAATATCGAGCAGCGTGAGCTGGCAGCTCTCCCGCTCGAGCGCTTCAATTGCCTCGGCGAGGCTCGAGGCCTGACTGATCCTGTACCCCGCAGCAGCGAGACGGTCGGACAGTATAATCCTAAGGTTCTCGTCATCCTCGACGACCAGAATCCTTGCTGCATCGTTATGTCCGTTTTCAGGCTGGTTCATATTCAAAAGCCCGTTTCGAATTCCGTGGATTTAGCGTATTATTGCACAAAACGTACCATCGAACCGCCGCCGGGGCAGGCCATCATGTTAACTCGTTATATATAAGCACATTGCAATTTCAATCGCTTCTCCCGCGAAAGAAATCCACGCAATCGCCTCCCCGAAACCGCGCGGTTTCTGCGCGGAGATTATGCCTCTACTCCTCTCTGGAAGTATACTGTTTTTTAGTACACTGTTATTTCGGGTTGCAGGCGGCCGACGGCATTATCGCCGCCGGTCCATGATTCAGGCGGGCAGCGTGAAGGTGATGACCGCGCCTCCTGCCGGAGAGCCCATCAACAATATCGAGCCTCCGTGGAGCTCGACGAGCTGCTTGACGATCGTGAGCCCCAGTCCGGCCCCACGCTTTCCCTTTGATCCCGCGGGGCTTGAATGGAACGGCTCGAATAATCTGGACGCATCCTCCTCCGATATCCCCGGCCCCTCGTCGCTGACCGAGATCTGCAGCATGCGCCGTCCGTCCGTCCCGTCGACCGGGACATCGTCGATCCTGATCTCGATCGTCCCACCCTCGGGCGAGTGCCGCACGGCGTTCGAGACGATGTTGTTGAGTATCTGCCAGACCCTCGTCCTGTCCCCCTGGACGATAGTCTCCGAAGAGCCGACGGTCAGCAGACCCGTTATTCCCTCCTTCTCGAGGAGGGGCTGGATGGAACGCAGCAGGTCCTCCGCTTCATGCCGCATATCGAGCGGCTCGATATCGAGGATCAGTCGGCCGCTCTCGATACGCGAGAGGTCGAGAAGATTGGTTATCATCCTCTGCAGGTCGCCGCTGCTCTTCATGATCATTTCGAGGTATGTGCGCTGGCGGCCGGTCACAGGACCGGTGACCTCCTCGAGGATATTCTCCGCGGCTCCCCTTATCGACGAGAGCGGTGTCTTCAGATCGTGGCTGACCATCGATATGAAACGGCTCTTCAGCTCGCTTACCTCCTCGACCTTCTGCTTCTCGGCGAGTCCCCTGATCGTCTCTTCGAGGCTGGCCGCCATCGAGTCGAACGAGCGCGCGGCCAGTCCGATCTCCGACTGCCCCGTTTCCCCGAGACGGTACTCGAGGTCGCCCTCCCCCACGCGCCTGATCCCTGTAAGAAGGTGGGTCAGCGGCCGGGCCGTCCTTTTGAAGGTCGTATACGCCCCCCAGAACGACAGGCCGAGCGGCAGAAGGATCAGAAGGATCACCGGAACGAGGACGCGCAGCATCTCGCCGCCGGCCGGTATGTACGCGCTGGCCCTGTAGACCACCCAGCGCGGCCTGCCCGAGTACCAGCCGCGTGCCTGGAGGACCAGTTCGCTGCTGTACGGTAAATACCAGCCCTCCGGACGGCTCCTGTCAGCGGTCGATTCGAGCCAGACCGGCTCGAGATGGACACGCGGAAGGAACGGAAGGATACGCAGGCGCTCCTCGATTTCTCTCAGGACCTTGTCGTCGATCGGGATGTGACTGACGATCTGCGCCTCGAGCGTCCTGGTCCGGAAGGTCCGCATCGCCCGGATCACCGCCGTTCCATTGTCAAGGAAGAGGCCCTTGATATTATCCCCGCCCGTCCATGCAGGCCTGGTGGAGTAGAGCTTGCCCGTTCGCGGAGCCCTGTAGGAATACCCGGTGAAATACCGGTCGGGATCCTCCCTGTCGTGAGCCCAGAGCGTCAGGTAGGCCGACGGCAGATCGTAGTTGAACAGACACTGGTTTTCCCCTACGAAGTTCAGCCAGCTCGTCTCGGTGGACTGGTCGAGCAGATCAGGTCCGCTCTTCGTCAGCTCGCTCCTGAATCTCCTGTTACCCATGTACGAGAGGACCATATTTTCCGCCTTCGACTCCAGGCCGCCGATGGTCTTCTCTATGACGTCACGCTGAACGCCGAGGAAGAGATTCCCGCCAACGATTATGATCACCGACAGCGGGATGAGGCTGACGATGAGGTACGATCCGAGCAGGGCAAAGTTCAGCCGCCGGCTCCTGCGCGAGGTAGCAACGCGATGCAGCACCACTACGACGCCGGTGATGCCCAGCATGTGCACAAGGACCTCGAGCGTACGGCCAGATGCCGTAACGGGGCCCGTTTCGAGCCTGCCGCGATGAAGAAGAACGGTTCCGGCGACATAGAGTGCGCCGAAGGCGATTATCCACCACCACCTCAATCCCACCCCCTTCCTGTCCCTCTGCCGTCTGGAGACCAGCAGATAGATGCACGGCAGGATGAGGACGGCCGCCAGATCAAGCCACTGCGAGAGCGGTCTTTCGAAATCCTCCTTCGCCAGAAGGATCATCAACCGCGATCCTCCCGGGGACTGCGTTACCTCCATCTCCTTCGAAGGCTGCACGATGCCGAGCCACGGACGCAGGCTGCGGTACGGCCTGGGACCTGCGCCGCCCCACGCCAGCGTTTTCCCGTCGATGCGGATGTGCGCCGAGAAACCGGTGGCATCGGCTATGTCATTGGGAACTTTGTTGAGCAGGCTCGATAAAAGGAAGAACCGCAGCGTATCCTCCCCGGCGACGACGGACCTGCTCTCCGCCGCATAGACGGGAATATCGTCCAGCAGGATCGGATCCATGGCGCCGCCTCCCGAGAGCCCCAGCTCGGAGAGATCGGTCCAGCCCTTCCCGAGCCCGACTCCCTGTATGACGCGGCCCGTCCTGTCGGCCAGCAGGATACCGCCGAATCTGTATTCGAGACGGTTGCGGTCGGACAGCCGCTCCAGACAGCGGAGAGCTCTGAGGGGATCCTTGAGATCGCCGGCCCGGCGCGGACTCAGGTCGGCGGCGAGTTCGTCGGCCAGAACCTGGACCTTCCGGCGTTCGTTCATCATCACGGACCGGGCCACCGATTCCGCGTCCGCCAGCCCGTCCATCGTCGTCCTGTACCTGTACAGATCACCGGCAAAGAAGAGCGCCCAAATCACGAGGACCAGAAGGAAAAAGACAAACGCCCCGCGAAGCCGCCTGCCGGGAGAATCGGAGTATCCGGTCAGCTCCATCCTGAGCAGGTCCACGAGGAGCACAAACATCGCCACAATCGCCAGCAAAACGGTGAAGTAGATCGGAGGCCATTCCTGCCAGCCGCGTGTATTCATCGGGCTGCCGGCGACCTTCGCGGGCCGGATGGGGTCGAGATGCCATGCAAACACGGTCTCCCCGAGCTGTCCGACGACGAGTTCCTTCATGCCCTCACCGTCGAGCTGCGCGAGCGCCAGCCCCTGCACTATGAAATCTTCGAGGACGACCGGCCATCCGGGAACGGGCGTTCCGTCCAGCTCGAAGCAGTAGAGGTGATGATCGTAGCACCCCAGTATCACCTCCTGCTCGCCGTCCCCATCCACGTCGGACGTGATCGGCGGGCCGTACACTATGTGTTTCTCCTGCTCTTCAGGGAGGCCGTATATGAATCCGTCGAGACGGACCGGCCATCCCGGCAGCAGCCTTCCCTCCAGATCCCAGATGTAAACGTAGCCATCAAGGGTGGAAGTCATCAGGAGATCGGCCTTCCGGTCCGGCTCTCCCCTGGATGAAAGAAACCAGGGCGCCGTGGGAATCCTGCCGTCCCGGCTTAAATGTGAAAGCGATATGACGCTGTCGCCTTTCAGGTCGTAAAGGAACATCTCGTTTCTGGTCGTGCACGCGATGTACCGCGGACTCGCTCTGTCGTCTACTGCAAGACCGAGCCCTAAATGATCTCCCATCGCAACGGGAAATCCCGGATATTCCGTCCCGTCCATATACCAGGCATAGATAAATGCCGGCCATGAAGTCAGGTGAAGTATCTCCGGTGACCCGTCCCCATCGAGGTCAGCCGCCCATGCAGCATGTCTGTCATAATGTCCGGCGAAAGTCCTGTGCGGAAGCGTTTTCGGCCATCCCTTTCGGCACATGCCCTGCGGGGAAAGGAGGTGAACGACACCGGGCTCGACGGAAACGAGTATCGAGGCGTCATTCGACGACGTCCGGCGGACCAGTATCGGTGCGGAAATCGATTTGCCCTTCAGATCCAGGGGCCAGCCGCTCACGATGCTTCCGTCCTCGCGCCACATATGCAGGAAGCCGTCGATGCTCCCCGCAGCTATCTCGTATCCGCCGTCGCCGTCGACGTCGGCCAGCAGCGGGCCCCGGGCTATCCAGGCGGCGGTCTCCCTCGGCCAGCCCGGAAGCATCCTGCCGCCCGCGTCGAGAAGGAATACCCGGCAGTCCCTCACGCCGACGGCGATTTCGTCCCTGCCGTCGCCGTCGATGTCGGCCACCGCGGGCGTGTACCTGATAGCGTTGTCGAGAATGACGGGCCAGTTCCTCACCGGGCGCGGGCCGGCCGGGACGATGCGCCGTACCTGATCGGAGGAGGCGTCGCGTATCTGCGCCGCGGCTGCAGTCCGGACCGAAAGAACGAGGACGATGAAGGCTGTCAGAACAGACACCGCAACGTGCCGGGACCGCCCGGAAACGGCGGCTCGTCCTGACTTATGACGGGACGGAGAATACATCTTTCATATTTTACCATTTCCAGCGGGCATATCTGGAATGTTTCCTGGGCGGAACTGCCCGGCTTTCCCCGACATCAGATAGTCCTTTCGAGGCAGAGCTGTTCGGCAGCGTCAAGGGAGCCTACACCGGCTCTGTCAAGACGCGTGCGGGAAAGTTCAGGGCGGCCGACGGCCTACTCGTTCGAGATCGACGAGGAAGACTCGCTGACCACGCCGGGTATCTCGTTCGCGTACAACTTCTGATCGCCCGCGGGGGGACTCAGTATTTCGGCGTTGCTCGTGATCACGCCGCGTTCGACGGAGAACAGCGTATTGGCAGCGGCGATCCGCCCCATGATCTCGAGCGATAGATTCATGTAGTCCTCCATCCCGAAACTTCTGGGGCGGTAGCTGAAGATATCCTTCCCGAACCGCGGCGACTCGGCGAGGACGATGTTTTCCCTGATGACCGTGTCGAAAAGGAGCGCGCCGTACTGTTGCCTCAACGCCTCTACGACAGTACGGCTGAGTACTTTCCTGCCGTCGTATCGCGTCGCGATGAGCCCGCCTATTGTCAGGTCGGGATTCAATTCCGTCATCACCGACTCGATCTTCTCCATCAGGCTCTCGAGGCTCTTCAGGGCGAGATATTCCGTCTGGACGGGGATGAAGACCTTCCTCGAGGTGACGAGCGCGTTTGTCGTGACAAGCCCGAGGCTCGGGGGACAGTCGAACAGGATATAGTCGTAATCGTCGTTGATCCTCGCGATGGCTCTCTTGAGCAGATGCTCCCTCTCGAATGTGTTGGCGAAGGCCGTGTCGGCTTCGGCCAGGTCGCGTGAGGAAGGGATCACCGAGAGCGAGAGCTGTGATTCGCTGCCGCCGATGAACAGGCGCGCCCTCAGGGGCTTTGTGATGATCGCCTCGCGCGGATGGACCCTTCCCCGCAGGATGTCGTAAATCGTGTAATCGACCTCGTTCGATTCGATACCGAGGAAGTCCGCCAGATGACCCTGGGGATCGAGATCGACGATGAGGACCTTCCTGCCGAGGATCGTAAGTCCCGCGCCGACATTCACCACCGACGTCGTCTTGCCGACCCCACCCTTCTGATTAAGAAACGCTGCTGTCTCTGATTGATGCATCTTCCCTCCCTAATAAAAAATCCAGCATGAGAGCCAGAGATAAGCCGCTGTCCGAATCTGTAAAGTGCATATACTCTCCCGAATCCGCATTTTTTTCAATATTTTTTTCGGGATTTCCCGGAATATAGCGCATATTGAGAGTCGCGAGGAACCACCGCCCTTCAAAGGAAGACCCGTCATGAGAAAGCGACTTGCCACCATCGGCCTGATGATCCTGCTCGTCCCGGCGCCGGGAGTGGATGTCTTTTATTCGAGGTCCGACGGCAGGTGCGGGACGGCGTAGAGATCGCGCAGCAGCTCCCAGCGGCGCTCGCTGCTGCCGCCGGCCTCGCGTTCGATATAATCTCTCACCAGCTTCAGGCCGACGTCGTACGTCACGACGTAGCTGCGATACTTCTCGCCGAAGCGCAGGTACATCCCGGCCCGCGCCCTCGACATCAGCGAATATTTCTGCAGCCAGGCTGTCGCCTCTTCCTTCGTCCAGTCGCCGTCGAGATAGCGGCGCACCACTTCCGTCCTCGCTCCCCGCAGCTTCCTCGTCAGTTTCTCGAATCGCAGGTACTCCTCGGCCCGACCGGGATCGAGCCCGGCCAGCGGGAAGAGCGTGTCGCGGATGAACGCGATCCGCTCCTCCTCTGTGAAGGCGATCTCTATGCCGAGGTTCGCCCCTCCCTCGTTCAGGGTCGCCAGCGGACAGTAGAGCGGCTGAACCGAGTATTCCATCCAGCCATGGTCATTGAGCATGTTCTTCTCGACAAGGACGTTCTGGACGTGATGGCCCGGATATCCCTCGTGGACGGCGAGTCCGAGCGGCGAGCCGATGCGGACGGGCAGCTCTACGTTCACCTGGATGAGGCTGCGATAGTCACCCTTGTACCAGTTGTAGGCCCCCCACGAAACGCCGGTGACATACTCCGTGTCGAAACTCTCCCCTTCGGGGAGCAGTATATGCGGGAGCGTCCGGCTTCGCGCCTCCTCGATAGCCCTTGCGAACACGGGATCGATCAGGTCCTTCGAGATCACGAAATCGTCCCTGTACGCCTCGACACGCGATGCGAGTTCGCCCTCGCCGGGGACGAGCGCCTCGAGCTCGGCCAGGGCGGCGTCGAGCGATGCCACGTCGCACGGCGGGGCTACGGCGTCGTAGAGAGCCTTCGACTCCTCGTCGAAACTCATCTTCTTTCCGCCGACGAGCTCGATCCGAGCCTTCGTCGATACGATATGGGCGCGCAGGAACTTCACCCGGCGCTTCTCGATATCGCTCAGTCCCGAGAGGTCGACGGCGTCGAGCTCGGCGATCATAGCGTCCGCATTCAGGGCAAGTTCCCCGGTCGGGATCTCGTGTTCCTCTCCTTCGGGGAGAGGCGCCGGTTTCCACTCCTCCGGCCCGGTGTAGGCGTCGACGAAGTCCGGGTCGTACTGGCCGAGCTCGAGGCAGAGCCTGACGTACGATTCGGCGACGCGGTCGATCGCGGCGCGCTGAGCGTCGGGATTCGAGGAGCACGACAAGAGGGCGGCGCCGAGCATCAGAACTGCGATAACGGGAAGTCGGATCATGATATCTCCTTTGCGTTACGTGAAATTCCGCGCTTTACCGGCCCGCCCGAAAAGCGTGGTCGTCAGGTAGCGTGCGGTCAGCGACATCTCCCTGCGGTCGCCGTGATCGCCGATGTGGAACTCGAGCCACGCTTTTCCCGGCAGCTTCATCTCCGCCCGCAGCAGGAGACGCTTCGAGGGAATGCTGTCCTCGACGCGCCAGAAGTCGACAACGTCGCGTATCGAAACAGGCTGGCAGAGGCTGCGCACTTCGCGGGGCGTGAAGATTACTGGAAAACGGGCGACGAGGTTGCTCAGCATCTCGTACGAGGCGCTGCCCGGAAGGTCGCGCGGCGAGGTGGGAAGGTCCTCGCAGAACGGCGTGTTGCTTTCGGGGCGGATGATCGCCGTTCTTTCTCTGCTTCGATTTTCCATCATGGTTGGATGTTAGCATATTTCGGGTTCGGAGGCATCATCTCAGACGAAACTCTGTTCATGAACCTTTTGAAGTGATTCTCCGGCACCGGATACCGGCATAAAACATTTTGGGCTGACCGCCGATCTGTAGTATATTATTCCATCCGCCTGCGGCCGGTCGAATGCCGACGCAACGTTCCTTAACCCCTTGACGGAGAGGACCTATGGAAAAAGCTGTAAGACTGCTGAAAGATTCAAAAGCCGTCCGGTTCTCCGTCCTGTTCCTGATCAGCGTTCTGATGTTCGGAACGTACTGGTTCCAGGACGGGCTCGGACCCCTGAAGGCTCTGTTCGAGAGCCAGCTGGGATTCACCAGTTCCCAGTTCGGACTCCTCATCAGCTCGACTACATGGGCCAATCTGGCTCTGATGATCATCCTGGGAGGCATCGCCCTCGACCGCTGGGGCATCCGCAAGGTAGGCGTCATCCTCGCCGTTATCGCGACGATCGGCGCCTATGTCGTCTGGGCGGGCAGCAAGGGCTACTTCGGCACGAGCAAGGGCGCCATGCTCTGGTCGATGATCACGGGACGAATACTCTTCGGAATAGGGCTGGAGACGACGTGCGTGCTGATCAGCCGTACGATCGTCAAATGGTTCAAGGGGAAAGAGCTCGCGTTCGCGATGGGTATGAACATCGTGGTCGGAAGGCTGGGAAGCTTCTTCGCCATCTCGTTCAGTCTCGATCTCGGTGGCGGCAACCTCAGCACCGCGCTGGTTATTTCGGCGTCGATCATCCTCGTCGGCACACTCCTCTTTATCGCCTACCTCGGCCTGGACAAGAAGCTCGACAACCAGATGGCCGCCGCGGCCGGTGAGGACGGGCTGAAACCGGACGACGACGAGTTCAAGTTCAGCGATCTCGTGAGGCTGATCACCGACCATTCGTTCATCTACATCTCGCTTCTCTGCGTGGCGTTCTACTCGGCCGTGTTCCCGTTCCTCCAGTACGCACCCGACCTGCTGGTAAACAAGTTCGGGTTCACATATGTCCTTCCCGACCTGTCGGGGATGTCGTTTTTCCAGAAGATAGGGGAGTACCTCCATAACGGACCGAAGGCGAGCGGGTTGATCCCGCTCGGCACGATCGTTTTCACTCCGATCTTCGGTCGCCTCGTCGACGCCAAGGGCAAGGCCGCATCTCTGATGATCCTCGGCTCCGTTCTTCTGATCTACGCGCACCTGACCCTTTCGGTGATGAACAGCGTAGTCCTGGGATACACGGGTCTGTTCGCCCTGGGTGTAGCGTTCTCGCTTGTGCCCGCCGCGATGTGGCCGTCTGTCGCCAAGATCGTCGCGGAGAACAGGCTGGGAACCGCTTACGCGACGATGTTCACTATCCAGAACTACGGCCTGTCGGTATTCTACTTCGGCATCGGCAGGGTGCTGGACTGGGTCAACCCGGCGGTGGTCAACAAGATCCAGACCGCCCGCGAGGAATTGATCGCAAAGGGGTTCAGCGCCGAGCAGATCTCCGTCGAGATAGACCGGATGCGCGATTCCGGCGAGATCGCGACGTACAACTACACGATCCCGATCCTGATGCTGGTCGCGCTCGGTGTAATCTCGATCTACCTCGCCTTCCAGCTCAAGCGCGCGGACAAGAGACAAAACTACGGCCTGGAGCTGCCTTCGGGGCACTAGCGGCCGTTTGCACATGAAGGTCCGGGCACCGGCACGGACCTGACATCGCACTAGCAAAGAGAGCCGCCCCGGCGACGGGGCGGCCGTCAGTCCTCGATGACCTTGTAGACGTGGTCGTGAGTCCTGACCCTGTCCTTCACCTTGATGCCGACGTCCGAGCCGACCGGCGCCTCCTCGACCGACTTGTGGTCGACCTGCATCGAGGTGATCTTCTGCGTGAAGTCGGTCGTGTGTCCCTTGAAGTGCAGGGTGTCGCCTACCTTGATCCCCTCGGCGGTCACCTCGATAGCGACGACGTCGATATGGGCGAAGTAATCCTCTACCCTGCCTATCTCGATCTCCGACATGACAACCTCCTCGCCAGTCGTAATAATTATGGTTCGCCCGCGGGTGGAACCGCAGAAAGGATAGCACAGACCGTCTAGTATTTGAAGTATATCTCCCAGCGAAGGAAGTGGGAGGGGTCGCTGTCCCCGGCGTAGTAGTCGCCCGGCTGGAAGGCTTCCCAGAGGAAATGTCCGCTGAGACACTTCGTCCAGTTCCATTTCAGCCTGATCGTCGAGAGCATGCCGCGGAAATCACCGTCGCCGAAGACGGCTTTCTCCGGATCGGGCGCCTCCTCGAGCGCCCACATCCAGTAGAGCTTCCCGTCGATCCGGACTCGCTGGTTGACGGTCCACGCGAGGTTCAGCCATCCCGCACCGATGTTCTCCCAGCAGGCAACTCCCCGCTCGTTGACGAGCGTGTAGATATACAACTCGCTCCACTTCGGCCAGCGTGAGTAGACCGGATTCCACCCCTCGTAGTCCTCGGTCTCGGGCCTGTCGCCCGAGAGGACGAATCCACCGAGCCCGACGTCGAGAGGGAGAACGTCCCTCGGGATATCGTAGATCCCCCAGAGGTATCCGCCCCAGGCGAGACGGCCGGTCTCGCCGCGGTCACCGATCTGCGAGGCCCACTCGAGACCGAAATCGAAGGCGTCCCACGAACGGCCCGTCGTCCTCGCCCCCACCGTATGGATGTTGCTCTCGGGGAAACAGCCGTCGGGGTCGTCTTCGTTCTTGTAGAAATAGTACGCCTCGAGCTTCTTGCCGCCGAGCGATTCGTCGGTGTAGTAGAGGCCCGCGCCCGTCTCGTCCCACTCGATCAGGTAACGGTCCTTGCTGTTGACGACGGGCAGGTACTCGTCCTTCTCGGGGTTCGATATGAAATGTATGTCGAGCCTGCGCTTCCCCCAGTCGCCCTGGAGCAGCACCGCGTTGAAGTACGCTGTCCTCGAGCCGTCGAGCGGGCCGCCGTCCCAGCAGATGAACCCCTCGCCGTAGAAGAGGTTCTGCCGGCCGACGATGAATCCGTACGGGGTGTAATTCAGCGTCTTGCCCTGTATGTAGAGGCTCTCGAAAAACATCTCATCCCAGGTGAAGCCCGCGCCACTCGGGCCGTCCTCCGGCTTGAGCCACCGCCGGTGCTCGTTGGTGAGCATCGCGTGGACCTTCCACCATTCGTTCGGGTTCCACACCCCCCAGAGCTGCGAGCGGAACCTGAAGGCATGCAGATCGTCGAAGTTGTCGTCGGCAAGGTCGAACGGATTGACGATATATGTCTCCCTCAGGCGGAAACGGAACCCCCGGTCCCAGGGAGGGATTTTCTCCTCCTGCCCTGATGAGGAGAACACCTCTGCCGCCTCAGGCGTGAGTACCGATGCTGTATCGGTCTCCGCCTGTGCGGGGCCGGTATCAGAGCCCTCCCCGGAGAATGCCGCGTCTGCGCAGACGGCGATCAGGATAACGAGGATCATTGAAAGGCGCTGCGGCGACTTCGTCGATTTCGGGTGGAACATCATACTCCTTCCGGGGCAGGGACGTTACCTTAATTCCTTTTACAGCCGGACTATAAAGGAAAATCGTTTTTCACCGCCATCACTAATCCCAACACAAGCGTGATCATTTCATGACACAGCATAAAAAGACTCGAAGTGCCCGTCTATAGCGGTTGAAATATGTTGTTGAAAAAAATGAGTCGAACTCGCTTGATCTGGGACCAGTGATACTCGTTGATAACACATAACAATCCAGTATACCATGCGGTCAGCAGGATATCACAGGATGAGGTAAACAAAGACGACTGAACTGCGGCGGAGCCATGGCGGGAATATTCGGCATAATCGGCGATATTTCACGATCCGGGGAATTCACACGGGAGCTGATGCACCTGGACGGCTATAAGTCAACCACCTTGACGGTGGACGACAGGACACTTTTCGGAATCACCGCTCTCGAGTTCATGGATGACAAAATTCTCGAGAGAGATAACCTCGTCATTTCACTGAACGGCGAATACTACACCGATGAAACCGATGCCACCGCATCGCGCGAAAAGGTTTTCGAGCTGTTCAAAAAACAAGGCAGGAAATTCGTTTCAGAGCTCGACGGCATTTTCAACATTTTTCTTTACGATAAGACGGAGAAAAGGCTTCTGTTGATGAACGACTGGGCGGGAAATCACAACCTCTTCTACCATTTCAACGGTCGAACCTTCATCTTTTCCACGGAAATAAAGGGTATTTTAAAGATCATCGCGAAAAAAACCGGCAACAAGAAAGGATTCGCAGAGCAGCTCATGTTCGGGCATATGCTCTTCGACGAAACCCCGGTCGAGGAAATTCAGCTTCTCGATCCCGGGACGATCCTTGAATTCCACAACAACACAGTGAGGACGGAGCGGTATTTCTGCATCGAGGAATCCTACAGGATCGAAAACAATAAATCGAAATCCGCCTACAAGGAGGAACTCTACCCGCTTCTCGAGCGGCCGGTGCTGAAGTACCTGAACAGGGAAGACATCAGCCTGCCGCTTACCGGTGGGCTCGACAGCAGGTTTTTACTTCATTTCCTGCTCAAGCACCGGTATCCCCTAAAAGATGTCTACACGGTCGGTACGTTCGAGAACGAAGATGTAAGGATCGCAAAAGACATATGCAGGAAATACCGATTACCATATCGGGCGGTTTCCCTTTCCACGGAATACTTGATACAGAATTTCTTCGAGAACTATCGTATCAGCGAGGGATTTATCCCGCATCAGCTCTACTTTCCCGGTTTGCAGGAGGTGAAGGAAGCTGGTTGCAACCACATCATCTCTTTCCCGTCCGCCGATCTTACTTTCGGCGGGAGATATGCCCACAATACAAGGAAATACGTTGGTGAATTTCCAATAGATCAATTTATAAAAACATCTATTTTCAGCAAACTGCTCAAGTGTCCGGAATCAATGCTGCGGACCTTGTTCAACGAGCGATCAGGGCTCTTCGATCAGGTTAAGACCGGACTCCTCGCTTATTTCGACAGTCTTCGCGAGTTTCCGTCGATTTTCGTCTACGATCATTTCTCATGGTATCAACATGCGAGGAGATGGGGAAACGTGGGAGGAATGTTCGGACAGTATATCGGAAGGATCACGCCGAGTAACGACAGGCAAGTCGTCGCCTTCGCTTTCAATCTTCCCGTTCGGTTGAAATACGCGCAGCACATATATAAAGAGACTTTCAAGCAATTCTGTCCAGAGCTGTTAGCGTTTCCACGCGAAGGAATCGGTATACCGGTGACATGGAGCGAACCGGTACAGACGCTCTTCAAGCTGTACAGGAAGCATGTGAAAGGGCCGGAAACAGTGCATACGCAGAAGCTGACGGAAGAACTGTACAGGAATCATATGCGGGAGGAGATCGAGAAGATTCTGTTCTCGACATCGTTACGGGATAGAAACATCTTCAATGATGCAACCGTCAGGGAGATATGGAACGATCACCTCCAGGGGACGGATCGATCATACCTTATACATAATATCCTGACCGTGGAGTTGTTCTTCAGAAACTACATTGATTAATACCCGGAGGGGAAAAATCAAACTGTTTACGCCCTGTGATGCGTCATTGTATCCCTGTTAATAGCGTAGGGAGCATTGCGTCTTTCACTCGTAACGTCTGCTGCGAAAACAAGAAATCTCCGCGATTATTGATGTGATCATATACTTGAGAACACCAGATTGTACTTGTGGACTGCAGATGCTGAAACTAAAGTCGTGTAGACGGCATCTCGCTTGAAAATGAGTCAAACTCGCTTGATCTGGGACCAGTGCACCGCCATATATAGGCGCCTGGGCATAACTTCCAGCTTCCGCGGCAGTTACGCCGTTTTGTCGGATAATGGGTATTATAGCCTAAATCGAGGGAGAGCCTTTAAAAATTATTGAGCGGCGTTGAGGCCGGTAATATAATTCAGTTGTAACGGAAATCCCTAGAGGTGAAGGTTGGGACCTTCCGGGTAACCTCAAGGGATAGGGGGGGTGTGTGCAGGACGCGCCTCCCCGCTTATTGCCCGGCCAGCAGTTCGTGTCTTTCAATAATCCTGCCGCGTCCGGCGAGAAGGGGAAAAGTATATAACCGAACGCGGCATCCGTGATAGAATGCCGCCATGCATCTGACAGAGCTGTCCCTCGGGTACCTGGTGGAAAGGACCGGATCCGCCGCCCATTCAGGATAATGAGCGCCGACGTAACCTGACGATCATGACGACGAGAGACGACGATAACGTGACCTACCTCTGCGATATGGAGCACCTCTGCTCCCCCGAGGGGCAGAAGTTCCTCGATATGAAGTACAGCGGCAGGCTGGAGCACCTGAAGAATTATTTCGGGGAGAGGCTCACGGAGATCAGGCTGCTCGACGTCGGCATTGGCTACGGGATGTTCCTCAAGGCGCTCGAAGAGCTCGGCGTGAGAGACCTCCACGGGATGGACCCGTTCGTAAAGTCGATAGAGATCTCGAGCCGCAATACCTCGGCGACGCTCGTAGAAGGCGACATCACCTGCGAGAACTGGCCGGTGGAGAAGAGCTCATTTGACGCTATCACCTGCCTTGACGTCGTCGAGCATCTCGAGAGGCCGGCGGCCTTCTTCAAGAAAGCAAAGGAGCACCTCCGCGAAGGCGGGATCGTCATCGTGACCACTCCGAACGGCCAGTTGCCGTACAGGATGCGCTCGATCCCCCTCATCGGGTTCAAGGACAGGAATCCGACTCACGTCAACGTCCACCCGCCGAAATACTGGAGGCGCCTCGCTCTCGAGAACGGGTACGAGATCCTCATCGAGTGGAAAGGTGAATATCTCACCCACATCAGGCTCATCCCCAAGGTTCTGATGCTCCTCTGCCGCTTACTGCGCCTCGACCACCGCAGGATACCGGTCGTAAATTCCTTCGAGCAGTCTTACGGGATGGTCCTCCGGCCGTTGTGACCATCTGGCCCCGGCATCTGCATGCAGAAACACGGCCCGCTGATTCGGTGGCAACGACATCCGGCACCCTTTCGGTTGGCCTCCTGCTCGATCAAGCTGGGCAGGATCCGACCCGAACAGCGTCTTTCTTTTATTACCCTCATATGTTATAATGAGTTATGTATGCAGACATGGAGATCCATAACTATCGCCGTCCTGGTACTCGCCGTCCTGTCCACCGCGGCGCTTGCCGACGTGACCGTGACGTACAGGTTCGCCGATCCGGCGGTCGAGAGCGTCGACGGCGGATTCTCGCGAATCGTCTTCCCCGCCACCATTCAGGCGGGAAAGTCGGGAGAGCCGAGTTTCCCGTTCAGGGGCGCAGCCGTGCTGCTGCCGCCAGGCGAGGCGGCGGTTTCCATCCGGGTCAGGAGGCGCGGCTGGAAGGTCATACAGCAGTCGGTGAGACTCTGTCCACAGCAGGATCCCGTGCCGGGGAGCAAAGAACCACCACATGCAGGCCTCCCCGCAACCGGGCCGGTGCAGCCGGGGAAACGTTTTCTCTTCAAGGCGGATGTCTACGCGCAGGACCGCTGGATCCACCCTCCCGCTCCGAAGTTCAGGACCCGCTACCTGCGGGGGCACCCGGTCGCTACGGGGAGCTTCTCCCCTGTCGGGCACAATCCTGCCACGGGAGAGGCTGGATACTATTCCGAGGTCGAGATAACGATCGAGACGGGGACTTCGGCGGAATCCGCCGCCGCATCGAGACTGCTGCGCCGCGACGCGGCGACCCTTGCAAGGCTCGCCGCCCTCGTCGACAACCCTGCAGCGCTGCCCGCGGCCGACGAGTCTGCCTCTGCCGGTGACGGATACGAATATCTCATCATCACTCGAGAGAACTACGAGGACGACCTGTCGCCGCTGAAGGATTTCTACAACAGGCGAGGGTTCCGAACGGCGATCATGACCGTTGAGAACATCGACCTGAACTACTCGGGGCTCGATCCCGCCGACGAGATACGCCGGGCGATCCTCGACGCGTATATCGACGAGGGCGTCACCCACGTCCTGCTCGCCGGCGACAGCGACAACGGGCCGTATGACCTGCCTCACCGCGGCCTGTACTGCGCCGTCCAGTCGTCCAGCCTCTACGAGGACGACGGCATCCCCGCCGACCTCTACTACGCATCGCTCGACGGCGACTGGAACACCGACGGCGATACCCTCTGGGGCGAGCCGGGCGAGGAAGACTTCTACTCTGAGGTCGCCGTCGGCAGGATCACCTTCGACGACGAAGCCGAGGCCGCCGCGGTGATCGCCAAGATAACAATGTACCAGGAATCCCCCGTCGTATCGCAGTGCGACGACGCGCTGATGCTCGGCGAGCACCTGTACAGCGACCCGCTCACATACGGCGGCGATGAGATGGACCAACTGATCGGCACCTGGGCGATCCACGGCTTCACGACTACCGGTATCCCCGCCTCGTTCGACATCACGAAACTCTACGACCGTGATATAGGCTCTTGGGACGAATCGCATATCTACGCGCAGTTCAACAACGGGACCGGCATCGTCTGCCACGCGGGGCACTCGAACTACGGTTACGTCATGCGGATGACGACCGGCGACATCACAACAGCCAATTTCACCAACGACGGCGTCACGGCTAATTTCCCCGTAATCAACTCCTACGGGTGCAACGCCGGAGGATTCGACTACAACGACTGCATCGCCGAGGAGATGCTCACCCTGGCAACCTGTGCGTCTGCCTTCGTCGGCAACTCGCGCTACGGATGGTTCCACGAGGGGACGACGAACGGCCCTTCCCATCACTTCCAGCGCGAGTTCTTCGACGCGATATTCACCGAGGGGATCACCACTCTCGGCGAGGCGTACGTGCGGTCGAAGGACGAGACGGTGCCGTTCATCGACCTTCCGGACGAATACGAGCCCGGCGCCCACCGCTGGTGTTTCTACTGCCTCAACGTGCTCGGCGATCCGGCGATGGACATATGGACCGGGCAGCCCTCGGCGATCGCGGCGGCCCACGAGCCCGGAATCGACCACGACGCACTCGATTTCACCGTCGAGACCGACGCCCCCGGCTCGGTCGGCGCACTCTACGAAGACGGTACCTGCTTCGGTACGGGGACAGCCGCGCCTGACGGGATAATCACCATATCGCTCGTCGACACGATCCCCGGGGCGATCGATTCGCTGGACCTCACCGTCACCGGGCACGACAGGCTCGTATACAGGTCGCGAATAGCCGTCACGGATTACTCCGGGACTGAGGACCGCACACCGCGCCTCGCCCTCTTCCAGAACTCGCCCAACCCGTTCAACCCCGCGACGACGATCCGCTTCACGCTGGGCCGGGCGGGGCATGTCGACCTGCGCGCTTACGATGTCGCCGGCCGCGAGGTCGCCATCCTCGCCGGCGGAACGATGGAAGCAGGTATCCACGAGATCGCGTGGAACGCCTCGGGCCTCTCGAGCGGCGTCTACTTCTATGTCCTGCGAGCGGAGGGGAGAATGGTCAGCCGGAAGGCCGTCTTGCTGAGATAATCCTATTACTCTTTCCGATTCGTTTTTTCCGATTTGAAAATCCGATTTAATTTATTGTTTTACAAAGCTATGTAAAGTTTTACTTTAGTATTAGTAAATATATATATTGACTACTTATTATAATTGGTAAATATATTGCTTGACTAATTATGCGATATTATCAATATATTTCTTGACTATGTCTTTGTTCAAGACTATGGAGGGATTTCAATGAATCTGGACGATAATTGGGGAAAAACCCTGGCTCGAGAGCAGCTGGATATCAAGTTGAAGAAATTTCAATGGCTCAGGGAACTGGGAATACCCCCGAAAGGCTGGATCAAGGCGCTTAGATTTGCTCTCGGTATGAACGGCAGGCAGCTCGCCAATAGACTCGAAGTTTCAAAGCAGAATATAAGCCAGCTTGAAAATGGAGAGCTCGAAGGTTCTGTTTCTCTGAAAGTGATGCAGCGAGTCGGGGAAGCCATGGATTGCAAATTTTTCTATGGCTTTGTTCCGAATTCTACGCTCAAGAATACAGTCCGGGAAAGGGCGGAAAGAGTTGCCTGGTCCAATATCGAGAGAGTAAACCAGAGCATGCGACTGGAGGGTCAGGATATTTCCGATAAGGAAGTACAGAAGATCTGGAAGAAAGAAGTGGAAAGATTGACGAACGAGATGCCCGGCAATCTCTGGGATGAGGATTAATGGAATTTGAATTTCCAGATGGGGGAACACCACTTGATCCAGATGATATGGAAGGATTACTTATTCCAACCATCTCTACTCGGAACGAGCTGGACAGTTTCGAATTTGAAAACATCCGACGGGCCAACGAGTGGCTGGCATCCAATCGGACGACAGATATTCTAATGGAGTCTTTTATTAGAAAACTGCATTTAAAGATGTTCGGAAACATCTGGAAATGGGCGGGTAAATACAGAAAGAGCAATAAGAATATCGGCGTCTTCTGGGAAAGGATTCCCGGCGAGATAGCCAAGCTGCTCGGCGACGCCTGCTTCTGGGTCGAGGAAAAGCCGATGCCAGACGACGAGATCGGAGCGGTCTTTCACTATCGCCTGGAGCTGATACACCCTTTCCCCAACGGCAACGGCAGACACGGACGGCTCATGACCGACCTGCTGATGGAGAGGGTCCTGGGAGTGGAGAGATTCTCGTGGGGAGGGGAAAGGCTGTCGAGAGACAGCGATGTCCGCAGGGGTTATATCGAGGCGTTGAGAGCGGTGGACGGATCGAACGACTACGAACCCTTGATCGAATTCGTCAGATCGTGAAGGAGAATATGAACGCTGAAGAGAGATTCCGCGGATGCCTCCTCGGCCTCGGGGCGGCCCTGTGGTGTTTTTACGGTACTGACAGCTTCGAAGATGCTATACTGACCGCCGCGGAACCGGCTCGACAGGCTGGCGATGCGGGACGAGATCGTATCACTCGCCGACAGATTGATGAAAAAATGAGACTGACAACATGCGTCCTCGCGGCGCTTCTTTTTGTTACCGGATCATCGCTGCAGGCAGCCGAGTACTCGGCGCCGATCAGGTGGAACGCACGCGGCTGGATGCTCGAGTTCTTCCCCCATGACAAGAAGTTCTTCCTCGACGGCGGACTCGTCGCGACTGTCGACGCCCTGACCGCCGACGGGGAGAAACTCGACTGGAGCATATACCTCGGAGCAGGGTTCTACGTGGGGATGGGATACCAGGAGGATGGCGCCATTGTCTTCGACCCGTACGACGCGCACTACTCGCTCATCGCCGGGGCGAGGTTCGAGTGGGCGGAGAGGATGGCGAACCTCGAATACCTCCACGACTGCTTCCACGACATCGACCGCGAGGACGAATCGAGCGAGATATGGAACGCCGTAAAGCTCGACTTCCAATCGCACGACTGGTACCCGAGGTACCGGCGGCAGGCGTGGTCGGCCGGGGAAGGGTCGGGGTTCATGCTCGATACGGCCTGGCTCGCCACCTTCTGGTACTTTCCCCGCTGGAAAGTGCACGACTATGTCCAGCACATGCACAATTTCTCGCTGGCCCTCGGCGGCGGGCTCAAGATCGCCTTCGCCCACAGGAAGGGGCTCGCGCTCGAGCTGAGGCCGAACATCCTTTACTTCCTCGACCACGGCGGCGGGTGGACGTGGAAGAACGACCTGCTCCTCTATCTCTCCTGGTATGGAAGCGGCGGAACGGTCTGCCTCTTCACCGGGCCGCGATGGGACACCCAGCACATCAAGCCGTCGGGCGACCGCTGGCTGCTCGGCCTCGATTTCTATCTCTGACCACAGAGAGTCACGGCCGGCGTCGGGCCTCGTCATCTTCATCAGCATCCTGATCGCAGTGGTCTTTCCCGATCCGTTCGGGCCGATCAGCCCCAGGATCCTATCCATAGTCTTTCTCCTGCAGTCTCTTGAGTATCTTTCTCAGCTCGGCCGCCGATATGCCGTATCCTGCGGCCATCTTCAGTATCTTCCCGAGCTCCCGCGCGATGGCATCCTTGACCTGGTCAGTCACCTGCCTGTGCATCGGGTCGGTATTCGAAGGTGAGATCACAATAAACTTTGTATAGACAGCGCTCCCCTCCCTGCTGTAAAAAGGAACGTGTCCGCATCGATTCCGCAATATGCCGGCACAGGATCGTATTTGATCTAACCCATTGCAACTGAGTTCGTTACCGCCCATCCAGAAACGGGGCGGCCGGACCGGATCGTTATTTCATCGACCGGGAGGCTGAAGCAGTGAACAATATATTGAAGCAGGCGCAGAAAGACGGCGTGATGTTTGTCGAGCTCGAGTTCACCGACATCTTCGGAGTGCTGAAATCGATCGAGCTCCCGGCCGGAATGCTCGAGGACGCCCTCGAGCGCGGCGTCTGGTTCGACGGCTCCTCGATCCGCGGGTTCGCCAGGATCATGGAGAGTGACATGTACCTGATGCCCGATCCGGCGACATACGCCGTCCTCCCCGTCGACGGCGAGAGCAAGAAGACGGCGAGGTTCATGTGCGACGTCTACACCCCCGACGGCAACCTCTTCGAGAGCGATCCGAGGGCCGTTCTGAAGAAGATCATCGCCGAGGCGGCGGAGATGGGATATGAGTTCTTCGTAGGCCCCGAGGTCGAGTTCTATCTCTTCAAGCGGTACGAGGACGGCAGCTTCCGGACACCCGAGTTCGATACCGGCTCGTACTTCGACAGCTCGGTCAAGGACATCGGCAGCGATATCCGCAAGGAGATCATGGTGGCGCTCAAGGGCTTCGGGATAGACTCGGAGCGGGCCCATCACGAGGTCGGCGTCGGCCAGCACGAAGTCGGCTTCCGCTACAGCGGAGCCCTCACGACGGCCGACAATGTCATCGTCCTGAAGAAGATCATAAAGTCGATAGCCCACAGGTACGGGCTGATCGCCTCGTTCATGCCCAAGCCGCTCTTCGGCAAGGCGGGCAGCGGGATGCACACTCACGCGAGCCTCTTCTCGACCGACGGCAAGCCGGTCTTCTTCGATGCCGAAGACGCCCACCGCCTTTCTCCCCTTGCGAAGCAGTTCATCGCCGGGCTGCTGACCCACATAAAGGAGATGTGCGCGATAACCAACCCGACGGTCAACTCGTACAAGCGTCTCATCTCGGGGTACGAGGCGCCGGTATTTATCTGCTGGGGAAGCAGGAACCGCTCTTCGCTGGTCAGGATCCCGCAGTCCTCGAAGGGCCGCGAGGCATCGGTCCGCGCCGAGTTGCGCTGCCCCGATCCGGCAGCGTCCCCCTATCTCCTCTTCGCCGCCATCCTCAAGGCGGGCCTGGAGGGAATCAGAAAGGGGTACGAGCTCGCCCCGGAGATCGAGGACAGCGCCTACACCCTTCCGCCGAAGGAACTCGAGAAACAGGGGATCGCCCTGCTGCCGCAGTCTCTCGAGGAAGCAGTATACCTCTTCAGGGAGAGTGCGCTGATGAGGGAGCTCCTCGGCGAGGACCTGCAGCGTAAATACGCCGAGGCCAAGGCGCTCGAGGCGCAGGAGTACAAGATCGCCGTCACAGACTGGGAGATCGAGCAATATATGGATAAGTGCTGATTCAGCGGTGGATTGGATGCATACAGGCATTGATTCCACTTGAATCGGTGTTAAAAAATCAACATTTTTTCGGGGCCGGGGAGTTTTTCCTGAAACTAACCTCCGGCCCCGATCGTTACAGAGATATGATAAAAACCCCGAAATTCAGACCCTGGCCCGGGCGGGCGCCATCAATCGCGGCGCTCGTATTTTTTATAACGGCGCTGATCGCACCGGCGGCGGCCCCGGCGGGAAACGGCCTGACCATCCCCTCCAGGCAGGAATACGACGAGGCTCTCAAGGCGTCGACCGCGCAGCTGCAGACATGCATCGCCAGCCGGAGGATAAACAGCAGCATCGAGATAGACGGCATCCTCGACGAGACCGACTGGAAAATCGCACCGGTCTCGACCGGCTTCATACAACGTGAGCCGAACGACGGCGAGCCGTCGGCCGAGAAGACCTTCTTCAGGGTCCTCTACGACGACGAATACATATATATAGGGATCACCGCCCTCGACTCCCAGCCTGACAGGATCGTCGGGCGCCTGACAAGGCGTGACAACTACACCCCCTCGGACTGGCTCGGAATCGCGCTCGACAGTTACGATGACAAGCGCACCGCGTTCGATTTCCAGGTCAACCCGGCGGGCGTCAAGAGGGACCGATTCTGGTTCAACGACAACGAGCACGACGAGAACTGGGACGCCGTCTGGCATGTCGGCACCAGCATCGACGAGAACGGCTGGACGGCCGAGTTCCGCATCCCGTTCAACCAGCTGCGATACTCGGGGAACGGCCGTACAAAGTCATGGGGCCTGCAGGTATACCGGGAGATCAACCGCCTCAACGAGACATCCTTCTGGAACCGCTGCCCGCGCGAATCGAGCCAGCTGGTCTCGGCATTCGGTCGGCTCGAAGGGATAGAGAACCTGCCGGTCAGCAGGAATGTCGAGATCCTGCCCTACGTGGTGGGTTCGCTCGAATCGTACGGCGATCCCGGGGACGATCCCTATCTCCAGAATACCATCAAGGACGGACGCATCGGCGGCGACCTGAAATGCGGCCTGACGAGCGACATCACGCTGAACCTCTCGCTCAATCCCGATTTCGGACAGGTCGAGCAGGATCCCTCCGAGTTCAACCTCACCGCATACGAATCATATTTCCGGGAGAGGAGGCCCTTCTTCATAGAGGGAGCCAACATCTTCGTCTCCTCGATCAGCCTCGGCGACATGGACCGAGAGCGTCTCTTCTACTCGAGGCGTATCGGGCGGCGGCCCCACGGGTATGCCCTCGACTCGAACAGATTCCCCGGGGACACCGACGACTACTGGGTCGACAGCCCCGAGTTCACGAAGATCCTCGGGGCGGCGAAGGTCACCGGCAGGACCGCGAGCGGATGGTCGATCGGCCTGCTCGACGCCCTGACCGACAAGGAAGAGGCGGTCGTGAAAGACCCGGCAGGCCGCGAATACGGAACGGCGATCGAGCCGATGACGAACTACGCGGTGCTGAGCATCCAGAAAGACTTCAACGCGGGCCGCACCGCGATGGGCGGCATCGCCACCGGCGTTCACAGGAATCTGCCCGACAGTGATTTCGACTATCTCGTCGACGCAGCCTACAGCGGAGGGGGCCACTTCAGCCACCGCTGGAACGACGACGAGTACCAGATAATCGGAAAACTCTACGGCAGCCATATCCGGGGAAGCGAGGAGGCGATCCTCGAGGCCCAGACATCGCCGATCAGGTATTTCCAGCGGCCCGACGCTGAGCACCTCGGCGCCGACCCGTCGCTGACCAGCCTGACCGGCTGGACCTCGACGATCTGGGGCGGCAAGTTCGGCGGGCAGCCGTGGCGCTGGGGCACCGGCGTGCACGTGCGCAGCCCCGGCTTCGAGATCAACGACATCGGATTCTCGCAGGACGCCGACCAGGTCCTCTCCGTCCTCTGGGGAGGATACCGGAAGTTCGAAGAGCAGTTGATCTTCAGGGAGTACAGCCTCAACGCGAACCTCTGGAACGAGACAAACTTCGGCTGGGAGAACCTCGGCAAGGTCGGCGGCAACATCAACGGATGGGGCCAGTTCAAGAACTACTGGTCGATCCATGGCGGGATCAAACGCAACATGGCGAGGCAGGACAACCGTCTGCTTCGGGGCGGCCCCTCGATGCTCGTGCCGGGCAGGACGCAATCCTGGTACGAATTCAGCACAGATCACCGCAAGGTAGTGGTGTTCAGGTATTCCGGCAGCTACGGCGTCGACGACGAGGGCTATGCATCGCACAGTTTCGAACCGGGGATCACGATCCGTCCGTCGAGCAGGTTCGACATCACGCTCAGCCCCGAGTACTACATCAACGAGAACGACAGGCAGTACGTCGACGAGATAAACAGCAGCTGCATCCTCGCAACACTCGAGCGCGAGACGCTGTTCATCACGACCCGCTTCAACTTCACGATCACGCCCGACATTACGCTGCAGTTCTACGGGATGCCCTACGTAACGGCGGGCAGGTATTCCGACTACAGAGAGGTCGTCGCGCCTCACGCGCCGGACTACGACGACCGGTTCGCGCCTTACGACTATCCCGACAACCTCGACTTCAACTTCAAGGAGTTCAACTCCAACCTCGTCTTCCGCTGGGAGTACAGTCCCGGCTCGACCCTCTTTCTCGTCTGGTCGAGGGGCGCCTCCGATTTCGAGGAGGAATACGGACGATTCGAACCGGGTCGCGACCTGGGCAACCTCTTCTCCACCGCCGGCGACAACACTTTCCTGATCAAGATCAACAAGTGGTTCAGCCTGTGATCGAACTTTCTTAAATTCTGTATGGGGACCCCCGGCGGCCCCCAGGGGGACATTCCGCGCCGCCTCCGGGGAACGGCAGGAGAACGGCAGGAGAACAGCCCGCTTGACACGTTCCTGCCCGTGTGATAGACTTTATCTATAAGAACAGGAACCTCTCTCCTCCTCTTCTATTCCCTGCGTAACAATATAGATTTCTAAATCCGTTACCTAATTCCGATAAAATATAGATACAGGGAAGCAACCATGCGTTACATCAGGGTATCGATCGTGCCGCTGTTTCTGCTGCTGTCGATCGCGACCGCCCTTCCCGTCGCGGCCTCGGACGTTCATCCGGACGATTTCGAGGGCTGGGCGTTGAAGAAGGGCGGGGAGATCGACGGACGGTGGATACGGGCGGCGACCAGGGAAGCGGGCACAACCGTCGAAAGCGGCGCCCGCAGGACGATGACTGTCTCGCGCCGGTCCGCGGTCATGAAGACCGGCAGGCCGGCGAAAAGGGCCGGCAGGCCGTCCGGCCCGGCTACAGGCAACTCTACCGGAATCGACGGTTCGAGATTCACCAAGCGGGGCAGCCAGGATTTCCTCTGGCAGTCCACGAGGGAAAGAAACGGGCCGAGCCGCGGGATCAGCAAGCTGACCAGCCCTGCGCAGGCCGTGCGGGCCAGCGCCTTTAAACGCCGCCTCCCCTTCGGCACCTCGTCGAAGTACAAGCGCTCGACCGGTTACAGCCGGATAGGAGTGTGGCGCAAGAGCCCGAAAATGGGCACGAGAACCTCGACCTCCGGTACGCGCAGGCGTTCCACCTCGTCTTCCATGACAAGAGGAGCCACCAGAGTGCGCAGGAGTGCCACGCGGGGACTTTGAACGATATGAGCGCAGATCCGGTCCGGCCGCAACCTGCCCGGAAGACGGCCGGTACCGTGAAGAGGCGGGGAGCAATCCCCGCCTCCATTTCTCAAGGAGTCGCATATCCCGTTGATTGACAATGTCTTAAATAAATGGCGCGGAAATTCACCGTCGGGATCTTTTACACGATATGGACAGGGGGAAATCACCCGATTATCTCTGCCTGTAACCACTTGTAATATAGCCAGTTGTAAATCGGCAGGCAATGGCACGGCGCTTGCGGATATTACCACTGGAAATGCGATTTATAGCTGGATCATAAAGAATCCCGACACTTGCACAAGGAACAAGAGATGAAAAGATCGATATTCATGAGCCTGACGATCCTGACAGTCCTCGCCGTTGCCCTTCCGGTCGCCGCGGTGCCGAGGCTGCAGACATACATCGTGGACTCGCGTTATTCCTTCTACGATTCGGGCCTTGATTCCGGCACGTGGATATCGAACTCGAGCAACTTCGACCTCAAGGTCGTCGGTTACTGGGCCGAGGGAGCGAGCAGCACGAGCGGGCGCCCGATGTACCAGGTCCCCGCCTTCGACTACATGGACTGCTATCTCGCGATGAGCGTCCCGAGGGACCAGATGGGACAGATCTTCGTAAACGGCGTCGAGATCTCCGCCTTCGACAGGTGGGTCAACTCGATCCCGTCCGGTACGAATCTCAGCCCGGCGAGCCCTCTGGCCGGCTCCTCTATCGACGAGCAGTACAGATTCCTCAATATCGGACGGATAGACAACAGCCGGATCAACGCCTACAACTACGGCTTCGGCCGCGTATATTCTCCCGGCTGGGGCGACGAGATCACGCTCAACGTCGTTGTCCGCGGTTTCGAATGGGCCCATTTCAACGCGATCGGCGTCGACTCCCAGGGCAACACCTTCATGAACTCACAGTTTCATAACTCGTCCTATTACGCCACTCCCGAGCCTTCCACGCTGAGCCTTCTCGGCCTCGGCCTTCTCGGGATCGCGCCTCTTCTGAGGAGAAAAAAGCGATAGTCAGAGGTAGACCCTTGTTTACAGGCGGGTGTGATCCATCGGGCACCCGCCTTTTTTTATCCCCTGTCATCCGTCAGGCCGGAAATATTATACTTCCAGCCGAATACATCCCTCCCCGGACGCTGTAATCCCCGATATCCGGCATAACTCTTGTTATTATCGGCCGGAAGAGATATAAAAGACTCTGTCGCAAGAGACAGGAGGAGCCTTCTTGCCGATGGCCGCCCAGAAACAGGGCCGGACGGCCCGGACAGACACGATTCTGACGATCGCCGCGCTCGTCCTTCTGGCGTTGCTGTACGCGCCCGTCATTTCATCGCTCGTGCGTCAGTGGCTCGACGATTCGAACTACCGTCACGGCCTTCTCATCCCCTTCGTATCGGCCCTGCTGCTGTGGAGAAGGCGCGGTGCGCTCCGCGAGGCCGGCGGCGGCGGAAAGGAGGACCTGGGCCTCCTGCTCATACTCGGCTCGGCCGCCCTTCTGATAACGGGAACAGCGGCGGCCGAGTTCTTTACTATGAGGATCTCGCTGCCCCTGATGATCCTCGGGGCGGTCCTCTTCCTCAGGGGATGGAATCTCACGAAGGTCGCAGGCCCTCCGCTGCTGCTGCTCCTGCTGATGGTCCCCCTCCCGTACATAATCTACTTCAAGATCACCTTTCCGATGCAGATACTCAGCGCGAAGCTCAGCGCCGGCGTCCTTACAGTCCTGAGGGTCAGCGTGATCCGCAAGGGGAACATCCTGATGCTTCCCGGCTACACGCTCGAGGTGATCGCAGCCTGCAGCGGGCTGCGCTCCCTGATGACGATGTTCACGCTCGCCGTCGTCTTCGCGTTCTTCTCCGATATGCCAAACGGCAGGAAGTTCCTCCTCGTCACCCTCTCGGTGCCGGCCGCCATCGCGGCAAACACCGTCCGGCTGGTCGTCACGGCGCTCGGCGCATACTTCATCGGTCCGGGCTTTGCCGACGGCCCGCTGCACGAAGCATCGGGGATCATCGTGTTCATGGCGGGCTTTCTCATGCTGCTCCTTTGCGCGGGAATATTGAGATGGACTCAGTATCGACGAAAAAAATCACCGCGGTCGTGATCATACTGGCCGTGCTCTGCGCGTACACCTGGTCGCTGAGGCTGAGGACCGTGCCGCAGCCGCAGCCGCCCGATCTGGAAGGCATCCCGCGCGCCCTCGCCGGGTTCACGGCCAGGGACGAGTACATCTCTGCCGAGTCGCTGAGGCTTCTGGGCGCCGACCTGACACTGGCGCGTTCATATGTCGATCCGACCGGCGACGCGATCGACCTGTTCATCGGGTACTTCGCCGACCAGCAGGAGAATTCGCAGATCCACTCACCGAAGCATTGTTACCCCGGCGCGGGCTGGGATATAATCTCCGAGGGATCGATCGCCCTCGATATCGGCGGGACGATCTCGCCGGCCCGGAAGCTGACCATATCCGACGGCGGCAGCAGGCAGCTCGTCGTATACTGGTTCAGTGTGCGGGGCAGGACGATTCCGAACGAGTTCGAGCTGAAATGGAACCAGATGACGAGCGCCCTGCTCGCCCGGCCGCAGGCCGCCTCGTTCATCAGATTTTCCGCCCCGATTCCGCCGGGAAGAGACGAGGCCGTCAGGGCAGACCTTGTTGAATTCGTCGAAGATATCTCGCCGCACGTCCTCGAGGCGCTTACGCCCCGGGAAGATGATGACGGGAGTTGATACGGCATGTCGAAGGCTGTGATCAAGGGCAGCGCTGACGCGGCGGAGCGGCGGAGTCTGGCGAGAAGCATCTCTTCCGCCTTCCGGGCGTTCCACGCCTCGCTGACCCTGCTGATCGATCCCAGGGTCGCGGCGCCCTACCTGATCTATTTTGTTTTTCAGATGCTCCTCCTCGCCACCTACCTCGCCGGCAACTCCGGTCCGCTGGCGCGCCTCTGGGCCCTGCCCGTCGGCGGCGTCTCTCCCGAGACGCTCGGCCACTACCCTGCTCATCTCCTCCTGCTCCAGCCCATACTGGGACGTGTCGAGATGATCCTCGAGATCTTTCTAAGGTCCGTATTTCACGGCGCGACCGTATACCTCGTGGCGAGAGCGATGCGGCACGGGAAACCGTCGCTGCCGCGGGCATTCTCCGCCGCCGGGCGCCGTTACCCCCATCTGCTGGGCATCTCCGTCATATCTTCGGCCACCGTTTACGCGGCCGTCTATATCGGCGTCTGGCTCTCGTCAGACATGGAAGGGCCGGCAATGTACGCCGTCCTCGGCGGCGGGATCGCCGCGGGCCTGATAATCCAGTCGCTGTTCGTCTACGCCATCCCGTACGTCATGATCAATGGCTCGTCCGCACCCGCCGCGATGGCCTCCGGAATATCACTTTCACTGCGGACATTCACGAAGACACTGTTCGTCGTCGCGGTGCCGTTCATGCTGACAGTCCCCATGATCCTGCTCGACATGAAGGCCGAGATGATAGCGCTGCAGCTGTCCCCCGATTTCATGATCCACAACCATGTCGCCTCAAGGGTCATGGAACTGGTCTCTACATATCTGATAACCGCCTCGGCGACGGTGATCTTCCTCGCGAGGAAGGTGGACCGGCCTGCCGGAACGAGCCTCGATATTGGCGCGGGGTAACGCCGGAAGGAGCGAATATGAGGACTTCCGCAGCAGGCAATCCGATCCGGACCGTCCTCCTGACGGCGGCCGCAGCCGTTCTGACTGCCGCCATTACGATCTGCCCCGGATGCGGCAGCGAGGAGAAGTCGCCGACCTACGAGGCGGAGAAAGCCCTGTTCGAAGCACGCAGGTATGCCGGCGAGCTGACATTCCCCACCCTCAACAGGGAATTCCTCGACAGGACGCTGACCTCCTACAGAAAGATCATCGAAGACTACGCCGGCGACACCGGCAGCATGGAGGGTCTCGACCTCATAGTCGTCACGGCGCAGATGGAGCTGGCCGAGCTCGAGTTCAGAGCATCTATGTTCGAAAACGCGAGAAAGGATTTCCTGCACGCCTATGAGATCGCGGGCAACGTTCCGGCGGCCAGGGCGAACGCCCTCTGGTCGGCCGCGTTCATCTCACGCGAGAGTGGTGATACCGCCGAGGCTCTCAGGCTCTTTGCGAAATTTTACGAAGAGTACCTGTCCGGGGAAAAGATCCTCGATACGGCCCGGCTCAACCGCCGTTACCTGCTGACGCCGATCCGCATCGCGGAGATCTGCAGAGCGACGGCCGATGCCGGCTGTGCCGGAAAATGGCTCGGCGAGGCCGAAATGACATACCGGCACGTCATACGCTCGAACGCATCGGAAGAGCTCAGGAAAGAAGCGAGATACAACCTGGTCAGCACCTGTCTGCTCGGAGAGGAATGGACGAAGGCAAGGAACACGATCCGGGAGATGAGAAAGATTTACGGAAACCAGGCCGATATCCCGAGCCTCCTCTACCTCGAAGCGCGTGTCGAGCTCGACGGATTCGGAGACCGGGAAAGCGCCGTCTCGGTCTTCGACAGGATCGTCACCGAGCATCCCCGGTCGAAGGAGGCGCCGACAGCCCTGCTGATGAAGGGCAACATCCTTCTCGGCGAGGGGAGGTACGACGACGCCGCAGCAGCCTACAACAGGGTGCTCGATGAATACAGGGATACGGGCCCGGAAACGGTCGAGGCCGCCTGGCAGCTCGCCATCCTTGAGGAACGCAGGGGAAACTGGATCGAGGCCTCCCTCCACTACAAGTCTGTCTACACCAACTTCCCGACGACGATACAGGGCATGGAAGCGCCGCTGCGCATCGCCGCCCACTACAGTGGAACCGGGGAGACCGAGGCACTGGAAGCGGCCTATGAGAGGGCTGCAGAGCATTACGAACGGCTCTCGTCCCTCCAGTACTCCGAGACGATCCGCATCGTCGCAGAGGAATACCACGTGCGCACCCTGATAGAGCAGGAACGATGGGAAGAGGCTGCCGGCCGTCTGCTGGCGCTCCCGGGCAGGTACCCGCAGTACCACAGCTTCAAGCAAAACTGCCTCATGGCCGCGTCGATTTACGAAAACGAGCTCGGCGACGCCGGGCGGGCGGCCGAGATCCTCCAGAGCTGCGCGGCGAAATATCCAGGCACGCCGCTGGCCGACGAGGCGCAGAAACAGTTCGACAGGATCAGGGGATCGAAATGATCACACTAACGGCAATACTGACCGGTGCGTCGTCGGCCCTGCTGCTCCTGCTCGCCGCGATCCACATCGCCTCGGGAAAACGGAACGTGCAGAAGACGCTCTTCATCCTGTCGGCCCTCTGCACCTCCGCCGCGATGGCCGCCCTGACATTCGCCCTCGCTTCGAAATCGCCCGAAGAGGTAATGCGCCGGCTGCAGGCCCACCTCGCCCTGATAATATTCTCCCCCGCCCTGGTCATCCCGTTCTTCTCCTTCTTCGGACGCAACGATGCCGGAAGGCGACTGCGCAGCTGGCTTCCCGGCATGATCACGTTCGGGGCGCTGCTCGCCGCCGCGGCCCTGCTCGTCCCGGCAGAGGTCGTCGTCAGCCGGTTCCAGCTCGCCGAGGGAGGCGGGCTCTGGCGCATCGGGGTCACAGCAATCGGCCGGATACTGGCCCTGCTGGCCCTGGCCGTCAATGTCCTGCTCCTTCATACCTTCGAAAACACCTACAGGGCGGCGAACGTCCCGGCGAAGGTTACGCTCAAGTACCCCCTGCTCGGTGCGATAATAGCCTCGATCATGAACTTCATAATGATGAGCAGGCTCGTGCTGCTCTCGGAGGCAGACGACTATTTCATCTCCGTCGGAGCGCTCGGCGTGATCTTCTTCTGCATGACGATCCTCTATGCCGGCTGGAGATATCCCGTTTTCGAGGTAAGAACGATGCCTGAGAAGGGGAAGGCTCTCTCGGTCGTTACCGTGGTCGCAGCCGGTCTCTACCTCCTCGCCTTCGCGCTGATCACGTGGACGTCGAATATCATCGGCATGCCGTACGAGAGGTTCGGCGTCATGGTCCTGTCGGCATTCGCCGTATTTATCCTCCTCGCAATCCTCATATCGGGGAAGGCCCGGCGTCACCTGCGTATGTTCGTCAACGAGAACTTCAGGCCGGGGCTCTATAACTACAGGCGGGAGTGGCGTCACTACGCGCGCCTGATGACGTCGAGCTCGACGGTCGACGACCTTCTCTCCAACACGATAAGCTCTCTCTGCGAAACGATGATGGTCAGGAAGGGTCTGATCTACGCCGGCATCGGCGGAGGCAAGGTGGCCGATCACGGACTCGACAGCGATGAGTCCACCGCCGCCTCATCGGGCGAACTCGTGGAACTCTACGTGAATTCGCCCCTGATCATGATATCGCGCCACCGGCGGCACGGGATCGGCGGGGGTCGATCCACTGCGGAGAACGCTCCCCGCGCGGAGGTACCCGGATGGATCCGGGCGGTCTCGTTTCTCACGATCGGGGGAGAGGTGAGGGGATTCATCGCCCTCGGACGGAAGGATTTCGGGCGGCCGTGGTCGGAGGAGGACCGCGATTTCCTCGCCACGATCACCGACCAGGCCGCGCTCGCCCTCGAGAACCTCCTTATGGAGGAACGGTACCTCGAATCGAAACAGCTCGAATCTTTCAACAGGTTCGCTTCCTTCGTGATCCACGATCTGAAGAACACTGTCGGCATGCTCTCCTTGACTGCCGAAAACGCCAAGGATAATATTCACGACAGGGAATTCCAGGAAGACGCGATCGACACGCTCGAGAGATCGGTGCAGAAGATGCGCCGGATGATAGATTCGCTGAACGCGCACAAGGCGCCCGCCGCGATCTCGCGGGCGACGACCGACGCGACGACCGTCGCCGGAGACAGGATCGCCTCGCTCGAGCAGTTCGCGTCGAAGAAAGACGTCACGATCAGGCTCGAGTCCGAGGGCGGTGTGCAGGCGTTCGTCGATCCCTCGGCCCTGTCGAGGATCGTAGAGAACCTCGTGCTCAACGCGATCGAGGCAATCGTCGACGGAGGGATCGTCGAGGTCGGGATCGCCCGACACGGGAATACGCTGACGGTCATCGTCAGCGACGACGGGCCGGGATTCGACAGGGAATATCTCGAGAACGGACTGTTCAGACCGTTCATGAGCACGAAAAAGAACGGCCTCGGTGTGGGACTCGTACTGTGCAAGTCTCTCGCGGAGGCGCACGACGGGTCTATATCGGTCTCCAGCCTCCCGGGAGGCGGAGCCACGGTAAAGGTAGAGATGCCCGCAGGCGGATGACCGCCCTGGAAAGGTACGGTCGGGATTTGGCACTGGACAAACTGCTTATAGTCGACGACGAAGAGACGATCCTCAAGCAGCTCAGATGGGCCTTCAAGAACGATTACGACATCATCACAGCCTCGTCCGTCGATGAGGCTTTGTCGGCCATCAGGGAACACTCCCCCGCCGTGATGTTACTCGACCTCTCCCTCACAGACGACACCTCCGAGCTCGAAGGGTTCGAGGTACTCGAAACGGCTCTGAGCATCGACCCGCGCATCAAGGTCGTGATGATCACCGGGCACGACGACATGGAGAACGCGCTGAAGTCGATCGGGACGGGGGCGATGGATTTCTACGCCAAGCCGATCGACGTCGAGGAGCTCAGGGTCATCCTGCGGAGGGCGTTCTACATCAGCTCCCTCGAGGGAGAGATCGACAGGCTGAAGGAAGGATACGCGCCGGGGCACGAGTTCGAGGGAGTCATGGGGATGTCCAAACCGATGCTCGGCATCTTCGAGGCCGTGCGCCGTATCGCGCCTACCGATGTCTCGGTCCTGATTACGGGCGAGAGCGGCACGGGCAAGGAGCTGATTGCGCGGGCGATCCACAACCAGTCGACCCGCAGCGGCGGGCCGTTCGTCCCGATCAACTGCGGCGCCATCCCGGAAAACCTCCTTGAGAGCGAGTTGTTCGGCCACGAGAAGGGAAGCTTCACCGGGGCACACACGACAAAGACCGGGAAATTCGAGGCCGCCGACGGCGGCACCCTCTTTCTCGACGAGATAGGCGAACTCCCGTCCGCCCTCCAGGTCAAGCTGCTTCGCTTCCTCCAGGACCAGATCGTCGAGAGGGTCGGAGGAGAAGAACCGATCCAGGTCGACGCGCGCGTCATCGCGGCGACCAATCGCGATCTCGAGGAGATGATCGAGGAGAAGGCCTTCCGGGAGGACCTGTTCTATCGCATCAATACGGTAAGGATGTCGATGCCTCCCCTGCGCGACAGGGGCGATGACATCCTTCTCCTCGCCACGAGATTCCTCCACCGGTACAGCTCGGAGTTCTCGCGCGGCATGAAGGGCTACAGCAGGGCCGCCATCGATGCGATCCACTCCTACCGCTGGCCGGGAAACGTCAGAGAGCTCGACAACAGTGTCAAGAGGGGTGTGATAATGGCCGTCTCCAACCTGATCCAGCCGTCGGATCTCGACATCCCGTTTGACGGCGACACGGGCGGGGAAAAAGCCGGGGAGCCTGCATCCCTCGATGTCGCCGGCGAGATGACTTTGAAGGAGGCGCGGGAGAAGCTTGAGAAGGGGATGGTGGTTGCCGCCCTCCTGCGCACATCGGGAAATGTCTCCGCCGCGGCGGTCGAGCTCGACGTGAGCCGGCCTACGCTTCACGACCTGATGAAGAAGCACGGCATCGACGCGGGCGATTTCCGCGCCCCGAAAGACAAAAAGTGATTGTGCCCCGTGAGATTCGTTTAATATTCATATCATGATGACGAGAAGGTGGGTCTATTTCATACTATCTGCCTCGGCGGTTCCCGCCATGCTGTCGGCAATCGGATGCGAGAGCAGCTCGACCGGCCCGGGCGAGAACGATACCGTCACCGTCGTCTTCAGGGACGGCGCATCCCCCCTGCCAACATATCTCGGAACAAGCGACGCGGTGATCAAGGACGGGCCGGACTACGCGACGAAAAGCGGCAACTACGGCACCAGGCCGGTCGATACACTCGGCGTGGTCGATATTGGCGCCTCGCTCTACGAGCAGAGAATGCTCGTCAGGTTCGATCTCACGTCGATAACGGACTGCGGCACCGTGATCAGCGCTCTGCTGACGATCAGCGTCACACCCGAAGACACGAACCGGACTGTCTGGCTCGACGCCTGGGAAGCGACCGTTCCCGGGACATACCCGGGATCGTGGGTGGAAGGGTTCCTGGGCGACGGCGTCTCCTGGGAGTTCCTGGACGGCGCATCCAAATGGACTGATGCGGGCGGCGACGTCCTCGAGCTGATGGATTCGAGAGAGGTCAGGGCCGACACCGTCGTCACGTTCGAGCTCGACACGGTCAGGGTCCAGACCTGGATAAAGATGGCGTCGAAGAACCACGGGGTGCTTCTGAGGACGAGGACCTCGGGGGAGGAGGCATTCCTGCACGCCTGCATGCGGGAGAGCGCCGCCGTGGCGCTCAGGCCCGCGCTCTATATCAGATACGTCAAGGGCGGGTAAGGCGGCTGACATTTCCGGGGTTCCCGGAAGAGGATTCAGGTCCACTCGCTGCCGTTATTATCCGTGACGCCGGGTTCGCTCTCGCCGCCGCCGACGTGGCGGATTTTCAGCACGCCCCTGCTCTCCCCCTCGCCCATGTACAGTGTCAAGTGAGGGAACGGGATCTCGATCCTCTTCTCGTCGAATGTGTTCTTCAGCCTGCGCCGGTACTCCCTCGCAACGTTCCACTGCTCGAGGGGCCTGGTGGTGATCCGCGCCTTGATGTTGACCGAGGAGTCTCCGAAACTGTCGAGGCCGAGCACCTCCATCGGCTCGAGGATCCGGTGGCTGAATCCCGGATCCTTCGCCAGCTCGTCGCCGACGTCTTTCATCACCTGCATCACCTCGTCGACGTTCTCCTTGTACGCGACGCCGATCTCGAGCACGGCCCTCGAGTATTCCTTCGTCATGTTCGTCACGACCGCTATCTCACCGTTGGGTATGCTGTGCACGTTGCCGGAGAGGTCCCGCAGCGTCGTCACCCTCAGGTTGATCGACTCGACGAGCCCCGACTTGCCGGCTATCTCGACGACGTCGCCGACGTTCATGCGGTTTTCCAGGAGGATGAAGAACCCGCTGATCACGTCCCTGACGAGGCTCTGCGCCCCGAAACCGACGGCCAGCCCCACGACTCCCGCGCCTGCGAGCAGCGGCGCGATATTTATCCCGAGGGCCTGCAGGGTCATCAGGGCCGCGGCTATCAGCACGATCGCCCTCATGGTCTTCTCGATCAGCCCGGCCAGGGTCTCCGTTCTCTTGGCCCTCTCTATATCGTCCTCGGTCTTCATGACTATCTTGTCCCTGGACCTGTTTATGATCATCCTCACGACGCGTATGACAATGAGCGAGACGATCACGATTGCGAGTATCCGGGCACCGCTGGTGATCAGCCATTTCCATGCGAGATCGAGAAAATCCTCCATTTGCGGTTCTCCTTTCAGGCTTTCTTTTTCCTTACTATCTTCCCCGTGGCGTCATCAAAGGGAATGCCCGCCGCTGGTGATTCTACAACTGGCCGGCCGCATATAAAACAGGAATCGCAACCGGCCGGCCGGTTGGGGAAAATCGCTTCCGTGGATGGTACGATTATTGCGTGCTGCGACGGAACAGGCGGACAAATCCGCCCTGTGCGGCAGATCCCGTTACATGGAAGGTGTTGTAGTGTCAGGAAAAAGAGGCGGAAGGAAAGGCGGCAATGCCGCAGTCCTGGACTCGAAACCGCGAAAGAGGTCTAAGAATACGAACGGCCTAAATGCTGTGCTGACCATAACCAACGGCTGTTTCGCCGGTCTTGAGATATCCCTGAAGAAGCGGGACACGTCCCTGGGCAGTGCCGTGTCGTGCGACATCTGTCTCGACCACGCGTTCGTCGCCGACGAGCACGCGATAATCCACAGGTCCAACAGGGGTTACATGATCGAGGACCTCAACAGCCGGCACGGGACGAGCATCAACGGCGAGGAAATCCACAAACGCGCCCTTAAGCGCGGCGACAGGATCGTCATCGGGACGTTCGAGCTGAGATTCTCCTGCTGATCCTGTCCATTATCCCACTCGATATGTTTTTTTATTCGGCGGCATCGCATTTTCTGATAACATGCCCCGCGTGACGGGGTGGATGATCTCCCGCTCCCGCACCAGCAATAAGCCGGCGGCCGTCTTCCTCCCGGCAGGATCGCGGCGAACCGGCGTTCATCGTTTGAAAGGGAGTAGCACAGTTGGAACAGGTAACCGGACAGAAAACAGGTATCGGCTCATTCCCTAAATCCTTCTGGGTCGCCAACGTGATGGAGCTCTTCGAGAGGGGCGCCTACTACGGCCTCAACTCTCTCCTGGCGATCTACCTGTCGGGCAAGGTGGCCGATGGCGGCCTCGGATTCACCGAGGACATGGTCGGGCTTCTGCAGGGAGTCGTCTACGCGATCACCTACATCGTCCCGATCCTCGGAGGGGCGCTTGCCGACAGATACGGCTACAGGAAGATGCTCATTGTGGCCTTCGCCCTCCTGTCGGCGGGATACTTCATGTCGGCCCAGGTGACCGCCTACGGGGTAATATTCTTCACTCTCGTTATCATGGCCATGGGTTCCGGGCTGTTCAAGCCGATCATCTCGGGAACGATCGCCCGTATGACCCACGAGGGCAACTCGGGGATGGGATTCGGTATCTACTACTGGATGATCAACCTCGGCGCGCTGATAGCCCCGATCGTCGCCGGGCTGGTGAGCAGGAACCTGGGATGGAACTGGGTCTTCATGTTCAGCGCCATCTACTGCGCTTTCATGTTCTTCCCCGCGATATTCGTCTACGAGGATCCGCCCAAGCCGAAGAGCACCAAGGCCTTCAGGGAGGTTCTCTCCAGCGCGCTGATGGTCCTCTCCGACGCGCGGTTCATGCTCCTGATCTTCGTATACTCGTGCTTCTGGATCCTCTACTTCCAGAGCTTCGGTTCTGTCCTCTGGTACCTGCGCGACTTCATCGATCCCGCACCGGTCAACGCCCTGTTCACAAGAATCGGGCTGAACTACCAGTTCGGTCCCGAGCACGTCACAGTGATCAACGCAGGCACGATCGTGCTGCTGCAGATATTCGTCAACATGATCGTCAAGAACAGGAAGCCGCTGCCGACCATGATCGCGGGCATCCTTATAGGGGCGCTGGGATTTATCTTCCTCGCCTCTTCGCAGCACGTCTGGATCTTCATCCTGGGAATCGCGGTATTCTCGATCGGCGAGATGACCTGCCATCCGAAGTACTACAGTTACATCGGGCTCGTTGCGCCGCAGGACAAGAAGGCGGTATACATGGGGTACGCCTTCCTCTACGGGGTCATCGGGTCGCTCGTCGGCTCGAACGTCGGCGGCGAGATGTACAATTCGTTCCTCAAGCCGCTCGTCGGGAAGACAGGTATCGAATACCAGCTTCGCAACTTCTGGATCGTCTTCGCCGCTCTCGGAGTAGTCACGATGTTCCTCCTGGCCCTGTACAACAAGGTGTTCGGCGTTGACTCGGCGGAGACCAGGGCCAAGGCGAGAAGGGTCCTGATAATCATCTACTTCGTGCTGATAGCGATTTCGATCGCTATGCCGATCTTCGTCGTATCGACAAAGGGAGCTGTTCCGCCCAAGACCTGGATACAGTCCGGCATCATGATGGCGGTGGGCATCAGCGGTCTTTATACGCTGTTCCGTTCGAAGGACGACGAAGAAGGAGTAAGCAGCCCTGCGACCACATGACCGAAAACGGACGTCCGGTGTCGTAATCGCATCCTTCGTTCTCATCTTTCTCATCTCCTGCTCGGGAGGCGAGGACATAGTGCTGGAGGAGGAGATCGAGGGATTCTGCCTCGGGGAGACGTTCAACGGATTCAAGGAACGTGTCGGGCTGTCCGTCGCATGGACCGAGATCCCCGGATCCCCGTACGATCGGAGGGGGAAGATGATAGCAGTGACGGGCACCCCCTCCGGATCGAGGGAGATCGAAATGTCCCGCCTGGCCTTCTTCGAGGACCGGCTGATGGAGGTCGTCTTCTACTACAGGCGCAATACCTTCTCGCAGCTCGAGACGCTCCGCGATCAGATCGTGGAGAAATACGGCGTCGAACCGACCTCCCCCGACGGCACGACAGAGATGGCCTACAAGACGTACCGGTTCACCCTCGAGGAGATGTCGGTGACGATTCGGAGGATCACGAAGAAGCCGAAGGCCGAGCTCTACGTCCAGTACCAGCACAAGGAACTGCTGAAAAGGCTGAAGGAAAAAACGGGGAGATGATCGCTTCCCGCCGGCGGGCTATCTGATCCTTGCGATCTTCTCGCTCTGCTCAACCACACCGTCCATCACGAGCTGGCGGGATCTCCGGTCCCTTCCGATGCACTTCATCCCGACGTCGCCGAAATGGGAGCCGGGACATGTATTCAGACTTTTTCCAGTCCCTGCTCGAGATCGGCTATTATCTCTCCGACATCCTCTATCCCCACCGAGATCCTGACAAGCCCGTCGGTGATGCCGGCCTGCCTCCGCACCTCGGAGCCCATGCTCGCATGAGTCATCGCTGCGGGATGCTGGATAAGCGTCTCCACACCGCCGAGACTGACGGCGAGAACGCACAGCTTCACCGAGTTCATAAGCACCTTGCCGGCCTTCAGCCCGCCGGTCAGCTCGAAGCTGATCAGGCCGCCGGGGCCGTCCGCCTGTTTCGCGTGGACGTCGTACCCGGGATGCGACTCTAGCCCGGGATACATCACCTTCTCCACCTTGGAATGGCTGTCGAGGAAGGCCGCCACTTTCATGCCGCTCTCGTTGTGGCGCTGCACGCGAATGGCCAGGGTCTTGATCCCCCTGGCCACGAGAAAGGAGTTGAACGGATCTATAGTGCCGCCGAAGGCGTTGGACATTCGGCGCATGTGCTTGTAGGCATCCTCGTCCTTGACTACGACCATGCCCGCCACGACGTCGGCGTGTCCGTTGAGGAACTTGGTCATCGAATGTATCACTATGTCGGCGCCGTGCTCGAGCGGCCTCTGCAGCACGGGACTCATGAATGTGTTATCGACCGTCATCTTCGCGCCGTTGTCATGGGCGATCTTCGCTACACCAGCCAGGTCGGTGATCACCAGCGTGGGATTGCCCGGGGTTTCGACGTGCACGAGCGTTGTCTTCGGCGTCATAGAGGCTTTCACGGCCTTGAGGTCGGAAGTATCGACGAAAGACACATCGATGCCGAAGTTGCTGAACTGCGCGTTCAGCAGGCCGACCACGGGCCCGTAGACCGATTCGCTGCATACGACGTGGTCACCCGACCTGAGGATCGACCCGAAGGCGAGATGAAGAGCCGCCATACCGGAGCTGCACCCGATCCCGGCGTATCCGCCCTCGAGCACGGCAACAGCGTTCTCCGCCCCCTCTATCGTCGGATTGCCCATCCGCGTGTAGATGTAACCCTTCTCGCGCCCGGCGAAGAGCGACGCGCCGTGATCGGCGTCTCGGAACTTGAAGGTAGACGTCTGGTATATCGGCGGAACGACGGCGCCGTTGGCATCCTCCATCAGGCTTGCGTGGACGCACTGTGTATCTCTCGATTTCTTCCTGATATCATCCACTGCGGGACTCCTTTCTCGAGCTTCTGCACACTTCCAGTATATCGTTTCCCATTATATCGTCTCCGGAGAAGCATTTCCACGCCTCCGGCAGTCGTTTATCGCGTCATTCAGGGCCTCCTCGCCGAGAAGCGAACAGTGCCTTTTTTCTTCGGACAGGCCTCCGACGGCCCTCTCGATCTCATCGGCGGAAAGGGCCTCCGCCTCCTCGATCGTCCTGCCCTTTACCAGCACGGTCGTCGCACTCGACGTTGCTATCGCGGCCGAGCACCCCCTGCACCGGAACTGGATGTCGGAGATCCGTCCGGCCTCGACCCTGATGGTCAGCAGGAGCCAGTCGTCGCAGTCGGGAGATCCTCCCATCCCCGTACCGTCGGGATCCTCGATTGTCCCGTGGTTGCGCGGGTTCATGAAATGATCAAGAAATTCCGGCGAAACGAGATCCATCCCGCTTTTACTCCGCATTCGAACCCGGCCGGTCAATGGCCGCAGCCACCCGGCTCTCCGCCGCCGCATCCTCCGCCCGCCCCGCCGCCGGAACTGTGCCCGCAGACATTGTCGCCCGATTCGAGCGTCCCGTCCAGGTGGAACCTGACCACTGCGGCCGGCTCGTCCTGCGGCGCGCCCGTCACGACATCGATGCCCATATCGTCGAAGATCTGTTTCGCTTTTCTGCCCAGTCCGCCCGCGATGACGAGGCTGACTCCCTGTTCGCGGAGCCATTCGGGGATGGCGCCCTCCTCGTGAGCAGGCGGAACGGCCTCGCTCGAGCCGGTTATCGCGTTGCTCGAGCAGTCCACCTCGAATATGGCAAACTTCTCGGCGTGCCCGAAATGCCCGCTGACCCTGCCGCCGTCGATGGGGAGCGCGATCTTCATCGTGCCCGAGCCGTCGGTGCACGACGTGCTGCTTCCGCCGGTGGAAGAAGGAGAAGCGACCTCTCTCTTCTTCAGCGACAGCAGCGGTGCCGCAAACGCGGCGAAGATCCTGCCGGTCTCCGATTCCGGATGCTTCAGCACGTACGGTTCGCCCAGATCGGCGGCATGCACCACGGCGGGATCGAACGGAACGGCCCCGAGATAGGGAACATTCATGTCGTCCGCCATTTCCCTGCCGCCGCCGCTCTTGAACAGATCCGTTCTCTCTCCGCAGTGCGGGCATACGAATCCGCTCATGTTTTCTACGACGCCGAGGACGGGCAGGCTGAGCTGCCGGCAGAAGGTTATGCATTTTCTAACGTCTATGAGGGCGATGTTCTGCGGCGTCGTCACGATGACCGCACCGTCGGCATCGGGAACGAGCTGGGCGACCGACAAGGGCTCATCGCCCGTTCCGGGCGGGGAATCTATCACGAGGTAGTCGAGATCCCCCCACTCCACATCGGAGAGGAACTGCTTTATAACGCCCATCTTCATCGGCCCGCGCCAGATAACCGCGTCATCGGCACTCCTGAGCAGGAGCCCTATCGACATCACCCTGAGGTTGTCGCCGACCTCGATGGGGTTGATCGACTCCCCGCTGCCCTGAAGGGACATATTCTCTATCCCGAGCATCTTCGGCACGCTCGGCCCGTGGATGTCGACGTCGAGCAGACCGACCTTTTTCCCGGCGGCTGCCAGGGCAACGGCCAGGTTGACCGCTATCGTGCTCTTGCCCACTCCTCCCTTTCCGGAGAGGACAAGGATCTTGTGCTTTATCCTGGAGAGTCTCCCGGTGAGCTTCTTCTGGTCCATCTTGTCGTTCATCATACCTCCAGATCCAGTTCGTCGACGATAGCCTCCCAGAGCCGCCTGATGTCGGCGGCGGCAGGCCCGTCGGAGTATTCAACAACGCTCATCCCGTTTATCTGGGCTCGCGTCACGTCGGGATCGTACCGCACCCGGCCGACCAGACGACCGTCGTTGCCGGCTGCATATTCGACGATCTCGGCCGCGATATCTTCGTTGATATCACACCTGTTGACGGCCAGCATCGCCTTTACGCCGAAATACCCGGCGAGCTCCATGGCGCGCTTCATATCGTGCATTCCGGAAAGTGTAGGCTCCACTACTACGAGCACGGCGTCCGCGCCGGTGATCGATGCTATCACGGGACATCCTATGCCGGGAGCTCCGTCGACGATGATCGTGCCGTACCCCCCGTCCACCGCGACCCTCTTCGCCTCGTTGCGGACGATCGTGACCAGCTTGCCCGAGTTCTCTCCGCCGGGCGTCAGCCGCGCATGTACCATGGGTCCCGAATCGGCATCGGACACGAACCACTCTCCGCCCGCTTCCTCGAACATCGTTATGGCCCGTTCGGGACAGAAATATGCACATACGCCGCACCCTTCACAAGCAAATTTATCTATACGGAACGTATTGTCAATATTGTCGATGGCATCGAACCGGCATAATTCGGCACACTTTCCGCATGACGTGCAGAGGGCGTAGTCTATGACGGCCTTATTGCCCCCCTGGAACGCGGTGGTCCTGCGCACCTCGTGCTTTACGACGAGATAAAGATTCGCGGCATCGACGTCGCAGTCCGCCGCTACCACACCACCCGAAAGCTTTATCAGCGACGCCGCGATGCTTGTCTTGCCCGTCCCCCCCTTTCCGCTTATCACGACCAGCTCCTTCATCGCCGTGCCTCCCTGGCCGAACGCAGGATCTTTTCGAGTATCCTGTCCATGGTCCCGGCGAGTTCGGGGAACTCCAGGGAGGCCAGCCCTCCCCTGGAATTGATCTCCGCTATCTCGCGGGATTCCGGGATCCTCGCGATCACCTCGGATCCTACGTCACCGAAGGCCCCTTCCGGCAGCCCGGCTCCCGGATCGCATCTGTTCATTATGATATCGACCGGGATACCCATCTCCCTGACCGTCTCGAGGGCGATCTCGAGATCGTTGAGACCAAACGGCGTCGGCTCGGTGACCAGGATCACCCTGTCCGCACCGCGTACCGACTCTACCATCGGGCAGGAGTTTCCAGGCGGACAGTCTATGATGACTATATCCCCGCCGGGTATGTGCTTTTTCACTTCCCGTATGACCGGCAGAGGCATCGCCTCTTTTACTCTGAGGATCCCCTGAACGACCGAGATCTCCCCGTCCCCGTCGGGGGCGGCTCGATCTCCTCCACACGTGGCGATTTTCGAAACACCTGTTTCGACCCTGCCGACAAGACGACTGCTGCGCTTCATGGCATCGACGGGACAGACCAGGAAACATCCACCGCAGCCGTGGCACAGCTCGGGAAATACCATCACCCTGTCGCCCAGCACGGCGATGGCCTTGAACTCGCAGATCTTCCCGCACTCACCGCATACGGTGCACAGCGATTCGTCGATCTCCGGCACCTCTACGGCAACGGGGAGGGAAAGACCTTTCTCGGGCTTGAGATAAATGTGACCGTTCGGCTCCTCGACGTCGCAATCCACATACGCCGTCCGGAGACCGACTCTCACAGCCGAAACGGCCAGATTGACTGCTACGGTAGTTTTTCCCGTTCCCCCCTTGCCGCTTGCAACAGCAATCCTCATCCCTCAGTCTGTTTCCTTTTTTGCGTCAGATTCGAGTTCGCTGATCCTGTCCGATATCGATCCAAGCCTTTTCTCGATAAACTCGGCTTCCTGCCGGAGATAATCGAGTTCGCTTCCGGCGCTCCCGGCCTGGGGATAATCTGCCTCATAGCCGTCATATCCATACGGATAGAACGGCTGGCGCCCCAATCCTCCGCGACTCCAGCGCGGCAGGCCCGTAGCATAGTACATGTGCCTGTAACCCCGGCCGAAGCCGCCTCCGATCCTTCCGCCGCGCCGGCCTCCGCCGCCTCCATATGCGGCTACCGGATTCATGTACCCCGGCACATCGTATCCGCTGCAGTACCCGGCAGCTCTTCCAGTCCTCGGTCCTTCGCCTCTCGGTCCGCTCCTGTCTCCTCCTGGCATGTCGGTGCCTCCTTTCAGCCCCAATGGCCGTTGACATCTGGTCCGGCGGCCTCTTTCAGGTCGCCCTTCATGAATTTTTCTACCGCGTTCTCCACCGTTCCGCTACTGCACAGCATCACCTTGACGCCGGCGCCGCTGAGGACCCTGTAAGCATTCGGCCCGCAGTGCCCCGTGATCAGTATCGATACTCCCGTGCCCGCGATGAGCTCACCCGCCTGCACGCCCGCACCCTGCATCGCGTCCCTGCCGGTAGTATTGTCGATGGCTTCGTATTCTTCGGTATCGGTATCGAATATCTGGAAGTACCCGGCCCTTCCGAACCGGGCGTCCATCGGACTCTCCGGTTTTCCCCCCGTCGATGATATCGCTATCTTCATTCCTCGTTCCTCCTTCCGCCGGTCCGCCGGCGACCTTCGCCTCCGTTTCGCCGCCAGTTCTCACCGCCGGCCCCGCGCCGGTTCTCACTGCGGCATATCTTTCTTCTTCCGTGCCTGTGCCGGCACCCCGGCATGATGAAACCGTCTGTTCCCAGCGAATCGCTGAAAAACGCCTCTATGACATCGTCTATCTCCCCGACAACCCAGGGCACCAGCTCGATCCCGCAGTGTTCGACGATACTCGCCGTACGATTCGAGATCGCGCCGCAGATCAGTGTCGTGGCCCCGAGATCCTGCAGCAGGCCGACCCTCGCCGAAGAGCCGCCATTTTTCACGACGAATTCCGAGCGCTCGCCCGGCCTCCCATCCTCGAACTCGACGATGACCATCCGGCAGGCCGTGTCGAAGACCGGGGAAACCCTTCCTTTCCATATCGGAATCGCTACTTTCATTGCACAAACGCCCCTCACCCTGTAAACGCATAAAACGTGCCTCGTGAAAGACTCGTGCGTTTTAAGACGATAACACCCCGTAATGCCACGAATTACGAGAATATTTCAGTGGGCGGCGGTGGATGACCCGAGTTATTATAGTTGCAATTATGCTACTATAGACCCGCGGGAATAAGTGCACAAACGCAACTATCCGCCGGTCGTGGGGGGGGCCCTGCCGTCCTTCGAGGGGAGTCTCAGACCGAGGCGCTTTATCTTCCTCCAGAGGGTCGTCTTGTGCATGCCGAGCTCTGCCGCCGTCCTTTCCCTGTTCCAGCCGTTTCTCCTGAGGGCCTCCATGATAAACCTTCCTTCGAGCTCGGGCAGGCTGGCGGTGTCCACCGGCCGCTCTCCCCCTTCCGGCTGTCTGAAGCTGTCCGGAAGGTGGCGAATGCCTATCATGCCGGAGCGGCAGAGCACGAAGGCGTGCTCGATTATGTTCTCCAGCTCCCTGACGTTGCCGGGGAAATCGTGCCCCATCAGGATGGACATGACGTCGGACGTCACCCCGGTGACATTGCGTCCCCGCAGCCTGTTGAACCTGCCTGTGAAATGATCGACGAGCAGCGGGATGTCCTCTCTCCGCTCCCGCAGCGGCGGGACACTGAGGCGGACGACGTTTATCCTGTAGTACAGATCCCGCCTGAACGTCCCGTCCTCGACCATCGCGTCGAGGTCCCTGTTGGTCGCGGTGATGACCCTCACGTCGGCCGTTACAGATTCGGTCGCGCCGAGCGGCTCGTATACGCGCTCCTGCAGAACGCGCAGCAGCTTAACCTGCGTGGCGGGCGATATGTCCCCGATCTCGTCGAGAAAGATCGTCCCTCCTTCGGCCCTTGCGAACCTGCCGGGCTTGTCCTTCCGTGCGTCGGTGAAAGCGCCCTCCCGGTAACCGAACAGCTCCGCCTCGAGAAGCGTGTCGGGGAGCGCCCCGCAGTTGACCGTGACGATCGGGCCTTCGCTCCTCGCGCTCAAGTCGTGAATCGCCCTGGCGAACAGCTCCTTGCCCGTGCCGCTCTCCCCGACGATGAGAACGGTGCTCTCGCTTTCGGCCAGGTCGGGCATGATATCGAACAGGTTGTACATCTGGTGGTTCTTGCTGATAATGTCGTAAAAGGTATGGGAGGCGCTGAGCTCCTTGCGCAGCTCCTCGATAACGGAAAGGTCGCGGAAGGTCTCTACGCCGCCGATGATGTTTCCCTCGGAATCTCTCAGCAGGGCGGTCGAGATGCTCACCGGAATCGTCTCTCCGTCGGAACGGACGATCGAGATCTCCTCGTTGATCACCGGCTCTCCGCTCTCCATCGTCCTGCGAAGCATGCATGAGTCTTCGCATACGGTCGCCCTGAAGACCTCGGCGCAGAGCTTCCCCACCGCTTCCTCTCTCGACATCCCCGTTATCCTCTCGGCTGCGGCGTTGAACGAGGTGATGTGCCAGTCAAGATCGATGGTGAAGACGCCCTCGGCGATGCTGTCGAGGATTATGTCGGTGTTCGATACCATGACAGAAGAAGGATACAGCCCTGGAAGGCGTTGTTCAACTGATATCGTTGCGAAAACGCTACTGTAGCAGCGGCGGCACGGAACCGGGATGTCCATTCGGATTGACATCCCTGCGTTTTCCGTTTTCAATAGAGCCGGGCATAACACAAGGGGGAGAGAAATGTCGTTTACGATGATAGCACCGTCCCGCAGGAACAGGCGCGTCGGCAATCCGTTCGTTCCGTCCATATCAGCGGTTCTTGTCCTTTCGGTCATCCTCACCGCTGTTGCGGCTCCCGGCGCCTTTGCGGGCAAGACGAAGGAAGCCGCGCTGAAGACGGAGGTCATATCCGCGACCGTGTACAAGGGCCAGGCGCAGGTAAAACGTTCCGGTACGATTCCGTTGAAGGGCGGTCAGGTCCGGATCTTCTGCAACGACCTGCCGTACAGCTTCGACCCCGCATCCCTCCAGGTCGAGGGGCGCGGCACGGCGAAGGTCAGCATCGTCGGCACCGACGTGATCAGGCTTCAGAAAGACCCTGCCGAGACGCCGAAGTACAGGGAGCTGACGAAGAAGCTCGAAACCCTCGAAGCGCGCAGGGACTCCATTTCGATACAGATCAACGCGCTCCACGTGCGCCTCAAGTTCGTCGAGGATCTTGGCAAGCTGCCGATGCAGCAGAAGAGCGAGGAGTTCCCGCCCGAGATATTCCGCGTGGACGACTGGAAGGCCCTGATGGATTTCCTGCAGGCCGAGCGCGCCGGCGCCGACATCCAGGTCTACGAGCTCAAGAGGAAAAAGAGGAAGGTCGACGAGGATATCGCCTGGATACGCGGCGAACTGGGAATATTGCAGCGCGGCACGCGCACCGGCAACCGCGTTGCGATCGACTGCGCCGTCGAATCGGCCGGAGACCTGACCCTCGAGCTGACATATATCGTCCCGGGGACCGACTGGACCCCCGAGTACAGGGTCAGGTTCGATCCCGAAGAGAAGGAGGTCGCCCTCGTCTACAACGCCAGGCTGCAGCAGCGGACAGGCGAGGACTGGAAGGGTGTCGACGTCACCCTTTCCACTGCGATGCCGCACGCGGGCGCCGCACCGCCGGAGCTGAGGCCGCATTATCTGAGCAGGATAATGCCCAGGGCGAGGAAGAGTATTTCGCTCGGGGAGATGGAGGACGTGGAAGCCCTGGCGCTCAAGCCAGCCATGGTGGCCGAGGAAGACGCTCTCCATGTCCGCGGCGGCCGCGCCGGTCACATCGAAGCCCAGGTCGCCACTTCCGAATTCGCCGTGAGCTTCAGGATCCCGGCAAGCGTGGTTCTCGAAACAGGGGCCGATCCGAAGCGGTTACGGGTCACCGAAGGGACGATGCCGGCCGAACTCTCTCTCTATACCGCCCCCCGCCTGAGGGACGGGGTATTCGCGAAAGGGCTGGTGACCAACTCGCTGGGGGCTCCGATCCTCGCCGGCGTGGCCGAGGTCTATGTGGAGACTGAAGCCCCCGGCGGCTGCAGGAGCTCGACCTTCGTCGGCCGCGAACGGCTCGAGACATTCGCCGACGGCCAGCAGTTCCCCCTTCATCTCGGCGTCGACCAGAACGTGAAAGTCGAGCACAAACTCGAAAAACGCGAGTATGTCGAGAAGGAGGGGAAGAAGTCGAAGAAGATCAGGTACCACTACCTGATCACTCTGGAGAACTTCAAGAAGGAAGCGGCGGAGGTCACCCTTCAGGACAGGATCCCCGTCTCGACGATGAAGGAAGTCAAGGTCGAGAAGGTCAACATGACGCCGAAACCGGACGAGAGCCGGGACGACGGCATCGTGACCTGGAAGCTGACGCCTGCGGCCGGCGAGAAGATCGAGATCAGCATCAGCTACACGATCGTATTCCCCGGCAACTGGCCGGAGCACTACCTGAATCTCGAATGAGAATACACCGGTAGCGTTCTCGAATGAGAACGCCCAGACAGCGGTCTGAATCAGACCGACGACCGATTGACATAACAGGGGCGGCGTTATCTCGCCGCCCCTTCGCATATACCCCCGATCTTGATGGCTGCCCGCATAAGAAAGTGGGGAATTTTCCACTCCCACCGCCGGGAGTGGACATGTTCATCCCTCTCTGTTCATCTCGAGCCCGTTTACCACTGTATGTCCGGACCGGCGCCGATCCAGCGCTTGAGCCAGCCGTGGAATTCGCCGTACCAGAAGATCGAGTTCTGCGGAGTGAGCACCCAGTGATTCTCATCGGGAAAATATATCAGGCGCGCCGGCACACCCTTCCGCTTGAGCATCCCGTACGCCTCGAGCCCGTTGCCGACCGGCACGCGGTAGTCGAGCTCGCCGTGGATCACAAGGGTCGGCGTTACGTATTTCTCCATGTTGTGCGCGGGCGACCAGCGGATCACGTCGTCCATGCCGTCCCACGGATTGCCGCCGTAGGCGCGCGGCCTGCCGAACGTCCAGTCGGAGCCGAACTGCACGAGTAGATCAAAGACGCCGGCGTGATTTATGATGCACGCGAACCGGTCGGTCCGCGTGGCGATCCAGCTGACGAGGTATCCACCGTAGCTGCCGCCGGCGACCGCCATACGCTTCTCGTCGATATAGCCTCTCTCGAGCATCACGTCGACGGCGGCCATCACGTCGAGGTACGGTTTGCGGCCGTGCTCGCCTGTGATGGCGTCGGTGTAGTCCTGTCCGAAGCTCGACGAACCGTGGAAGTTGACCATCGCCAGGACGTAACCCGGCGCGGCGAAGACCTGCGTGTTCCATCTCGGATGAAAGTCGTCGCCGAAGGTGCCGTGCGGCCCGCCGTGGACGAGCACGAGCAGCGGCCACTTCTTCGTCTGGTCCTCGGGGTTGAAGAACGGAGGGTACATCACGAACATCTGCACATCCCCACCCCCGGCGCCCTTGAACCAGACGTCCTCCATCACGCCGAACTCGATGTCGGCGAGGAGTTCGTCGTTGAAGTCTGTGAGCTTTTTCAGGCCGCTGCCGTTCGTCTTGATCGAATAGACCGAATTCGGCTGCGCGTTGTCCTGGTGCAGGAAGACGAGCCGGTTCTTCGGCGTAACGCCTATCGACCCGTTGTATCCGCTCCGGTAGATCTCCCTGACCTTTCCGCCGTCGATACCGACGGAGAAGAGCGAGCCCATCGCGCGGTCCTCGGCGCGGAAATATATCGTCTTTGCCTTCGCGCAGGTCACCCAGCCCGAGGGCGAACGGTCGAACGACTCGGTCAGCTTCTTCTTGCCGTGCGTGCCGCGGTCGTACCTGACTAGCCGAACCCGGTCGCCGTAGAACCCGACGATCTTCTGTGCGCCGTAGAGGATGTACCTGCCGTCCGGAGTGTAGTACGGCGAGAAATCGTTGGCCGGGTTCCTCGCGGTGAGATTCTTGGGCTTTCCCGGACTCTCGACGTCGATCAAGAATATGTCGGTGGTAAGCGAATCGTACGGCGCCCCGTAACGGAACGCTTCGAATGCGATCTCCCCGCCGTCGGGAGCGATGTCGTAGCCGAGACCGCTGGCGCCGGTGAGGCGATCCCACCCGGCCATCAGGTCGGTCACTTCCCTCGTCTCGAGATCGATCACAAACAGGTGGTTAATGTAGCCGTCGGTCAGCCAGTGATCCCAGTATCGGTAGAAGACATCTTCTGTGACCTTCGCCGAAATCTTGCTCTTGCCGCGCTTCTCGATCTCGACCTTCATCGAGTCGAGATCTTCCTCATAGCCGGGCAGGACGGGAGAGACGAAGACGATCCGCTTCCCGTCGGGAAGCCATCTCGGGCTCGAGACGCCCAGCGGCATGTCGGTCAGCTCCTCGGCCTCACCGCCGCCGAGAGGGATGACCTGCAGCTGGGCCTTCTCGCCATCGCGCTTCGCCGTGAACACCAGCCGCTTCCCGTCCGGGCTCCAGGCGGGAGAGCTCTCCGACGTCTCGCCCGTCGTGAACCTCCTCGCCCCGCGTCCGTCGGTATTGACGAGCCAGATGTCTCCGGCGCCCTTGTTCTCTTCGATGCAGTATTGCGTGACGACGACTGCAGCCAGCCGGCCGTCCGGGGACATCTCGAGCGAGCCGATCCGCTTGATCCTCCAGAGATCCTCGGCCGTGACGGCGCGCTTCTCGATCCCCTCGCCTGCCGATACGGAAACAGCCGCTATAAGAACAGTCGCCAGCAGTATCAGAGTGAATCTGCGCTGATTCTTCATCGCGTCTCTCCTTTCCCGGGAAAAAGGGCCGCGGCGGATACCGCGGCCCTGCAGTCCCGTTCAGTGATGAGGGGACCTACCTGATATCCATCTCCGGCATCATGTTCATGCGGCGGTTGGTGACCATGTCCCACGTCTCGGCGACATCGTCCTGGATGAAACGCCACACGACATATCTGGCCGCGGTCATGAACCCTCCACCGCTCATCAGCGACTCGATGAACGACTTCGGCACCGGGTAATGCACGATCGAGACCTTCTCGTCCTCGTCGATCCCGGCGAGCTCCCTCGCCATCTCGATCGCCCTGTCCAGGCCGCCGGTCCCGTCGATGAGGCCGTTGGCAGTACCCTGCCGCCCCGTCCATACGCGACCGTGCGCGAGCTTTTCCGCTTCCTCGAACGCCATCCCGCGGTGGTCGGCCACATCCTGCAGCCACTGGTTGAATCCGCGCCAGTGTTCCGTCTCGAACAGATTGCGCTCGTCCCCGGTGAAGTCGCGGAAGGGAGAATACATCAGCGCCCGCGGCCCCTTCGACTCGAAGTCGTGAGTGATGCCGAGCATCTCGTAGAACCCGGTCATGTTGAATTTTGCGCTGATCGATCCGATCGAGCCGGTGACCGTCATCTTGTCGGCGATCATTTTCGTCGCGCGGTAAGAGATCATGTATCCGCCCGAAGCGGCGACATCGACCATCGAGACGATGACCGGCTTCTCCTTCGCCGTAACGGCGACCTCGTGCCCGATCATGTCGCTCACGAGGCTCTCCCCACCCGGGCTGTCAACGCGGAAGATCACCGCCACGACATCGTCGTCCTTGCGGGCCTTGCGAAGCTGGGCGTTGACCGACTCGTGTCCCATCATGATCCCGAACATCGGGTCGATCTTGTTCTTGCGGCCGCTGATCATTCCCTGCGCGTGAACAATGGCGATTTTCTTCTTGCCGCCCATGCCGAGCTTCTTCGGCTCGACCTTGGCGTAGGCGGCCTGACAGACCGTCTCGAGATCCTCCTCATCTCCCTTGAGGAAATCGACCAGTTCGTCCCAGTACATTATCGCGTCGACGAAGCCATCTTCAACAGCGTCCTCGATAGGAAAGAGCGCCTTCTCCATGGCGGCGACTATCTGTTCCTCGGTGAACCCGCGGTCCTCTTCGAGGGCCGTGCAGTACATATCCCAGTACTCCTCGAGCATCCATTCCTTGTTCTCGCGGGAAGGATCCGACATGTCCTCGCGGATGATCATCTCGGCTGCGCTCTTGTAATCCTTGATCCTGTGGAGGTTCGGCTTGATCTTGAGCTTCTCGAGCGTCCCCTTCATATGTTCGGTCGTGACCGAGAAACCCAGGAATGTCATGTAGGCAGTCGACGGCATGAAGAGCGAATCGCAGGCGCCGGCGAGGTAGTATGTGTGTCTGTTCATGTAGTCGGAGTATCCGTAGACCTTCCTGCCCGACGCCTGGACTTTCTTTACCGCGTCTCGCATCTCCTCGAGCATGGCGCGCCCGGCGCCGTTGCTCGCCGACATCTTGAAGATCACGCCCTCGATCCGGTCGTCGACGCAGACCTTGTCGAGGTTGCAGAGGACCCTCGTGAGGGTCTCCCCCTCGCCGCCTATGATCTCGCCGATGAAGTTCGACGGCGGGCAGTACTCCGTTATTCCGCCGTACAGGTCGATGACGAGCCAGGTGCCGTCCTCGATCTTGGGCTTGTCTAATGTCCTGGAAGCGATCACGCCGACTATGACGAAGATCACCACCGCTATGGCCAGAACCATGGCCAGAAAGGAAGTAAAAAAGGACTTGAGGAACGATTTCACGTCTCACCTCCAGGGATGATAATGGTAAATGGCTTTATGCCTGCAGCTTCTTCTTCATCTCGAAGAGCTGGAGCATATGCTGCTGCTCCTCGGAAATAAGCTCCTGGATGACTTCTCTCGCCTTGGGATCGACGAAGTTGGCCAGCCCGCCGAAGAAGAGTATCGCGTCCTTCTCGAACCCGATGCCCGCCTCGAGGGCCTCCTCCGGAGTCTTCACAGTGAGGGCGAATGACTCCGCGTCAAGATTCTCGTACAGGTCGCTCTCAACCACGGCGGCCAGCGCGTAGAAGTCGCGGCGCTTGATCTCTTTTTCGATTCCGACGTCGACGATATCGGAAGGCTGAAGAACGGACATCCGGCATCCTCCCTCTCAAAGTTACAGTACCGTTGATATTGACGGTTCCGCCGCTGGTTCGAGTACCGTAGGAATATAGTACTATACCCTAAAACGCCGAGACAAATCCACCGGTAAACCGGAAAGCCCCGTCCGTGTCGTTATACGTGCCCTCTGCCGCGACTATCCCCCTCTTTATGGGATGTCCGTACTTCGGGTACGCCGTCATTCCTCTTCGCCGACCCTCTCGATTATCCATTTCTTCGCCTCGTCGAAATCGCGGAATGCCCGCACGTCGACCGTGGTCTCCCCGGAAAAGACCTCGAACATCCGGGACATGCCGTATGCCCTGTCGCTCCCCACGACCATCGCGTATCTCGATGGACCTATCCTTTCGCTGTTTTCGATTATGAACCGGATGATCCTTCGAAGATCTTCCGGGTCGGACTCCCATTTCGAAGCCATGAAGTCAAATATACCGCCACCCATTTCTCCTCCCCTAACGGGGGAGAATCAGTGTTCTGATCTGTCTACCGGCGTTCCCTACATCGCGCGGCGATACCGTCGAAATCCGTCAGCGGTCATTCGGATTCCCGGACGACCGCGGCGAAATCAGAATCTCTTCTTCTCGAACGCCTCGCCGAAGATCACGGCGTGCGGAAGGTCCTCGCGGTTTCTTTCCAGTTCCTCGACGACGGAGTCGCGGTTCCAGCGGTTCCAGTGCATCAGCACGACCGATCTCGGCGCTATCCGCCTGTTGATCAGGTCGACGCCTCCCGACTGAAGGAGGAACCAGTAGGGGATGAAGGCGATGTCTATCTCGAGACCGGGAAGCCACGGAAAACGGTCGAACTCCTCCGCGGCGAGCTTCGCGTCGCCGAGATGAAGGATCCTGCATCCGTCCGTCTCTACAAGCCAGGCGATATGATCGATACACTGTGATCTCTCGGGCGTGCCGTCCGTCACCACGCCTGTTCCACTCCCGCAGCCCGTGTGCCTGATTCCCAGGGCGTATATGGTGAGTCCGTCGACAATCAGTGTATCGACCTCTCCGGCGGAGACGTCGACCGTGACGAGCCTCTCTCCCTTCTCACCCGCAAGCCACGGATACTCCGCGAGCGATTCGATTACTGCCGGTGTGCCGGCGAGCACGGCCCAACCGTTCGCGCGCATGTATCGGGCAGCGCATCCGGCGGTGAAGTGATCGTCATGCCTGTGCGTGACGAGCACCGCATCGACCTTGTCGAACGGTTTCGACGCGCCCTCGAGCCGTGCGACCCCGTCGGGAGGCAGGTGGCCGTGGGCCCTCGGCGGTGTACCCTCGGGAACGTTGAGATCGAAAAGAGCGTCGATCAGCACTTTCGAGTGGCCGCAGCTGATCATGAATCCCTCGCCGGCGAGGAATACGACCTCGATGCCGCAGGCGGCGCTATCGCCCCCTGCGACCGGACCGGATCCTGACCCGGTGACAGATATAACCACCAGGACAACCGCGATCGATACAATAGCCACGGCAGAACGCCTCACCCGCTGTCACCTTTCATTGAATTATCGATACCCCTTCCATTACAGTCATGATGTACCCTGTAGGGGAAGTGAATCAATCTTTTTGAGCATCAGGCTCTCGAGCGGGACCGGAACGGACGGGAAGATGATAAGGATAAACTCGAGGCTCTCGATACCGGACGACGAGATCTCGTTCACATTCTCGCGCTCGAGCGGACCGGGCGGGCAGAACGTGAACAAGCTAAATACACGGGTCACATTGCTGTTCGACATCGCGCGTTCGCAGACCCTGACCGGAGCGCGGCGCGAGAGGATCCTCGACAGGCTTGCGACGAGGATCTCGCGCGAGGGGATCCTCCGCGTAGTATCCCAGAAACACCGTACGCAGAGGACAAACCGCGAGGCGGCGGTCGAAAGGTTCGCCGGTCTGCTACGCGAGGCGCTCACGATAAAACGCCCCCGGAAGAAAACGGGCGTTCCGAGGGCGGTAAAGCGGAAACGTCTGGAGTACAAGCGGCAGCGCAGCCGGCTCAAGACGGGCAGGGCCAGGCCATCCGAAACGGACGATTGATCGTTACCGCGACTTTCACAGAGAATTCTCTCCGCTCTCGAGGAGTTCCAGCCTCGCTTCATTTTTCTCCATGATATACTCTTCCCGGGACAATAAGAGAAAGATTCCTGACAGGATCCGGCCCTCTCACTCGTCCTGTGTGTGAGAAAGGGAACTCCCGTGAACGAAAGAACGGACGAGTATCTGGTCACAGCAAGCCGCAACGGAGACAGGCCGGCGTATGCCGACCTGGTCCGGAGGCATTCGAGGAGGGTCTACGCCGTGTGCATGGGTATTCTCGGTGACGCCGCCGACAGGGTGGCCACTCCCTGGGACAGCATGGAGATGGTCGCCTATTACTCGGAGAAGTACGGAAGGCCTCGGGCATCGAGGTCAGCGACCCGGCGATGTGGGCCGGACAGTACGAGGAGGGCTCCGTCCGCCCCTGGGTCGATGCGTCGACCCACTGGCCCGTGCTGATCGAGAAAGAGTTCAAATCGGACGAGGGAAAGGTGCCTGTCCGCGAGACGATGAGGGATTTCCAGTGGAACCCCTCGCTGGCGAAGGAGGATTTCGAATTCGAGGTTCCGGAGGATTACGGCACTCTCGATTTCGGGAAGGCCCATGTCGACGAGGAAGGGGCGATAGCGGGACTCCGCGCCTACGCCAGGCTGGCGGGCGGAAGATACCCGAGCGATCCCGCCTTCGACACTGCGGCGAGCGAGCTCCGCATGGACCGCAACAGTCTGATGAAAGAGGGACTCTGGGGAGCGGAAGCCGTCAAGGAGTTCTTCAAGACCCGCAATTTCAGCGCCTTCTACGCCGGGCTCGTGGAAAACGGCGTAGAGGTAGAATACCACGGCGACTCGGTAGGCACCCTCGACCACGACAAGGTGCAGATGCGCTGGAGGCTCGATGACGGCCGGTGGAGGGTCATCTACGGCGATCTCCGGGCTGCGACCGTCGAGAGAGACTGACCGGGAGGCCTGCAGTAGAAGTTGACCGTCCCGGTCTTCTTCCTCTCGAGGAATCCATTCCTCTCCTGCCATTGCCTCTCCCCTGTTACTGCCGTCTGTCTACTATATCTATGGCAGACTATGGCAGACAGACTTTTCGCATCGTTAACTGTCAATTTTTAATGCCATATTTCCGCAAACCCTTGATTCAGGTGACCTTCTTGGTATAGAATGATGTTGATTTACCGGAACGGACCGCTGCGGAGGGGATACCACGGGATGCTCAACCAGGCGGAACGCAATTGACGAACGACATCGACCTGTCCATCAGGGAAATCGACGACCTTCTTCAGCATCTCTATCTGAAGGTCAAGGGAAAGAAAGAAGGTCTTTCGCTCGTCGAGCCGGCGGCGATCCTGCTCGCCCGGCTCAAGAGCGCCAATCCGTCGTTCTACGCGCCGCAGCTCGCCCGCTTTACCCCCATCATCATGGACGCCCTGATCTCCGAGGCGTACGTTTCCTTCGGATACGAGGGCCTCGAGTCGATCACCGATGTCGCGGGAGACATTGCACTGGCGACGGGAGATTACATCCCCGTCGGCGTCGAAGAGGGCCTGTCCAGGATCCGCGGGGAGATCGACTCGATCTCGGCGATCCTGAACGGTGACAGCACGGAAGCCGAGACTTCGGCGGACGCCTTCGGGAAAAGCGAGACCGGCACGGGAGGATTCTTCAGGGAGCGCGCCTGGGGCACGGCAGGACTCCCCCTCGTCTCGACATACAACACGGGAAGGACCCCTTTCAGTACGGGCCGTGTGGTCAAGGCACGCGTGGAGATCAGGATCACCGGCGAGTGGAGCGTCAGGACGAGGCGCGACCCCGTCATCAACTTCGAGCATATATCCTCCGAACCGAACAGCCCGTTCGAACGGCAGATCCACACGGCCGTCAGGGTCGCGGAAGAATTCGCCGCTGCCAGAATGGGCATAAAGGGCATCTTCAGGGTTCCAAGGGAATACAGGATATCCCTGCCCGAGATCGCCTCCTTCCCCGCTTCGGCGATCCAGAGGCTGTCCGGGGGCTCAGCGGGCCTTGCTATAGCGGCGCTGCTCGTATCCGTTCTCGGCAGACTCGACCTCTACAGATACAGGCTCAGGATAAATCCCGCTATCGCATTCACCGGCAAGGTCGACGAGACCGGGAATACCCTGGCGGTAGAAGACTCCCATATATCCGACAAGGTGCAGGCCGTCTTCTTCTCCAGGTTTTCAAAGCTTATCCTCCCGGCCGGCAATCTCGATACGGCGGAAAGAGAGCTCGCCGTCCTTTCGAGGAAGCATCCGGCCAGGAAACTCGACCTCGTGCCTGCCTCAAACATCGCCGGGATATTCGGCGATTCCGAAGTGACGACAAGGCGCATGTCCCCGGCAGGCAAGCCTGTGCTTCAGCGGCTGTTCTTCTGGCGCAAGCATCTGCTGACAGCCGCGTCACTGGCAGCATTGATCATTATTTCACTCTTTATCGGCCGCCCTTACTACAGACGGGACATCGCCAAGATCGCCGTCAAAGGAAACATGATCGCGATCACCAACAAATTCGGCCGCACTATCACGGAGCACGAACTCGAATTCGACAGCTATAAAGAAGGCGGCATGAAGGCCTATGTCAGGTCGATCATAAATGATTTCGACGGCAACGGAGAAAATGAAGCTGTATGCATACTCTCCGAATCGAGGCATCTGAAGTCTTCATCTCCTTACAATCGACTGCATTTCATCATATTCGATAACAAGGGCCGATTCCGGTTCAAATATTTATACGATAACGAGAAGTTGCTGGGAGACGAGATCGATCCGAATGGCCGGTCCTTTGCTATTGCGACAACACACCACACCACGGTCTTCAGGGATGACCGGGGGGTCAGCAAGCTCCTTGCCCTCGCGCATCACCTCAGCCGGAATCCCGGGTCTGTGATCAGTCTTTCGCTGGAGGATTTCTCGAGCCAGGTATTTGTGCACCAGGGATTTCTCTTCCAGATGGCACTCAAGGACATCGATCTCGACGGCATCCTGGATATCGTTCTCTCCGGATATAACGACATGCTGAAATCCTGCGTTGTCGTTGTCCTCGATCCGAGATACATGCACGGATCCTCCCCGGAGGGGTCGGATTACGATGTCCCCGGTTTCGAGGAGGATATCGCCAAGTATTACCTGCGCCTGCCGGATTTCTACCGTTACGCGCATTACCCGAAGAACGACTACTTCCCCTTCACCGCAAAGATAAAGAACAGCCCTGAAGAGCTGATCGTGTCGATCAGAACCCGTGGAGATAACACAAGGTTCTTCCTGGTCGACTCCATGAAGTGCATCGGTGCGGAAGTCATCGCGGGCTTCTACAATAAGGCGGTCTCTGCTTCCGGCAGTACCGTCGCCTATGATTACCCGGAGAAGAAACAGGACGAGGAAATGCTCAGAACCGGCGTCCGCTACTGGGACGGGGAGGAATGGGTCCCGGAACCGACGGTCAACAGGTCCTACCTGAGACATGTGAAGGCGCATAACGACACCCTGGCGGGGAAGGGCGAGTGAATGAACCGATGACCCTCGAAGGCGCCGATCTGGACCGCCTCTACGAGGCGGCCGAAAACATCCGCGACGTGTTCGCGCCGCTGGCCGGCACTTATCCCTCCGATGAGATAATCGACCGGGCCGAGAAATCCGTCAGCAGGGATATCCGGACCATCTACCTCCATCTCTTCGCGATGGCCGTCGCCGAGCTCGAGGTGAAGTCCAGATCCTCGGGATGGTTTTTCCTCAGCACGGTGTCTTACGAGTTCGAGGAGATCGCCCATATCACCGCAGAGACCCCATACTCGACGCGGGGAGAAAACAACTTCCTCGAGATCATCAACCTCATCCTGCGATTCTTCCCCGGGGACAATAGGACGGAAAAGAGGGACCTCTTCTTCTTTCTCAAGGGGATAACCGAGGTCAATCTCAGCCAGATTCTCAAGAAGATCTCCTGCTCCGAAAAGAAGGTGCTGCATTATATCTTTTCGGCCGTCACCCGGCACATCAGGACAAGCCCGAGATTCGAACGCAGGGGCAGCAACGTAATCGATTTCGAGGCGCTCGATCCGTCCCCGCGGCGGCAGGCGACCGCCGATGAGCTCGTCGCCTCGTGCGCACCCCTGCTGCAGGGCTCGGAGACCCCGGGCAGGGCCGTCGACCTGATCTTCGACAATCTCTCGGCAGGGAACAGCTATGCCAGCTACCTTCACATCTCCACACTGCGGACCGCCGCGTACGAGCTGATCAAGTCGCAGTTCATACCATCGCGCAGCGATATCACGAGAAACGATCCGATGCAGGAGTACCTGCAGAAGGAGATGCTCCGGCTTGCCGAAGAGGCGCTGGCCGAGACGGCCGGATCGTACGGCTGGAGAAAGGGGGGCTCGGCCGAATGCCGGGAAGCTTACGAAAAGGCCGGTCGGGACATGCTCGAGGAGATAATCGTCCACGGCAGGAAGATCCCGCACCATGAGGCCCTGGGCCGGCACATAGAGGGATGCGATACAGAGATGTACAGAAAAAGGCATATGGGCAGCTTTCAGAATTTCTGGAAAGCGCTCTGGAAAAATTTTCTGAAAAAAATTCGTGCAGATATCTGAAATGTCTCCAGAGAGGGAGTGAGACGAGTGTGGAAGAACAAGACGCCTGAAGGATGTATCCCCAGGGGAAGGTTGGAAGCACTCGCCATTAGAGCACTTGGAGGGGCCGGAGCGGAAGGCGCTCCTGAAAGGGATCCGGCGGTACTTGTGGCGGATCTTTTTCAACCCGGAGAAGGGGATCTCAGATCCCATCTGGAGGCATGCGAGATGTGCAGGGAAACGCTAGAGGAGTTGATTGAATTCGTCAGCTACTATCGCCAGGCGGTCAAAACTGCAGAAATCGATGAGAGATTCGATGTCCTCATGCGGAGTATCTCGTTAAGTCCTTCTGAAGTCTCGGAATCCGTACCGGAGGGGATCGAGCTGGTTTACGAGCCGTACACACGACCTTTTGAAGAGGAGCCGTCGCTGGCAGCGGCTACCGAACAGCCTGCGAGAGAGCCCTTCAGGTTCTGCTCGGGTGACGGCAATTATGTCCTGAGGGAGTTTCCCGACATCGCCACGGGAAGGCCCTCGTATTTCCTTGTCGGTGAGAGGGGAATCAGAACAGATAGCGTCGAAGTGGTAATAGACGGCATTGTTTTGATTACCGACGAAAACGGACTGCTCGATACGGATTCCGCGGGACTCTCGATTTCGAAGGACTCGAGGATCCACGTGAAGACGGAAACGTCGAATTAGTACCTCCAAGATCCGGGCCGGAGGAGCCGTGTCCCAATCGGGGCATGGCTCCTTTCTTTGCTGGCATCTCAACAGGTCACCGCAGAGAGTGTCATATAAACATCCCCTTTAACGATAGCAATCGCATTCCGAATGTGCTATCTTGTATCCGAAACCGTACGGAATCTCCGATGAAGTTCCATGCCCGCTGGTTTACTTCGGCAATTCTACCTTCATAACACTGCCAGGCCAGTCGGAACGTGATCTATCCATCTGTGTTTCACTATGGGAGGTGGGCGACGTGACCTGGGAAGATGAATTCAAAAAGAATATCACAACCGTCGAGGATCTGGCCGAATTCGTCGACATGACAAGGGCCGAGAAAACGAGACTCCGGCGGATCGTCGGCCGGCACCCGATGAGCATCACGAGGTATTACGCATCGCTGATCGACTGGAGCGACCCGGAGGATCCGCTGAAAAAAATGACGATACCCTCGGAAGCCGAGCTCGACATTTCAGGGATATACGACCAGAGCGGCGAGCAGCAGAGCACGAAACTCCCCGGGCTGCAGCACAAATACACACGGACCGCGCTCCTGCTGACCACCAATATGTGCACAACCTACTGCAGGTACTGTTTCAGGAAAAGACTCGTCGGGCTCCCGACGCAAGAGACCATTCACCGGTTGGGCGACGCGGTCAGTTATATCAGCGCCCATCCCGAGATCAACAACGTCCTTCTGAGCGGAGGAGATCCTCTCTGCCTGCCCACCAGGATACTGAGAAGATTTCTGGAGAAGCTCTCCGCCATCGATCATCTCGACTTCATCCGTATCGGCACGAAGGTGCCGGTAACCATGCCGCAGCGCATCACAGAGGACAGGGAACTCTACGAACTCCTCAAGGAGACCTCGGTCAAGAAGAAACGTCTCTATGTCAGCACACAGTTCAACCATCCCGGCGAGATCACTCCGGCGGCGCGAAGGTCGATAAACATCCTTCACCGTGCGGGCGTAGTGACCAACAACCAGACGGTGCTTCTCCGGGGGGTAAACGACAACCCCGAGATCATGTCGAAACTGCAGAGGGAACTTACCGGAATGGGAGCAGTGCCGTATTACATATTCCAGTGCCGTCCCGTAAAACGCGTAAAGAAGTTGTTCCAGGTGCCCCTCGCAAGGGGTTTCGAAATAATCGAGAAATCCAGATCGCTGCTTGACGGGTACAGCAAGAGATACCGTTACGTCATGTCACACCGGGACGGCAAGATCGCGGTAGCGGGGATGGACGGAGAATACTTCTACTTCAGGTTCCACCAGGCACGCAATCCGAAGAACGACGGGAAGTTCTTCAAGAGAAAATTCGACCCGGCCGCCGCATGGCTGGACGATCTCCGGCCCGCCTAGAGTTCGTCGCCCTTGATGTCGTTGAGCCTGAACATCCCGGTGATCTTGTCCAGGTAGTGCTGCGCGTCGTCGTACGGCTCCGCATCCGTTGCACTTCTCGTCATCGATAGAGCAGAGCGGCCCCGGCTGTATAAACCGGGGGCTTTAACCGCGTAAATACTGATGTACCGGAATGGGCCGCCGGGCCCTTCAGCTCAGGTACAGACCGTTGTGACGATCAGCGGATCGGGCAGATCCTCGATCCTCTTCGCCACATCGAGACCGAGCTGCCTGCACCTCTCGAGGTCGTTTGCCTTCGGAACGTAGTTGATCCTGACCCCCTCCCCCACGAGTTCGATCTTCATATCCTCGAGCCAGGCGTTCAGCAAACGAACCGCTTCGCCGCTCCATCCGTACGAACCGAACGAAGCGCCGACGAGCCCCTTCGGCTTGAGCCCCTTGATGTATGTGAGGATGTCGGCGACCGTCGGGAAGATCTGGTTGTTCAGCGTCGGCGACCCGACGATCAATGCACCGGCATCTATCAGCTCGGTGACGACCTCCGCCCGGCCGCTCGCGGTGGCATTGAGAACCTTGACGTGCACACCGCCCTCCGTCAGACCGTCCTCTATCGCCCTTGCCATCATGCGCGTGCTGTCCCACATCGAATCGTATACGATAATCGCTTTCCTCTTCAGCTCCCTGGCCGACCATTTCTTGTACAGATCGATTATCCATGGGATCTTCGAACGCCACACCGGCCCGTGGTCGGGAGCGATCGTCTCTATCTCGAGCCCGCTCTCCTCTATCCTCTTTATTACCTTCCCGGCGATGTGGGAATAGAGCAGAAGTATGTTGGCGAAGTACTTCGACGCCTCGTGGTAGAGCACGTAATCGTCCAGCTCGTCGTCGAACCTCTCGTTCGAGGCGAGATGCATCCCGAACCCGTCCTGCGAGAACAGGACCTTGTCTTCCGCCAGGTACGAGACCATCGAATCGGGCCAGTGCAGGAGCCTCGTCTCGAGACAGGTGACCTTCATGTTCCCGAGGTCGATCTCGCCCCCGTCCTCGACGGCGGTGATGTCCTTCAGCCCGAAATGCGCCTCGAGCGCCTCGACGCCCTTCTTCGAGGCAAAGACCTTCTCCGGCTTGACCAGGTCTATCATGGCGGGCAGGCAGCCCGTGTGATCCATCTCGGAGTGATTGGAGATGATGTAGTCGATCTTCTCCGGCTCGATTACCGACCTGATCCTGGCAAGCAGCTCCTCGCGGAAAGGCGCCTTGACGGCATCCACGAGAGTGACCTTCTCAGCCATTATCAGGTAGGCGTTGTACGTCGTTCCGCGGCCGGTCGAATAGCCGTGGAAGTTCCTGATGTCCCAGTCGATCGCGCCTACCCAGCAGACATTATCCGAGATCTTCACAGCCCTGCATGCCTTCATCGTCGGGCTCCTTCCTCATCTGTATACGGTCCTTCTGTCCGGGATACTACCCCGCCGAGTTGCCGAACTCGGGAGAGAGAGGGATCTTGAATACCCTGGCGCCCATCTCCCGGTCGACCATCTTGATCCTGTCGGGAATCATCTTTCTCTATTCCTCCTTCCACAGCCCGTGCACGTTGCAGAACTCACGGGCCGAGACATCGTCGAAATCGCACTTGAAGACTGCTTCCGGCGCGTCGCCGGGGTTCAGGAAGGCCCTGGCCGAAGTGTCTCCCGATATCAACTGGATCCACTCGATGTAGTGCTTCTCCTCCATCGGGTGGGGCATGCTGCCCACTACGACCTTGTATCCGCCGTCGATCTTCTCGATGACGGGCACGTGCTTCTCGGTCGAGGAATCGGCAGTCTTCTCCTCGAACACCTTCATCTCCTGGCCGCAGCAGACGAGTTTGCCGGCGCCGCCGTGGAGCACCTCGACGACGTTCCCGCACATGTCGCATTTGTAAACTTCAAGTCTCTTCGCCATTTCCAGCTCCTCTCGCGTCAAAAGGATCGCTTCCGTTTATATGCACCGTGTCTGCCATATCGTTATTACCAGTTCTCTCCGAGCACCTCGAAGTGCGCCTTCGGATGCGCGCACGCGGGGCAGTTCTCCGGAGCCTCTTCGCCGGTGTGCAGATACCCGCAGTTGCGGCAGCGCCATACGACCTGCTTGTCTTTCTTGAAGACGGTGCCGTTCTCTATGTTGGCCCTCAGGTCGTTGTACCTCTTCTCGTGCTGCTTCTCCGCTACGGCGAGCGCCTCTAAAACCACCGCGATCTCGTTGAAGCCCTCCTCGCGGGCGACCTCGGCGAATCCCGGATACATCTGCGTCCACTCGTAGTTCTCGCCGCCTGCGGCCTCCATCAGGTTCTTCTGTGTCGTGCCGATGACTCCCGCGGGGAACGATCCGGTGATCTCGACCTCTCCGCCTTCGAGAAGCTTGAACAGCCTCTTGGCGTGCTCCTTCTCCTGGTTCGCAGTCTCCTCGAATATGTCGGATATCTGGATGAACCCTTCCTTGCGCGCCTGCTTGGCGAAATACGTGTAGCGGTTGCGCGCCTGCGACTCGCCGGCGAAAGCGGCGAGGATGTTCTTCTCGGTCTTCGTACCCTTCAATGACATTCTGTTACCTCCTGGAACGGGTTAATCAGCGTACTCTTCATCTATCCATCTATCAAGTCCCGGAATCGTCCGTCCCGATCACCTTGTATCCGAGACTCTCTACCGCCTCCCTGAGCAGGGCCACATCGATGTCCCCGCCCGTCACGACCGCTTCTCTTTTCTTCAGATCGACCAGGGCCGATTCGACGCCCCGGCTCTCCTTCAGAGCCTTTGTCACGCTCGTGACGCAGTGCCCGCAGGTCATTCCCTCGATTTTCAGTTTTATGCCTTCGCCATTTTCTATTTCGATCTCGACCGGCCTCTCCCACGGAATGCGGAAGAACGAACCGATGACGACCGCTGTGAGCATCTGGACAAGGTCGTCCGACGTCGCCCACCTGTGCCTGAATCGATCGAAGATCTTCGCCATGCGCTTCGGGGAAGTGTTCGTGACGAATTCGCGGGGGGATACGCCCATCGGCGAGATGACCTTCTCGACGCTCCCCATGATCTGCCTTACCCCACCGAAAGCGAGGGACGCAGCGATCAGGCCGACGATCTCCCTGTCCCGGACATCGGGATAATCGTAAAGAAAGACGAGAGGGTCGGGATCGACATACCTCTTCCAGCCGTATCTCTCGTAGAGATTCTCCAGGGCTCTTTCGAGTTTCTTTCTTTCGGGGGCGGTTATGCTCAACTTTTCTGATTCCCCTTTTCCATTGCGTCACACTCGGGGCAGATCCCGACGTATTCGACCCTCCGCTCGACGAGCCTGTATCCCGATCCTGCCAGCAGCTCGCGGTCGCAACGGGTCGGCTCCGGCGCTCCATCGATATCCTCGATACGCCCGCATGAGATGCATCTGATATGCTGATGGCCGTGCAGGTCCCCGTCGAACCGCATCTGGGAGCCCGGGTAATCGAGCTTTCTGATCATACCGGAACCGGCGAGTTTTTCGAGGTTCCTGTAGACCGTCCCGAGACTGATCCGCGGAAGCCTGCCGCGGACCCGCTCGTAGAGCTCATCGGCTGTGGGATGGCTGCGCATCATTCGCAGCTCCTCGAGGATCACCTGCCTCTGCTTCGTCATTCTCGGCCTGGATTCCATAACAATCCTCACTTAATAATAGTAACGATTACCAATATTAATATTAAAAAGCCCGAATGTCAAGCGCCGCAGGCAGATTTGCCCGCATTTTCTGTAACTCATTTGTTTGCAGGATAAAAGGGGCCGGACGCCTGGTCCGGCCCCTTTCGGTCGAAACAGACTATCTCAGAAGGATCATCTTTCGGGTCTGATGAATATCACCAGCGACGAACCGGCAGAAATAGATGCCGGAACCGACCTGGCTTCCCCTGTTGTTCCGCCCGTTCCACTCGAACTCGTGGATCCCGGGCTTGCGGGTACCTTCGAAGACCGTCTTCACCAGCTGACCCTTCACGTTGTAGATGCGCAGCTCAACCGGACCCTCGTACCCGCTCGGGATACCGAACTGTATCCTCGTAACGGGGTTGAACGGGTTCGGATAGTTCTGCCAGAGGGTGAGCCGGTCGGGGATCTGAGGCGCTTCCTCCGCCACGGCACCTCTGCTGCCGGTGTCTGTCGACAGACCGCCGGCTGTGCCGAGCCACGCAAGTACGCGCCCGAGGATCTCCGCTCTCCTCGTATCCTCCTGGATGTATTTGAAGTTGAACGAGAAGTATACGGAATTGTGGACCGGTCCGGTGAACCTCACTCCGGCGGCGGCATCATCGCTGTCCGGAGCCATCGGCCACAGTCTCGGATCCCACGGCTTCCCTGCCTTCTCGTAGAACTCCTTCGTCTCGGATTCGGTACCGAAAGCATCGAGAGAGCTCCCTATACCGCTGTAGTAGTACACTACATCTCCGCCGGTCCAGGTGGCCGAGAGCTCAAGCTCGTCCGGGTAGCTTCCCGAGATGACGAAGGTCTCGTCATTGCCGATCGGGTCGCCGGCCGTCGAGGTCAGCTCACGCCAGCCCGGATCGTCCCTGACGTAGGCAGCGCCCGTGTACTGCTCCATCCACGGCCGGGCCGAGGAGCCGTACGACATATCCCTGCCGAGCAGGAATATCTGCCTGCGCGTGCCGTCGTCGGTGTCGAGATAACCGGCCAGGAGTGTCTGCTGCGCCGTATCGAGGTACCAGCTCTCGTCGACTATCACGCCTGTGTACAAGAGCAGGAAATCGAGGGTCGGCAGACCGAGATCGTCCCAGTCCCAGATGTCGGCCGTCTCGCCGATCGCGGAGAAGGCCGCCTGGAATGTAGCGGGAAGCGTGTGAGAGCTCCCGCCGAGAAGGACGATGTAGTCGCCGGACGGCATGATGCCGAACTCGTACCAGGCGCCCGGCGCACCGGCCGGATCGACCGAGCCGTTGGCGTTGCCGTCTTCGGCAGCGAGGTAGAACCTGATCCTCGTGCCTGAGCTCTGCCCGGGGATCTCCCCGGCCCAGTCGTCGCCTGTCGCGGCCGCCATCGGCACGTCGTTCCAGGTCATGCCTTCGTCGACGCTGTAGTAGATGGTGGCCGAAGCCACGACGCTCATAGCGTCGATGATCGTGCTCGTGACCGTGTACGGACCGATCGTGTCGAACGTCGACTCGGGCACGTCGGTAGAGACGAATACGGGACCCTCGGTGTCTGTGACACCCTCGATCCTCACGTCGTCTATGTACCATCCGGCCCTGTTGACGCTCGAGTCGCTGCCGAAGTGGAACCTCACCATCACAGCCTGTCCGATGTACGGGGTCAGATCGACGGTGACCTTCTCCCACTCGTCATGGCCGTAGCCGGTGAAGCATTCCTCCCCGGGGATGCCGGCGTTTCCGCTGCGCGCCGTGCCGGTGTACCCTATGTCGGGCTGCAGGATACTCCACGTGGCGCCCCCGTCGGTCGAGATCTTGACGTTCCCGCCGTCGTAGTTCGTCTCGATGTAGTACCACTGCCACCATGTCAGCGCCGCGTTCAGCTGCGACGTGGGTACCACGATCTCGGGCAGGTCGAGCATCGAGTTGGAGCTCGACGAATAGTTGCCGCCAATCCTGGTCGCCCAGACGTTCACGCCCGAGTGCGCCGCGTCGGGACCGTAGGTCGGCTCGCCCCATTCCCAGTCGGGCCCGCCTGCCGCGAAGCCGCCGTCGTTACCCTCGAAATCCCACGCGTAGTAGTCAACGATCTCGAAGGAATGATACCCGTCGGCCGGGTCTCTCGCGGTGTTCGGGAGCGTTGCGATGTCGCGCGCCGTGATGAAGTAGTTGAGCACGTCGCCGAGCGAAGCCGGACCGGTGATCTGCGCCTCGTAGAAATCTCCCGAGACGTTTGTCATCGAAACGGCCGTGTTCGCCCCATCGTTCACATTGAAGGTCAGCAGCACGCTTGCCGGATCGACTCCGACGTTGTCGGTGATCTCCGCGCTCACCGTCCACGGCCCGGCCGAATCGGCCGTGTTGGACAGCGGCACGTGCACTATCACCGGCGGCGTCATGTCGCCGGTCACCTCGAAGGTGTGCTGAACACCGGGTGCCCCGTGCGGGTGATACGATGTGTTTCCATCTGTGTTCGAGGCGCCGATGTAGTAGTTGACCATCGTCCCGTAACCCTGCGGCGGAATGTCCGCCGACCATGTGCTGGGAGGTCCGGCTGGCGCCATCGTCAGCGTGACCGGGCCGGCGCCGACGTCGTAGACGAGGTTGATCCGTGCCGGATCGAGCGTCTCGGAATATACCTCGGCAAGCACCGTGTAGGCGTTGAGGGTATCTTCCGAGTCGTGAAGCGCCTCGTGAACGATATCCGGCGCCGAGAGCCATCCGAGGACCCTCTCGACGATACCGCTCCTTCGTTCGGGCTCCTGCACATAGTAGAGGTTGAAGGAGAAGTAGACGGAACGGTACGCCTCGGAGTTGTACTTGATGCCGGCGCCCGCGTCGAGGCTCTTCGGCGCGTACGGCATGACGCCGTCCCATTCCTTCTCATCCTTTTCGTACTCGCCGGCGAGCTCCTCGCGCGTCAGCGCGGTCGTGCCTTCCCCGGTGTACTGGTAGACCAGCTCGCCGCCGGGATATGCCGTAGAGCGCTGTATCTCGTCCGGATAGGAGCCGGAGATCACAAACGTCTCCTCGGCGCCTATCGGCTCGCCGGGATATCCGGTCAGTTCGCGGTAACCCGGATTGTCCTGGACGTAGGCGGCCCTCATGAACTCCTCGATCCACGGCCTGGTCGAATAGCTCCATCCGAGATCGCGGCCCATTATCCAGAACTTGCGCTTCGCTTCCTGCGTACCGGTCTCGAGCCACTCGGTCAGGTCGCCGCGCTGCTCGGTGGTCAGGCCGATCGACTCGTCGAGGACGATGACCTTGTAGAGAGCGAGCTTCTCCGACTCGAGCCATCCCTGGCTGTATCTGTACCAGAAATCGGCCTCGATACCGGCGCCCGCGAACGCCTCCTTGAACATGTCGAGCGGGGTGCTCGAACTCGTTCCCTGCACGACGAGTACCGGAGCCGACGGAAGGATGGAGAACTCGTAGTACGTCCCGGCCGTGGCGGGATCGATCGCCTCGTTGCCGGATGTGTCCTCCGCCCTCACGTACAGCCTGATCCTCGAGCCGTGAGGCTGTCCGGGCATCTCTCCGTCGTAATCGTCGCCGGTCCCTGCGGTCATCGGGACCTCGATCCACGTGCCTTCGTCAACGCTGTAGAGCAGTGAGACGAGGGCGACGTCGCCGAGGAAATCGGTGACCGTCGTCGTGACCGGGTACGGCCCGATATTATCGAACGAGCTCTCCGGTACGATCGTGTTGCTGATCGCCGGAGGAACGTCGTCGACGTCGGTGCTTCTCACCATGACGTCGTCGAGATACCATCCCGAGTAGTTGACGCTCCCGTCGCTGCCGAAGTGGAACCTGATCGTCACTTCGTTGCCGGTGTAGGCCGACAGATCGAAGATCTCCTCCTGCCAGAACTTGTTGTAGGTCCCCCCGAAGCAGGGTTCGCCTGCAATTCCGGCATTGCCCGAGCTCGCCGTTCCGTCGTACCCGCCGACGGGAGTCACGACCGTCCAGGTCGCTCCGCCGTCGGTGGAAACCTTCACGTTGCCGGCGTCGTAACGGGTGTAGTTCCCCTCGAATTCGTACCAGTGCCAGAACGAGAGCATCGCGTACGGCTTGCTCGCCGCAAGCGTTATGATCGGCACATCGAGCGTGGCGTCGGAGTTGCTGGGATAGCTGCCGCCGAGGACGGTGGCCCAGAGATTGGAGCCGCTGTTGGCTCCGCCGGGGCCGCTCGTCGGGGCGCCCCATTCCCAGACATCGCCGATGGCGACGAATCCGCCGTCGTCATACTCGAAATCCCAGAGGAAATACTCGACGATCTCGAATTCGAACGTACCCATGGCCGGAACGCGCGTGACGTTCCCGCGGTACGACTCGTCCATCGCGAGGAGGTGGTATTCATAGACATCGCCGACTTCCGAAGGCCCGGTTATGGCTCCGTGGAAGGAACCGTCCTCGAGCATCTCCATCAACTGGCGGTGAACCAGCATCCCGTTCTTCGAGTACATGAGCCATACAGTCTCGACGCCTATGTTGTCGGTCACGTCGGCGTAGATGTGATAAGGCCCGTCGAGATCGTTCGTGTCGTAGTGCCTGCGGTGAGACACGACGGGAGGCTCGGTATCCCAGCCGGCCCTGAACACGTGCCTCGTACCGGGCGCGGTGAGCGGATCGGTGCTGGTATGCCCCTCTGCGTCGCTCGCCGTTATGTAGTAGGCGATCTCGGTGTCGACCGGCTGGGCCGGTATGAACGCCTCGTACTCGTCGGCGACTCCGGTGGCTGCCATCGGGACGACATCGTCGCCGCCGCCCGCGTCGTAGACCACCGCGAAAGACGCCGGATCGAGCGTGAAGTAATCCGACGTAATGAATGCTGCGACCCTGTAGGGATGCTCGGTGTTCTCCGTGTCGCCCAGCGTCACGTGGACGATCTTCGGATAGCCGAGCATCCAGTCGAGGACGCGCGCCATGACAGTGGCACGGTCGCTCTCTCCCGCTATCGCCTCGAAGCCGAAAGCGAAGTAGACGAGCTTGTAGACACCGTTATCCACCGTCAGTCCGGCCGTACCGGAGCTGCTTATTGCTCCCGCCTCGACCTGCCCCTTGTCCATGTCGTTATTGACCAGACCCGAAGGCAGGACCGCCTCGTCGTAGGCGAATGCGGGCAGCGCAGGATACAGCGGATCGACCTCGGACGGATAGCCCTGATTCGACGCTCCGCTGCCTCCCTGGATATCGAACGCGAATCCCGCGCCTACGGGGCTCGTGTCGACTCCAAGGCAGCCGCGCAGTCCGACGTCGTCCTGGACGTATGCGGCGTGCAGGTAGTCGGCGTAAAAGGCATCCGTCTTGATGTCATAGCCGATGTCCTGTCCCGATATGAACAGGCGCCCGCCGGCGTCGAGATACGCGGCGAGCCCGGCCTGGTCGGCGGCCGACAGGGTGTTCTGGTAATCGTTACCGGTAAGCCAGATGACCGATTCGAAAAGGGTCATCTCGGCGGCGGTCGGCGGCGAGGTCACCGTCAGGTACGACCGCCCGGCAGCCACTACTGCCGCCTCGAAGTACGTCTCGAATCCGGCCCCCGCGTCGTCGTCCACGATCAGCACCTGGGCACCGTCGAGAGCGACGTCGAGAGGCGTGGTCGCCGCCTCGTATATATCCACTCCCCCGTGAAGGGTCACGGGATAGGGGAATACGGGCGAGAAGACCAGATCGTACGTCCCGACCGGAAGCGCGATATCGTACGCGCCTGTAGAAGGATCGGTCGAGCTCCACACCACCGCTTCGCCCGCGAGCCTCACGGTGATGTCGCAGGCGACCCCGTCGCCCGTGCCGGAATCGGTCACGTATCCGGCCACGTTGCCCGAGGGCAGCATGTTGAGCGTGAAGTCCTGCGGCGTGGTCGCGTCGGCGACGACCGTGACCATCGCGGAGTATGTCTCGTATCCGAACCTCGATACCTCCACGTCATGGTCGCCGGCAACGAGCTGCATCGAGTAGGCGCCCGAGGCGTCGGAGTAGATTCTCTGTCCCGTATCGACGATGAGGATCTTCGCGTTGTCGACCGTCCCTCCGCCCGAGCTGTAGACGATACCCTCGAGGGTGCCGACGCCCGCCAGGGCGGCGGATACCGCCTGGAACGCGTCGAGACGTCCCCAGCCGTAAGTGTTGTCCCTGCCCGGATCGCCGAGATCGATCGCCGTCTGGGCGAGGAGCTGCTTCATCACCTCGATGTTCATCGAGGGATTCGCCTGGCGCATCAGCGCGGCGGCTCCAGCGACATGGGGCGCCGACATCGATGTGCCGCTCCAGTCCCATCCACTACCGTGCCACTGCCATTCCCCTCCGGGGATAGACGAGTAGATCTTTACGCCCGGCGCCGCGATGTCGGGCTTGATGAAGGTGCCGACATAAGGCGGGGTGTTCCATGTGACGGGACCGCGGCTCGAGAAGCCCGCGATCACGTCCAGACTGTCGGTCGCGCCGACGCCGAAGGCGCTCGGCACGTTGCCCGGACTGCCGGTCGTACCGGACGAGGGCCCGGAGTTACCGATCGAGATCGCCGGGAAAACATCCGCGGCGGCAACATTATCGACGGCCGGGACCATCGCGTCGTGGGTGCCCGTGGCACCGAGGGACATGTTGATCACGTCGGCGCCGTCGTCGGTCGAGGGATCGCCGTCGGGATCTATGATCCACTCCATCCCGGCGATTACCTGGGCGAACGAACCGCTTCCGCCCGGCAGGACCAGCGCGTGCATGAACTGCGCGCCGGGAGCCACCCCGATATCCCACCCGGAAGCGTTCCCGCCGACCGACGTGCCGGTCGTGTGGGTACCGTGCTGATCGGTATCATGAGGCACGGAGCCGGTGATCATATCGCCGCTCGAGTTGAACTCGGCCCATCCGCCGGGATAGGTCGGATCGGTCGGATCGGTCGTGACCATCTTACCGGCTAGGTCGGGATGCTCGGTCTCGACACCAGTGTCGATGCCACCGATCACTATGCCCGATCCATTGAATCCGAAGGATGTCCAGACCTGCCTGGCCCCGATCTTCTCGACCGAGTCCCAGAGCTGCGCCTGGCTCTGTCCGAGCATATCCCTCGAATCGCTCTCCTGCTTCGGCGGCAGGGTGAGCGTGAAGTTCTCGAACACCTCGATAACATTAGGCATGGCGGCGATCTCCAGGATCACATCGGGAGTCGCTTCGATCAGCATGATGTTATCGAGCCAGAATCCTTTCTTTTTATTTACTTTCGAGTTCAGTGAGGGTCTGGCGAGGTACGTGCCTGCGGCGAGCTGCGACCGTCTGGCCACATTCCGCAGTTCGCTTATATAACTCTGCCTGGACCCGCCGTAGAGTCTCCTGTCCGGTGTGCCGTGAAAACGGACTACGGCCGTCACGTACTCACCTGGAGCTGCGGCTCTCAGCCTGCTTGCCATCCTTGGTTCGACCTTCGCCAGCCGGTCTTCCTCTGCGTCGACCGAATGAAGCGAAGGAACCAGGACAAGCAGGACCAGAAGAACCGCCGCACCCTTGAAAAGATTTTTCTTTGACATCGTCAATCCTTTCAGTGCAGGCCGGCCGGTCGGCCGGCCTCCGGTTTCTTCAAGCCGCCTATTCCTTCAGCTTGTCCTTGATATAAACTACTTCAAAGTAGCAGACCTGATAATCCTCTACCTCTCCAAACATGCTTTCCCCGTTGGGGCTCGCATCGGCGTCGCAGAACGAGAGAACGCCCCTCGTCCAGAGTTTCTCCTTGAAAAACTCTATGCCGCCGCAGTGAGCCGTGAACACCGAAACATCGGGAGCCCTGAAATAAGTCAGGAACTCGATGTCCAGATACGAGTATTCGTTCGGGAAATGCTCCTGGATGTTAAGACTGGCCCTGATCACCTCTTCGTTCTTTTCCCAGTCCTCGCTCAGGTTCCAGTCGACCCAGAGAGTCACATTGAGGTCCTGCTCGAATTCGGATGCGAGCCTCGCCGAGGCGTTCGGTATCCTGATCCTCCAGATCACGAAGATCTTCTTGTTGGGGACCCAGATATTCCCGGTCTGGAAATAGATACCGTCGCATTCGGCGTGGGAGATCCCGAGCTGCTCGATTCTCTTTTCCCAGACATGCACGTGGGGATACGGCTCAGGGGCCGGTCCCGGCGTGACCCTGGGAGGAGAGAAGCCCAGGCCGTCGGCGAGCTGGAACTCGCCGCCGCCGAGCCATTGATCAGCATCGAATTCGGGCGGAATGCCCTCCTGGACGATTCGGATCACCTTTCCGTTGTCCTTCTGCAGGGCCAGGTCCTGCGCCGCGGCAGCGGAAAAGCAAACAGCGAGGCAAAGGAGAAGAACGAGGAAAGAAATCCTCTTCCCTGTCATGATTTTCCCCCTCTTGCGCAATGAACCCTCACGCATGCGTTGAAGGTCCGTCATTTGGATTTATGGCCCTGTTGTTCGTCTCACCCCCTCGATGCACAGCACGACAGGCCGGAGTGCGCACTGCATCCGCGTTATTGATCGTTGAAGAAATGCCAATGGTTCCGGACCGCTCATAGTCTGCGGCTGCAAGACCCTTTCAACCCCGCGGCCATACGGCCGCCATCCATTGCAGACTGATTTAGAAAGCAAAGGGCCGAAAGCAGTTCCGCCGCAGACAGATACCGAATACGAAACGGTTACCGATTGCGGCAAAGAGGCAGATACTCAGATGCTGAAGCAACTGTTCCTGACCCTGGAAATTTCAGATTGATACCGTGGAGATTTTATCATCCGTACGCGGCAATGTCAAGTAAAGTCGGGCTGCTGACAGGGCTGCTGACATAAGTATGGAGGACCGGTTCCGTTACGGAGTTTTCCCTTGACCATAAACGTCCAGATGTGGGATTTTTGCCCTGTTAGCGGTTGAACCCACATGGGAAATTCAGACAGGAGGTCTCGATGAGAGAGATGAGACGGGCTTTGCTCGCTCTGATCCCCCTGATCGTGCTATGCCCTGTCGTCGTATCGGCCCAGCACATGGTGCCGCACGACGTTCAGGGCAGCAGCGGGGGAACTGCGAGCGGGAGTCACAATGTATGGTTCACCGCGGGCGAGATGCATGTACGCTACAAGACCGGCCCGGACAATACGGTGAATCCGGGTTTCTGGCAGATCGCCTCCATATCCTCGTCGGTCGAAGTCGCCATAGTGTCGTTCTCCGGGATCATGAACAACGGCGCGGTGGAGCTGAGGTGGACCTCCTCGGCGGCAGGCTCGCTAGACGGCTTCAACGTCTACAGGGGCGAGGGTGAAAACCCCGACCGTTTCGAGAAACTCAACGACGAGCCTTTCGGAACTGCGGGCACGAACATCTACCTCGATGAGTCGGCACTGCCCGGCAGGATATATACCTACCAGGTCGGGGGCGTGCAGGGCGACAGGGAATTCCTCTCCTTCACCCTTGCCGTCTCAGTGCCCTCGATACCGCTGACTCTCTACCAGAACTATCCGAATCCGTTCAACCCTTCGACCTCGATCTCGTTCTACATGCCCGGCCCCGACAGGGTCCACCTGGAGATATTCGACGTTCAGGGAAGAAGGATCAGGACGCTTGCCGACAGCCAGATGGAAGGCGGCAGACACACCATCCACTGGGACGGAAGCAACGACGCCGGGCGAAGGGTCTCATCCGGCATCTATCTCTACCGTCTCGTATGCGGGAAACGGACTCTCACGCGCAAGCTCGCGATGATGAGATGAGCGGGGGGTCACGCCTGATGAACTCGACGATCAAGGACGAAAGGAAAACGGAGATGAAAAAGATACTGATGATACTCGCGATCGCCATGCTGGCCGCCCTCCCGGTCTCCGCCCAGATCCCGAATCTCATGACGTACCAGGGAGTGCTGACCGACGACATGGGCGTCGTCGTCTCGGACGGCTCGTACAACATGACCTTCAGGATCTATGACGTCCCTTCGGGGGGATCGCCCCTGTGGGAAGAGACATTCGGCGTCAACGTCAGCAAAGGCATTTTCAATACGATTCTCGGCTACACCACGCCGCTCGATCTCGCTTTCAACGAACCGGTATACCTCGGACTCGCTATCGACGGCGGGGCGGAGCTCACGCCGAGGCGTCTGTTCACCTCGAACGCCCATGCGTTCAGCGCCCTCTCGGTCTTCGGGGTTGAGAACATCTTCCCCTCGAGCGGCCATGTCGGCATCGGGACTCTCACTCCCGCCGCTCCTCTCACCATACGTATAAACAATACTGACTCGTCCTGGCCCGCGCTGCTGATCGAGAATACGGGCAACCAGAGCCTGATCGACTTCAAGATGGCAACGGTGACCGAGGCGAGGATCAGGAAGGCCGCAGGCGGCGACCTATTTCTCGGCACGGTGACGGGGCAGGGCATAACGTTCTCGCTGAGCAATACGTCCACACACCGCATGATGCCCGACGGCAGCTTCGGGATAGACAATCTCTCTCCCGTGGAGAAACTCGACGTCAACGGCGCGATCAGGCTCGGCACGACGGCGAATACAAACGCCGGTACGATCCGCTGGACCGGATCGGATTTCGAGGGGTACGACGGCTCGCTGTGGAACTCGCTCACTTCGGGCGGCGGAAGCGGCCTGCCCTCGGGGACCTCGGGCCAGACGCTGAGGCACGACGGCGCCGACTGGGTCGCCAACACGACACTGACCAACACGGGCACCAATGTCGGCATCGGAACCGCTTCGCCGAGCGCTGAGCTGCATGTATACGGCACCGAGATCGAGGAGACAAGGGTCCAATCGACCTCCCCGACCGGCGCCGCGGCCGTAGAGCTCCTGACCAGCGGCGGCTCGCTCGACTACCTCAGGCTCGAGAAGTCGGGGCCGAGCAGAAGCGGCACGACGGCGGGGAGCATCCCGCTCGCCAATCTCTCGCGGATCACCGCCGGCACCCAGGCCGGCGCCCTGATGCTGCAGACGGTGCCTGCCGAGCCTATCCACTTCGTCACCAGCAACCTCGAACGTTTCAGGATAACCGAAACAGGCAGATTCGAGGGATACTATAATGGGGCAATGACCTCCCGGTTGTACGGCGGGACTGACGGCGGTTGCTACTACCAGTACGACGACGAGGGACACATCTTCTACGGCATAGAGCCCGACTTCAGCACCGGCGGCGGCGGCTATCTCTACTTGCGAAGAAACAATTCCTCGACAGGTTTCATAGTCGACGGCAACTGCGGCGCTACCGAGGGAACGAGGGTCTCGGTCTTTGGCGCGACATCCTCCATCGTCCTTGATGCCAGCGCCTCCGGTAACAGTACGGTGGTATTGCCCACGGGCGCCGTCTCATCGGCGGAGATACTCAACGAGCCCGGCGTCGCCAGTTCCACCGAAGGCGTCTATTCTGTACCCATCCTCGACGCCCCGACTGTCATCAGAGCGCGTACGATCACGGCTCCCGCGAGCGGATACGTCCTCGTCATCGCGACAGGCCAGGGAGAGATGTCCCATACAGCCGGGGTTTCGTCGTACATCAACTTCGGTGTCTCCGACATATACACCTCCCTGCCTGTGAACCAGGATGTCGCATGGGGTATATCATCAGGAGCCGGGTCGGGAACATACTCAGCGCCGGTGACATGCCATGGCCTCTTCGAGGTCTCGGCGGGCTCGAACACCTTCTACTTCCTGGGCGATAAGGGAGCCTCGACCGGAGAGTCGTACTGCTACGACGTCCAGCTCACCGTCCTGTACATCCCCACATCCTACGGCACCGTGAATCCCACGATGGCCGGAGGCGTCGGTATACCCGATACTGACGCACCTGTCTCCAGCATATCGGCGTCGGACATCTCCAGCGAGCGCGCGGCCTCCATCGAGGCTGACAACGCCCGCATCGAGAAGGAGCTGGCCGAGATGCGCAGGCTGGTCGAGGAGCTCAAGCGGGAGGTCGAGAACTCGGAGTAAGATTCATACACCGATCGCATCCGCTTTCAAATCGCGGATGTTTAAAAAAAAGGGGCGGGCCTCATGGCCCGCCCCTTTCGTCTGCATAATACAGAGGATCGTCTCTAGACGACACCCTGGTCGAGCATCGCGTCGGCGACCTTGATGAAGCCGGCGATGTTCGCGCCCTTGACATAGTCGATGTACTTGTCGTTCTCGCGGCCGTACTCGACGCACTGCTCGTGAATGGCCTGCATGATGCCGAGGAGCTTCGCATCGACTTCCTCGCGGCTCCAGCTGAGGCGCAGGCTGTTCTGCGACATCTCGAGACCGCTCGTGGAGACTCCGCCGGCGTTCGCGGCCTTGCCCAGGCCGTAGCAGATCTTGTTCGACTGGAAGACCTCGACCGCCTCGGGGGTGCTGGGCATGTTCGCGCCCTCGGAAACAACGAAGCAGCCGTTCTTGATGAGCTCTTTGGCGTCGTTGACGTCTATCTCGTTCTGGGTCGCGCTTGGAAGGGCAACATCGCACTTGACGCCCCAGGGACGCTTGCCCTCGAGGTACTCGGCCGACTTGAACTCCTTCGCGTACTCGCTGATGCGGCCGCGCTTGACGTTCTTGAGCTCCATGATCCAGGTGAGCTTATCGCGGTCGATGCCTTCCGGATCGTGGATCGTTCCGCCCGAATCGGACAGGGTGACGACCTTGGCGCCGAAGTCGAGGCACTTCTCGGTGGCGTACTGCGCAACGTTGCCGGAACCGGAAACGGTGCAGATCTTGCCCTCGAGCGAGTCGCCCCTGACCTTGAGCATCTCCTCGGCGAAATAGACCTGGCCGTAGCCGGTGGCCTCGGGCCTGATCAGCGATCCGCCCCAGTTTCTGCCCTTGCCGGTCAGAACGCCGGTGAACTCGTTGCGGAGCTTCTTGTACATCCCGAACAGGAAACCGATCTCGCGTCCGCCCACGCCGATGTCGCCGGCGGGAACGTCGGTGTCAGCGCCGATGTGCCTGAACAGCTCGGCCATGAACGACTGGCAGAAACGCATGACCTCGACATCCGACTTGCCCTTCGGATCGAAGTCGGAGCCGCCCTTGCCGCCGCCCATCGGCAGCGTGGTCAGCGAGTTCTTGAAGACCTGCTCGAAGGCGAGGAACTTCAGCATGCCAAGGTATACCGTCGGGTGGAAACGGAGCCCGCCCTTGTAGGGACCGATCGCGCTGTTCATCTCGACGCGGAAGCCCCTGTTGACCTGGATCTCTCCCTTGTCGTCCACCCAGGGCACACGGAACAAGATCACACGCTCGGGCTCGGCGATGCGCTCAAGGATCTTGGCAGCCTTGTACTTTGGATTGGCCTCGATGAAAGGACCGAGAGCAATGGCGACTTCCTCGACGGCCTGATGGAACTCGGGCTCGTGAGGATCGCGAGCCTTGATCTTCTCCATGAATTTAGCGGTGAAATCGGACATATTACGCCTCCTGAGTTGGTTGTCCAGTCACACACTACGCCCCGGAGGGGCACTTCTTGAACGGTATGATCCCGGCGACCGGAAGCGGCCGGGACAAGAACGGTACAAGGATACCGAGGCCCTTGTCAACCCCCTGAAAAATTATTTTTCTATATCTTAACCGGGGTGTTTTGGAGGACTGAATATGCCCGAATGGCAATGAGTTACGACGATAGTAATAATAGAGTCGAAACGGTTGTGAATGATCGCGCGGGATACGACAGGAATATCAGGAAGACACCCTCGGGACGAGTACCCTTCTGAGCCCCTCGCGCAGCTCGTCGGAGGTGTAGGGCTTGGGTATCACGCCGCGGAATCCGTACTCGTGATAGTCCTGCAGTACCGGATCGCCGACGAAACCGCTCGAGACGAGCGCGATGACGTCCGGGTCGTACTCGATCAGCTTCGCAGCCGCATCCCTGCCACCCATGCCCCTCTGCACGCTCAGGTCGAGGATGACCGCATCGAACTTCGAGCCGCTCTCCGCCGCCTCGATATAGAGCCGCACCGCTTCCTCTCCGTCGGCTGCGGCCACGACATCGTAGCCCATGATCTCCAGCATCCTGGAGACGACGCTGCGCAACATCTCCTCGTCGTCCATGAAAAGGATTCGTTTACGCCTCATGGTGATTTCACCCGGACCGGCCATGTTAATGCCTCCCAGTTATCCGGAAAGTCTCGATTGTCCCTGGACCAGTCAACCCGCTTAATACCCCTGCTTATTTTATATCATATATTTCGGTGGATGTCCACCCTCGATCGACTTCCCCTCAATCGACTTCCCCGTGAACCCGCATTACAGGACATCTTTCGAACTATTGTCTGTTTTTCGTTGACTCGCCCTCAAGGCCCACTATATATTGGGCCTTGCTGTCGGAAAAAACTCCATATATGGGAGTCGAAGGGAATCCGGTGAGATTCCGGAACTGCCCCGCAGCGGTGAGCAGTAACGAAAGCCGCACGATCTCGCGGATATATGGGCCGAAGCCTTCGAGGGAGGGACCGGCCTGACAGGCAGAAGATAAGGCACATATACTTCAGGGAATGACTCGAAGCCCGCTCTGCCGCTATCAGACGCCCGGAACGCCTGCGGGGGGGGGCTTGCCCATTGCCTGCGCGGGACGAAAGGATGCTTATGCAGTCCACTTCTACCAGGGGAAAGAAGGAGACCGTCCGCCAGGGACCTCCCGCGACATTCACATCGATCCGCAAGAGAGACGGGCGCTTTGTCGACTTCGACGCGGACAAGATCACGAGGGCGATCCTCAAGGCGGGCCGCGCCACCGGAGAGTTCTCCGAGGACATCGCTCGCAAGCTTGCCATCCGCGTGCTCGGCCTCACCCAGGTGATGGCCCGGGGCGACGTGCCGACCGTCGAGGAGATCCAGAACGTCGTCGAAGACGTGCTGCTGACCTCCCCTTTCAAAAAGACCGCGAAGGCGTACATTCTCTACCGCGACCAGCACGCGAGGATCAGGGAGATGATCAGCAAGGCAGACGTCGACCTGATCGATAACTACCTTGAGAAGCTCGACTGGAAGGTCCGCGAGAACAGCAACATGGCCTACTCCCTCCAGGGCCTGAACAACTACATCTCCAGCGAGGTGAGCAAGACATACTGGCTCAACAAGATCTACACGGCCGAGGTCCGCGAGGCACACTCCTCGGGCGCGCTCCACATACACGACCTCGGCCTCCTGTCGGTCTACTGCGTCGGTTGGGACCTTCACGACCTCCTGCGCAGTGGCTTCCGCGGAGCGGCGGGCAAGGCGGAGAGCAATCCTGCGAAACATTTCCAAACCGCGCTCGGGCAGATCGTAAACTTCTTCTATACGCTGCAGGGAGAGGCGGCCGGCGCGCAGGCGTTCTCGAACTTCGACACGCTGCTCGCCCCGTTCATCCGCTACGACGGTCTCTCGTACAGGGAAGTCAAGCAGGCCCTGCAGGCGTTCGTCTTCAACGTGAACGTCCCTACGAGGGTCGGGTTCCAGACCCCGTTCACCAACCTCACCCTGGATCTCCAGCCGCCTGCGGCCCTCGCGAGCGAGCCGGTCATAATCGGCGGCAAACCGATGAAGGAGAACTACGGGGAGTTCAGCGAGGAAATGGTGATGCTCAACAGGGCGTTCCTCGAGGTACTCGCTGAGGGAGACGCCCGCGGCAGGGTATTCACCTTCCCCATCCCGACATACAACATATCTCCCGATTTCGACTGGGACGCCCCCGGCCTCGAACGCCTCTGGGAGGTGACTGCGAAGTACGGGATCCCCTACTTCGCCAACTTCGTCAATTCCGACCTCTCGCCCGACGACGCCCGGTCGATGTGCTGCAGGCTGAGGCTCGACCTCAGGTCGCTCGAAAAGAGGGGCGGCGGGCTGTTCGGCGCCAATCCCCTCACCGGCTCGATCGGCGTTGTGACGATCAACATGCCCCGCATCGGCCATCTCTCCGAGACGGAGGATGAGTTCATCGGCCGCCTCGGCCACCTCATGGAAATCGCGCGGACGAGCCTCGAGACGAAGCGCAAGGTCCTGGAGGGATTCACGGAGAAGAACCTCTATCCCTACACGAAATACTACCTGCGCAACATGCGCGAGAAACACGACTGCTACTGGTTCAACCACTTCTCGACGATCGGGCTCGTCGGCCTCAACGAGGCGTGCCTCAACTTCTACGGCGTGACGATCGGCGATCCGAAGGGTGCGGAGTTCGCCGGCCGGACCCTGGACTTCATGAGGGAAAAGCTCAGGGTCTTCCAGGAGGAGACGGGCAACTTCTACAACCTCGAGGCGACCCCGGCCGAGGGCACGGCCTACCGCCTCGCGAGGATCGACCGAGAGAAGTTCCCGGGCATCAGGTGCGCGAATGACGACCAGGCGGCCGGGGGTGCCGAGCCGTTCTACACCAACTCAAGCCAGCTCCCCGTCGACTTCACCGACGACGTATTCGAGATGTTCGACCTCCAGGACGAGATCCAGGCAAAATATACCGGCGGCACTGTCCTTCATGTCTTTCTCGGCGAGGCAGTTGCCGATTCCGGAGCAATAAAGAACTTCGTCCGCAAGGTGTGCAACAACTACCGGCTCCCCTATTTCACCATCTCGCCGACCTTCTCCGTCTGCCCCGAGCACGGGTATATCCGGGGAGAGATCACCCGATGTCCCGACTGCAAGCGGGAGACAGAAGTCTACTCACGCGTTGTCGGCTACCTCAGGCCCGTAGATCAGTGGAACGCGGGCAAGCAGGCCGAGTTCGAGATCAGGAAGAGGTATTCGATCTGATGAGGATCGGCGGATTCCAGAAATTCAGCCTCAGCGACTTTCCCGGCCGCATAGCCGCGATCGTATTCACGCAGGGCTGCAACTTCCGGTGCCCCTTCTGCCACAACGGCGGCCTCATCCCCGAGGACCCGGAGGAGGGCCTTCTCATTCCCGAGGAATATGTGCTATCCTACCTCCGTTCGCGCACGGGAAAGCTCGACGGCCTGGTCGTCACCGGCGGCGAGCCCACCGTGCAGGAGGACCTTGCCGCTTTTCTGCGTAAGGTCCGGGAGATCGGATACGGGATCAAAATCGACACAAACGGCAGCAGACCGGAAGTGCTCGAGCGCCTGATATCCGAGGGTCTCGTCGATTTTGTCTCGATGGACGTGAAGGCGCCTCCCTGGTCGTACGACAGGCTGGCCGGCGTGCCGGCTCCCATCGACGAGATCACCAGGTCGATCGACCTGCTCTCCCGTTGCGGGATAGAGCATGAGTTCAGGACGACACGGGTATCCACCCTCCTCTCCGATACCGACATGGACGGGGTGGCGGAGATGATACCGGACGGGTCGACGTTCAAGCTTCAGACATTCAACCCTTCGCGGGCTTTCGACAGGTCGCTGCGGGCGGCCGCAGCGCAGCACTAGACGGAACGAATAACCATAAAACTAACGGAGACTTGCCATGCCGATGAGCAGGAATGAGATGTTCGATAAGTGGGGGGTCTTTCACAAATCGTACGACGCAACCGGCATCCTCAATGATTTCGCCAATCACATCGAGTATTCCCGTTCGAAGGACCGGTACACCGCGACGCTGAAAGACCTCTATTTCTCCCTGGCGCTGACCGCCCGCGACAGACTCGTCGAGCAGTGGATCAAGACGCAGCAGCTCTATCACCAGAAAGACATCAAGCGCGTCTACTACCTCTCCGCCGAATATCTGATGGGCAGGGCGCTGTTGAACAACATGATCAATCTCGATATATACGACCAGACCCTCGAGGCGATGGGGAAGATCGATCTCGATCTCGAGAAAATTATCGACCAGGAACCCGACGCCGGGCTGGGCAACGGAGGCCTCGGACGCCTGGCGGCCTGTTTTCTCGACTCGATGGCGACGCTCATGATCCCGGCCGTCGGTTACGGCATACGGTACGAGTTCGGAATCTTCGAGCAGGAAATAAAGGACATGGCCCAGCGCGAATGCCCCGACGAATGGCTCAAGTACGGCAATCCCTGGGAGATCGAAAGGCCCGAGTATTCATTCATCGTCAAGTTCTACGGAAAGGTCACCGAGGATTGGGGGCCGGACGGAACGACGATACGAGAATGGACCGATACGAAGGACATCGTCGGTGTCGCCTACGACACTCCGATCGCCGGGTACGGCAATATCACGGTCAACACCCTCAGGCTCTGGTCGGCACACGCAACGCGGGAGTTCAATCTCGATTTCTTCCAGAACGGCGACTACCTCAAGGCCGTCGAGCAGAAGAACCTCTCGGAGAACATCTCCAAGGTACTCTACCCCAACGACAGTACCTTCGAGGGGCGCGAGCTGCGCCTGATGCAGCAGTACTTCTTCGTCTCCTGCTCGATACAGGACATCATAAGAAGGTACCTGATCGATCACAAAACATTCGACGAATTCCCCGACAAGGCGGCGATCCAGCTCAACGACACCCATCCCTCGCTTGCGATCCCCGAGCTGATGAGGCTGCTGATCGACGATCACGACGTCAAGTGGGACAAGGCATGGGAGATCACCCGGAAAACGTGCGCTTACACGAATCACACCCTCCTTCCCGAGGCGCTCGAGGAGTGGCCCGTGACGATGTTCGAAAAGCTGCTCCCGAGGCACATGCAGATAATCCACAGGATAGACCTGATGTTCCGCAAAAAAGTGTCGCTGAGATATCCGGGCGATACGGACAGGCTCACGCGTGTCTCGATCGTGACGGGCGATCCCGGAGCGAAGGTGAGGATGGCCCATCTCGCCATGGTCGGTTCTCATTCCACCAACGGCGTTGCCGCCCTTCACACAAGGCTGCTGAAGAAATTCATCCTCAAGGACTTCGACGAGATCTTCCCCGAGAGGATCAACAACAAGACGAACGGAATCACGCCGAGACGATGGCTCCTCGCGGCCAATCCCGGGCTCGCATCGCTTATCACTGAGAAGATCGGCAGCGATTGGGTCACCGATCTCAAGCAGCTGCGCCGCCTCGAGGAATTCTCCGGCGACGGGGAATTCATGGAGAGGTACACCGGGGTCAAGAAGGCGAACAAGGAGCGGCTGGCGAAACTTGCCGTCAGCCTTACCGATTTCGCCATCGACCCCTCGTCGATCTTCGATGTCCAGATCAAGCGTTTCCACGAGTACAAGCGGCAGTTGCTGAACATTCTCCACGTGATGTACTCCTGGCTGCGGCTCAAGGAAGACCCGGATTACAAGCCCTGCCCGCGGACTTTTATATTCGCCGGCAAGGCCGCGCCCGACTACCTCATATCGAAGCTCGTCATCAGTCTGGTCAACCACGTGGCCGCCATGATCAACGACGACAGTGAGACCGGCGACATTCTCAAGGTCATCTTCCTGCCGAACTACGGGGTGACCCTCGCCGAGGCGATCATACCGGCGGCCGACGTCTCGGAGCAGATCTCGACGGCGGGTTACGAGGCGTCCGGTACGGGAAACATGAAGCTGACCCTCAACGGCGCCCTTACGGTCGGGACGCTCGACGGAGCGAACATAGAGATCATGGAAGAGGTCGGCGAGGAAAACATCTTCATATTCGGCCTGAGCGCTTCGGAGGCGAGACAGCTCGCCGCCGAGTACGACGCCCGTAAATTCCTCGCTGCCGACCCGATTCTGAAGAAAACGGTCGAGCTGCTTCGCAGCGGGTTCTTCTCACCGCGGCAGAAGGACCTGTTCCGGCCGCTCGTCGACGCAATCCTGGGAAATGACAGGTTCCTCGTGCTGGCCGATTTCGACTCTTACCGGCAGGCGCAGGAAAGGGCCTGCAGGGAATACGTGGACCGTGATTTATGGAACAGGAAATCCCTTCTCAACGTGGCCCGCTCGGGTAAGTTCTCATCCGACAGGACGATCCTCGAATACAACAGGGAGATCTGGCACGCCGACCGTCTCATCATCCCCGCCGAAAAGATGAATATCGCGTCGGCCGACCCGGCGTTCATCGACCGGGAAGATTGACAAAGAGCCGGACCTCCGGATCGTCTCCGGAACCCCGGCCCGTTCATTGGCAAAAAAATACGCTCATCGCTACCCCGCCGTGCGGGGCGGCTTACATAGCCGGAGCGAAGGCCGAATCGGCGTACTCGACCTCGGCTCTCTCCCGCAGGGAGGTCATGTAGCTGTTCATCTCATCCTGCTTCTTCATCTCGGCGAGATAATCGATGATGCTGTCCCTGGCGTCCTCGAATGATGTGACGCTCGATTCTTCCTTCTCTGTAACCTCGATGACGTGATATCCGAACTTCGTCTCGACGACGGGGCTGATCTCACCCGGCTCGAGGGCGAACGCGGCGTCCTCGAACGGCCTGACCATCTGGCCCTTTCCGAAGAAACCCAGGTCCCCGCCCTTGCTCGCACTCGGGCAGTCCGAATTCTCCGTGGCGAGCGTTGCGATGTCTTCGCCGGCGACGAGCCTGGCGTGGAGCTCCTCGATTTTCGTCTTCTTCTGCTCGCGCACTAACTCCGAGTCTGTCTCCTCGACCTTTATCAGGATATGGGAGGTGCGGATTCTCTCGGGCGTCGAGAATCTCTGCGTGTTCGAATCGTAGAACTTCCTGGCCTCTTTTTCCGTAGGCGCAGCGACGCCGGCGGTCTTGAGCCCGACCAGTTCCTCCAGCCTGATACCCCGGTCGACTTCCACGCGGAACTCCTCGGGGGTCATGTTGCTCCTGCCCAGCTGGGCGACGAAGGCCTCCTCGTCGGGGAAGTTGGCCCTGATTTCCTCATATTTCGCATCGACCTGCTCGGCCGTCACGGTGATATTCTCCCTGTCGGCGGCCTGCGCGAGAAGTGCCCTGTTCACGAGGTTGGCGACAGCCTGCTGCTTCAGCATCGGCTCCATCGAGTCGAGCTGCTGCGCACTGACCCTGCCAACCATCTGCTGACTGAGCATCGCGAGTTCCTGTGAGACTTCCTTGTCTCCGATTACGACGCCGTTTACCCTTGCTACGAAATCCGCCTTGTCCGTCACAGGGGTGTCCATGCTTTCACCGCTTTCTTTCTTCCCGTCTCCCCCACATCCGGCAATGGCAGCCACCATGATAAAAAGCAGGATAAACGCGATCTTCGTTCTGAACATCGGATGGTTCCTCCCTCCGATAGAATAAATACGGCGGCCCCTGTCCGGCATAAAGGCCAGCTGCTCGACTCGAGAGCTCAACAGCCTTTACTGGGATTTTACCCGGTGACCGCCCGGCGCCCGCCCCCGCCGTTCTCGATGCGGAGCGGGCAAGCCCATATAAAGTAGCACCGGGGCAACTAAAAATCAATCACGGTGATTGATTTTCGGCCCGATTATACGAATATTGCAGTATGGAAAATGAATTCGGACCGGTGGAACTGCCGATCGACGGGGCCCTGGACCTTCACACGTTCGACCCGTCGGAGGCGAAGGAGCTCGTGACGCACTATCTTGAGGAGTGCCGCGCGAAGGGAATCCTGGAAGTCAGGATAATCCATGGAAAGGGGACCGGAGCGATGCGGGAGACCGTTCACGCCCTCCTCGCCTCCCTCCCGTTCGTCGAATCGTACCGTCTCGCCGGTGAGGATGCGGGCGGCTGGGGAGCGACGATCGCCGTCCTGGAAATCCCGGACGATTGAGAGCCCTGTCAGCGCCTGAAGCCCCCGGCTCCCTCCAGGTCGAGCAGTCGCTTCTTCTTTCCGAGCCCCCCACCAAAGCCCGTCAGCCACCCGTCGGCCCCTATCACCCTGTGGCACGGAACGATAATCGATATCGGATTCTCCCCGTTCGCCGCCCCGACGGCCCTGGCGGCCTTCGGATTACCCATCCTCCTCGCCTGCTCGCCGTACGATATCGTCTTCCCGTAGGGTATCCTGCGCAGCTGGCGCCATGCGGCGAGCTGGAACGGCGTGCCCTCGGGGGCGAGCTTCAGGTCGAACTTCCTTCTCTCTCCCCTGAAGTACTCGGCGAGCTGTTTCCTGACCTCGGCGAAAGGCCTGTCGGACTTCTCCCACATCGGTCCGGGAAATCCCTTCCACGGCCTGCGGAAAAGTACATCGGTCAGCTTCCCGTCGCGGCCCGCTATGAAGATCTCGCCGACGTGGGTCTTCATTGTAGTCCAGCATTTCTTCTTCCCTGCCATTACATGCTCCGTTCGCAGAAGACAGGTAGTTCATCAGCATGATATCAGGATACTCACCGGATATTCCAGACATAGCGGGACGATATATCAAGCCGCCACTATTATTTAAAATCCCTTTTTCAGCTGCCGGCGGGCCGCTACAATCTGGCTTGATATGAAACGGGCAGCGGGCATCAATACGATTCTCATGCTGACGTTCCTTCTCGGAGCGCCTTCAGGCGCTTTCCCCTCCGCCGCAGACGGTCCTTACGCAGACCAGGTGTACGACACGATATCCGCGAAAAGCGAAGAGAAGATGGACTCTCTCCAGGTTCAGATGGAGAGAAACTCCCTCGGCGGGCTCCTCTCCGATTACATCTTCACAACGAGACTCGATCCCGCCAGCGTAGGGACCGGGGCCGTGAAGAGCGAGGATCCATATCTTCCGTACCTCGGGAAATTCATCCGCCATATCGAGATCTTCAGGTACAACATACTCAGTGACACCGAGGTCGGAACCGCGTATCCCGACGGGCCCGGCCTCGTCCGCGCGATAGACCGGATTCACATAGACACCAGGGAGAGCAAGATCGCCGCCTTCCTCCTCTTCGAGGAAGGCGACCCCGTAAATCCCTACGCCCTGTCCGACACGGAGCGTCTCCTCAGGGAGACCGCCTTTATCCAGGACGCTATGGTCAGATTGGTCCCGGTCGAGGGAATCGCCGATTCGGTCGACGTCCAGATACTTACGAGGGACGTCTGGTCGCTGGGAGTCAACGCCCGCGCGATAACGGTCGATCGCTACAAGCTGAAGTTCTACGAGAGAAACCTCATCGGATACGGCCATACGATCGAGTGGGAGGCGTCGCTCGATTTCAGCCGGGACAGGCTCGCAGACCACACGATCTTCTACAGGGCGCCCAATATCTACGGGACGTTCGTCGACGGTGAGGTGCGGCTTGTCGACGCCGTCGCGTACAAGCATAACAAATGGGGCCTGAGCCGCGGGTACGTTTCCCCCGAGATAAAATGGACCGGCGCCGTATTCATCGAGGGCATGGACGATCTCGATGAGGATCCGGCCAGGATAAGGAAATGGGACCGCGAGAATTTCTGGCTCGGCCGGTCGATCCGACTGGGCAGGGGGTATACCGAAGAGGGAAGCAGGAGGAGGGTCATACTCTCGGCGAGAAGCACGAGGACCGATTATCATGTCCGTCCCCCGGTCGGGGCGGACCTGAACCGCGGGTATCACGACAGATCTGTTTTTCTCGGCAGCGCGGCCCTGACCGAGAGAAGCTTCAGGAAGATGAGGATGGTCTTCAGCTTCGGCCGTACCGAGGATATCCCCTACGGGTTCCTCGCCACGGTCACTGGCGGCACCGGCGTGTCCGAGTTCTTCACGAGGCCGTACACGTCTATCGACCTCGCCTATGCCGGTTTCTGCGGGAGTTCGGGATATTTCTCTGCAAGGGCCGCCATCGGCAGCTATTACCGGAACGATCATGTCGAGGACGGGACATTCTCCCTGACGCTGGGAGGGTTCAGCAGCCTCCTGCCATTCTGGCGCTCGGTGGCGAGGCATTTCTTCATAGTGGACTACATCTACGGGTACAACAGGCTCCCGAACGACAATGTCGATCTGGAGGAGCCGAGGGGCGGCCTGAGGGGACTGTCCAACACTGGCATCGAGGGCAAGGAGCGCCTCACGCTCTCATGGGAGGGCATACTGTTCGCCGACTGGGACTTGTACGGATTCCGTTTCGCCTCGTTCGGATATGCCGAGGCGGGCCAGGCCGGACCCGAATGGAATTCCTTCCTCGACGGAAAATACTACTGCAGCCTCGGCGGCGGGTTCAGGGCACACAACGAGAGGCTGATCTTCGACGCGTACGAGGCGAGGTTCATGTTTCATCCCGTCGTGCCCGAGGGAGCGGATACGGCATTGTTCAGGTTCGAGGCGGTCAGAAACCTCAGGATCCCCTTCCTCTCGCCGGGCGCGCCGAGGGTCCTCAAGTACGAGTGATCCCCACCCCAGCCCGGATGTGGTATAATCCGGACAGGTGATGGCCCGATGAAACGGACGAGAAGAAGATTTCTGCAGGAGTTCGGCTCTCTGATCGTCGTCAGCGCCGGGGCGGGCATGGCCGAAGCGGCCGGCGGCGACGAAAGACCGGCCAGGCGTTCCCACCTCAAGATGCACCGCGACGGAGAGCTTCGGGAGCGGGGCCGGAAGCTCTGGGATATGATGGAAGAGTGCGAGCTCTGCCCGCGCATGTGCGGGGCGAAGAGGCTCGAGGGCGAACGCGGATTCTGCGGCGCTTCGGCTCAGCTCGAGATATCCTCTTACCACCCCCATTTCGGCGAGGAGAGGCCGCTTGTCGGCAGGGGCGGCTCGGGGACGATATTCCTGACGCACTGCGGCCTGCGCTGCGTCTTCTGTATAAACTGGGACATCAGCCATCGCGGCGATGGCGCAGAGAGGGAGATAGAGGATATGGCCGCGATGATGATCGAGCTCGAGGGAATGGGCTGCGCCAACATCAACGTCGTCACCCCGACCCACTACGCGCCGCACATCGTGCTCGCCCTGGACATCGCAATCGGCAGGGGACTCGACCTGCCCCTCGTATGGAACACCTGCGGATGGGAAAGGCTCGAGACCTTGAGGCTCCTCGACGGTATCGTCGACATATACCTCCCCGACTTCAAGTACTCGAGCGGGGAGATGGCCGCGAAGTATTCCGCCGGAGCGAGGGACTACCCGAAGGTGGCGCAGAAGGCGCTGCTCGAGATGCAGCGGCAGGTCGGCACGGCGTACACGGCCCCGGACGGGCTCGTGCACCGGGGCCTGATGATACGCCATCTGGTCATGCCTAACGGCGTATCCGGCACCGGAAAGGTCATCCACTGGATCGCGAAAAACCTTCCGAGGGACACCTACCTCAACCTCATGTCGCAGTACACCCCCGCCTACATGGCCTCCCGCTACCCCGACATATCGAGAAGGCTCACGAGGGAAGAGTTCGAGGAGGCGGTAGAGCTGGCCCGGCGGGCCGGACTGATCAATCTCGACATCCAGCCGATGCCGCGCTAGAGTCCCGGCCCGAAACAGGTAGATTTCGGAGCCGTTTTCGCTTAATATTCTGCGGTGAAGGGGCCCTGCCGGTTCCCTGCGGCGACGGTCCCTTCGGCATTTACAGCAGGAGAGCTCGAAGATGAACGAGACCAGAAATAAAACGCCCGAAGGCGGAAACGACAGCGAGGGCTCGCGCCCCGTAGATTTCATCAGGGCGATAATCGAGGAAGACATAAGGACCGGCAAGCACGACGGACGGGTCCACACAAGGTTCCCTCCCGAGCCGAACGGGTATCTCCATATAGGCCACGCGAAATCGATATGCCTCAACTTCGGCATCGCCGGGCAGTATAGCGGCCTCTGCAATCTCAGATTCGACGACACGAACCCGAGCAGGGAGGACGTCGAGTACGTCGACTCGATCAGGGAAGACGTCCGCTGGCTCGGCTTCTCCTGGGACGACCGCGAATATTACGCATCGGACTATTTCGAGCAGCTCTATGAGTTCGCCATTCAGCTTATCAAGGCCGGCAAGGCGTTCGTCTGTGACCTCACCGCCGAGCAGGTCAGGGAATACCGCGGCACTCTGACCGAGCCGGGCAGAGAGAGCCCGTACCGCGACAGGAACATAGAGGAGAACCTCGACCTCTTCACCCGCATGCGCGCCGGCGAGTTCGAGGACGGATCCAGGACTCTGCGCGCGAAGATCGACCTGGCATCGGGGAACATCAACATGCGCGACCCAGTCATGTACCGCGTCCTGCGCGCCACGCATCACCGCACCGACGACGAATGGTGCATCTACCCGATGTACGACTGGGCACACGGCTGCAGCGACTCGATCGAGGAGATCACCTATTCGATCTGCACCCTCGAGTTCGAGGCTCACCGCCCCCTCTACGACTGGTACCTCAGGGAGCTGGGGATCTTCCCGTCGCGGCAGATAGAATTCGCAAGGCTCAACCTCACGTACACGATAATGAGCAAGCGCAAGCTCCTCCAGCTCGTCGAGCAGGGGAAGGTCTCCGGCTGGGACGACCCGTTGATGCCGACGATCTCGGGGCTTCGACGGCGCGGCTACACCCCCGAGTCGATCAGGAACTTCGCCGCGACGATCGGTGTGGCGAAGAAGGACAACAGGGTCTCCATCGACCTGCTGGACCACTGCCTGTGCGAGGACCTCAATAAAAAAGCTTCGAGATTCATGGGAGTTCTGCACCCGCTGAAGGTCGTCATAGAGAACTATCCGGAAGACAAGACCGAGGAACTCGAGGCAGTCAACAATCCCGAGGATCCGGGGATGGGTACGAGGATGCTCCCCTTCTCGCGCGAAATATTTATAGAGCGTGAGGATTTCATGGAGGATCCGCCCCGAAAGTTCTTCCGCCTCGCTCCGGGGCGCGAGGTGAGGCTCAAGCACGCCTACTTCATCAAGTGCGAGAGCATAGTAAAGGACGAGAAGACGGGCGAGCTCGTCGAACTCCGATGCACCTACGACCATGAGACGAAGGGCGGCGATGCACCCGACGGCAGGAAGGTCAGGGGGACGCTTCACTGGGTCTCGGCCCGCCATGCCGTCGATGCGACAATCCGCCTCTACGCCAGGCTCTTCACGAGGGAGAATCCCGACAACGCCGAGGAGGGAAAAACGTTCCTCGACTATATCAATCCCGATGCCCTCGAGGAGCTGACCCACTGCAAGGTCGAGCCCTCATTGAAGGAATCGGATCCCGGCAGGCACTTCCAGTTCCTCAGGCACGGCTACTTCTGCGAGGACACCGATTCGACGGCGGATGCCCTCGTCTTCAACAGGACCGTCCCGCTGCGGGACACCTGGGCGAAGATAAAGAAGAAGCAAGGGTGATTAATGCGCTGACAGCCATCCTTTTTTCTCGAACTCTCTTCTGGTAAGCCCGAACAGGATTTTTGGCATCTTTGTGAATGCGTACATTAAATCGAACGCAGAGAATATCCGTGCCGTGTAAGCCTTTTTGAGTATCTGACAAAACTGCCCGAAATTATAAAAATCGCTTCGTATCCTGTCACGTATCTGCCTCAGGTCCTTCAGGCTATGCATGTCCGAGTACACCGGTCCCCCAACAGAATCACAATAATATCCGGGTGTGCTCTCGACCACCTCTTTCAACGGGGAAAACTTTTCTACTCTTAGCTTCTGGAAAGTTATTGAATCCAGCTTCATTTCTTTCGCAAATTGAGCGATGTAGACCATCTCTTCTTCCGTCTCCCCGATATTGCCGTAAATGAAATAGCCGTGAATATAGAAACTGTGTTTATTTAGAATCTTAAACGCTTCTCTTACCTGCTGCTGGGTAAAACCCTTACTGAGTTGCTCTAAAATCCTGTCATGGGGCGATTCAATACCGATGAGCAATATCTTGAACCCGGCCTTCTCCGCCTTCTCCAGAAGCCCTGGATGCCTGGCGATTTCGATCCGGGTCTGGACAATGAATGTTTTCTTGATTCCGTTTTCTATGATCAGCTTGCATAGTTTTTCGCCTCTCTGGGGATTCGTGAAGAAGTTATCGTCACTGAACAAGACGACATCGGCAGTAATGCTCTTGAGCTCTTCGATAACCGATTCAAGTGACCTCTCCGCATATTTTCTTTTATGTCCGAGGGGGTTCATGCTGAATGTACAAAACTTGCAGTTATATGGACACCCTCTGGAAGTGAGCACCGTATCGAAGGTGAATCTGGCTATCCTGGCCCCGTTTTGTACCCAATGGTAATCGTGTCTTCTCAGTGATCTGTCCGGAAAAGCAGCGTCCAGAACATCCGGAAGTGATCTGTTCTTGTTGTGTGTAAATATTCCGTTCTCACGATACGAGAGCCCAAGAATATCTCTGTGGGGAACACCCTTGAGGATCTCTCTGATTGTCTCTTCCCCCTCACCCCTCACGATGAGATCGATATTCGGGCATCTCGCGAGCAGGACTTCAACCTCTTCTGTCGCCTTATGTCCTCCGACCACAGTGGTAACTTCATCCGGCAATGCGCAGATAAGATCGCAAATTTCGTTAAACTGTGAATCCCAGGTAATGCTTATGCATAAAAGGTCTATCTCATTTTTAATAAAATCGGATAATACTTTGACATCCCGGTATTCCTTGTCGTATCTCAAATCAAGGATGGTCACTTTTTCAACAAGATCTTTCATGTTCGTCGCGATGTATTCCAGTCCCGTGGGAGGAAAAACTCCCATCGTTGCCGTGGAATCCCTGAAATAAGGGTACAGGGCAAGTGCATGCTTATATGTCACTCTTTCAGATCCTTCTTTTTGACGTGCGGGGTTGTGGAATCCTTCACTGATCGGATTCTATTAGATACCGTTGGAACTGTCAATATTGAGGAATCAGACACAAGAATCACTGAGTATTTATCGGATGCTTTTTTAGGCACAGGATCTTCGTAATCTTCGGCTCCGGCAAGGAGATAGAGATCGACTGGGACGATTTCAACTGCGTCGAATTCAAATAACCGATACCGCCGCCATATGTCTTGACATAACGCGGACACTTCCATTACGAATGGAATACCGATTAGGGAGGGACAGAATCCAGGGCTGAACGAAAGGCAGAGATGTCATGAGCAGAACGCGTTGTCTTGCGGTTTTCGGATTGATTCTCATTATGGTCTTTATGAGCGTTCCCGGCGGCGCCCAGGAGCCGGACACCGGCAACGACTCTCACAGGCACCTGCTCACGACCAATCCCTTCCTCTTCCTCTTCAACTGGTACAACATCGAATACGAACTCAAGGTCGCAAGACACAGCACAGTAGGATTCGCTGGATCGTATGTCACATTCGACGACGGCAGGGAGACCTACGCCGGCGGCAGCCTGCTCTACAGATACTACGCCTCGGGAAAGGCGCCCGGAGGGTTTTATCTCGGCGGCAGGCTGGGTATGTTCGGCGTGGAGATTGAGAATTCGATCACGCATGACTCTGAAAAGGAAAACACCTACGGATTCGGCATCGACGTGGGTTATACGTGGCTGCTCGGCGATACGCGCAGTTTTGCCATCAGCATGGGAGCCGGGGCGATCCGGTACTTCGGCGGCGACCTCGCTGATGACGCCAAGGCCGGCATGCCGATCATACGGCTCGTGAATATCGGCTTCAGGTTCTAGCCGACCGCCGCCCTACAGGCGGACACATTCGGGGAAATCACACTACCGGGGAGCCCCCCACCAGACGATACCGGGGCTGAGAACCTGGAGGAGATCCGGGGACCCGTCGAACCTGATCAGGTCAGGACCTGCGGAGGGAGCAAGCATGAACCAGGAAAAACTTCCCGAACTCGGCAAGATCCACCCCCAGTTCTTCGATCGCGTGATCTACCCGCGCCTCGGAGTCACTGACGATGACATCATTATCGGCCCGCGCCATGGTGTCGATTACGGAGTGATCCGGGTCGGCGGGCAGGCAATCGCCATATCGACCGATCCTTTCTTCATCGTTCCGTCGTTCGGATTCGACAGGGCCGCATGGTTCGCATTCCATATTATCTTCTGCGATGTAGCGGTCTCGGGGCTTCCCCCGAAGCACCTCGCCATCGACCTCAACCTTCCGCCGGAGATGACCGAGGAGCAGATCGAGGAGATGTGGAACGCCGTGCACGAGGAGTCGGTCAAGTACGGGATAAGCGTCGTCACGGGGCATACTGCGCGGTATACCGGGTGCGCTTACCCAATGGTCGGCGGCGCGACCGCCATAGCTATCGGCGACGAGTCCGACCTGAGGGGGCCCCACAGGGCCGCCGTCGGGGACAGGATCGTTATCACGAAGGGCCCGGCGATCGAGACCACGGGACTTCTCGCCGTACTCTTCCCCGAGAGGTTCATATCGGCCGGCGGCGAGGATTTCCAGAGAGACGCCGCGGACGTCTTCGACCAGATGTCGGTCCTCGACGATTGCATCATAGCGAGAGAGTTTCCCGGAGTACATGTCATGCACGACGCGACCGAGTGCGGGATACTCGGCGGGCTGTACGAGATGGCCAGGGCAGGATCCTACGGCCTGCGAATCGAGCAGGACCTCATACCGGTCCAGCCCGTTTTGCAGAAGACTGCGGATCTATTCAAATTCGATATGTTCAGCGCTATAAGCGAGGGGACCCTCATAGCGGTCGTCGCCGCGGATGAGGCGGACGAGCTGGTGACGGCTCTCAAAGAAAACGGCATACCGGGAGCGGTCTGCGGGGAGATAGTCCCCGAAAGCGACGGCCTAAAGATTGTCCGGGACGGCGAAGAATCGGCCCTCGAGCACCCGGTGACCGACCCCTACTGGGCACTCGCTGCGGAGTTCTCGAAATAGCCCGTCCCCGGCGCGTGACGGTTAAAGCTCTACACGTATGAGAATGCCGAACGTGATGCCGCCGGCCAGGACCAGCATGCGCTTCAATTGCCTGCACGCAGCATCCCACTCGTCCTGACCCCTGGATATTCCATCAGGAAGCATTATATGCCGAATCTTGCATATATGACTCACGTTTCCTATATGGTAGTACTATGATATACTGTTTGTGTGATGTGAAATGTATCTTCAGGGAGTATCGTGATGTTCTTGATTCAAAACAGGACAGGAACCGGTCGGCACATCCTGTATGAAAAGCACCGAAAAGCGTTACTCATGATAATCCTCATCCTTATCTGCGAAGCCGCGAATTACTATTCGCACTTCGTGCTGCACAGCGAGCTTCTTTTCTCTCACACCTTCTATATCCCTATCGTCCTGGCCTGTTTCTGGTGGACCAAACGGGGCGTCTGGGTGGCAATATTTTTGGCGGCTTCCTACATAGCCTTTAATATTCTTTCCGGCCTCAATACCGCGCTCGCTCTTATCATTTTTCGGTCCGCGATGTTTATCGGGGCAGGCATCACGGTGGGAATTCTCAGGGAACATGCATTGCGCTCGGAGAAAAACCTGTATGTGATGTGTGATTATCTGGATAACCTGATGAAATTCGCCAATTCGCCCATCATAATCTGGGACCCGGCATCCAGGATCACACACTTCAATCGCGCTTTCGAAAACCTCACCGGTTATTCGGCCGACGAAGTAATTGGCGAAACATTTGACATCCTCTTTCCCGAATCAAATCGCGAAAAATCTCTGAGAAAAATAGACCGAGCCCGGAGCGGCGAATTCTGGGAATCCGTGGAAATCACCATTCAATGCAAAGACGGGGAATCGCGCTCGATAATCTGGAATTCGGCAAACATCTATGATGATAAAGGCGATGTTCTTGTTGCGATTATCGCCCAGGGACAAGATATCACCGAGCGAATTATCGCATACGATGCCCTGCGGACAAGCGAGGAACTGTACCGCACCATGGTCGAGCAATCCAACGATATGATCTGGACCCTGGACACGAAGGGAAACTTCATCTTTTTCAACAAGCGATCCGAGGAAATCAGCGGTCACAAGCTTGAAGAATGGCTCGGCAGGTCCTTTGCCCCACTGATCGAGGAGAAGGATCTGTCTCTTGTTACAGATGTCTTTAATAAAACCCTCAACGGAGAGCCTCAGCACTACGATGTGCGGGTGAAAAAAGGCACCGGTGATATCATCACCCTTTCAGTCAATACCGCACCCATAATGAAAGAAGGCAAAGTCACCGGCACCGTGAGTTTCGGGCGCGACATCACCGAACGGGGAAAAGCGATCGAGGCATTGAAGGAATCAGAGGAAAAGTATCGTGTTTTATTCGAAGCCGCCAAGGATGCAATCTTTTTGTGCGACGAATCGGGGCGATTCGTCGATGTGAACCTGGCAGCCTGTAACTCGCTTGGTTACAGCAGAGAAGAATTACTGAAGATGAGCAACCGCGATATTGACGCCAATTCCACGGGGCTTGACGCTTTCCGTAATGTACGAGATGGAAAATCGAAGGAAGCTTTATTCGAGGTCGATCAACGCAGAAAGGACGGAACGCTCTTACCGAGAGAAATCACCGGAAGCGTATACTATAGCGGCGGAAGTCGCATCTTTCTTGCGATTGCGCGCGATATCAGCGAGCGAAAGAGGCTTGAAGAACAACTCCGGCAGTCCCACAAAATGGAGGCAATAGGAACAATGGCCGGTGGTGTGGCTCATGATTTCAATAACCTCCTGGTACCGATCCTTGGATTTACCGAGATCGTGATATCAGATCTGCCGAAGGACAGTCGAGCGGGCGAGGATCTTATTCACGTACTGGATGCGGGGAGGAGAGCCAGGCAACTGGTGAACCAGATCCTTACTTTCAGCCGGAAGGGCGAAATTCAGCTGAAACCGGTCAACATGGCGCTTGTCGTCGAGGAAGCTCTCGTGTTGATAGGCCATACGCTGCCGACTACGATAGAGATAAGTCGACATATCGAGTCAAACATAAATACGGTCAACGCCGATCCCACACAGATACACCAGATATTAATGAATCTCTGTACAAATGCGGGACATGCCATGCCGAAAGGCGGCATTCTGGAAATCTCACTGGCCAATGTAGAACTCGACGAAGAGCTCAAAGACGAATTCGATGAACTGCCCGCCGGTTCCTATGTCAAGCTTTCCGTCAAGGACTCGGGGATCGGCATGAGCGAGAAAACACTGAAACGCATCTTCGATCCTTTTTTCACGACCAAGGCCAAGGATCTGGGCACAGGAATGGGTCTGTCCGTTGTCCAGGGTATAGTAAAAAGCCATAACGGCAGCATAACCGTTCAGAGCGAGATAGGCTCGGGGTCAAACTTTATAATTTTACTTCCAACAGTTCAGAACGTTTCTGAGGTTTCGACAGCAAGCGACGCGCCTGTCCCGAGAGGAACGGAATCCATTCTCTTTGTTGACAACGAACCCGCAATAGCGAAAATGGGCGGGAGAACGCTCGAGCGCCTGGGTTACAGTGTTGTAACAAGGACGAGTAGTAAAGAAGCGCTCGAGTTAATCCTCCTCGATCCCGGGAAGTTCGATCTCGTTATCACGGATCAAACAATGCCGCACATGACCGGAGTCGACCTTGCGACCGAGATCCTGAAAGTCCGGCCCAACCTTCCGATCATCCTTTGTACCGGATACAGCCAGAATATGACTTCGAAGAAAGCCCGTGCGTCCGGTATCCGTAAGCTGATAATGAAACCCCTTGTCGGAGCTGAGCTTGGCCATACCGTCCGAGAAGTCCTGGATGAATCATAATGAAATGAAGAAGAACTGACGCTATGGCTGCCGCTTGCCTCATTACTCCCCGAAAGTGTCCCTTTAGATTCAAAGCCGGACAGGTTATAATCCTTGCTGATCTACTTCCAGCCCCCATCCCTGCACGAGGAGGAATCGACATGGTTTCCGAGATTACCGTTCGTGATTTGAACACAGAAGAGTTCATCGATCAGAAAATCGAAGAAATCAGGTCCGCTGTCGGGGACGGCCTGGCAATCAACGCCCTTTCTGGAGGTGTCGATTCGTCGGTAGTGACAATGATCGGCCATCGAGCGCTCGGCGACAGGCTCAGAACGGTCTTTGTCGAAAACGGGTTGATGCGCGAGGGCGAGCCGGAATGGGTGGTCGACCTCTTCGGCAAGCTGGGAGTCAAGGTCGAGCTGGTAGATGCACGAAAGGAATTTTTCTCGGCCCTGGAAGGTATCACCGATCCGGAAGAGAAGCGCGAGGGTATTACGCAGACATTCTACAAGGGCGTGTTCGGACGCATAGTCAGGGAAAGCGGTGCGAAACATCTTCTCCAGGGAACAATCCTGACCGATGTCGACGAGACGGTCGCCGGCATCAAGCGCCAGCATAACGTCTTCAAGCAGCTCGGCATCGATCCGCAGGAGACATTCGGCTACAAGATCATCGAGCCTCTCATCCAGCTGCGCAAGGACGGCGTCCGCAAGATCGGCGAGGCGCTCGGCCTTCCGGAGGAGATCTTCAACCGCATCCCTTTCCCGGGACCGGCGCTCGCCGCGCGCGTGATCGGAACGGTCACGCCGGAGCGCATCGATCTGGTCCGCAAGGCAACCACGATAGTCGAACGTCTGCTGAAGGACACGAATGCCTTTCAATATATGGCGATCCTTCACGAGGACCGCGTCACCGGCATGCGCGACGGCAATCGCGACTTCGGCCTTCAGATCGAGGTCCGGTGCTGGGACAGCGTCGATGCACGGACCGCGTCTCCGACGAGACTTCCCTTCGATATGCTCGAAAAACTCGCCGACGAGATCATTCGCGGCGTACCGGGCGTAGTGAGCGTTACATACAACATCGCCACGAAACCGCCCTCGACGATCGAAGTGGTGTAAAGGTGATTATCTCAGCTTCCGAAAACCCGCTTCAATAAATCGGTCGTGCGGGCCGCCGGATCCTGCCTGATCTTCTGCTCCTCCTGGGCCAGAACGTTGAACAGCCCCGCTGCCTCGTCGGTCGCGTATTCATCGAGATCGACGAGCCGGGGTGTCCCAGCAAACGGGAGACTGTTGCAGGCATCGGCTGCCTGGCCGTAAACGCGCATAAGCCCGATCTCCTCGATCTTACACTCGATTATCGGATGGAACCGGCCTCCAGCTCGTCGCCATAACTGCCGAGGCCGGCCTGGCGCAGGGTCGAGGTCACCGGCTCCAGCTGCTCGGGAAGGACGATCCGGATCAGTTCATTGCCGAGATATCCGTCCAACCGGGATGTGGAAAGCACCGTGCAGCTTTTTCCCGATCAATCCCTCGATTTCCGAGCCAGTTATCTCGGAACCAACCTTCTTTGTGGATGAAGCTGCTGTTTCCCCTTCCCTGCTTTAACAACAATATGATCGGACTCGGTGAAAGACGTCATCTCCAGAGATCGGTGCTCAGATACCTTTCCCCCCTGTCCGGAAGGATCACTACGATGTGTTTCCCCGTATTCTCCTTTCGCCGAGCAACCTCAAGCGCAACCGCCGTCGCCGCGCCCGATGATATTCCGACAAATATTCCCTCCCGCCGCGCCAAGAGCCTCGTCATCCCTTTCGCCGCCTCATCGGTAACGGTGACTACCTCATCGATAATCTCTCTATTTAGAACCTCCGGCACAAAACCGGCTCCGATACCCTCGATTGAATGAGGTCCCGCTTTGCCGCCGCTTAGTACCGCAGAGTGGCCCGGCTCGACGGCAATAACTTTTATTTGTTTTCGTTTCGACTTTAAAAACGCTCCAACACCGGTGATGGTTCCCCCCGTGCCAACGCCGCATACGATATAATCTATCCTGCCCTTTGTCGCTTCCCAGATTTCCGGCCCTGTCGTCTTTTTATGCACTTCGGGATTGGCCGGATTGGAAAATTGGCGGGGCATATACCAATTTCTGTTCTGTGACACCAACAGCTCGGCTTCTTCCACTGCTCCGCGCATCCCTCTTGCAGCCGGAGTTAAAACGATATTCGCCCCGTATGAAGACAGGATCTTTCTGCGCTCGACACTCATCGATTCCGGCATTGTAACAACCAAAGAATATCCCCTGACGGCGGCGATGAGGGCAAGACCAATGCCGGTATTCCCGCTCGTCGGTTCGATAATCGTATCGCCGGGCTCGAGATACCCGTTTGCTTCCGCGCTATCGATCATGGAAAGAGCAATCCGGTCCTTCACGCTACCACCTGGATTCCGGCCCTCGAGTTTCACCGAAACTGTTCCAGTGAAATCCTCTATCAGAGTCCGGAGCGGGACGAGCGGGGTGTTCCCGATTAAAGAGATAAGATCACGCACCATATTAAAATCCTGTTGCCTTTTCTGCGTCCTTCTTTCCATCCTCGAACACTATCTTCTCAAGACAGTAAACCCGCTCTTCCAGGTGTTTTATGACACCGATGAGCGGATCACTGATACGGTCATGTCTGAGGGAAATCTCATGAACATTGATGCGTCTCCTCGATATTACCTTTGCCGGTACACCTGCCGCAATACTACCCTCGGGGAGATCTTTAACGACTACCGAACCCGCACCCACCATTGAACCTGCACCGACATGCACGGGACCGAGAATCTTGGCTCCGGCACCTATGACCACCTCATTGTCGATTGTTGGATGCCTTTTCCCCTTGCTGAGACTCACACCGCCGAGTGTCACACCCTGGTAGAGAACCACATCGTCACCAATCTCCGATGTTTCGCCGATAACAACACCGGCACCGTGATCGATGAAAAAACGGCTCCCGATCACAGCTCCCGGATGAATCTCAATCCCGGTCAGCAGCCGCGAGACATGAGAGATAAAACGGGCCGGGAATTTCAAACCGCGCCGCCAGAGGTAACAGGTCACTCTGTGCGAGAGCAGTGCATGCAGCCCGGGATAACAAAAGAGCACCTCCATCCAGCTTCGAGCCGCGGGGTCACGTTTGAACACGACGGAGAAATCATCTTTTATCTTCTCATACTTTTGAGCAAGATTCACTTGGCATCACTTCCTTCGCCTTCACGTCGCTTTAAATACAAAAACGCCACGGTTTCTCATTGGTCTTTGAGAATCCGTAGCGTCTCACTATGTTGAATAAAATGAATCAGACGATCGAGAACCCGGATCTAGACCATGCTCATGCTATTTAGGCATGGTACAACAGCAACTTCTATGTCCATTTCGTCTCTTCATTTCGCAGAATAGTATAGCGCAAATCTTCCCTCTTGTCAATACCAATGGGAAGCGCAACTAATGGGAAGCGCAACCCGCTGAGGTATAAATAAATCGTCTTTCTTGAATAAAATCAATGCCATTGGTATCATCAACGACGCATTAAAGCTGTGCTTGAACAGCTTGTCCGTGGATCCAGGTTTAATATTACAAAAACAGGAGGTATAAGTATAATTATGGTCAACTTCTTTATATATATGGTCATCATTGTCAGCGGCGCATCAGTTCTAGCGATTGAGCTGATCGGCACACGAATAATTGCTCCTTTCTATGGAGCAAGTCTCTATCTTTGGTCCGCACTGATCAGCGTCACGCTCGCCGCTCTAAGCTGCGGCTACGCAATCGGCGGATGGTGGGCCGACCGCGGAACGAGGCTGGGCCGTTTTTGCATTATTATCGGCATGGCGGGGCTGTGGATCGCCGCCATCCCCTGGTTGCGGGTGCCCGTGTTTGCAGCCGCCGAAACAATGGGACTTCGGGTAGCCGTTCTCGCTGCCGCGACCGTTTTGTTTTTCCCACCGCTTGCGCTTTTGGGCATGGTGAGTCCTTATGCGATTCGATTGAAGGCATCGAGTCTTGACGTTGTAGGACGGACCGCCGGCAACCTCTACGCGGTTTCCACAATTGCGAGCGTTGTCGCCGCCATCACCACCGGTTTTTTTCTGATCCCCAATATAGGGGTACACCGATTGGTCTTCTTAATCGGCATACTGCTTCTTGCGACTGCCTTAGTCGGGCTCGCAATCCGGCACAAGCTGACAGGAATAATAGCGCTACTACTCGTATTGGCGGTTGCATGCAAGCCGGGGTTCCAGGCAGCGTCCAGGCAGACTGCAGATCCTGAGAACGGTTTAATCGCCGTAAAGCAAAGCGCGTATGCAGAAATCCGTGTAGTCGATTTGAATGGCGTCCGCTACATGTTCATCGACGGGAGCATGCACACCGGGGCCGACCCGGTCACCTGGAATTCTTGTTTTCCGTATATCAACGTGCTGGATATCGCCAGGGGATTCTTCAAGCAGCCTGGAGAGATGTTGCTGGTGGGACTCGGTGGCGGATCCGTTGTCAAGAGTTATGCTCGCGCGGGATGGCTTGTGGACGTGGTAGAGATCGATCCGACTGTGACACAGGTAGCACGTGAGTATTTCGGGCTCGAAGAGGCCGAAGCACATGTCTACGATATGGATGGCCGCCAGTTCTTGATCACCCACGACAAGACCTACGACATCATCATTATGGATGCCTTTGGAAGCAGTTCGGTTCCCTTTCACCTGGTAACCGCTGAAGCGTTCGGCCTTATCCGATCACGTCTCTCACCCGGGGGAATCCTCGCAATGAACATCCAGGCTGTTGGCTGGCGCGATGTGATCGTTGCCTCGATAGCGGCTACGGCGAACAGGCAATTTGAGCATGTCACCGTGCTCCCCATCGCCGAACCACCCAATCAACTCGGGAATCTCGTACTGCTGGCGTCGAGCCGCGAACTCAACCTCGAAAAAGAGCTGCCCCCCCCGCCAAGCCGCTTCAGCGCCGAATATGATCGGGTACATGCCTGGGACAATCGCTTCCAGGTGGATGTTGCCGGGGTTCCGGTGCTGACCGACGATCTCAACCCGATTGATGTCTGGTCCGAACGCGTCAACCTTGCATCGAGAAAAGAACTGCACGAGTTTTTCGGCGAAGGAGGAGTCGCCTGGTAAGTGCTGGTCAGTCGCCCCGCATCGGCCTGATTTCGCCGCTCTCCAGGATGCGGACCGGGTGCCCCTCCAGTACTTCTGGAACTCTGCGGTTGATCTCGTCTGTTTCCTCAACGACCAGAACCAGGATACACGGAGTTTTGTCCTCCATCTCACCAATGGCAACGCCCGTCACGCCGGGGATTGCCATCAGGCCGTTGACGTGAACCTCCATCACAGTATTGATATCACGTTGCGGCACGGCATTCCTGCTTTCATTGGGAGGATGGCAGGCACTGGTGCCGGAAAGCATCAGGGCCAGAATTGCTGTGATGATCAGCCGCCTGGTGCCAAAAAGTCCGTGTCGATAGTTCTCCATCGCGTCACCATTCCTGCACAGTATACGGACGATAGCGGCTCTTCGACTCGAACTCGTCCGAAAGAAACCCGCCCCGGCACGAGACCCGGGCGGGTTCCACGATATCGACTATTGCAAAAAACCGGATCACATGCCCGGCTAGTTTCCAACCATCGTGGCATTGAGGAAGCCCAACACCTCATCGATCGGATTTGCCACCGCGACAGATCTGCTGCCCGCAAACAGCAGACCGACCGCATGCGGGTTGGAGTCTACGTCTTCGACCATCAAAGATCCCGAGTCGCCACCGTTAAGGAACTTGCTGGCCCTGTTCTTGATGAGGATCTGGCCGGTGAAGGTCACAGTGAATGCGCTGCCGCCTGCGCACTCGTTCTCGTAACTGACTCTGACGGTCGCGTTGAGTCCGTCGACAGTACTGCGCGAGAGCCCGGTCGTGCGTCCGCTTTTCTTGACCGCCTGGTTGATAAACGCGTCTACGGTCGCCGCCGAGAGAGTGCCGATCTCGAGGATCGCACCATCGGGATCTACCATTCCGTTTATCACGTTCGCGCTTGAACAATCGACGTTGTTATCAGGAAGCGAGCTTGTCACTACCAGCGTCGCCACATTCTGCGCGTCTTCAGCGTTACAACCAACGTCTATCAGTCCGGGCTGAATGATGTAATCGCCTGTGGTTGCCACTAATCCATTCCCACCGGGAACGATGTCGGCCTCAAACACGTGATAGTTGCTGAGGATTCTCTTGTTGCCGCCTACCTGGATCAACGATCCGAGCGTTCCTCCGCAGCAGTAGCCGTTGGCAAGATCATAGCGCCAGCCGCCCGATGTGCCGAGCTGAATCGGCGCGGTCTGTTTGGCTTTGTGATTGACGCCGGTACCGGGCTTGCCCATAGCGACGATCCGATCGGTGAAAACAACCTTGACGGGAACGCCATCGATAGTCATAGGGGCCGTCCTCATGGCCTTCTGTGAGGTTACCAGGAGCATGATGGCCGGCTGTCCATTGTCATCGAGCGTCGTGGCGGTACCGATTATGTCCGGCTCCGCCATGAGTCGAGCGGTGTGAAGATCCTGAATGGCCATCACGTCCTGCAGATGGTGATTAGCCGAATTTACAAGCTCAGTGGCAGGCACGCCCGGTTCGGTGATAGAGTTGCCTGTTTCGGAACATCCCCAGATTCCGATGAGAACCAGAACTACTCCGACCAGGCCCAGCGCTTGCCACCGCGGTTGAGCAAATGAGAACTTCACTAAGCCCTCCTTGTTATGCTGTTGCGGCGAGAGACTCCTGGAGGCTCGTGGTGCAGGCGGGGTGAGAGAATCGGAGACTCTTAGAGACTCTATGTGGATTTATGTAAAAGTATGCTAGACCATCCAAAATTAGCTGTCAAGCCATTTATCAATTTTTAGACTTCCCCCATTTTCCCAGGTCTGAACAAACCAGCCTGAACAGTCTTTGTCTTAGCCCTCCGCCTCCGACTTCCGCTCCTCGGCCTTCGCAAAGAACGCCTTGATCATATCCATCGGCACGGGGAACACGATGGTAGAGCTTTGTCCTGCCGCGATCTCCGTGAGCGTCTGCAAATACCGCAATTGGAGCGCACCTGGTTCATGAGCAATCACTTCGGCGGCCTGGGTCAACTTCTCAGCGGCCTGAAACTCCCCCTCCGCATGGATCACCTTGGCCCGCCGTTCACGTTCCGCCTCAGCCTGCCGGGCAATAGCGCGCCGCATCTCCTGGGGCAGATCCACGTTCTTGACCTCCACCGCTGACACCTTGATTCCCCACGGATCGGTCCGCTCGTCAATGACACTCTGCAATTGCTGATTGATCCGTTCCCGTTCGGTCAGCAGGGAGTCTAAGTCATGCTCGCCTAACACACTTCGCAAAGTCGTCTGAGCGATCTGAGACGTGGCGTACAGATAGTTCTCCACCTTCACTACCGCATCCGCCGCCGTCATTACCCGGAAATAGAGCACTGCATCCACTTTGATGCTCACATTGTCCTTCGTGATGACGTCCTGAGGCTCCACATCCATCGCAACCACACGAAGTGAAATGCGCACCATCCGATCCACGATGGGGATCAACAGGATCAATCCCGGCCCTTTCTCTCCGACCAACCTTCCCAACCTGAAGATCACGCCCCGTTCATACTCCCGTAAAATACGGATAGCCGCGCTCAGGATTATCATCGCCACGATGACTACGAGCGTTATCATTATCATAAGTCCCACTCCCTTCTCTGGTGACTAGTTATAGGGAAGGTGTGTTGCGTGTTGCGGGGTCATTTTAATTCGTAATTCGTCCGTACTCATTGCTCATTACGCCTTACGCTTTGTCTTTGACCACCTTCACTACCAAATGATCCATACCCACGACACGCACGCGCTCTCCTGCCTTGATGGGTTCGTCCGAGACGGCGCGCCAGTGTTCGCCGGAAATAAATACCGTCCCTTTTTCGACGATATCCGTCCTCGCCTCGCCCACCCGGCCGATCAGGTCCGGGATTCCGGTGGAAGATTTTCGCCGCTGGGCTTTCAATCCCATCCCGACCGCAAACAGGAAAAAGAGCGCCGTAGCTGCCACGGCCGGCAGAATCACCGTCCAGGACACTTTCAGAAACGGCGCGGAGGCATCGAACAACATCGTTGAACCGAGCACCATAGCGATCACGCCTCCTGTGGCCAGCACTCCGTACGTGGGTGTCAAAACCTCGGCGATAAACAGAATAGCAGCAAACATGATCAGTAATACCCCGGCATAATTGACCGACAGGGTCTGAAACGCAAAGAACGCCAAAATCAAACAGATGCCTCCGACCACGCCCGGGAGATATGCACCGGGATGCGACAGTTCAAAGATAAGCCCGTACATCCCGAGGATCATCAGAATGTATGCGATGTTTGGATCCGATATGGCCGAAAGCACCCGCTCCCGAAGCCCCATCGAAATCTCCTTTACCACAGCCCCCCTGGTCTGGAGAACCCGCTCCCCGGAGGGAAGCGACACTCGCCGACCGTCCAACGAATCCAGCAGCGCGGGCATGTCCCGACACACTAAATCAATCACGCCCGACTCTAATGCCTCCTTTTCCGTAGCCGACACGCTTTTCCGTACGGCCTCCTCAGCCCAATCTGTATTTCTCCCTCGCTTTTCCGCGATCGTCTTGATGTAAGCCGCCGCATCGTTGGTGATCTTCTCCACCATCGTACTGTCTATCTTTCCTCCACCAAACGCCACCGGATGCGCGGCCCCGATGTTTGTTCCCGGAGCCATCGCGGCCACGTGCGCCGCCAACGTCACAAATACTCCCGCCGAAGCGGCACGCGATCCACTCGGGGACACGTACACCACCACCGGTACCTCCGAAGCCATAAGCTCCTTGACAATATCCCGCATTGAAGTATCCAGTCCTCCCGGCGTGTCCAACTCGATGATCAGACATACCGCACTGTCCGCCACCGCTTGGTGAACCGCCTCCACAATGAACTCCGAGCACACCGGCCCGATCACACCCTCTACCTTGCACACATCCACCTGACCGCCGAAAGCCAGGCCCCGAATCGCCCAGAGACCTCCAAGCAACGCCATCAGGACCATCATCACAGAGACTGCCCTGAGCCTCGAAGGGACACGTAGAATGCGGAGTACTTCAAAACCCCGCGTATGTACTCCGTATCTCCAAGGTGTGGAGATACGACCTTTCATTCTCATCTCCGATCACCCGTCCATTCCATTAATTCCGTTCGCATTGCAATACTCGACCTTCCCCTGATTCAAATATAGCATAATTTTCATACTTTTCATCTTCCACGCACCTTCATTTCATCGCTGAGGAGATTATGGACAGACAGATTCAGTGTCCTCCACAGAATACGGGTCGCGAAAAACCCTTGAGCATCAAGCCAGGGATGTGTGCCAAACCCCATTATAGGGTCGATTTCCGTCTTCTTGCGGGAAGCGTGGCAGACAGGGAAGACAACCTTCCTGGTTGCCATAACTCTTGTTACATCAGGCACTTACCTTGTATTGCGCTCTCGTTTCATCGATCTATCAATAATCCTTTTTCTTCATGGGTCCTTATTTGCAATCATTTTTCCTGCCCAGTAATCGTTTTTCTTGTGGGGTTGAGTAGATTACCTGCATCTTGCTGTAAACATTTTTCTTGACATGGCATTGCTGATAACGATAATTCTTGCATAGTAATCATTTTCCCGGGGGATGCCATGGCTGAACATAATCAGGATAAATCGATACACAGACTCGCAGGATATTCGGCACTCATCGAGCGGTACAATCTCGATGTTATCCCGAACTGGCACAGGTCTTTTGTCGCGCCCGGTGGTACCCAACGGATCGACTCGACTGGAGGCGTAATCGGGGAGATCTACCCGTCCAAATACTGGCCTGGGGGCACGCTGGGCGATCATCTTGAATTTGCACTCAAGTATGACGGTACGAATCTCGCGATACTTGCCAGCCTGTTTCAGGAGACAGCAGAGGAGGATTTACTGGACTATGTCCAGTCCAAACCGACCGGCAAGTACGCCAGGCGGCTGTGGTTCCTGTACGAGTTCCTGACCGGCAAAACGCTTCCACTTGATGACGTGAAGCGGGGAAACTACATCGATCTGCTTGAGCCTGACAAATACTACACGGTTATTCCTGCCCGCCAGGTTCGTCGTCAGCGAATCAACGATAATCTGACGGGCGATCGCCGATTCTGCCCGACGATTCGCCGCACCGATACCCTTCGCGACTTCGAAACGACCGACCTTCCCGAACGGTGCCGGCAAGTCGTGTCCGCCTATTCGCCGGAATTGCTGAGGCGGGCACTGAGCTACCTCTACACCAAGGAGACGAAATCGTCCTTCGAGATCGAACACATCAAGCCCACATCGACCCGGACCGAGCGCTTCGTGGCGCTGCTTCAACTGGCTAAGCAAGAGGACTTTTACGAAAAATCGCGATTAATCGAGCTTCATAATCGAATTGTTGATCCACGGTTTCGCGATTCCAACTACCGATTGAGCCAAAATTATGTCGGTGAGACAGTCACCTGGCAGAAAGAAAAGATACACTTCGCAAGTCCGAAGCCTGAAGACCTGGCCGACCTGATGGAAGGCCTGGTAGCCGCCCACAAGCGCATGGACGCTGGCAACGTGTCCGCCGTGATTCACGCCGCCGCCATCGCTTATGGATTCGTTTTTCTGCACCCGTTCGAAGACGGCAATGGTCGAATCCACCGCTTCCTGATCCACAACATTCTTGCCCGTCGAGGCTTCACGCCCGAAGGAGTCATGTTTCCCATATCGGCATCCATGCTGAAGAACCCTGCCGACTATGACGTCTCTCTGGAGGCGTTCTCCTGGCATCTTATGGCCTTGGTGGAATACTCGCTCGACGAAGAAGGCCGCATGACCGTTCATAATGATACGGCCCGGTGGTACCGCTATATCGATATGACGCCCCAGGCGGAGGCGCTCTTCCGTTTCATCGAGCAGACCATCGATACGGAACTCTCCTGCGAATTGGCGTTCCTGGCCAACTACGATGAGACTAAGAAAACCATCCAGGAGATAGTGGACATGCCCGACCGCCGGATCGACCTATTCATCCGGTTCTGCCTTCAGAACAACGGCCGACTCTCCGCGCGGAAACGCGTAAGTCACTTCGATTTCCTGTCGGATGAAGAAATCGCTCACATGGAACGGACCGTTCAGTCTGCCTACGGAAGCAAAGCATCGAACGATGAATGACGAGTATGCGCATGCGATTTCTGCTGATCACTGTTCACTGATCATCACTTCCCCTTCAACACCTCTACCAAATGTATGCCATGACCCGCGATCACATGGACATGGCCGGATCGCTTGAGGTGATAGTTGTTGCGGATCGTCATGTTCACCGGTGTCGGGCAAAGGACCTTTTCGGCAGACCAGTTCGGGTCACGGCTCCTATCATACCGGGAATCTTGATGATTTCTTCCGCCACCGCCGCTTCAACCTCGGCAACGCTGTATTTGGTTTATGAATCACCTCATCAATCAGGCTCTGTTTCCTGAAAAATGGCCAGATAGGCTCCCTCCGAATTTTTTGTTCTGATGATGGTAATCCGCAAGTTGAGTTTTGGATCATGGGCAGTTCTGAATGAAGCAGGATATGTTGTCGGAACATCATGGTCGCCATGGTCTCTTCTTCTCATGAAATCGCGAATCATCTCAATAGAATCTTCATGGCAGATTTCCACTATCGGCAAATCCTTGCATTCATCCGGATCCCTTTCAAACAGAGCTGCGAAAAGCCTGTTTGCCAGCATAATATTCTACCCTCTGTAGAATACGGCCGCCTCTCCACAATCTGCCAGAGCATCAAGTAAATTCTCCATGCAAATCATAATAATCCACCTCTTTGTTATTTCCTCGGATCGTGCCGGCCATCAATACTCAGACACCTGATCATATCTGCCTCTTACAAACTGAAATCAACCAGTTTTTCGTGCTTCCAGCCATTTTCATATTAATTGATGATCGATCTCGCCCGCACATTGAAATCAGTGGTCGTGTTCCTTCTTCTCTTTGATTTCACGAGCATAGATAAAGACATAGGCAGCGTTTTCTTTACCTTCGTTCCGGATCTCATGATCGATCGCAGGTGGTATGAAAGCCATTTCTCCTGAATTCAGTGTAATCGGCTCCGCCCCATGTTTGTATACGGTGACCGACCCTTCGAGGCAGACGATCATCTCCCGCGCCTTGCTCTTGCCGTGCCGCTGTTTGACGGCTCCTGGTTCCATCTGTTTTTTGCCAATCCCAAATCCCTCATCCTCGAACTCCATGACGTCAAGATCGATCCTGTATGGCGAGGTTTCTTTGATTTCAGATGGTATCGGTATCGCCACACTTCTTCCACCGATCTTTACAGCCTCTGCCTCCATTCTCATTATCAGTGCGTATTCCGGAACCTTCCTGCCCATCCTGAAGGAGTGGTGCTGCCAGTGGGAAACCCGGACCGAGGGATAGATTTTCTGGAAGAATATACCTTCGACTACAGCTTCCTGTCCCGCACAGTCCAGGGGAAATGTGTGCTTCAGTCCCGGAAAGTTGACAACAATCCCTTCGCTGTTACCGTCCTTTGGAATCACCTCGATAAAGCAACCATCCTCATTACAAACCGAGGCGATTATCCCGCTGATTTTAACGGTCCTGTTTTGATATTTTTCAGGGTGTTCGACAAATTTCGGAATCGGGGTTTCTTCTTCGAGAGTGAAATTCTCACCCAGATGAACCCATTCGTTCTTTCCCGGCGCAGCAGCTATCAATAAAAGAGAAATGATGGCGAGTACTTTCATGATTTCCTCCTTTATTTGAAATCGTGTTTCAGGGACTAATTCCCGTCACCCAGCCAGCCCTGGTTGGCATCCTCAACCCCATCGAATTGCGGGATGTACGGCTTGAGGTCGATCACGGGAGATCCATCGAAGGCGTCCAGGCCCTGTACGTGCAGGGTGGACCCCGATCGCCGAACCAGCTTCACCACGGTCATCCCGATAGGGTTCGGCCGTCTGGGTGACCGCGTGGCGAAGACCCCATGACGTTCCTGTTCCCACGGTGTTTGAACTAATGGATTCCAGCCGGACGAACGATCGAAGACGTAAAAGACCATAATGTGTGAGAAAGTCTCGATATCCTTCAGCCCCGCTTCATATTCCGGGTTCATCACAATCAAAGACTCCACGTTAGGCGCCAATTTTCCCTGCCGTGGCGCCGACTTCTCAGCTGAATATGGTGAGCGAATGACACCTATCTTATTGAAAACCATGCCGAAATCCTCTGTCCTTTCCTTGCGCACGGAGTCCACCTCCTGGCAATCCCCACAACATGATACCGCCTGGGCCGCGATAACCACGCAGAGTACTGCGTGTACCACGAATCCGGGGAGGCGTCGAAGCCTCTGTTTTAGATGATTCATGAGCCCGCTCCCTTGTCCCTGTCAAAATCTGTGCCCAAAGATACCATGAAAATGCTCGGAATATCCAACAAAGTTCGCAAACCATGACACAGCGAGAGGCTGTATGAGTTGTGGGGGGGATACTAAGAACGGGGGCACATCCCTCTGAATCCTTGCAGTACGGCAGTAGCTAACGGAGAGAAGCGCTCCGCGCCCAGTGTCTATTCCATTGCCAGGGAGATCATTCCAGCAATGGTGGAAAGGGAGGTCATCATGATGGGTCGAAAACGTGTTGACACCGATTCGATGATCGCTTCCCGTGCAAATAGTTGGCTCCCCGGTCTGGACGTTTCGCGAACCTTTCGGGTTACATTTTCAAGGATTCGCTATATCGTTTGGAGTGGTCCCGTGTCTCGATGCATTATGAGCTTCTCGAGACTTACTGTTTACGCGATGATATGAGTTAACGCCCTTTTAATATTTGAGTTATGCAAGTTTATTCCTGAAATCGGACCTAGTGACAGACTTGGCTTAATCCTTGCGGAAATTTAACAACATGCAGCCATTCGTTGATCAGGGAATGTTGACTAAAATACAGGCCTTATCAAAAAGTCTTGGTTTGCATTAGTTACATGACTATCAGCAGGAGGCAAGTTATGACCAGGACAAAGATTTGTCTTATCGTGGCTCTTTTGATCTCGATAGGTATTGCGATTTCCGCATGCAGGGGTTCTGTTCATTATACCCAACCAGTCAATCCAGAAATCAAAGAAAAGCATACTGGACCACCGCCACACGCACCAGCCCATGGTTATCGGCATAAGCATCCCGACGGAGTGGAACTGGTGTATAAATCAAATATCGGCGTATATGTCGTCGTTGGGTATCCGGAACATTATTTCCTCAAGGATAAATATTATCGCTTGAACAATGGTTCATGGGAAGTAAGCTTCAATATTAAAAGGGAGTGGGCTCCAGTGTCTGACAAGAAACTTCCCTCCGGGCTCCGTAATAAGAATGTACGCAAAAAGAAGAAATAACATTTCACGTTCGTAAACTCCGAATTATCACAATCTCTCTGTTTCTTGATAAAACGGAGCGCTCCGTATTTTTTGTTCTGATGACAGTAATCCGCAGGTTGAGTTTTGGATCATGGGCAGTTCTGATCGTGCCGGCCATCAATACTCAGACACCTGATCATATCTGCCTCTTGCAAACTGAAATCAACCAGTTTTTCGGGTTTCCCGTCATTATCATATTGTGCTGTATCAGGATAGAGTATTTGGAAACAACAGCCGGGGTATTGACATCCTATTTATCGTATGATAATATATGCTGGTTGATGATAAGGTAAGGCTACTCGGGGGAAAGTTAGCATCAGTATGTCAATAATCAAGCCTCTTTGAGGGCCTCAGTGAGGAGGTTGAAGAAGGTTCGGGGGCACTGATTTCGTGAGAGACGAAGTATGTGGGTGCTGTTGGGCTTATCTATATCTCACAGCAGGTGGTCTTTCGTTATGGGTTTGGAAGTTGGCTTAACAAATATTTCGTCCCACAGTGGAGGGCCTTATTACAAGTATGAACTTCGTAAATCATCAGAATTTATAACACATTGAGGCTAGTTCTTGAAAAACTCAGCTGAGCTTTCCATTGTCATCCCTGTTTACAACAGCAGCGGCACCCTCCGTGCAGTTGTAGAACGCATTCACGAGGTTTTCGCGGACATCGATTTCGAGGTCGTGCTCGTAAACGACGGGTCTGTTGACGATAGCGAAGAAACCTGTCAGGCCCTTCACGACACCCACTCTGATACGGTCACCTTTCTCAACCTGGCGCGCAATTTCGGGGAGCACAACGCCGTTTTGGCCGGCCTGAGCCACGCTACGGGCGCCTACGCCGCACTCCTTGACGACGACGGGCAGACCCCCCCCGAGGAATTGCTCAGAATGTACAACGAAATCAAAGAGAAAAAATACGATGTGGTGTTCGGGCAGTACCGGATAAAGTATCACAGCAGGTGGCGCAACCTGGGGAGTCGTCTCAATCATCACGTCGCCAACGTATTGCTCAAAAAGCCGCGGGACCTCTACTTATCGAGTTTCAAAATCATGAACCGATTTGTTGTGGATGAGATCACGGCGTACCACGGTCCGTTTCCTTACATCGATGGTTTGATAGTGCGATCGACTCAAAACCTGGGTCAAATCGATGTCGAGCACCGGCGGCGAGAAACGGCGCATTCCAATTACACACTGTCGAAGCTATTCTGCCTGTGGCTAAACTCATTCTTGGGTTTTTCCGTTGCGCCGTTGCGTATTGCCACGCTGGTCGGTCTCTTGACCTCGGTCCTCAGTCTTTTCTTGTTCACTGCCATCGCTATCGACAAGCTGTACATCAATCCCGGTGTGACGGTCGGCATACCGACCGTCCTTACCACCATTGTGTTCTTCGCCGGACTGCAGCTTCTAATTCTGGGCATAATTGGCGAATATCTGGGCCGCCTTTTCCTCGATCATTCTAAAAACCCCCAGTACGTGATACGTTACGCCAGAATGAGAAAGAACAACCGCGATGGAGTTCTATAAAGATAAACGCGTATTGATTACCGGCGGTATAGGCTTCATTGGGAGCAACCTTGCCCTGCGCCTCGTTGAACTTGGAGCACAAGTGACACTGGTAGACTCAATGCTGCCGGCCTACGGCGCGACGCTCCGGAACATCGAACCTATAAAAGACAAGGTGCACGTGAATTTCTCCGACGTTCGGGACGCTGCCAGCTTGAGTTACATCGTTCAGGGGCAGGACTTGATCTTCAGCCTTGCCGGTCAGATCAGCCACATCGATAGCATGTGCGACCCGCTAACCGACATGGAGATCAATTGCCGCAGCCAACTGTCGCTGCTGGAATGCTGCCGACTCAAGAATCCGAAAGTGGTGATTGTCTTTGCCAGCACACGCCAAGTGTATGGCCGGCCGCAGTATTTACCGGTCAATGAGGAGCATCCGCTCTTACCGGTGGACATCAACGGGATCAACAATCTGGCCGCAGAAATGTACTATGCCCTCTACCATAAGGTCTACGGCATGCGTGCGGTCAGTCTCCGCCTGACCAACACCTATGGGCCTCGCATGGATCTGATGAGCGATACTAAGGGTTTCGTGGGCATCTTTGTCCGCAAGGCGTTAAAGGGAGAAACGATTAAGATCTACGGAACCGGTGAGCAGCTCCGGGATTTCAACTACGTGGACGACGTAGTGGCTGCTCTCATCGTTGCCGGCGCCACCAAGGAAACTGCCGGCAAGGCGTTGAATATCGGTTACCCGGAGCCGAAGAGTCTTCTCGAGTTCGTGGAGACACTGCGGATGTTTGCCGAGTTCAGTTACGAACTAGTCCCGTTCCCGCCGGAAGTCGGCATCATCGACATCGGCGACTACTACAGTGACTTTCAAAAGTTTCATGAAGTGACAGGCTGGAGCCCCAAGGTTGACCTGGCTACCGGCCTCGAGAAAACCGTGACGTATTACCGGGAAATGGGTGATCCCGTCGCATAGTCCCATGATACACTACTTCGACTACCGCCCCGGCTACCTTCAGATCAAGGATGAGATCGAGAAAGCAATTCACCTGGTGCTCGCCTCGGGTCAGCTGATCCTCGGTCCCGAAGTAAGTGCTTTTGAGCAGGAGTTTGCCAATTACGTGGGCGTTCATGGGGCGGTGGGCGTGGGCTCCGGCACCGACGCGCTGATCCTTGCGATGCGAGCCCTCGGGATCGGCCCCGGCGACGAGGTTATCACAGTGGCGAACGGAGGGGTGCCGCCGGTCGCCGCAGTTCGGGCGGTCGGGGCCGTGCCACGGTTCGTCGATGTCGATCCCGCGACCTTGCTTGTGGACCCCGCGCAGCTGGAGGCGGCGCGAACGGATCGCACGCGCTGTATTCTCCCCGTTCACCTTTACGGGCAGCCGGCTCCCCTGCATCCTATTCTCGAGTTCGCTGCCGCAAATAAGCTCAGGGTCGTAGAGGACTGCGCCCAGGCACACGGCAGCACCTACAACGGCAAACACGTGGGCAGCTTTGGTGACATCGGCTGCTTCTCTTTCTACCCGACAAAGAACCTCGGTGCTTTTGGAGACGGGGGGCTTTGCGTGACCAGCGATCCCGGCCTGGAGGAACATCTACGAATGCTGAGGTTTTACGGGTTCAAGAACGACCGGCACGCACATTGTGAGGGTTTCAACAGCCGGCTTGACGAGCTGCAGGCCGCCATTCTACGGGTGAAGCTGCGATACTTGTCAGACGTGATCGAGACACGTCGCAACATCGCACGAACGTACACAGACGCATTGGCCGGATCGGTTTACCGCCTGAACGCCGAAGCGCCGGATGGAACACACACATACCATCTCTTTGTTGTTCAGACGCCGGACCGGCGACGAGTGATTGATGCGTTGAACCGTGCCGAAATCGGGTATGGAATCCACTATCCCGAACCGGTTCATCTCATGGATGCGTACCGGTTTCTCGGTGGCCGACCGGGAGATCTGCCGGTGTCCGAGGCGGCCTGCAATTCTGTGATTTCGCTTCCGCTTTACCCGGGACTGCCTTTGGGCAACGTCCGGCGTGTCGCGGACACACTGCTCGGTGTCGATAGAGGATAAGCGCCAGATAAGCACGTATACTCCCAGTAAGCTCCAAAAGACGGCTGCACCTGGATTTGTAGTTGTCCCATTCGTTTTGCCTTATGTCAATAGTGGCGGACAAATGTGATTGCGTCAGGTCAACGTGAATAGGTCGTGGACAAATCATTGGCTCCGTGCTACGTTTTATTAATAGGGAACTCAGTGCGGTCAGCATTCAATATCATATAGTTAATACGAAAGCCCCGCAGGCGGCAGAGGCGGAACGCCGGAGGAGGATGGTGGAAGACCGAGCCATGGGAAGACGTACGCAGTTCCCAATCGCACCACTGCTGTTTCCGTTTCTACTGTCGGGTGCTGCGGCGCTGGGCGCCGAGTTGTGCTGGCTGCGCCAGTTGACGGTGACGCTCGGCAGCTCTGCAGCAGCCTTGAACATCATCCTGATAACGTTTATGGGTGGGCTGGCTATCGGCGCCAGCTTCACCGAACGGGTCTGCAAGCATACCACGCGATATTTGCTGTTGTACGCGGCACTAGAAGGGGGGCTGGCATTGTACCTGATATGCTCCCCTTACATTATTTCGTTTGCGAGCGCCGTTTTCATAGAATTCTTGCCGATCCTTGGACATGAGACCTTTGTAGCACACATGGGACGTCTTACGGTTGCTGGATTGGCACTCTTGCCCCCGACAGTCGCGATGGGGATGACAGCACCTGTGCTGATCACAGCGACAGTGCGGCAATACAGGCAAGCTGCTTCCTATACGGGGCTGCTGTACGGCGTTAATACTCTTGGGGCGTCCTTGGGTGCGATAGTCACTGGCACGTATTTGATTCTTCACTTTGGAATAACCATATCCTTGCGAATGGCCGCCGGGATGAATTTGCTGGCAGCATCGACAGCTATCCTCATCGTTATAGTGGCACGTCGACCGGCAGGTGAGGTTGGACTTCAACCTGCCACCGGAGGGCAGGCGAAATCAGGTCGGGATGTCGGGCATGCACTGGTATTCAAGTACTGCTTTCTGGCTGCCGCCGGCGGTTTCGTAGGGATGGGGCTGCAGATTATCTTTGCACGTTTTCTCGTTTTCATTATCGGTAGCTCTTACTACAGCCATACAATTTGCATCACTGGGTTCCTTCTCGGTATCGTGGCCGGGAGCCTGCTCGTGGCGCTTGTGGCACGACGGGTTACACTCCGGGACTCGTTTCTCCCGTTTTTATTTATTTTCGCTGGATTCTCGTCAGCCGCATCCGCCTTGCTTTTTTTCAAGCATCTTCCGCTGGCTGCGCAGCGGTATCTGTTCATGGAGGGAATCATCGATCTGCATCCACTGGCCATCAAGCTGGCGACGGCTTTAATGCTGGTGGTATTGCCGGCTATGGCTTCCGGAATGATCCTGCCCTTTTTGGTACATCTGCTAATAAAGAAAACGCGAAACGTCAGCACCGGCTCTTCGAGGATTTTTTTCTACAACACGGTGGGCAGCGTCCTCGGTGTGGCGCTTGTCGGATACGTGCTTATTGAACTTCTGGGTGTTCTGAACGCTTTATTCTTAATCACGCTTCTGAGTTTCTTGCTGGCGTTATACAGCATGACCCTGTCCTCAGGTTCGGGACGAATCCTCAGGAAGTTACCCTTCGGCATGGCTATATTGGGCATTATGGCGACGGCTTGTCTGGTTATAATAACGAACGACACGCCGTTGGTCATTCATTCGGCTGTGTACACGATGCTCGAAGATCCGGAGCTCGTTTTCTATCGTGAGGATGAGGTGGCCAGCGTATCCGCGGTGACTTTGCCACAAGAAGGAAAGATGATGTTGCTAATCAACGGCTTGCGAGCTGCCCAGCTTTCCAGACACATGGAACGCGGAAACCTCGGTCTTGCTACGGACGTGGCGATGCTCTCGCATTCTGATCCCAAGACGGTGTTTGTTGCCGGACTCGGATCTGGCCGGAACGCCGGTGTTGCCGGCCTTTATCCGGGTGTTGAGATTGATGCCGTGGAGATCTCGGATGCGGTGATTTCGGCGCTGCCGTGTTTTGATGAGTACACGTATAACGCTTCGAAGAATGACCGTATCAAAGTTATACTTGGGGACGCCCGACACTTCCTCCAGGCCACGGGCAAGCGTTATGATCTGATCCTGCCTGACGCTTATATTTCCGCGCTGACGGGGACGGCTTACCTATACAACGTGGAGTTCTTTCAGTTGTGTGCCCAACATTTGAGTCAGGGTGGCCGTGTCATTATGGAAGTCGACCTGAGAAGCAGGATCGATCGAACAATAGCTGCCGGTTTTCTAATCGCTTTCCCGCATGTAGAGTTAGTCCGTACTCCTTCCTTTGGGTGGCACTTTCTCGTCGCATCCAACGAGGAGATCCATTTTCCGACCCTGCCCGCTGCAAAATGGCATAACCACGCTGAAGTAAAGCGGCGCATCCAACATTTGGGGCTTGCGGAATCGGAAGATTTGAGCCTCTATCACTTTTCAAGTAAAGCCGAGCTTATTGAGGAATTCAAGGCAGTGAAGGCCAGTACGGATGATCATCCCATTGTCGACTACATTTCTGCATATTGGAAGTAGGCCGACGCGCGAGACTTCTCGCTGCGTCGTGTACGGGAGTCCGTGGATCCACGCGGAGCCCGAAGCAGACTCGTTCAAGAATAATAGTCGTTGATCACTTCCTGTAAATCCTAGTCATATGCCACGCGGCAAGGTACGTCGAGACAGCCACAATTGCAGCCAATCCGCTATTGACGTAGCTCCCTACGAGTTGCAGCCACGTGAAAGGACGTTGCATAAAGGGATTCGTAACCGGCGACAGTGCGTTCAGACCCAATGGCAGGCGGTAAGGAAGAGCCAAATCGTGCAGCACCATGTTTGTGAAGCAGACTGCCGTGCAACCTAATGCCAACCAGGCAAGCTTGCTGTCGCGACCGGCCACGGCCAGAAGCAAAGGCACGGCCATGAAGAGATGGTGCTCATGCAAGTGCGTCGACACAAAGAAAAAGGTTGTTACCGCGGCCGCCGAGAGCAGAAAGATCCCGGCGCGATATGTTGGCGCCTCCGTCCCGGCCGCCGCGATCCATCTGCGGCTGCGGACAAGCAGCAAGACATAGGCCGTGCTGAAAAGGACGAGGCCGATCATTTTCGGCGTCAGCGGCCCCACCACCGGCGCTTTCGCATCCTGCCAGTAATATCCAATGAGCCACCAAATATTGTGCGCGTTGCAGGACGTGAAAGGCATGATCTCCACATCCGTCAGGACCCTCCGGAATGTCACGAAAGCGTGCCCTGTTACTACGAAAGGAAAAAACAAGAGAACGACGACCGTCACACCGCCGAGGGCTGCAAGCATCAATCCACGGAAGCGGTGGCGAATCCACATCACTCCAGCCAGTACCGGTACCAGTGGCGCGGCCACGGGCTTCATCAACCCTGCCGCAGCGAGCAACATGCCCGAATAAGTGCTTCGATTGAAGGCCAGCATCGCCAGCGACGCTACGGCGAGCGCACAGAGGATGCTATCCGATTCTCCCCAGTAACCCGACCCCCAAAGGACGACCGGGTTCCATAAGTAGAGCAAGGCGACCAGCCGCCCCCAACCCGGTCGGGCGCGGGACTCGCCCCATAAGCTGCCAACAGACACCAACCAGTAAAGCAGTACTGCGACCAGAAGGTCGAACGGGATGTATAAAGCCTTCACGAAGAAGGTGAGAAGCCTCGACCCGGGAAGCGGATAGGAGGGTAACTCGACCTCGGGCAGCTCGGCCCTCAGCCCCCATTCCGACCGATAAATCCGCCCATCTTTGGTGTAAAACAAATATTCGTCCCACTCGGCACGCTTGAACTCCGCCGTCCTCAGTTCAGGCTGACTCCAAATATAGAGCTTGCCGATGGGGCAAAGGAAATAGAGGATAAGCGGCGGATAATCCACACTGGTTTTATCGTAGGCAGCCGGCAAGCCATAGAGGGCCGACCCAATTGCCCAGTTCTTGAACAAGCCTACGTCGTGAATGTAGCCGGGCAGCATCGCCAGATAAACACGCACAAGCACGTATACTCCGAGCAAACTCCAATAGACGGGCCGTGAGACTGGGCGCAAGATACTTTGCCAACCGAACTTCACTTTGTTCCACACTGTTTATTTGCCGTGCTTTTTATGAGCAATACAAAACACTGATAGCCCAAATGGGAAACTGAGATGCGATAAAAATATGTTTTCAATAAATAAAATCGCCGAAAAAAGCATATTGAACACTTTTGGAACCGCTTTCAAGTCTGATTTCTCCATTTTAGTTTTGTGCGGCAATTTCTTGTCTATCAGCCTCTTGGTGGCAATGGCAGGAAAAAGAAACATATTGCGATAAGTTATCTTTGCTATACTGAATCCCGCCTTCTCCAGTCCTTGCCTCAGTTCTCCTGTTGTGTACCGGTGTCTGGTACCAACGACTCGATCATGTGTGCCTTTGAGACATTGATAAGCCGGTAGATTCAATATCAATATCCCTCCCGGCTTAAGAACGCGATAAATCTCAGTTAATGCTCTATCGTTACCCTTCTGATCAATGCAGCACAGAGTATCTAAAGACAAAACGACATCGAAACACTGATTCTTGAAGGGAATTTCACAAATGGACGCTTGTAAGACCTGGTTACAGTTCCGCATCCTGCAGAAAGAAATGGCTTCGGCCGAGATGTCGAAGCCACAAGCCTTCACACTATCGCACCGGGCAAGCACACCCCCCGTACCGCAGCCTGCATCGAGTAAGAAAAAGTCGTTTTCCACTTGCCGAAATTTATTGACAGCGGAGAGAACAATATCTCGCAACCCGACATACCACCAATGCCGATCTTCAACTTTGTACATATTCTCGAAAACCGTCTGTCCCATGCTGAGCTTCGCCAATGTTCTTTTATAAGCCGGCTTTGTCTTCTGAATAGTCCGTTCGCCTTGTCATCTTTGCAGTTACCTTATTAGTATTATACCATAGATTGCATGCTTTTTATTATTCTATGCACACTTTTTCAGCGTTGAAGTCTCACCGTGCGTTGACACAGGAAAACTTGGCGCTGCGTCATCAACTGAACGTCTTTAAACGAAATACGAAGAATCCACGCCTCAGAAACAGAGAACAGCACCAAATCGCCTAATCCGCAACCCCTTCTAATTATTGCACATATACAAAGCCCCCGCCCTCATCAGAGAGCAGGGTTTGTGTTAACCACCGGGGCGTCAGTTCCCACCTCAAAGAAAAGGGCTCCCCATTCGTAACCCTCTTCAGAATGTTCTCTGTTTTTACTAGTACAAACACGTATACTGAGTCTCTAAAAGGAACCCGCTAACTGCAAGAATAGCAATGCGGACGGAATAAATGGAAGGCACACACGCTATCGCTCAATTGACAACCAGGAAACTTGGTGATATGAATTTCTACAGGATCCCGCGGTGATTGCGGGTCGCGGCTTATCACTCGTGCAAGTATCATGGGCGTGACCGTTGCCACACACCAACCCATCTTTCTGCCATGGCCCGGGTTTTTCCACAAGGCCGCGCACGTGGACTATCTGGTCCTCTTGGACAATGTTCAGTTTTCCAGGGATCGAAGCTGGCTCACTCGTAACCGGTTGAAAAACGAGGACGGCGAGCTCTGGCTGACGGTCCCGGTTTTGAGGAAGGGACGCAGGCTTCAAACAATCCGGCGGGTCGAAATCCACAACGAGAAAGCATGGCGGAGGAAACACCTGGTGAGCATTCAACAGAACTACGTCCACGCACCTTACTTCACCGACTACTTCCCTGGCATCGAAGGCATCTACCAGAAGAAGCACTCATTACTCGCCGAATTCACGACAGAACTGATCTCGTTCCTTCTGGATGCACTGGCATTGCAAACCAATGTGATACGCCAATCCGAGCTGGGTGTTGCCGGCAAAGGAACAGAACTGCTCATCAAGATCTGCGAGCATCTGGGCGCCGCCCGCTTCTTCGCGCTTCCCGGGGCGGAGAAACACATCGACAAGGAGGCGACGACAAAAAGCGGAATAGAGATTATTCGCGCGAATTTTCGTCCGCCGATTTACCCGCAGTTATGGGGGGACTTCCTTTGCAATCTCTCGGCACTGGATCTGCTCCTAAACTGTGGGCCAAAGAGCATGGAGATCGTGGCCAGAGAAAGCAACCGTTAGTCCGACGGGGGCTACTAACGTATGACGGATCTCGAATGTATAAAATTCCTGCAATGGTCCCTCCCGAGAATGCGGATGCGCTGGCCCGGCTTCCGCAAGGTACGCGGGCAGGTGTGCAAGCGTATCTCGCGACGGATCGTTACGTTGTGTTTGCCGAGCGTGGTCGCCTACCAATCCTACCTCGAATCGAACCCGGATGAGTGGAAGACGCTCGCCTCGCTCTGCCGGGTCACCATCTCGCGGTTCTACCGTGACAAGGGTGTGTTCGATTACGTCGGCAACGTCGTCCTGCCGCGTCTGGCCGGACAGTCGAAAGCCGACGTCAGATGTTGGAGCGTCGGATGTGCCTCGGCGGAGGAAACCTATACCATACGGATACTGTGGGAGCTGCGTGCTGCACCGTCCATGATCGGGAAGACCATGTACGTGCTCGGCACGGATTCCGACCCCGTTATGCTCGAGCGAGCCCGCAAAGCCGCATACCCTGCAAGTGCGCTCAAGAACCTCACTCCAGATCTCACCGCGCAAGCGTTCGAACACTCGGGAGACATGTACGTACTCCGCGCACGATTCAAAGAAAGCGTGCATTTCGAGGAGCGAGACATTCGCGAATCAATGCCGCAAGGACCGTTCGATATTGTTCTGTGCAGGAACCTCGTCTTCACCTACTTTGAGGATGCTTTGCAGCGCGAAATTCTGCAAAAGCTGGTAGCGCGTCTCCGCCTGGGCGGCGTTCTCGTTACCGGAGTGCACGAGTCACTTCCAACAGATGATTTCGGCCTAACAGCCAAAGCGTCTGCGATCTATGAACGAGTCGCGTAAAACGTCTCACGATCTCCGCGGCCAACGCGTCGCGGTTGCGTGTGGTGAGATCGATCAACTCGACATCCGGCCGCCGTTTGACCTCGGTAATCAGTCCGCTCCCCCGACTGGCAACCGTCGCGAGTACGGGTGTATTCGAATCCAGGATCCGTCGCACCAGCGCCCGGAATTTCTCTGAGAAGCACCCCATCTTCCCGATCTCATCGATCACGACCAGGCCGACGTCAGGTCCATGCCATTGAATAGTGTCGAGAAAGCGGCCGAAGCCTTGGGCATCCACACCATACTTGCCCACACGCTGCCGGCTGCGAATGTCCACATAGTAGCAATCCGGACGGAAATAATGGAAGATTTCAGCGTCGATCTTGTCGCTCTTCGATCCTCTGTTTTTCCGAACATACGCGACAGGCATCCTTACCGGTCATATCGTCACAATGCGTGTAATGATTTCTGCAAAGAACTCCTGTGACCATAAATCAAGAGCGCGTTGATCTCTGATGAAGGGAGCGACTTCCCGGCGCGCCTTCTCGACATCCAGATCATCCACTGCCCGGCGCAGCAGCGCCTGTAGGATTTCGGGCGCGAGCGCTTCATCATCGGTGTAGTCGCCGGATTGCCTCATTCTGGATTCGAGGTGTGCGAGCCGGACCTGCGGATGGTGGGCGATATACCAAACCAAATCATACCAGTCTCTGCCTTTCACGCGAGTCTTCCACTTGCGACACAGGACTGCATGCAATTTACCGGCGAAGAGATCCGGCAACCTATAAGTGCGGACGGGAAAGGGAACAGGCTGCAATACATAGCGTGTTTCTGTTTCAAAGTTGCCCGGCGGATCGGTATCGACTTCCAGCCTGATCTTGAGATTCTTCGCAGGATGAAGATCACTCAGAAGTTCCTCGGTAACCCCGATCACGACCAATTGCTCGTAAGTGTTAGCTTTGAGAAATGCCGATTCGATGGCGCTGGTTCGTGTCTTCTTCCGATCCTCAAAATCCACGTCGAAGCCGAAACTGCTGATTTCCCGACATAGCGCTTCACCATAAGTCCCGAGTGAAATAGCGTCGTCAGTCCTAAGAAACGAAAAATCCAGATCTTCCGAGTATCTGTCCAACCCGTAGAGAAGTCTGAGAGCCGTGCCGCCATAGAAGGCAGCATGCTCGAAAAACTTGCTACGCCAGAGGCCAAGCAGAGCCACATCCTGCAGGATTTCCCTAAGCGCGTTGGTATAATCACCCCGGGTACGACAATCGTATCGTTCCAGCATGTTGCTAATGGCCTCATGCATCAGAAACCCTTCCCAAGCGTTTAAGGTAGCGTACCAACCTGCTGATTTTGGCTGAATCATAGGCAAGGGCGATCGATTCAAGGCGGGACTCAATGAGCCGGCTCATGGCCTCCTCCTCGATCCGAAGATCATCCAGCAAATATGCTCCGAAGTCGGACATGCGGTTGCCGCTGAACCGTTTATCGGCCCAGATCTTGTCCACAAGTGCCTTCTCGGGAGTCGCAATCAGAAACGTGGTCTTGTCTATGGCTTCAAGGATTGCACCAGTTACATACCTGGCTCCGTGCAGCATACGGTAAGAGAAAGAACCGAGAGGTGTCTCAAAGTTACGCGAGCGCCGCGTCGTGACAGAGGTAACGACCTCAACCCGTTCCGGAATCAGACCATGGTAACTGAGAGCATAGTCCAGGCTAACATAGGATGGACCATAGATTAGGTTGGCGACCTGCTCCCGGCTGATAGGTTCCCTACGCAAGCCCTCACCAAAACAATACAATCCCTTCTTGATCCGAACGATGGCACCGCCCGCAAGCAACTTCGTGATCTTGTCGCGTGGCTTGCTGTAACCTGATAAGGCATCTGTAAGAACCTGATAGTCAAAGACCTCCCGAGTTATTTCCCGGCGTATGCGAGCAATCTCTTCCATTTATATTCCACCGGATTAGAGACAACTATGTCCACATCTTATGGACATACTATGCTATATTCGTCGATTGTGTCAAGTGCTTTTTGTGGAAACCGAATCCGATATATCGCCTGTGCCTTTGTTGGTAAGCTGTTGAGGGTTCCGGAAGAACGTGCTGAAGTCGGTTGACCAGTACACCCCACCCAAGGGAACAAGAAGCGTGTAAATCACACTTTTAACTTGCGATTTGCACTGAACGGGGGAGGTATTATACGATCATGATTACCCGAGAGATCTCAGAAGAGTTGGTCCGGTCCGCGGGAGAGTATCCCGTGGTTACGGTCCTTGGTCCCCGTCAATCGGGCAAGACCACGTTGGTCCAGATGACATTTCCCGACAAGCAGTACTTCTCCCTGGAAGACCCGGATGTCCGAATTGCAGCCGAAACTGACCCCCGAGGATTCCTCGGCCAGTTGAAAGACGGCGGTATCTTGATGGCTGGCCGCACCGCCATGCTGACGCTGTGGCCTTTCTCACTTTCTGAGCTTCGCCGCTATAAATCTGATTGGACACCCTTCGAACTGATCGTCCGGGGATGTTTTCCCCGGCTTTACGAAGAGGGACTCGAACCGCGAAGGTTCTTCAACAGCTACCTGCAAACTTATGTCGAGCGCGATGTGCGCGCCTTGATCCAGTTGCGCGACCTGGCGCAATTCCAGAAATTCCTCGCCCTCCTGGCGGGCCGTGTGGGCCAGGTCATCAATCTCGCGTCGCTTGGAAATGATGTAGGGCTCGCCGCCTTTCTGCTGGGCATTCACACGGAGGAACAGGCATCCCGCGATCCCCTGCGCGGCAATCTGTATGATAGCCTCGTGATTGCCGAGATCGTCAAGGGCGCGCTCAACAAGGGAATAAGGCCGGAGATCTATTTCTTCCGCGACTCTCGCGGCAACGAGGTTGACTTTCTGATAAGGGAAAAAGGCGAACTCACGCCTGTTGAAATCAAATCCGCCGGGACTTTTTCCATGGATTTCGTGAAAGGCCTGAATCGTTTTCAGGCGTTGGGACTTAGCCGCCGTAGCTCCGCGGTCCCGTGGTTAGAATCTGCCTGGCAACCGGAGTTCTAAGATAGAATTGGCTCCCCGTTCGTAACCCTCTTCGGAATGTTCTGAGTTTTTCAGAGGCCCAAACAGTCCAAAAATCACACTTTCCTGCAATCATTGGGCGATTATGCGCATCCCCGAAATCCTAGGAGATCAGGAAATTCGAACTGAGCCTGCAAGCTCGATCGCCACCACCAGGAAAGATGCGAGTTTAATACAAAATG
>JAUWCL010000001.1 GCA_030609325.1 Candidatus Krumholzibacteriota bacterium
AAAGCCCTCTCCGCCTCCAGCCGGTTATGCTTCGCGCATATTCGTAGAGAGCAGAGAACGTATCCGCTCGAGCTTCTCGAGAAACTGCGGATCTACCCCGAACTCTACCCTGAACCTCTGCTCGAGGACCATACGGCGCTCCGTCCCGGGCCCTTCTCCGCTGTCCGGGCCGCTCGCGCCGCCGGCAGCGCTGCCGCTGCCGCAAGAGTTGGGGAATTTCCCACTCCCATCAATGGGAGTGGAATTTTCCCCACTTTTGGCCTGATCGCCAGACTGACTGCCAGCCTCTCTGGAAGTTCCGACTCTTGTGTCATCTACGGGTACCTGGATCTCGGTCATAACATACACCGGCTGTACCCGCGGGGCAGGCTTCACGATGCCGGGTATACTAAAAAGACACTTAAGATACTGAGGCTGACGGTCAGGAACGGCCCGGCACGATCTTTCGCATGAGTATCAGGGCCGCCGCGCAGTGTATCGATGCGGCCGTCGCAGCCGTCCACGCGAGTCCCGAAAGAGGCAGCAGGAGCGTTCCGGCAATCAGCCCTCCCGCGCACGCGCCGAACATGTCCCACGAATAGAACAGTGCGGGAGGCGCAGCCGCTGCTGCAGGCCAGGCGGTCTCGACCACGGTCCTGTAATAGGTCCCCGTCAGAAGTCCACCCGCTGCCGACAGGGCTGTGAATCCCACCGTCCCCGTCAGATGCCCGCTTCCCGCACCGGCCTGCAGCCGGAGCCAGACAGGAACGAGGACCGCTGTCACGGCCATCAGGATATGGCAGACGGTCAGTCGGGAAACACCCTTCCCCCTCCGCCGTCCCACGGCATATGCCCCGAGAGCGGCTCCCGCCATGAACAGGGCGGTCAGCAGCACGAGCGTGTGGTAGAGTATCCCCGAGAACGACTGGTAGGCGAGCATCACTGACAGCTGCACCGTCATGCTGCACAGCCCTGTCAGGAATACCGCCGTTTTCGCCGCGGCGCTTCCCCTCGCCAGGATTCCGATCAGCATCGCGGCGGTAAAGATCACCGCCGGCAGCGCCCAGGGCGGAAGATCCAGCAAGGCTTCGAAAGATCTCACCGCAGCCGTTCCCGACTTCCAGCCGTGCAGTGCCAGCTCGTAAGGCACCAGCACGGGATGTACATCGGTATTTATCCGACGCGGCGCACCGGCCAGCACGGAGGAGAGGTACTCTCTTCTTTCCTCCGAGATCCTGTAAGGCAGCTCGTCGAGGGCGAGAAGGCGCCCTCCGAGACCTCTCTCCACAAGCCTTCCCGGTATATCTCCCGTGTCGACGGGGCTGTCGGAAGCGATGAAGAATACGGTCCTGCCCGGTACCATGCTGACGTATTCGAATGCCGAACTGAGAGTCTCCTCGATTATTTTCAGCACGACGGCATTCCTGGCGGACAGGAAGTTCTCGGAGGATCCGTGCCTGACGGTCAGGATCCCTCCGGCAGAGAGGCTTTTCCGCGCGGACTCGAAGAATTCCGCGGTGAAGTATCTGTTCCACCTGAGATTGACGGGCTCGGGAACGCTGACTATGATCACATCGTACGGGCCCAAGCCACTGATCAGGAAACGGCCGTCACCTGTCAAGCCCCTTGCGGCTGCCCGTTTTCCAGTATCTCCGACAGCCCTGCCTACTGCACCCGACAGCCTCCCGTCGAGCTCGATCCAGTCGACCCTCTCGATGCCCGGATGGCTCAGCGCCTCGTCCAGCCCTCCTCCCGGCCCTCCGCCGATCATAAGGACGGAAGCAGGCGCGTCATGAGCCAGCAGCGGTATATGGACTCCTTCTCCCGCTCCCTCCGGATCCGGAACACTGAGAAGCCTCGCTCCACCGGAGAAGACCGACACGATCTCCCTGTCCTTCGTCACGCACAGCTCCGCATACCTCGATGGAACGACCTCAACCACCTCGTATCCCCTGAAAACAATCGACAGGCTCTCACTGTCGAGATGGGGCGCCGCCAGAAGCCCCGCCACCGCAAGCGAGAGTGCGATCGCCCACCCCGCGCGCCTTCCCTTCGAGGAAGAAAACAGGAAAACAGCCATCACCAGCGCCGACACACCGAACGCCGCCTCGAGCTGCGTGAGAAATTCGAAGAGGAAGACGGAGAGAAGTATGCCTCCGATGATCGAGCCGGCCGCCTCCAGTATGTAGGCCGAAGAGATACCGGCAGAGATCCCCTCTCGGGGATCCTTCATCACCGCGCTCGCGGAGTTGTAGACCGCGCCGTACAGAAGCCCGAAAGGAGCGGAGGCGACGAGGATGAATCCAGCGGCGGGAACGATATCGGGTATGGAGCCAGGCGGGTCGACGAGCACGCTCCTCCCCAGCCGTATCAGCAGGACGACGAGGGGAACGGAAAATGCGAGTGAGAGCGAGAGTCCGGCGAATGCTTTTTCGATGATCGCGGAACCGGACCGTAGAATCCGTCCGCCGAGAAGGCCGCCGGCCCCGATCCAGAAAAGCCACGAGGAGAGCGCCAGTCCCAGTACCAGCTCGGTGCCCGTCATGCCCCCGAGTATCTCTCTTATAAAGAGTGTCTGCGCACAGACGGCGCACGCCCCGAGGACAATGACTCTTGCTCTTCTGTGATTTCTGTCTCTCATGTCAGGGAGTGCTGATCGTCGAAATAATCTTCCTCGAACACCTTCTTAAAATCGAAGACATCGTCGAAATCCTCTATCAAATCCTCTTTGCTGCTTTCAAGCAGCTTTGCGGCGATCAGGCCGAAGACGATGTTCCCGATGTCCCTCGTCGTATAGATTCCCCAGTGGTTGAGTACTTCCTTCGCCATCGGTCCGAACTGCCTCGAGGCGATCACCTTCATTCCCTCGAGAAGCTCTTCGCCGGAAATATGCCTGTCGACGTGAAGCATGTCCATCGTAGATTCGACACCGGACAGCACGAAACGCCAGGCGTATTTCTCGTACCTGCCGTCGGCGCTCGCAGCCTCGTCGACCTCCCGCCACCTGTCGGCATCGTGTCTCAATCCGCTGTTCCTTCCCTGTGCCCGTACGTAGTCGCCGGCCCCCTGCCGGCCCCCCTTCTCAAAATTGTGCCGTGTTCCCGGGAAGTATCCCTGTCGGGCCAATCCATATTGTAATGGAGGCCGCGCGATTCCTTTCTCCTCGAGGCCGATTCGATCACGAGCGAACTGACCAACACGATATTCCGCAGCTCTACCATATCGCTCGAGATCCCGTACTCATCGAAGAGCATCCTGACGGTCTGGCTGATCTGGCCTATCCTCTGCCTGGCGATGTGGAGGCGTTCGTCCGACCGGACAATGCCGACGTAATCCCACATCACCCTTCTGGCCAGGTCCCAGTCATGATCGAGTATCACGGTCTCGAGCACGTTAGGATCAGCGGCTACCGGGATGTCCTCCCCGGAGGGTTCGTAGCGCTCCTTCTCCACCTCCCCGGCCAGCCTTGCAGCGCAGCGGGCGGCGCTCACGAGCGACTCGAGCAGCGAATTGCTCGCGAGCCTGTTGGCGCCGTGGCAGCCGGAGCAGGCGACCTCACCTATGGCGTAGAGCCCCTTAAGATCAGTCGTTCCGTCGATTCGGGCCTTCACCCCCCCTACCATGTAATGAGCGGCCGGGACGACCGGTATAGGCTCGACGCCTATATCTATGCCGAAGTCGAGGCATGTCTCGTGGACGAACGGGAAACGCTGCCTGAGCCAGTCACCCGGTCTGTGAGATATGTCGAGCAGGACGTACTTCTCTCCGCTGCTCTTCATCTCGCTGTCGATTGCCCTGGCAACAATATCACGCGGGGCAAGCTCACCGCGCTGATCGTAGTCTTTCATGAATTCCCTGCCGTCGAGGCTCCGCAGCACTGCCCCTTCTCCCCTCAGCGCCTCGGAAATCAGTCGGGATTTCGCGTCGGGGTGATAGAGGCACGTCGGATGGAACTGAACGAACTCGAGGTTTTCGATCTCCGCGCCGGCGGCGTAGGCCATTGCTATGCCGTCGCCCGTGGCGACATCGGGATTCGAGGTGTAGAGATATATTTTTCCCGCTCCACCCGTGGCCAGGATGGTGTTCGACGCTAGATATGTACGGATCTCCCCGTCGCCCGGTATCGCGTGACAGCCGCGCACCCTGCCGTTCCCGTCGACGACGAGGTCGACGGCCAGCCTGTTCTCCTCGAGCTCTATCCGGGGATTCGACGCGCAGGCTTCAAGCAGCGTCTCCGCAAGCTCCCTGCCGGTCAGATCGCCGTAGTGTACGATCCGCGGCCTCGTGTGCCCGCCCTCCCGTCCGAGCCGGAGGTCTCCGCTGCTGTCGTCTCTCGAGAACCTCACTCCGAGATCGATCAGCTCCTCGATCCTGTCCGGCCCCTCGCGGACCATTGTCTCGACGGCTTCCCTGTCGCAGAGGCCGCCGCCCGCCTCGATCGTGTCCTTTATATGCAACTCGAAGGAATCCCTGACCCTGTCCATGACCGAAGCGATCCCGCCCTGGGCGTACTTCGTATTGGACTGATCGGCCGCATTCTTCGTCAGTACCCGCACATCCGCGTAAGCGGAGGCCTTCAGGGCGAAGAACAGCCCAGCGGCGCCGCTTCCAATCACCAATATGTCGCTTCTCACCGGTTCCATGGCGTCCCGCTTTCCTGATACTCATAATAGAGAATAGGTCTTTCTCGCCGCAACGTAAAGAAGTGCATTATGCATATATCCGGTCCCCACCCTGCCGCACCCAGGCCACTGGCACTGTAACACAATGATAATCATACATATACATATGCGAATGGCCGCAGGAATCTGGCACAAACATTGCGTAGTGAGCGTTGAAACACCATGTAGCCAGTTAACACATCAGGAGGTTACCCGATGTCAGTGAGGAAGATGAGCCTTGTCGCAGCCGTTATGCTTATAGTGGGCGCCGCCGTAATGGTCGGCTGTGACAGCAAGCCGGACAATTACACTACACGGACCATCGTTTACGTCAGTTATATAAACGACGGGTTGCCCTACATGTGCGACGTGCTCTTCCAGGGAGATTCCCTCTTCTACGAGGATACTGTCATTTACAAGCTCGAGGACGACTTCATAACCGAGGACCGCGTAAAGGTGTTAATCCACAACAGGCCGTACAACGGCCTGATCGATCCCGGGCTGTCACTGTGTGATTTCCTCGTTACGGGATATACCGTAGAGTTCGTGCCGACCGACGGCGGCTCCGTTCCTGCACGAAGCTTCACGGGCAACACGAGCGTCCTCATCCCCGCCAACGAGATGGTCGAGTTTTGGATCGTGCTCGTGCCCTTCGACGCGAAGACGATCGATCCCCTGCTGTCGATGCAGTACACGAACCAGGAGATCTACACCAACGCGAGGATCAGGTTCACGGGCCACGAGGTCCAGACGACCAGGGAGATCAGCTTCGAGGCCGGACTCCATGTCAACTTCGGCGATCCTCTCATAACGAAAAGCAACAAGGATGATTTCTAGGTCGCGCGGCCAACAGGGTAACCGGTGTTTTATAGAGAGACGGCCGTTCCCATTCCTGGGAGCGGCCGTTTTCCATATCCCCCGGAGCACTCTTTACATCACAGCACAGGCTTCAGCAGTTCCTCTATCCCCTCTACTTCCATCTTCATATCCAGCCTCAGCAGCTTTTCCCCCTCCGGAAAGAGTGCCGCTACCTTGCTCCAGTCCTTTTCCGTCGTGACAAACACACTTCCGGTTTCGCTTTCTTCAATCATCTCCCCTATATCGTCGGCGGAATACTGGTAATGATCGTCATATCTGTAAGATACTTCGGGATCGAGTCCGAACTCCGCTGCAGTTTTCTCGAACGACTCCGGCCTTGCGATCCCGCTGAAAAGAACGACCTTCGCTCCTTCGAGATCGGAAGCCTCAAACCGGTCTCCCCCGCGTCCGGCGAGCGAGGCTGGCAGATGCCTCGCAAAGAAGACAGGCGTATCCTTCACGTACCGGGCGACTTCCTCCGGGACAGAGCGGTCGTTCGCCCTTGTAAAGATCACAGCGCCGGCCCTCGATACGGCCGATTCCGGCTCCCGGAGCGTCCCGTACGGCAGCAGCCTTCCGTCAGCGAAGGGCCTCCCGGCGTCGAGGAGAAGGATGTCGAGATCCTTCGGCAGCGTGGTCCTGTGATATGCGTCGTCGAGGATCACATGTGTCGGGCCGGCGACCTCCGAGACGGTCCCGATCCCTCTCTTCCTGTCCCTGTCCACCGCCAGCGGCAGTCCGGCCCTGATGTAGAGTACGGCCTCGTCGCCCAGTTCCCGCGCGGCCGCCGTTTCTTCGCCGCCCGTCCACATGACATATCCAGCGGGAAGTCCGGGGCCTCCATCCGCTGCCCCGGGCAGTGAAAGAGCGCCTCCTTCGCGAGTCGACCGTCCGCCGTACCCACCAGTGACGACTGCGGGCCTCAGTCCTCTTTCCATGAGCGCGGATGCGATCGCCAGGACGCACGGCGTCTTGCCGCCGCCGCCGACCTCGATGTTTCCCACCGATATTATCTTCGGTCCTGCTGTGGTTGCGTGTGAAGCCGGCGCCGGAGTCATACGGGCATGCAGTCCATAGAAGACGGAAAGGGCGAAGCGGAGCGGACCGAGCAGGGACCATCCATCCCTTCCCATGAACATCCGCATACGTCTCGTATAGCGTTCAACTATCCTCATGCGGCCAGACATCCTCGCCGGTATAACCCATGTCCCTGTCGAGACGGGATGTCAACTCGCCCAGTCTCGTTTCGAGCTCGACCCTGAAGCGCTCCCTCTCCTCCTCCCCGGTCCCTGCCGGTACGATGAGGGGCTCGCCGTACTCGACTATCACCTTCGCGAACGGAGCGGGAAACTGGAACCTGTCCCATGAACGGAGGATCTTTCTCCCACTCGCCGTATCCGAGATGGGCACAACGGCGGACGCTGCGAGACGGCTGAGCTCCGTCGCCCCCTGCTGCACCCTGCCTCGCGGTCCCTTCGGGCCGTCGACCGCCAATCCGATATCATAGCCTTCGGCCAGGACTCCCCTGAGCTCCCGCAGCGCCCTCGCTCCACCTCGCGTCGTCGAGCCTTTGAGATGCCCGAACCCGAGCCACTCGATCGTCCTCCCCATCAGGTCACCGTCGTAGTGCTCGGATGCGAGCACGTGAATCTTCCCTCCCCGGTTCGACCAGCTGAGCACAAGCAGCCTCCCGTGCCAGAATGCGAATATCACCCTCTCTGTCATCTTTCGTGCCCTGTCGAGATGCTCGCCGCCCCTTATCTCAATTCGCCAGGTGACGCCGAGGATCCTGATCAGCACGGAGGCGAAAAAGCTCGTTACTTTTGCGTTCAGTCTGATCTTCATCTGTGGTCGGACCTTCCTCATTCTCCGGCCATCGCCAGAGCTCTCTCCGCTAGATGGTCCATCCCGCCTTCCCGGCGGAGCGAATCTCTCAGATAGAGTAGCCGTCCCGAGATCTCCCCGTACCGCTTCCCGTCTCCCAGTATCGAATCGGCCTCGGCCGCTATCCTGCCGGGAACGGCATCCTCCTGGATCAACTCGGGGACGACCATATCTGCAGCAAGCACGTTGGGCATTGCTATCCACGGGATAGTCACCATCATTCTCGCCAGGAGATAGGTCAGTCTCGAGGTCCTGTATACGACGACCATCGGTGTGCCCGACATCGCCGTCTGAAGGGTCACGGTACCGGACGACGCGATAACCAGGCCCGCCCCGGTCAGCTCTTCCGTACCGTTCCTCGTGACGGTCGTGTACTCTTTCATATCTTCCGGAATCGCGAGAATCCCGTCGTCTATCAGTGGAGCGGCCCCCAGCCGGAACCTGGCCTGCGGCCAGCTGTCCCGGAGCTTACGCGCCGCCTCGAGCATCGGACCGAGATGGTTCGCCACTTCCTGCTTCCTGCTGCCCGGAAAAAGCAGGATATCGAACGGCACGTCTCTGCCGGGCGCCTGCTTCGGGCCGTGCGGAACATCTATCTCCTCGAGCATCGGATGGCCGGTGAAAAAGACGGGGATCCCTCTCTTCCTGTAGTAATCGACCTCGAACGGAAGGATGACGGCCATCAGGTCGACGACCTTCTTCATCTTTCTCGTCCTCCATCCCGCCCACGCCCAGACCTGTGGACTTATGAAATAGAGAACGGGAACTCCCCTCTCTTTCGCCTTCGCTGCGATCCTCAGGTTCATTCCGGGATAATCGACGGGGATGTAGAGACCGATTTCACCGCCGGCGAGCAGTTCGCCGAGTTTCCGTTCGAGCCGCCTTATCCTCGGCAGGCCGGAGACGATCTCCGAGAATCCCATGAAGGCGTAATCCTCGATCGAGAATCTCACGTCGGCGCCTGCCGCGGCCATCGCCTCTCCTCCCATGGCGATGAAACTCGTTCCGGGCGCCCTGGCCCTTATCGCAGTAATCAGCGTGGCGGCGTGTTGATCGCCGCTCGTCTCGCCGCAGGTTATCAGGATCGTCTTCATCCGCCGGGGCGGTCCTTCCTGAGCTGCTCGAGGATCATCTCGGCAATTTCGAGGGCATTCAGTGCCTGCTCCCCGGTCACAACCGGCTCGTGCATCCCCTGCGCCGCCTCGATGAACGAATAGATCTCCTTCATGAGAGGCTCGCCGTCATCGACCACCGCGCCGATCGGTCTGATGAAAGCCATCGGATCGGAGGCCAGCTCCTCCACGGACACGTCCGTCGCCTTACCGAACGCTTCGACCGACCGTGCCCTCAGATCGGCCGTCACGTAGAGGTTCTCCTCGAAGAAACGCATCTTCCTCAGCGGATCACGCGACACCCTGCTGGCCGTCAGGTTGGCTACGCACCCTCCCTCGAACTCGAGACGCGCGTTGACGATGTCGGGAGAGCCGGTAAGCACTCCGGCCCCCGACGCGCGGAGCTCGACAATACGGTCGCCCTTGAGCAGTGACAGGACTATATCGATATCATGGATCATCAGATCGACGACCACCGAGACATCCGTCCCTCTCGGTGTAAAGGTGCCGAGCCTGTGGCACTCTATGAACATCGGATTCCGAACGAGGCCGGCCGCTGCCTCGAAAGCGCCGTTGAACCTCTCTATATGGCCGACCTGCAGCACGAGCCCCGCCTTCGCCGCCGCATCCACCATCTCCCTGCCCTCCGCCGAGCTCGCAGCAAGCGGCTTCTCGACCAGGACGTGGACTCCCTCGGCGAAGGCCTCCAGCGCGATCGGATGATGAACAGTGGCCGGCGTGCAGATGCTCACCACATCGCATTTTCCAAGCAGCTCGGAGGTACTGCCGCATACCAGCGCGCCCCACTGCTTCGCAGTCTCTTCCGCCTTCGCGCCGTCGGAATCCTGAAGAAAAACCTCGTCGACATCCTGCGACGATGCATAGATCCTCGCATGGTGATTACCGAGACTTCCGGTACCGATAACTCCGGCTTTTAATCCCCGGGACTCGCCCATAATGCACCCCGCTTTTCGATGTATGTGATGATCAGAGAGTTATTCCACGCTGCGACCCACGTATGAAATCAAGGAGCGTGTCGATCTCCGGGCTCGACTCGATCTCGATCTCCATCCGCTCGAGCGCCTGGGATACGTTCAACCCGCTCCTGTAGATCAGCCTGTACGCGGCCCTGATCCGATCGAGCTGGGAATCATCGAATCCCCTCCGCTTCAGGCCGACCGTGTTCAGGCCCGAGACCTTCGGGGGAGTTCCGGCGACCTTGACGAACGGCAGCACGTCCTTCGCTACACGGCTCCCTCCCCCTACGAAGGAGTGGGCGCCGATCCTTACGAACTGGTGAACCGGTACGATACCGCCTATTATCGCGTAATCGTACACCGAAACGTGCCCGGCAAGATTGACCGCGTTGGCAAGTATGACGTTGTCGCCGATGGCACAGTCGTGAGCGACATGGGAATAGGCCATCAGCAGGCAGCCGCTTCCGACTACGGTCGAGTCTCCCTCGTTGGTAGCCGCGTTTACCGTCACGTATTCCCTGATCGTATTGTTGTCGCCGATCCTGGTGAAGGTCCTTGCCCCGCGGTACTTCAGGTCCTGCGGCGGGGTACCCAACGCGGCCCCGTGAAAGATCGTGTTCCCGGCGCCGAGGGTCGTATATCCGTCGATCAGGACGTTGCTCCCAACGACCGTCCCGTTTTCTATCTTCACATTCGGTCCAATGATCGAATACGGCCCCACACGGACATCCTCGCCCAGCTCCGCCCCCTCATGCACTATCGCTGCTCCGTGTACCTCGGTCGACATCGTTCCTCCGTTATCTCTTCACTATGGTGGACGAAAGATCCGCCTCGGCCACGACGCTGCCGTCGACAAAGGCTTTGCCCCTCATCTTGCAGAACTTCCTCTTCAGCGAGAGCATCTCGAGCTCGAATCTCAGCTGGTCTCCGGGAAGGACCGGCTTGCGGAACTTCGCCCTGTCGATCTTTACGAAGTATACCAGATAATTCTCCGGATTGTTCACGCTGGAGAGAAGCAGTATCCCCCCGACCTGAGCCATCGCCTCGATGATGAGGACCGCAGGCATAATCGGGTGTCCGGGGAAGTGCCCGATGAAGAAGGGCTCGTTTATCGTCACGTTCTTGATCCCGACCACCCTCTTACGGTCCTCGAGCTCGATTATCCTGTCGACGAGGAGGAAGGGATACCTGTGGGGCATTATGTCCATGATCGTGCTGATATCCCATTGCCCGGCGCCGGGCCCAAAGGCGAATCGCTGCTTGTTCTTGAGGTCCTGCGCGAGGAGCTTCGCAAAGGGCAGGTTATAATTATGTCCCGACCTGACCGCGATGATATGCCCCTCGATCGGAGCCCCCGCAAGGGTAAGATCGCCCATGATGTCGAGTATCTTATGCCTTACGAATTCGTCGGGGAACCGGAGCGGGGCCTCGTTCATGATCCCGTTCTTGTCGACAACAACGGCGTTGTCCAGGCTGCCACCCTTTATGAGCCCCTCCTTGCGGAGCATCTCGACATCCGACATCAGGGCGAAGGTCCTCGAAGGGGCGATCTCCGAGACGAATGTCCCGGGATCGATATCGAGGGAGAAGTACTGTGTACCGATGAACTCGCTTTCGTATTCGATCGTGTAGCTCACCCTGAATCCCTCGTAGGGCAGGGCCATCAATTCGACTTTGTCCTTGTAATACGAGACCGGCGTGGTGATCTTGAGGTATTGTATCGGAACGCCCTGGTTCTCGGTGCCGGCGGCCTTTATCGATTCGACGAGTTCCATCACGCTGCCGTCGGCGGGCTCGGGCGGCTCGTCGGCGTCGATGTCGATTACGAGATTGTCCACCTGCATGCCCGATGCGGCGGCGAGGATGTGCTCAACTGTATGGATCTGGGCGCCGTCCCTCATCAGCGTGGTATTTCTCTTCACCTCTCCCGGATCGATATACTCCGCCCTCGCGGGAATTTCAACGACCGGGTCGAGATCGATACGCCGGAATACGATCCCTGTCCCGACGGGTGCCGGCTTGAACACGGTACGGACCTTCGCCCCCGTATGTATGCCGATACCCTCGAATGTAAACTGATTCTTAATCGTCCTCTGCTGACGGACCACTTCCCTTTCCTTTCTCCAGAGCATCCAACCTGTTCTGCAGGTTGCGGAATTCCTTGAGGAGATCGGGCAGGCGTGCGGTAGCCGCACAGATCTTGCGGGCAAACGAATGTTCACGGGCGGGATATCCCGAAACGCTGGTTCCGGCCGGGATGCTCTTGGTGACGCCTCCCTGGGCGCCCACCCTCGCTCCGTCGCCGATCTTGATATGGCCGACAAGCCCTGCCTGTCCCGCCAGAACCACGTTCTTTCCCAGCTCGGTGCTGCCGGAGACCCCAACCTGGGCCGCGACCACCGAGTTTTCACCGATTACGACGTTATGAGCTATCTGCACGAGGTTATCCAGCTTCGAACCGCGCCCGATCAGTGTTACTCCCATCGTGGCCCTGTCGATCGTAGTATTGGCGCCGATCTCCACGTTTTCCTCGATCTTTACGATCCCGATCTGCGGTATCTTGTGATGTTCTTCCCCGTCCCTCGCGTATCCGAATCCATCACTCCCTATCACCGCACCCGAATGGATTATCACCATGTTCCCGACCTCGCACTTCTCCCTGATCGTCACGTGGGGATAGATAAGGCAGTCGCTCCCGATCTTCACTCCCTCGTTAACGCACGCGAGAGGGAGGATCGTTGTCCGGTCGCCGATGCTGACGTTCTCCTCGAGGACGACGTATGCCCCGATCGATATCTCCTTGCCGAGCTTCACGCTGTCAGCGATTATCGCGGTGGGGTGCACCTCGCGGCTGTACTTCTCGATCGGGCTCTCGGCGAAGAGCCTCACGACCTTGAGAAAGGCCAGATAAGGATTGTCGATACTGATGATGACCCCGCTGAAGCTGCCGTTTCCGCCCGCGGTGATCACGGCCGATGCGTTTGTCGACACGAGGTACGACTCGTACTTCGGATTCGCGAGAAACGTGATCTCGCCGGTGACGGCCTCCTTGATGCCGGCGACTCCCCGGATCTCTATAGATCCATCGCCGACGACCTCACCGCCGACTATCCCGGCGATCTCTGCTATACTGTAGGAAGGCATCTGCTGTACCACTCTGTTATTACCATTATTCCCGAATTATCGAAAAATACTATACCCCGGCATCGGGAAAAGCAAACAATATTATGCCGTCCGGGCGACACAAATCAGCGTAACCTACTGTGTAGTCTCCATTTGCGCTTCAAGACGCGCTATGATCATGTCGGTGACATCTATCTCTTTGTCCGCATAGACGATCACACCCTGGGAAGAGTCGAGAACGAGCGTAAACCCCTCTTCTTCGGCTACCTTCTCGATGATGCCGTTGATCTTCTCGACGATGGGCTCGGTGAGTTCCTTGTTCCGCCTGGCAGCCTCGCCTGTCTCCCCGAAGATATCATGCATGTACTTCTGGTAATCCTTTATCTTCTGGTCGTAGACGAGCTTCTTTTCCTCGAGCTTCTCAGCACTGAGCATAAGGCTCTGGCTCTGGATCTCTTCACTCATCCGGGCCAGCTCGGCCTCCATCTCCTCGGCCTGCTTTTTCCAGGCCTCGACCTCTTTCTTGTAGACCTCCTCGGCCTCGATCGTCTCCTTGAAATTTGCGAATATCTTGACCGTATCGATATAACCGATCTTTACCTCCGCCGCCGCCGGAACGGCCGCAGCAGTCACCATGCAGAGTGCCAGGACGATCATTGTGAGCTTTCTCATATCATACCTCCTTCTATCCCGTTTCGAATTTCCTGGAAAATAAAAGACCTCTCTCATGACGTAAACCTTTTTTAAAAGAAAGTGCCGAAGGTGAAATGGGGCTCCCATGCCGGGCCGCCGATCTTGTCGAATCCGTATCCGTAGTCGAATCCGAGGTTGCCCATGCCGGGCATCTCGATCCTGATACCTATGCCCAGCCCCCGTCTCATATTGTAGATGTTCGCCTCGGTCATCGAGTTCCACGCGTTTCCTACGTCGTAGAAGACGAGGCCCCAGACCATCTGCGAGAAGGGGAAAACGAGCTCCTGCGAAATCCTGGTCATAAACGTTCCGCCTACGAACGGATTGTTCCCCTCGGGCACGACCTCGTAGAAATCGTATCCCCTCAGAGGGAACCGCCTGTTTCCGCCGAGACGGTACTTCTCGTAATCCTCCACCTGCACGCCGCCGTAGCCGTGGATGCCGGCGCCGTCGAGAGCCAGGTGGAAAGTCAGCTTCCAGAAGAGGAGCTTGAACCAGGAAATCGACGCGCTGTTCCTTATGAACTGGACGTTGCCCCCGAAGATCCCGCCGGCCAGCTCGGTATTCCACGTGATGATCGAGCCTCTTGTCGGATGGAAGGGACTATCGGTCGAGTTCCTCACGATGCTCAGCGTCACGGTGCTTTTATTCAGCGGCCAGTCTACCCTCCTCAGCGATCCACTCTTCGGGTAGGACTGGTCGAAATCCGAGAGGTTCACCCTCTCGAACCTGTACCCGAGGAAGAACCTCGTGTAGTCGAGCATCGGCAGCTGACGCCCGCTGCGTATCGAGAATCCGGTCCTCGTATCCTTGTAGTACTGCTGGCTGACCCTGTTCTGCACCCAGTCGAACACATTGAGCGTCAAGGACCATTTCGTGTCGAAGAAATACGGTTCGGTGTACCTGAGGTTGAGGTTCTTGCGGTACCTGCCGAACTCCCAGTCAAACCCGACCGTTTTTCCGCGGCCGAGGAAGTTGTTCTCCTGCATGCCTAGAAAACCGGTCAGCCTGTTGAGCTGCGAGAATCCGAAACCGGCCCTGAAGCTCCCCGTCTGCTTCTCCTCGACTTCGATCAGCAGGTTGATGTCGCCCTCGTCACCGACCGGTTCGGTGTCTATCTTCGGCGGTCCGTTGAAATACCCCAGCTGGAATATCTCGCGGATGCTGCGCTGGATATCCTGCAGTATGAACCTGTCGCCCGGATAGACATCGAGCTCGCGGCGTATGATGTTCTCGAATGTCTTCGTGTTGCCCGTGATCTTGATCTCGTGTATCGAGGCGGGCTGGTTCTCGACGATCTCGAGGTCGAGATCTATCATCCTCCGCCGTTTCGTCCGGGTAGGGATGACGCGGCTCCAGATGTAGCCGTTCTCCCAGTAGACTGAGTTGATGCCCATGTTGGTCATCTCCATGGCGTGCATGGAGAAGGGATCGCCCTCGACGAGCATGATCAGATCCTCTATCTCCTCGTCTTCGATCTCCTCGTTCCCGTCCCAGGTGATGTCGCCGACGTAGTATCGGTTCCCCTCTTGGATCCTTATGTAGATGTCCACCCGACGGCCCTCCTGGACCGTCTCGATATGATCGACAGTCACCCTGGCGTCGAGATACCCGTCGTCGCGGTAGAGGACAAGGATCTTTTCGAGGTCCTCCTCGAGCACCTTGGGCTTGTAGTCCCCTCCCCTGAACCACGAGTCGGGCTTGCTCTCCATCAGGCCGAAGAGGTCCTTCGAACTGAACACCCCGTTGCCGAGAATGTCGATGTGGCGGATCTTGACCTTCTCGCCCTCGTCGATCCTGTATGTCACGTAGATCTTGTGTTCTTCCCTCGAAGGGACCCTGTCGACCTCTATCCTCGCCCCGTTGTATCCTTTCTCGGCATAGAGGTCCCTTATGGCGGTGATGTCCCTCGTTATCATCGCCGGGCGGGCGAAATACCCCTCTCGGATGGAGATCTTGGCCCTTATGTCGTTTTCCTTTATCTTGCGGTTCCCCTTCACGCCCACCGACTTGACCCTCGGGTACTCCTCGACTACGATCGTCAGAACGGCTTTCCCGCCCTCCTCGTAGTAATACGCCTGTACGTCGGAGAAGTCCTTCGTCCTCACCAGCCGCTTGATCCCCTGGGAGATCTTCTCCGCTACGAATGTGTCTCCGGCCTTCACGCCGAGGATCGATTGGATCTTCGTATCGGTCACAAACACGTTGCCCTCGACATCGACCCTGTCGACCTCGATCGAGAGGGCCTGCGAGGAGGCCGCAAGTATGATAAACAGTGCAGTAAAAAGCGTTTTCATCGTTCCTTATCCATTGATCCCGGTTCGAATCCGGTGAATGCTAGCACAGCCCCTCACGGCCTGCAAAGACAAAAGAACAGCCGGTCTGAATGCGGGCCGCGCTCCCGCCTCGCTCAGGAGTCAGTATAAGATATGACACCCGGGCCACAGGGGAAAGCCCGTTTCTCCGGCTTTTCGAAAGGCCCCGGGATTCCTTCCCGGGGCCCATATTCTTCTACGTTTCAGGGTATATGCGGTTCCAGCTATTCTCGCGCGGGGCGGCCTATTCCGCCTTGCACGAATCGACCTTCTTCTTATCAACTATGAAAAGAAGACCGTCCGAAGAGGGATTCGCGGTGATCTTCAGGGTATCGTTCCTGTTTATCTCCCCACCCAGCATTTTCTCGCTCAGCGGGTCCTCGAGCAGCTTCTGGATAGCCCTCTTGAGCGGCCTCGCGCCGAAGGCCGGATCGTAACCCTTGTCGATTATGAATCCCCTGGCTTCCACGGTGATCTCGAAATCGAGGTTCATCGCCCCGAGTCTGCTGTAGAGGTCCTTCAGAAGGATCTCGATGACCTCCATCAAATCGCTGCGGTCGAGCTGCCTGAAGACGATCAGCTCATCGATCCTGTTGGTGAATTCCGGGTTGAATATCTGCCTTGTGGCCTCCATGATCTTGCTCTTCATGTGATCGTAACCGGCGTCGGTGCCTCCGTCCTCGGAGACGAACCCCATACCCTTCTTTCCCTTCACTTCTTTGGCGCCGGCGTTCGAGGTCATGATGAGGACCGTGTTCCTGAAATCGACCCTGCGGCCGAACGAATCGGTCAGGCTGCCCTCCTCGAGGATCTGCAGAAGAAGGTTGAAGACATCGGGATGCGCCTTCTCTATCTCGTCGAGAAGCACCACGGAGTACGGCTTGCGCCTTACCTTCTCGGTAAGCTGCCCGCCCTCCTCGTAGCCGACGTATCCCGGAGGAGCGCCGATAAGCCTGGAGATAGCGAACTTCTCCATGTACTCCGACATGTCTATCTGGATGAGGGCGTCCTCGCTCTCGAACAGAGTGGCCGACAGCGTCCTGGCCAACTCAGTCTTGCCGACGCCCGTCGGGCCGAGGAACACGAACGAGCCTATAGGCCTTCGCGGATCGCGCAGGCCCGCCCTGTTGCGCCTTACGGCCCTGGCAACCGCCTGGAGGGCCGGCTCCTGGCCAACGACCCTCTTGCGCAGCTCGTCCTCGAGATTGAGGAGTTTGACCGTCTCCTCCTGCTCGACGTCGGCTACGGGAATGCCGGTCATATCGGAGATCACGGTTGCAACGTCCTTCGCCGTGACAATCGATTCGCTCTCCTGCCTCGACTCGGTCCATTCCCTGTGCCTCTCCTTCAGAGCGGCGCGCAGCTCCTTCTCCTGGTCCCTGAACGAGGCGGCCTTCTCGAACTCCTGCGCCTGGATCGAGGACTCCTTCTCCTTGGATATCTCCTCGATCTGCCTCTCCATCTCCCTCAGCTCCTCAGGGATCGTGGTCACCGAGAGTCTCGCCCTCGCACCGGCCTCGTCTATCACGTCGATCGCCTTGTCGGGCAGGAAGCGCCCCTGTACGTACCTCTGCGAGAGATGCACGGCCTGGCTGATCGCGTCGTCGGTGAATTTCGTCCTGTGATGGGCCTCGTACTTGTCGCGCAGCCCGAGGATGATCAGGATCGTCTCGTCCTCGGTGGGCGGATTGATCATGATCGACTGGAACCTTCGTTCGAGTGCGCCGTCCTTCTCTATGTGCTTGCGGTACTCATCGAGCGTGGTCGCCCCGACGCACTGTATCTCGCCCCTCGAGAGAGCCGGTTTGAGCATATTCGAGGCGTCTATCGCCCCCTCCGCTCCTCCGGCACCAACGATCGTGTGTATCTCGTCGATGAAGATTATTATCTGTTCGTTTTCGTGGATCTCGGCGATGATATTCTTAAGACGTTCCTCGAACTGTCCTCTGTACTTGGTTCCTGCTACAACTGATGCGAGATCGAGTGTTGTTATCCTTTTGTCCTTGAGAAGCTCGGGCACCTTGTTGGCGATGATCTTCTGGGCGAGGCCCTCTATGATAGCGGTCTTGCCCACGCCAGGCTCTCCTATGAGCACGGGGTTGTTCTTTTTTCTCCTGCAGAGTATCTGGATTATCCTGCCCATCTCCTTGTCCCTGCCTATGATCGGATCGAGCTTGTTGTCCCTGGCCAGCTGCGTGAGGTCCCGTCCGAACTGGTCCAGGGTCGGCGTTTCGCTCTTCGCCTGCTTTGCCCGGTCGGAGCCGCGTCCTGCGCCGCTCTGGTGGATCATCTTCATGATCTCCTCGCGGACCCTCTTGCGTTCGACGCCCAGCTCGAGCAGCACGCGTGCGGCGACTCCCTCGCCTTCCCGGATCAGCCCGAGAAGAAGGTGTTCGGTGCCGACGTAGTTGTGCCCGAGGAGCCTTGCTTCCTCGATCGAGAGCTCGAGCACCCGCTTGCCCCTGGGCGTCAGCGGCACCTCGCCCAGCGTCAGCGTATCGCCGCTGGGCCGGACGATGTTCTCTATCGCCTGCTGGATCTGGTCGAGGTCGAGATCGAGTTTCTGCAACACCCGCGCGGCAATCCCCTCGCCCTCGCGCACTATGCCGAGCAGAAGGTGCTCCGTGCCTATATAATCGTGCTGCAGCCTGTTCGCCTCGTCCCGCGCGAGGTATATGACCTTTCTGACCCGCTCTGTGAACTTGTCGTTCATGTGCCCCGGTCTTCCTTTCCCCAGGCGGACCCGGCGCCTTCAGGACGCCTTCAGCCTCGACCTGATGTAATCAGCTCTGCTCCTGTCCCTCTCGTCCGGTCCCATGACCTTTTCGTAGAGCATCTGGAGATGCATCGGCTGGATCATTATCAGTATCTCGTTGAGATCGGACAGCCCCGTGTCGGTGACGATCCCGAGACCGACGCCGAGACGGACTGCCGAGATGAGCCCCATGGCTTCCCTGGAATCGAGCATCCTCGCGTTCTTCAGAATGCCGTAGGCCCTCCAGATCTTATCTTCGAGCAAACTCCGTGCCTCTTTGAGAAGGGTTTCACGTGCTTTCTTCTCGAATTCGAGCACTTTTCGTATATGCGAATCCATGTTTTTCACTGTATCCGACTCGGACAGTCCGAGGGTAATCAAGTTCGATATCTGGAAGAAATTACCCACCACCTCACTTCCTTCCCCATAACTACCCCTCACACTTAATCTTACGTGCCTGAGGCCGTCCGAGACCTGCCTGATGTCGCCGTTGTGGACCAGTCCCGGGAGGTGGACCATCGCCGAGACCCGCAGCCCGGTGCCGACATTGGTGGCGCAGGCAGTCAGATATCCGAACCGGTCGGAAAAGGCGAATTCGAGGCTTCCGTCGAGATCGTCGTCGAGACGGCTCACCCTGTCGAACGCCTCGCACACCGCCAGTCCAGACTCGAAAGACTGGAGCCTGATGTGATCCTCCTCGTTTACCATAACGCTGAGTTTCTCGCCCCTTGCAACCGCCAGGCCGCGGTTGGTGAATCTCCTGACCATATCATGCGATATGAGCCTTCTCTCCGCGAGGATCATGCGCTCCGGCTCGGTCGTATCGTTCATGTCGAGGAATATCGAGCCCTTCATCGAGGGGGCAAGTGCAAGCGCGTCCCTTACCTCGTCGCGGACCAAGGTAAGTTCGGATGCCTCCGCGCAGTAAGTAAACTTCCTTCCATCGATGTTGCGGGCAAGCCTCACGCGTGTGGCGAAGACAAGCTCGCTCTCCTCACCTCCCTCGGCCAGCCAGGACGCGGGGTTCTTGAGAAGCCTCTGCAGCTGCTTCTGTTTCAACGCTTTTCCATCCCCTTCTTCAGATCGGCGATCTCGTCCCTGAGCCGGGCGGCCCTCTCGTAGTTCTCCAGCTCCACGGAGATTCTCAGCTCGTCCTCGAGGGCGCGTATCCTGCGTCTCGCGTGGACCTTCTCGGTGCAGTACCTGCGCGGAGACTTTCCGAGGTGCCTGGCGTTCCCGTGTATCCTCTTCAGGACCTTCGCGATTTCCTCCCCGAACGAATCGTAGCATTTCGAGCATCCCAGGCCGGCGGACTTGCTGAATGCCGCGTACGTCCTCCCGCAGTGCTCGCACCTCCTTCTCGCCCCCCCCTTCTCCGGCAGGGCACTGCTGACCAGCCCGGCGAGGAGGTCGGTCTTCTCGAAATTGCTCCTCTTCAGGTAATCGAAGCCCTTTGCCTCGGCGCAGGACCGGCATATGTGGATCTTCACGACCTTGTTTCCATCGACGTTGGTGAAATGTATAGTCGCGTTATTCTTCTTGCAGAACTGGCAGATCATATCTTCATCACCGCCACCGACTTGAGTTTGCCTCCCTCCAGCACGAAGCAGCGATCGGCCTTATCGAGGAGCTCCCTCTTGTGCGTCACCACGACGAACATCTGGTCCTTCGACCGGCTCAGCTCGAGCATCAGGTCATGAAGAATTTCGCTGTTGGCCTCGTCGAGATTCCCGGACGGTTCGTCGGCAAGTACGATTGCCGGATCGTTCATCAGGGCCCTGGCTACCGCGACCCTCTGCTGCTCTCCGCCCGACAGCTCGGCGGGCCTGTGCGTGAGCCTCTCGGCGAGGCCGACCTCCGCTAGGAGCCCGGCTGCCCTCTCCTCCGCACCGTGCTCGGTGCCGCTCCTGAGGAGGGCGGGCATCATGACGTTTTCCAGGGCGTCAAACTCGGGGAGAAGATAGTGAAACTGGAATACGAACCCGAGGTCCCTGTTCCTTATCGCGTTGAGTTCCCTGTCGGGCACGACGAACGGGTTTTTCCCGCGGATCAGCACTCGGCCGCTGTCAGGGGTATCGAGTGTGCCGAGCACGTGCAGGAGGGTCGATTTGCCCGCGCCGGAGGCACCGAGTATCGCTACTACCTCTCCCCCTTTGGCCTCGAAATCGATCCCCCTGAGAACCTCGATATTTCCCTTGCGGCTCGTGAAGCTCTTCGTCACATTTTCGGCGCTGAGAATACTCATGATCTCTCACCCGTTTGAAATATACAGCCTGGCGCCTCGATGGGCAACCGTGCTATCAGTCAGTCGTAACGTATCGCGTCGAGGGGCGACATGTTGCACGCTTCCCAACTCGGATAGAGGGTCGCCGCGAACGATATGAACAACGCGGCTGCAGATACCATGACGACGTCGAAAGTCCTTACTGCCACCGGGAGCGTGTTGATGAAATAGACGTCGGCGGGCAGATCGAGCTCGACCGCCGAGAGCATGGCGCAGATACCCAACCCGGCGGCCACACCGAGAACAGTCCCCAGCGCCCCTATGATCGTCCCCTCCATCATGAATATCGACATAATCCCTCTCGAAGACGCCCCCATCGACCTCAGAATCCCTATCTCGCTGCGCTTCTCCATGATTACCATCGTCAGCATCCCGACGAGGTTGAAGGCTGCGATGAGTATGATCAGCGTTAGCAGCAGGAACATCAGTACCTTCTCCACCTTGATGTAGCTGAAGAGATTCCTGTTCATCCTGATCCAGTTGTTCATGCCGTAGGCGCCGCTCCTCTCGAGCCTGCTGTCGATCCGGTCCTCCGTCTCCGCCACCTCCCAGATATTGGACGTACGGACACCGATCCCCCTGGTCGACGCCTCGAAGTCGAAGAAATCCTCCGCCTCCCCGATATCGATATAGGCGAACCGCGAATCGAACTCGAACACGCCGGTCTTGAAGAAACCAAGGACGCGGAACTCTCTCGTCCGCGGCTGTATCGCTCCCATCCTCATCTCGGCCGGCGCGCTGACGAGAGTGATGATCTCGCCGAGGTAGACCTTGAGGTCATCGCCGAGGTCCTCACCGAGCACGACCCCGGGCAGATCCCTGCCGTCCTCGAAGCCTGTCGATTCGAAAGACCTTATCGGCGGTACGAACGAGTCGACTACCGCCGAGACGTTCCGCTCGGCGTCGAGGTCGACACCCTTTACGATGACACCCTTTGTCTTGACCCTCATCCCTGGGATCAACTCGTAAAAGAGCAGGGCCTCGCCCCTTATGAACGGCGAGGCGGCGACCACCCCGTCCACCTCCTCCACGATGGCCGTGACGCTGTCTATCCCCGACCACGAGCCGGGCAGGCTGGCAAAGACGATCACGTGCGTGTTGAACTCGATTATCCGGCTGCGAAGCTCACTCTCGAAACCGTTCATCAGCGAGAGGACGATTATCAGCACAGCCACTCCGACGAGCGTTCCCCCGACGGCGATCATCGTCACGCGAGATACGAATCCGCTGCGGCGGCGGGCACTGAGATACCTGAGCGCTATTGCCAGGGAGTAGTGCATGCCTGCGTCAGCCGTCCCTTCCCGTTTCGGGCCGCATCGCGGGGAAGAGGATGACGTCCCTGATGGAATGCGAATCGGTGAGGAGCATCACGAGACGATCGATCCCGATGCCCAGCCCCCCCGTCGGAGGCATCCCGTGCTCGAGAGCCCTGAGGTAGTTCTCGTCGACAGGGTGCGTCTCGTCGGCGCCCTCCTGCCTCATCCTCGTCTGCTGTTCGAAGCGCTCGCGCTGGTCGAGCGGGTCGTTGAGTTCGCTGAACGCGTTGCCCATCTCGAACCCGGCTATGTACGGCTCGAACCTCTCGACGAGGCCCTTCTCGCTCCTGTGCATCTTGGCGAGCGGCGACAGCTCGACCGGGTAGTCGGTTATGAAGACCGGCTGTATCAGATGTGGCTCGACCAGCTCTGAGAAGATCTCGTCGATCAGGCCCACCCATCCCGAGACTCCCTCGAGATTGATGCCGCATCTTTCCGCTGTCTTTCGGAGCTCCTCTTCGGAGGCCTCGCGAAGGTCCTTGCCCGTCTTCTCCTTTATCGATTCGAAGAAGGGCAGCCTCCTCCACGGAGTGGCCAGATCGATCTCCTGCTCTCCGTACTTTATCTTCGTCGTCCCCAGCACCTCGTCGGCGAGCTTCTGGTACAGGGTCTCGACGAACTCCATCATGTCGTTGTAGTCCCAGTAGGCGGCATAGCATTCGAGCATCGTGAACTCCGGGTTGTGCGACCTGTCCATACCCTCGTTCCTGAAATCCTTGCAGAACTCGTATACACGCTCCATCCCGCCGACGATCAGCCTCTTGAGATAGAGCTCGTCGGCAATCCTGAGATAGAGCTTCATGTCGAGGGCGTTGTGATGGGTGACGAACGGCCTCGCCATCGCGCCGCCGTATATCGGCTGCAGGACAGGTGTCTCGACCTCGAGAAAATCCCGCTCGTTGAGAAATGACCTGATCGTGTCGATTATCCTCGCCCTCGTCCTGAAGACCTCCATTACCTCGTCGTTCACTATCAGGTCGACGTAACGCTGCCTGTACCTGAGCTCCTTGTCCTGCAGACCGTGATACTTCTCGGGGAGCGGAAGAAGCGACTTGGACAGGAGCTCGAGCCCCTTCACCTTTATCGTCAGCTCGCCGGTCTTCGTTCGGAAGAGAGAACCTGAGAGTCCGACGACGTCGCCGACATCGAGGAGCCTGAAGGTCTTCCACGTCTTCTCATCGACCCCGGCGTCCTTGATGTAAAACTGCAGGCTGCCCGTGCCGTCCTTGAGGTTCCCGAACGACGTGTGGCCGTGCCCCCTTATCGCCATTATCCGCCCCGCTACCGACACCGACGCGCCATCGGTGGAAAGAGATCCCTCGTTCTCCATCGTCTCGATCAGCGAATGCGTGCGCTCGAACCTGTAGGGATAGGGGTTTACTCCCAGCCTGCGCAGCTCCTCCAGCTTGCGGATGCGCTCGTCCCTCTCCCGTCCCCCTTCCTTTTTTTCCTTGTCGCTCACCTTCAGCTCTTCCTTTCCTTCCATTTCAGATAACCTTCCATGAACTGCTCAATATTGCCGTCCATCACGGACTGTATATTCCCCGTCTGGACCCCGGTCCTGTGGTCCTTCACCATCGTGTAGGGATGGAATACATAACTCCTGATCTGGTTGCCCCAGGAGATGTCCTTCTTTTCGCCGGCGACCGCGGCCTGCTTCTCGGTCTCCTCCTCCATCAGCTTCGTATAGATACGCGATCGCAGGACCTTCATCGCCATCTCCCTGTTCCTGTGCTGCGAGCGCTCGTTCTGGCACTGCACCACTATCCCTGTGGGGAAATGGGTGATCCTCACCGCCGAGGAGGTCTTGTTGACGTGCTGTCCGCCCGCCCCACTCGCCCTGTACGTATCGAGCCGGATGTCGTCGGGATTGATATCGACCTCGATCTTGTCGTCGATCTCGGGGTAGATGTGCACGGCCGCGAAGGATGTGTGGCGCCTGTGATTGGCATCGAACGGCGAGATCCTCACGAGCCGGTGGATCCCGCTCTCCGACTTGAGCCTGCCGAACGCCAGCTCTCCGCGCACCTCGATCGTCGCGTTCTTTATCCCGGCCTCGTCACCTGGCTGCAGGTCGAGCATCCTGAACGCGTATCCCTTCGTCTCGAGGAACCTCGTATACATGCGCAGCAGCATCTCCGCCCAGTCCTGGGACTCGGTCCCGCCCGCTCCCGGATGGATGTTCATTATCGCGTTGCCTCGATCGTTCTCCCCGGAGAGCAGGACGGCCATCTCGAATTCGGCCAGCCTTCTGCCGATCCGCTCCAGTTCGTCCCCGATATCGGCCAGGATCGATTCATCCTCCTCACCGAGAGCGATCAGCTCCTTGAGGGAGTCGATATCAGATTTCATCTTTTTGTAGGGATCGAGCCTGCTCTTGAACTCCTTGAGCCTTGATACGAGTTTCTCGGCGCTTTCCCGGTCGTTCCAGAAATCGGGCGCGGCCATCTTCTTCTCGATCTCCGCCACCCCGGCCGTCATCGTCTCCAGGTCAAAGATACTCCTTGAGGCTGAGCAGCTGCTGTTCTGTCCTTGCGGCGGCTTCCGCCGCTTCCTTCGACGACAACCTCTCCTGCATCACCATTTCCTCCGCGACCGGCCGTATTCCTCGAGAAACTCATCTCTTATGCGCGCCGCCTCTTTCCTGACCTCGGCGATAGGGATGTCGGTGTCCAGCCTGACACCGGCCTTCTCCCAGTCCTCGAACAGGTCCCTCTGGCGCTCGATGCGCAGTTCGGCCTCCTTCCTGTCGAAACCGTTCCTGCGCATCATCCTGCGGATGCGGACCTCTTCCGGCGCGTCCGTCAGCACCACGAGGTCCGCCTTGAGTCTGAATTTATACTGTAAAAACAGCACGGCATCAAGGACTATGTATTTCGAGGTCTCCGCGAGCTCCATGAGTCTTTCCCTCGCCAGCTTCTTTACATACGGACGGATCAGCCTGTTCAGCCTGTCGAGTTTTTTCTGGTCGGAGAAGACCATTCCGGCGAGCCTCAGGCGCGTCACCCTCCCGTCGCCGTCCATGACCTCCGGGCCAAACTCTTCTCCGAGCTTCTCTGTGAAGCCGGGATCCTCAAGCGCCGCGTGGGCGAGCGCATCGCCATCGACGTAGACGCCCCCCCCTTCGGCCATCACCCTCGCGACTGTAGACTTACCCGAGGCGATCGGCCCCGTCACCACTATGAGAGGTACTTTCATCCGTGTGCCTCCAGCCAGTCGACGCCCGTGCCTACCTCTACCTTCAGTGGAACATCGAGCTCCACGGCGGCCTCCATCTTCTCCCTGACGAACTCGATCACCCGCCCCTTCTCGCCGAGCGGTACGTCGAATACAAGCTCGTCGTGGACCTGAAGCACCATCCTGGCCCCCAGGCCTTCCTCCGTTATCGCGGCATCGATACCTATCATCGCTATCTTGATCATATCGGCGGCCGTACCCTGTATCGGCATATTCACCGCGATCCGCTCGGCGAAGCTCCTCAGCCTGCCGTCGCCCGAATCTATCTCCGGGAGCGGCCGGCGCCTGCCGAGCAGCGTCTCCGCATAGCCCTTCTCCCGGGCGCTCTCCTTGGAGCTTTCTATGAAATCCCTGATCCCCGGGTATTTTTCGAAGTACTCGTCGATGAATCCCTTCGCCTCGTCGAAGGGGATCCTAAGCTGCTGGGAGAGCGCCCTCGGACCCTGCCCGTACATCACCCCGAAATTGATCGTCTTCGCGCCCGAGCGCATCTCGTGCGTCACATCTTCCTCTACTACCCCGAATATCCTCGCCGCCGTGCGTGTGTGTATGTCGGCTTCTTCCCTGAAGGCAGCCACCAGCTCCGGATCGCCTGAGAGATGGGCCATTATCCTCAACTCTATCTGCGAGTAGTCGGCATCGATCAGTATATTCCCCTTCCGGGGCACGAAAGCCTCCCTGATCCGCTTTCCCATCTCGGTACGAATCGGGATATTTTGCAGATTTGGATCGCTCGACGACAGGCGTCCGGTGGCCGTCACAGTCTGGTTGAACGAGGTGTGGATCCTTCCCGTCTTTCCGCTGACCAGTTTCGGCAGCGAATCGATATAGGTGCCGGCGAGCTTGGTGAGCTGCCTGTACTCGAGTATCAGGCCCGCTATCGGGTTCTCCACCGCCAGTTCGGTAAGTACCCTGACGTCGGTCGACCAGCCTGTCTTCGTCTTCCTCGCCGAGGGCAGGCCCAGTTTCTCGAAGAGGATATGCTGGAGCTGCTTCCCCGAGTTGATATTGAACGTCTCGCCGGCGAGACCGTAGATCTCCCCGGTAAGTCTGTCGAGCTCGGTGGCAACATTCCCGGAGAGCGCCTTCAGCCTGTTCGTGTCGACTCCCATCCCCTCGCGCTCCATCCTCTTGAGGACGAAGCTCAGGGGCATCTCGATATCGGTGAAGAGCTTCCCCGCGTCGGTTTCTTCCAGGTCGGGTTCGAAGAGCTCCCGCAGCCGGAACGTATAGTCGGCGTCCTCGCAGGCATATTCTGCGAGCCTCCCGGGGGGAACTGTCCTGATGTCCTTCCTCCGGTCGCCCTTTTCGAAGAGTTCCTGGTAGGAGATCATCCTGTGGCGGAAATAGTCCATCGCGAGGTTGTCGAGCGAATGCGAGCGCCTCGACGGATCGATGCAGTACGACGCTATCATCGTGTCCCACGTCACGTTTCCCGCGGGCAGCCCATGCGCCTCGAGCACCATCAGGTCGTACTTTATATTGTGCCCGGTCTTCTCCGTCACATCGCTTTTCAGGACCGAACCGAGCACCTCTCTCACCTTCTCCAGCGGAATACCCGAGGAGTCTCCGTCCAAGTCGAAGAGACCCGTATCTTCCCTCGCCTCGCGTGACTCCACGGGAACGAAGAATGCCCGGCCCGCCTCGCAGCAGAACGAGATCCCTACGAGCTCGGCTTCGAGAGGATCGAGAGACGTCGTCTCCGTGTCCAGCGCGAAACCGCCCGCCTCGGTGAGGACGGAAGCAAGGTTCTTGAGACCCGCCTCTTCGACCATGCTGTAATGCGTCGATGAGGCCGAAACGCTCCGCCCGAGATCGAGTTCCTTTATCACCTGGTTGAATTCAAGGTCGAGGAGCATGTCGAGAAGTGCGGCCTCGTCCCTCTCCCCCTTACCGAGCTGGTCGAAGGTGATGTCGAGGGGTACGTCGATCAGTGTCACGAGATTCCTCGACATCAGCGCATCCTCTCTGCCCTCCTCTATCTTCCCGCGCACGTGGGCCGGTTCGATCTCCCGGCTTCTCTCGAGTATCGCGTCGAGGGAACCGAAATCCCGCAGAAGCTTAAGCGCCGTCTTCTCGCCTATCCCCTTCACGCCGGGTATGTTGTCCACGCTGTCCCCCATCAGGGCGAGCAGATCGACGACCTGGTCCGGACGGAGACCGTATTTCTCCGCGACCATGTCGGGGCCCGCCACGTCGGCAAGATTGGTCCCCTTGCCGGGACGGATGATCCTGACCCGGTCGGAGAGGAGTTGGAAGAGGTCCTTGTCACCCGACACTATCCTCACGTCCATACCGCTCGCCTCGGCCTCACCGGCCAGAGTGGCGATAATGTCGTCCGCCTCGTAACCCGGCTTGACGATCACCGGTATCCCCATCGCCTCGAGCATCTCGACGATGACGGGGAACTGGGGGGATAGATCGTCGGGCATCTCCTCTCTGTTCGCCTTGTAGTCGGAGTATTCCCTGTGGCGCCCTGTCTCCTCCTCGCTGTCGAAGACGCAGGCAAGCATCTCCGGATCGTAGCGTTCGACGAGCTGCAGAACCGTTCGCAGGAATCCGTATACGGCGCTGGTGTTTTCCCCGCGCGAGTTCGTCAGCGGATCTCTAATGAAAGCGTAATACGACCTGTAGGCGATGGCGTGCCCATCGATCAGGAATAGTGCCATCACGGCCCTCCGTCGTCAGATGTCAGAATACAGTCCCCTGGCGCCTATATACCGCTCGACCGGTCCCGGGACGAGGTACCTGATCGTCCGTCCCTCCCGGACCCTGCTCCTTATCTCACTCGACGAGATCGTGTTGGCGCCCGTCTCGAGAATCATCACCACTGCTCCGGCGGGAGGCGCGGGAAGATCGCCGCTGCCGGGACGTGTCATCGAGATGATCGTCGCGTTGTCGAATATCGCGTCGGGATTCCGCCACTTCCCCATCTCCGAGAGGGAGTCGCCGCCTACGATCAGGTGAAGCCTCTCCCTGCCGTACCCGGTGTTCGAGTAATGAAGCACCGATTCCCACGTGTAGGACGGTCCTTCGGATCTTTCTATGAGGGAGAGCTCGAACAGGTCGTTTCCCTCGATTGCGAGGCGGACCATCGCGATGCGGTCCTCAAAAGGTGAGAGCGTCCTGCCTGTCTTGTGCGGGGGTGCGGATGTCGGCACGAAAAGCACCCTGTCCAGGCCGGCGAAATCCGCCGCCATCTGCGCGAGGATCAGGTGCCCGGTATGCACGGGATCGAACGACCCCCCGAACAGCCCTATCCTTTCTCCGTCAGCCACCTGGATTCTCTTTCGAAAGTTTTTTCAGCTGCGCCGAGGCCGATTTCTTCTCCTGAAAATCATACTTCGACTGCACGGCTCTGCTGTAGGATTCCGTCGCGACGCCGTTCTCGCCAATCGACTGCCTTATGTACCCGATGTAGTACCAGCTCCTGCCGGCCCACTGCGTGTCGGGGTGCTCATCGACTACTTTTCTGAAGTATATCTCCGCCGCACCGTAATGCTTCCTCTTGAAATAGAGCTTCGCGCTCTGATATGCCTTCTTCCCGAGCACATCATGGATATCTTCGCGGACCTTCAGGGCCTCCTCCCTGCGCGGGCTGTCGGGGAATATCTCGAGGAAACGCTCGATCCGTGCAAATGCCTCGTACGAATGGGTCTGGTCCCTTTCTGCCCTCTGCGTCATTTCGAAGGCGCACAGGCCCTCGAGGAAGAAGGCGTCGTCGATATACTCGCTGTATCCATAATCCGCAATCAGTATCCTGTATTCGACGGAGGCGAGGGCATACTCCCTGGCGCCCCTGTACGACTCGGCCAGCATGAACTGGGCGTAGTCACCCCTCTCATCCCCGGCGAAGACGGCGAGGAAGTCCTTGTACTCCATGCCTGCCTGCGCATACTTCTTCCTTGCGTAGAGGTCGTCCGCGATCCTCAGCTTCTCGTCGGGAACGTTTACGCTACGGGCGGAGTACGGCCCGCCGCACGAGACAAGCGCTGCCGCACAGACAACCAGAACGGCCAGGGCCCTAACGGAGATTTTTCTTCCTATCCGCCTCAATCCTCTCGATCCTTTCCTTGGCCTTTTCAACGAGCCTTCCGCTCGATCCGAGGTTAAGGTTTACGACTTCGGTGTAATAGCGCACGGCGGTCGGGTAGTCCGCTCTCGATTCGTATATCTCCGCGAGCAGGAAGTTCGCCTTCTCTCTGACGAGCAGATTCCCCGCCGTCTCCACCAGCTCGCCGAGTATCCGTTCGGCCTCTTCGGGCTCACCGCCCGACAGCATCTCCTTGCCCGAATCGAGAAGTAGGTTCTCGAGCTTCCACCGGGCCGTGCTTATCATCCTGCTCCTGGGGTACCGGTCCTGAAAAACCCTGTAGAGATGGATCGCCTCGAGAATGTCGCCGTGTCCCTCGTACGCCGCTCCCAGATCCATCATCACCGCCGCGGCGCCGGCCGTGTCGGGAAATTCTTCGAGGAAGGCGGTATAATAATGTATCGCCCCCCGGTAATCCTTCCTGTCGAGCATAAGGTCTCCGGCAAGCCCGTCGAACCGGCCGAAATCGAGATCCTGCTCGTAATTCACCGCCTGGATGATGAACCGGCTTCCCTTCGCCGTCAGTCCCTTCTCGAGGCTTTCGAGAGCCTCGTGCCTCAGCACGCCGGCTATCATCTCAGCCCATGTCGAGTCGCTGCTGAACACCTCGGCAAAGCTGTCCGAGGCCTCGGCCTCTATACCAAGCCTCATGTACGATTTGCCGGCGAGGAAGAGGAGCTCCGGCGTACGCTCGCCGCCCCTGCGGAAGTGATGCCTCACGATGTAGAGACCCTCGCGGTAGTGACCCTTCGCGTACTTCTCCTCGACCTGCTCGAGCACTGTCTTACTTCCGCACGAGGCCGAGACAGCAGTCATTACGGCAAGCCCGAGGCATGCGAGCCTTCTGAAGTGAAGTCGGAAGACTATCATCCGCCTCCCGGTTCAGTTGGAATCCTGATTTGAGAAGAACAGGTATACCAGGCCCACGACGATTCCGGTGACGATAACGGGTTCGACGAACCTGCTCCATCGGATCTCGTCCCTGACCGGGATGGTGAAATCGTGCGTGGGATCCTCTACGCGTTCGAGCAGCGAATACGCAATCCTGTCCTCGTACTTCTTTTGTGCCTCCCCGACCCATACGATCTCGCCGGTTGCGGAATCGAGCAGTTTGACGAATATGCCCACTTCGGCGAACCTTTCGACCTCTTTCGCCCCGACCCAGTAACTCCGGCCGATCTCCGGATACTTTATAGAATAACTGAGAATCTGGTAGGAGAACACGTATTCGGCGATCTCCGCCTGGTCCATGTCCTTGGTCTTGGAGGCGATGCGAAGGCCCGCCCTGGTCATCTTCCTGACCAGCTCGTTCTCGAAGACCTTGTCGATGCCCGAGTCGATGCCCCTCTCCTTCCTGACGAGGACGATGGTCTCCCTGGCGATCGAGGGCATATTCCCGGCCAGCTCGTCGAGAGCCCCGCCGGCTATCTTCTCGAGGATCTCGTAGTTCGTTATCGTTTTCTCGCCTGTCCCCTGGGGAGAGCTTACGGCCGGAAATGTCGTTATCAAAATAGCCAGGCAGAGCATCGCTGTCATCCTGGCTAGAAGTCTTTCGTCTCTGAAGCGATTCACGAAATACCTCCAATAGGAGCGTCACAATCTATTTATAGACGGTACAGGTCGAAAGATTCCACCTTAACGCAGAATATAATCAGCATTTACGGAGTCAATGTCAAATGAAATCTCCAGCAGGCCGGGCGAAAAGATCATACACCTCGGATCGTTCCACGACGGCCCTTCCCATCGTCCCCGGGAGCACCCCCGAATCCTCGAGCCAGGTTGTCCCATCGATCTCGGGAGCCTGTCCGTACCACCGTCCCGACAATGCCGCTTCCGTCCGGGTATCGACGAGCACGTCGATCTCCTTCCCCACCATTTCGTCCAGGATATCGGCGGAAATGTCGAATTGAAGCGATGAAAGCTCCTCCAGCCTCTCGCTTACGACCTCGTCCGCCACCCGGTCATCGAGACTCGAGGCGGGCGTCCCGCGCTCCGGCGACCACCTGAATATACCCGCGTGGTCGAACATGTACTCCTCGAGAAAGCCGGCGAGACGAGCGAAATCCTCCGCGGACTCGCCGGGGAATCCGGTCATCAGGGTCGTGCGTATCACAAGGCCCTCTACCGAGGATCTGAGGGTGTCGAACATCCTTCGCAGGTCCCTCTCCGTATAACCCCTCCCCATCCGAGAGAGGACCGGGTCCGAGACATGCTGGATGGGGATGTCGAGGTACGGTATCACCTTCGTCGACCTGATGATCCCGGAGAGTCTTTCCGCATCTACGCGCGCCGGATGGAGATACATGAGCCTTATCCAGTCGAGGCCGCCGATATCCGATATCCCCTCCAGAAGTGCATGGAGGTCCTCCCCGCTTCCCGTGTCGCTGCCCCAGGCGGTCGTATCCTGCGCGATGACGATCAGTTCCCTGACACCCGACCGTGCGAGCCGGGAAGCCTCTTCCAGAATCTCTTCCCGCTGGCGGCTCGCCAGGTCTCCCCTTATTGACGGGATCGTGCAGTAGCTGCACCTGTTCGAGCACCCCTCGGATATCTTCAGGTAGGCGGAGTGCGGCGGAGTGAACAGCCTCCTTCCCGCCTCCCCCGGGACCGGCCCGGCTACGGCGTCAGCCAGGCCGTCCATCGACTCCACGTCGAGAAAGATATCGACCTCGGGCATGAGATCCTCGAGTCTTGCTCCTTCCCTGGTGACGAGACATCCCAGCACCGCGAGAAGCTGCCAGTCCTCCCTCGCAGCGGCAATCTCGAGGATCTGCTCCACCGATTCCTCTTCTGCCGCCTCGATGAACGCGCAGGTGGTCACGACGAGCAACCCTGCCCCGGCGGGATCAGCCGCCTCAGACCACCCCGCCGCCTCGAGGCGGGCCGCGGCCCTTTCCGCGTCCACGAGGTTCTTGGGACAACCGAGATTGTAGAAATGATAGGTCGCCGGGCGGGCGATGTTATCTGCTTCTCTCGTATTCTTCACGGCTGATGAGGACTTCCCGGGCCTTGCTGCCTTCGAAGGGGCCGACTACACCCGTCTGTTCGAGCATATCGATCAGCCTCGCCGCACGGGCGTACCCGACGCGGAGACGGCGCTGGATCAGCGAGATCGAGCCCTGTTGATGAAGTATGACGAGCTCCCGCGCCTTTTCGAAGAGATCGTCGTCCACGTCGGTGTCCTCCGGGCCTCCGGTCGCAGCCTTCTCGGAGAGATCGATCTTCGTTCCCTGCCTGCCGAAATCCTTCCAGTAGTCGGCAACGTTCTCCGCCTCCCTCTCCGAAATATAGGCGCCCTGGAGCCGAACCGGCGAGGGGAGGTTCTTGGGCAGGTAGAGCATGTCGCCGTTGCCGAGAAGAGTCTCGGCACCGTTCACGTCGAGGATCGTGCGCGAGTCGGTCTTCGACGTGACCTGGAAGGCTATTCTCGTCGGGAAGTTTGCCTTGATAAGACCTGTCACGACGTCTACCGAAGGCCTCTGCGTGGCGAATACGAGATGGATGCCTACGGCCCTAGCCATCTGGGAGAGCCTCGTGATAGGCGGGTATATCTCGTTGCCGAGCGAGACCATGAGGTCGGCGAGCTCGTCAATGATCGTCACGTAGTAGGGCAGCCGGGTGAGCTCCTCGTCCGTTTCCGGATTGCGGAGCTCCTCGGACTCGACCTTTCTGTTGAAGCTCTTGATGTTCTTCACCCCGAACCGGGCAAGGATCTTGTACCGCCTGTCCATCTCTATAGTGAGCCAGTTGAGTACCTTCAGCGTCGGCCTCGCCTCGGTTATCACCGGATGGAGGAGGTGCGGGATGTCGTTGTACGTGATCAGCTCGAGCCGCTTGGGATCCACGAGTATGAATCTGCAGGTCGCCGGCGTGTGCGTGAAGAGAAGCGAGCAGATGATCGAATTGATGCAGACGCTCTTACCGCTCCCCGTCGCGCCGGCGATGAGGAGGTGAGGCATTTCGGCAATGTCGGCGTAGTACGGCTCGCCGGTAACGGTCTTCCCGAGAACGACGGTCAGCCCCTCTCCCCCCTCGGGGAAGTGCTCCATCATCTCCTTGAGAAGGACGAGCTTCGGCTCGGGGTTGGGGACCTCTATGCCGACGGCGCTCTTTCCCGGTATAGGCGCCTGTATCCTCAGCGACCTCGCAGCAAGAGCCAGCGAGAGGTCGTCAGCCCTGTTGGCGATCTGGCTCACCCTGACTCCGGCCGCGGGTACGTACTCGAAGGTCGTCACGACAGGACCGGGAAGGACCTTCTGGACCTTGCCCTTGAGACCGTAGTCGAGAAGTTTCTCCTCGATCATCTCCGACCTCGCAATGAGGTCCTCCCTGCTGAACGTCACGGAGGATTCGTCGTAGTCATCGAGCAGCGACAGGCCGGGCAGCGGCGCATTGTCGGCCGGGGTGACCGCGGCGCCGGAAGGTCTCGGGGGGACTTCGGTTTTCTCCGCCGTTTTCCTGGCTTTCGGAGCTGGAGGCCGCCTCTCCGGGATGTCGATGTACACCGGCTCTTGTTCGACATGCGGCTCGGGCTCCTCGATCTCCGGTATCCCGGGGCCGGCTGCCGCCTTTTTCCTCTTCCTGCTATTCGAACACGGCTTTGCCGTCCTCCCGCCGCGGCTCAGCGGGGGGAACGACGGCTTCGGGACCCTCAGGCCTCCGGAGTTCTCGACGGCCGTCCTGATGCGTCCGAAAAAGAGCGTGACGAGTGTGACGAGAAGCGCCGCGGAGAGGATCAGTATCGAGCCGGTCCTGCCGAGCAACAGCTCGAGAAAGCCGAGCATCCCCGTCCCTGCAGTTCCCGCCGCTCCCCGCGCCCCGAAACAGGCAGTCATCGCCGACAGGATCAGCGTCAGCAGCACTCCGGATATGACGGTGCGCTTCCTTTCCGATACGGCGCTTCCCGATACGGTCAGCAGTCCCGTATACAGGAGAACAAGCGGGACGATCCATGCGAATACCGACCCGAGGCCCCATCTGAGCCAGATCACGAGCGTGGCCCCCACCGGTCCGCACCGGTTCCGTACATTCATGTCGAACGCGTTGTCCTCGCTGTCATGCGACTGCAGCGCGGCCCCGATATAGATCGCAGAAACGATGAGAATGAGGCCGACCGCTATCTTTTTCTTCACTGGCACCCTGGCTCCATCTATGTAAAAGACACAATCACTGTAAGCTGGCACCGCTCACATAAACCGTTTTCTCAAGCGCCGGCCATTTCTTCCCTTTTTCTATCAATGATCTCCCGGAAGGTAAAGCAGTTTTTGACCGGATCGCCGGTCAGGACAGCCGAGATGACGGCGAGCCCGTCCGCCCCCTCGTCGAGGACGCTTCGAGCGTTCTCCGGCCCTATCCCGCCGATCGCGACTATCGGGAGGACAGTCGATCGCCTCACCGATGCGAGTGCATCGAGCCCCGCGACTACGGCATCCTCCTTCGTCGATGTCGGAAAGACCGACCCCACGGCAAAATAATCGAGAACGTCGAGAGGAGCCGCGGCGATATCTCCGGGCGAGCTCACGCTCAGCCCGATGATGCGCGCCGGCCCAAGCATCGCCCTGGCTTCGGAAGGATCGGCGTCCGACGAACCCAGGTGGACCCCGCCCGCTCCCGTTTCGGCTGCCAGTTCGGGGAGGTCGTTGACTATCAGGGGGATACCTGCCTTCTCCGCAATTGGTATGGCTGCAGCGAGATCGCGCCGCATGTCGGAGACGGGAATATCCTTCGCCCGGTACTGGATGATGCCGCTCCCGCCCTCGACGAGGGCGGCGGCCACGCCGGCCACCTCGCTTTGCGCCACGATCGACCTGTCGATGAATGTGTAGAGGAAAGGGAGTTCCGGAAACGGCCGATCCGCCGGACCGGTCGCCACGAGAGCCTTCTCCAGCTCGTAGACCCTGAATCGCAGGCCCTTCGCCCTCCGCGCCCCGTCGGGGCTGACAAGCTTGCCGAATTCCTCGATTACCCTCAGTCCCTCTTCCACCCTGAAGAAATTGGCACGCGCCGTTCCGGCCAGCGATTCCCTCTTCTCTTCGGACGGCGTGGAGAACCTGCCCCCCACATCCCCGACGCTGTCGCGAAACCGGGTCGTGTCGGTCGAGAACAGGCCGGAAAGCGCTCTTATCTCGTGCCTGAGTTCCTTGGCGGCCCTGGTCAGTCCCTCACTCCCGATGGCGAACCTGGCAATTTCCTCGACGACCCTTATGCCCTCGGCGCACCTGTTTATGTTGGCATCGATTATCCTCAGAACGACGGTATCGTTTTTGTGGTAATTCTCGAGCATGCCGATTCTTCCTGGAAACGTCCCCGGCATCAGGGCTCGATGAAACCCTGTACGAGCTCGGGGACCTTCCGAATGCTGTCCCTGCAGGAGCAGTATGCAATATCTTTTCCGTATCCTAGTCCGATGAGCTGCCGGCCCCTGTCGGTCGACCGCAGATACTCCTCGATATCGTCGCCGTACCTGTCGGCCAGAATCATGGCAATCGACGCGGAATCGTCGAGTGACCCGGCGTCGACCGGCGGTGAAAGATCGCCGAGAAGCAGCCCCGCGCACAGAAGGTCCTCCCCCGCTATCCTGCCGTTGTTCCCGCTGCATATGATGACAAGATCGCTCTGACCGGAGACTGCTTCCGCGACGATATCCACGTTCGGAATCGAGCAGACGATCAGCTTGCCCGCCTTGGAGGCAGCCGCCGCTATAGCGGGAGTACCGTTCGATGTGGCGAGGATTATCGTCCTGCCGCCTATAGTCTCCTCATCGAGCTCGGAAGGCGAGTTGAAGAGATCGAAACCCTCTATAGGCAGACCCTTCTGCTCGCCGACAAGGAGCTTGTCCCCCCTGTCGGAGAGGCTCACCAGTCTCGTGGCCGTCTCGATGCTCTCGACCGGCAGGACTCTGGCGGCGCCGTTATCCAGGGCGGCCAGTATCGTACTGGTAGCCCTGAGAACGTCGATAACTACAACGACGGCCCCGTGGTAACTTTCACCGGCCGCTTCTCCGGCCGTCGCAAAGAATCGGATCCCGCCCGTTCTCGAACTCATCTTTCCATCCTGTCTATAAACGAAGTGTCGAACCGGCCGCTTATGAACTGTTCGTGCCTGAGTATCCAGAGGTGAAACAGGATCGTCGTCGGCACGCCCTCGATCACGCACTCCTCGAGCGACCTGATCATGCGGGTCCGCGCCTCGTCTCTCGTCTCACCCCATGTGATGATCTTTGCGAGGAGCGAATCGTAGTACGGGGGCACTGTGTATCCGGCGTAGATGTGGGAATCGACTCTGACACCCGGCCCTCCCGGAGGATGATAGAACGTCACGAGTCCGGGGGCGGGCTTGAAACCATTCTCCGGATCCTCCGCGTTGATCCGGCACTCGATCGCGTGACCGCTTATGCCGGGATTCCCGTCGAGCAGCGGGCTCTCCCCTGTCGAGGCAAGCCTTATCTGCTCCTTGATCAGGTCGACTCCGGTGACCATCTCCGTCACCGGGTGTTCCACCTGGACCCTCGTGTTCATCTCGAGGAAGTATACGTTTTCTTCGGCGTCGACGAGAAACTCCACCGTTCCGAGCGACCCGTACCTGACATACTCCGCACCCCTGACCGCGTAGTCGAGTATCCTCTCTCGCGTTTCTTCGGCGATGCCCGGCGCAGGCGATTCCTCGATAAGCTTCTGGTGCCTTCTCTGGATGCTGCATTCCCGCTCGCGGAGATGAACGACCCTTCCCTTCCCGTCACCGAATATCTGGACCTCGATGTGCCTCGGGCTCTCGAGATATTTCTCCAGATAGAGGCCGCCGTCACCGAAAGAGGCCTCCGCCTCCGCACTGGCAGCATGGAAGAGCGAGGACAGGTCGTCAGGTCCGCGGACGATCCTTATCCCCCTGCCCCCTCCGCCCGCGACTGCCTTGATCATGACGGGGTATCCGATCCGGCCGGCGAGCTTCAAGGCCTCTTCCTCGCCCTCGACAATGCCCTCGCTGCCGGGTATGATCGGGATCTCCGCCTCGTTCATAAGCCTCCTGGCCTCCGACTTATGGCCCATTTTCTCCATCAGCGCCGGAGCGGGCCCGATCCAGTCTATTTTGCAGGACATGCAGACCTCGGCGAAATACGGGCTCTCTGCGAGAAACCCGTATCCGGGATGGACGGCGTCGGCTCCGGTGATCTCGGCCGCGGCGATCAGCCTTGGAATGTTGAGATAACTCTCAGCGGGCTGGGACCTGCCGATGCACACATCCTCATCGGCCAGCTTGACATGGAGAGATTCCGAGTCGGCCTCCGAATGCACGGCGACAGCCTTGATACCCAGCTCCCTGCAGGCACGTATTATCCGCAGGGCGATCTCGCCCCTTGCGGCTATCAGTATTTTTTTATACATAGACCCGTTCTAGAGTTCGCCGGCGGAACTGCCACCGGCTGCCTCGGCGCCCTCGAAGGTATCCCAGGTCTTGTCGCTCGTGGCCTGGATTCCCTTGAGACGCAGGGCGAACTCGTGAGGGTTGGAACTGCTCTTCAGGGCTTCTTCCATGCTGATTCTTCCGTCGGACAGAAGCTGCATCAGCGACTGGTCGAAGCTCTGCATCCCGTGGGACGAGACACCCTCCCTGATCGCCTTCTGAATCATGGGCGCTTTTTCAGGGTCAATAATATACTCCCGAATGGTGGATGTTACAACCATAACTTCCACCGCGGGGACCCTGCCCTTGCCCTCTTTCATGGGTATGAGGCGCTGGGAGATCACCGCCTGGAGTGTCGAAGAGAGGAGATACCTGATCTCCTGGTGCTGATGGGGCGGGAAGAACGAGATGACGCGGTTGATCGTCTGGGTCGCGTCGATCGTATGCAGCGTCGACAGGACCAGATGACCCGTATCGGCCGCCATTAGCGCGATCTCCATCGTCAGCGCGTCACGGATCTCTCCGACGAGGATGATGTCGGGATCCTGCCTGAGGATGTGCCTGAGCGCCTCGTGAAACGACGATGTATCGCTGCCTATCTCGCGCTGGTTGATGATGCTCTTCTTGTCCTGGTGCAGGAACTCGATCGGATCTTCGATCGTGATGATGTTCTTGTTGGCGTTTTCGTTGATCTCCCTGACCATCGCGGCGAGAGTCGTCGACTTTCCGCTGCCGACCGTTCCGGTGACGAACATCAGCCCTCTCTGCTTCATCGACAGATCCTTGAGAATCGGGGGAAGATCGAGCTCGTCGATAGATTTGATCTCGACGGGGACGTGCCTGAAAACCATGGCGATCGATCCGCGCTGAACGTAGAAGTTTGCCCTGAACCTGGCGAGGCCGGAGACGCCGAACGCGAAATCGACTTCCCGGGTGTTCTTGAAGCGATCCTTCTGGGGAGGGGTGAGGATCTGATCGGCCACCGCTTCCATATCCTTCGGAGAGGGCCTGTCGAAATCGAGATGAATCAGTTTACCGTCGACCCTTGTCACCGGCGGAAGGCCCGCCTTCAGATGGAGATCGGAGCCGCCTTTTGCAATCATTGCCTCGAGGATGCTCTTGATGTTCATCCCGTACACCTTCCCTTGAGCGACGAACCGAAATGGCGGTATTTCGCTACGGCTAACGCGTTATTAATCCACCGGTTATGCTTTGAAGCCGGAATCCGGAGCGATTCCGGTCTGCCGGAAGGTCATTTTGCAAATATCAGGCCGATTCCACGAGAAAAAGGGGTTGCCCGAACTCCACAGGCTGCGAATCTTCCACGAGGATCTTCCGGATCACTCCGCTCTTCTCCGCCTCGATCTCGTTCATCAGCTTCATCGCCTCGATGATGCAGAGTACCTGACCCGTCTCCACACGGTTTCCCTCGCTTATGAAGGGGTCTACCTCGGGGCCGGCCGACCTGTAGAAGGTACCGACCATCGGAGAGACGATCTCCTCGAGCCCATCTTCTTCCGCCCCTGCCGCAGCGGTGACAGATTCCGGCACTGCGGCTTCTTCCACGGGAGCAACTTCGGCCTCGGGCTCCCTGCGGACCGGTTCCGCCTGGGCGGCGGGGACAGAGCCCCTGCGCCTGGCGACCCGGATACCGGTGAACCAGGTCCTTACCTCTATCTCGTCGAGATCCTCCTCCCTGAGGATCTCGATCAGCTTCCTTATCCTGTCCGATACAGCCATTATACCCGTTCCATGTATTTACCCGTCCGCGTGTCTATCTTGAGGACGTCGCCCTGCTCGATGAACAGAGGGACGATCACGGTCGCCCCCGTCTCGAGCTTTGCCGGCTTGGAGCCTCCCTGAGCGGTATCGCCGCGCAGTCCGGGCTCCGTCTCGGTCACCCCGAGCTCGACGAATGTCGGAAGCTCCGCCGCGATGGGAGTCTCGCCGTCGAGCAGTACCGAGATCTCCATGCTCTCCTTGAGGTACGGGAGCAGGTCCTCGAGCAGTCCGTGGGCAAGCGGGAACTGCTCGTAAGTCTCGAGGTCCATCACGTAGTAAAGGTCATCGCTCCTGTAGAGATACTGGTAACTATGCCTCTCCACGCGAACCTGGTCTATTTTCTCTCCCGCCCTGAAGGTCTTGTCTATGACCGCCCCTTCCGGGATCTTCTTCAGTTTCGTCCTGACGAACGCCGCGCCCTTGCCGGGCTTTACATGCTGGAACTCCACTATGGCATAGAGCTTCCCTTCCATCCTCAGTATCAGTCCGTTCCTGAAATCGCTGGTATCTGCCAAGGTCTTCCTTCCCTTTACTGCTCGCCGTCCTTTGGATCGTCCTTTATCCCCTGGAGCCATTTCCTGAAGTTGCCCATGCCTTCCCGTGCGACTCCCTCACGGGGCGCCCCCTCGGAAGGCTTTTCCTCCGTCGAATCCCTGCGGTCGGTTTCCTCGAGCTCCCTCGCAACCGCCTCGAGCTCGTCTTCGTCACCCAGTACCGAACCCTCGCGCACGATCCCGTCATCGTCCCCCTCTTCCCCCAGGGGTGCTTCTTCTTCCTCGCCGCCCGGAGAACCCGTGCCCGGTCCGGCCGTGTTCTCTATCATGTCGTCGCTGACGTCTTCGATCGAGATCGACATCACTTCTTCGTCGAACGTCTCTTCCAGCTCCCTGTTCGACGACTCGATCATAGCCTCTATCTTTCCAACCATCTTGGAGGCTTCCGTGTTTTCCGGTTCCTCCTCGAGTATCTCTTTATAGATCTTGAGGGCCTTGTTGTAATAACCCTGCGCGGCGTAGATGCCGGCGAGCGTCATCGTGGCCAGTTCGCCCTGATGCCCGGCCTTCCTGATACTCTCATGGTCACTGAGATCGATCTCTCTCTCGCGGAATTCATTCTCGAGCCCCTCGAGTTTTCCGGATACCTCCTCGTTCGTCGGATCGATAGCAAGGATCCTGCGATAGTACGATATCGACCCATCCCTGTCGCCCTCGGACATCAGGATATCGCCCATGAATTTCAGAGCTACCATGTTCTCCGGATCGATCTCGATCACGCGCTCGAATTCGGCGCGTGACCGTTCGGTCGCGCCCTTGTCGTAGAAGCATTTTCCAAGGATGACGTGCGCGCTCGCGTAGTCGGTATACCCCTCGAGGCCTTTCTCGCAGAGCTCGATAGCCTTTTCCACGTCTCCGTTCTTGCGATAGGCATCGGCCAACGGCGCGAAGATCCTCGACTCCGGGGCCCGATCGCATCTTTCCTGCAGATGTTTTATCTCGGCACTGAGATCGTCGTTCATATACAGCCCTTCCACTCCGGTCCCTGTTCGAATATCAGGCTATCAGAGGGCGTATTCCCCTGTCAAGTGCCGTAAGGCCGGTGTGCGTCCGTCAGTTCACTCTGAAAGACTCGGCCACTGCGATGGTCTCCCTCAGGAGGATATGCTTGTCGAATCCGGGTGCGTAGACGAGACAGTCGACGAGCCAGATCTTGCCCCTGACCCTGTCGTGGACAAAGAAACAGATGAAAGGCCCGCCGTACATTTCCACGCTGCTCTCCCAGTAGCCGTCCATTCTGACGGCGCTGTACGGGCCGAACTTGTCGAGGCTCCATGACACGAGCTCGGGGCGCATCACTTCCTTGTCGTGTATATTGTATACGATCTTTGACCGGAAATCGTAGAGCGCCGTGGAATCGGCCGGCGTGAGCGACTTATTGCCCCAGGAACGCCATGATATCGTGATCCCCCTGTGCGGGTAATCCCTCATGATCTCCACCCCTGGAAGATCACCCCAGTCCCTGTTCAGCTTGTACTCGTCCGGTATCCTTATGGCGAACCCGTATTTCGTCTTCAGGTCCTCCGCTGTCTCGTACTTCTCCCTGATGAGGAGATTTTCCCTCAGCCTTTCCCTGTTCGCCTTCTCTATTATGTCGCGGATAAGCTTTCCGTTCTCCTCGGTCACCTTCCGCAGACTCTCAGGCGACGATGCCGTGACGATCACGGTAAGCTGCCCCTTTACCGGATAGTCCATCCTCTTGAATATGTGGTTCTTCCCCTCGAGGACCTTTCTGACACTGTTTGTCCCGATAAAGCTCTCTATCAGCTGTCCCGTGCGCCCCTGCCTGGCGACGCCGTATATGACCATGTTCTTGGTGGGAGGTTCCCTGTCGAAATCGTACGCGGAGACCATGCGGAGCTTGAACTGGATCTCCAGCTTCGAATAGTAGTCGACCGGATGCTGCAGTGTCCTGATAATATCGTCGTTCATGCCCCCGGGCTCACCGGATTCGGTGACCAGGACGATACTGCTGTAGGAACCGGGCGGGATGAAAATGGATCTGCTTCCACAGGATGGAACCAGCACTAAGACGCATGCCAGAAGGGCTGCCGTAAAGGGTTTGGGGCTCATATCCACCTCCTGTCTGGAAACATACGGGCAACCGCCGGAACGGACAAGAAAAAAGGCGCTTCTGCCGTGGAGCGCCTAATGAAGCTCTGGGGAATATGTTCCCGTTTACCTTTTTCCGCTTCTGCCGGCACCCCTCTGCTTCATGAACAGCCTCTGCATGTAGGCGTTCTGCAACCTCAGGCGCTCGACCTGCCGCCTGAGGAGCTCGTTCTCCTGGAGCAGGTAATCCATCCTCGGATCGGAGGCCATGCTGAACGGGAGCTGTCTCGAGGTCTCCTCCAGCGGGACGTCTCCGAGGTAATCGTCCGAAACATACTGGATCCCTGCGGGGTACCCGGTCTGCGTGAAACGTACCTCGCCCTGCTGCCTGGAAGCGCTCGTTCTGATCGTCTCCTGCGCGAACCTCTCTCCGGCTGCAGGGTCCCCGGAATCCCTTCCTGCCAGCATCCACACCCCGGCCAGCACTATGACGAGGGTCGCGGCAGTCGCAGCGATGAACTTCGATCCCCAGACCAATCCGCCGTCCTCGGCGGTGGCCCGACCCCGCATTGCCCTCGACTTTTCCATTGCGATCCTGCGCTTGAGGTTCCACTCGAAGTTCTCCGACGCCTCGATCTCGCTCAGGTTGCCGAGCAGCTCCAGGCACCCGTCCATCTCGCCGCAGAATTCAGCGCATTCCGGGCACCGGCTCAGGTGCTCCTGGAGACGCATCCTCGCGGCCTCGCCGAGCGCTCCGTCACGGTTCCGGCAGAAGTAATCCCTTGCTGTCCTGCATCTCATGTCAATTCCCCTTGAATCTCAGATCGTTACCCAGAAGCGGCGAAACCGCCTTCTTGAAATGCATCCTTCCGCGGTTGATCCGCGACCTGACCGTGCCGAGCTTCAGTCCGGTCGTGGCCGCGATCTCCTCGTAACTCAGCCCGTTGATCTCCCTGAGGACGAATGACGGACGGTACCTGGAAGGTATCTTCTCTATGGCCTGCTGAATCAGCTCCTGGAGTTTTTTTCGGTCCATCGTATCCTCCGGCGTGGGCGACTCGTCCTTGATGTCGACCCACCTTCCGTTCTCCCCCCCGTTGTCCTCAGTCCACATGCTGATCGTCTTCGGCCTTCTCTTGATATTCCTTATCCTGTTCCTGACAAGGTTTGTCGCGATCGTGTAGAGCCATGTCGAGAACCTCGCGATCGTCCTGTACTTGTCGGCGTGCATATAGGCTCTGACGAAAGCCTCCTGGGCAAATTCCTCCGCCTCGCTCTCGTTCCCCAGCAGCCTGTACAGATATGAGTGCAGACGGTTCTTGTACCTTCCGACGAGTATGTCGAACGCCTGGTTCTGGCCCTCCTGGACCAGCAGGATCAACTCCTCATCACTTCTTTCTGCGAACCTCTTCCGGTTTCCCTTGAGCGGCTCGTGCAGGTTCAAACCCTCGTCTCCCTTATCCTTGTCCTTCATCAGGTTATTACCCCGCTGCGTTCGACTTGTTCCAATTCAGTTCCTTTTTTTCACCGGCCGGCCGACGCGGTACCCCCCGATCTCCCGACCGACTCTACGGTCATCGACAGCCTCTCGCTGCCTCCCATCCTCTCGCAGATAATCCTCTCCGGATAGCCTCCGAGCCTGCCGGTGGATCCATACCCGTATCTTGCCTCGTAACAGCCTTTTCCGTCGACCGAGCAGATCCTCAGCCGTAACGGGCCGCGGCCGTTCTCGCCCTCGATCTCGAGCCGACGCCCTCTCCATTCACCCACGAGCGTCCATCTGCCGCCCGAGACCGACAACCGGGCGTTTACCAGATCTTCCCGGTGCGGCATCCCGAGGAGCATGAATACGACCACGTCGTCCGGGATTATCTCGAACTCGAAATGTGCCGACAGATGCGCAAGGGTCTCGCCGCTTCCCCTGAATATCCCTCTTTCGTGGTCCTGGATCGCGATCGAATCGCCGGCGACGTAGATTGTCGCATCCTCCCTGTACGAGCCAAAGAGGCTCGTGTGCACGAAATCAATCTGTACCGAACCGTCTGGCGAGCGAAAGATCGCGCATGTTCCCTTGATCCGGTATCTCGGCAGATCCAGTCTCACGCGGGCGATGATCTCGAGATGATCGTCCGACAGCGAGGCCTGAGGCGGGAAGAGCGCGGCGAGAGCACCATCGTCTGCGGGCAGGGGCTGACCCGCCGGCGGCGAGTTGGCGCACGAGCCCGCGATCATGAGGATGAGAACAATACCGGAAAGCCTACTCAACTTTCTTCTCCGCCCTTGAGGCGGCGCCGCGGGCCTCACGCACCTTCTCCTCGATCTCGGTGCGATCCGGGTCCACCTCTGCCGACCGGTTGTACGACTCGAGGGCCGGCTCGGGCTGCCCCAGCTTCATGTACGTATCACCGATATGCTCCCAGATCACGGGGTCGTCCTCCACGATCTCCGAAGCGCCCAGAAGTATCTCCAGCGCGTCGGAGAACTCTCCCTTCCTGAACTTCACCCAGCCGAGCGAGTCGAGATAGTACCCGTTCCCCGGATCCTCGTCGAGAGCCTTTGTGATCAGCTCTTCGGCGAGATCGAGGCTGTCGCCCTTGACGGCGAGAAGATATCCGTAGAAGTTGTTGACGCTCGCATCCTCCGGTTCGTTGTCGTACACGACCCTGATGCGCCGTATCGCATCGTCATACCTGCCTATATCCTCATAGAGCGCGGCCAGTTCGAGCAGGATGTCCCTGTCTTCCGGAGAGAGCTTCTCCGCGGCGGTGAGAAACTGCTCCGCCCTCTCGCGGTCGTCGATCTTCCTGTACACGGTGCCTATTATGAAATTGTCGGAATACTGTGTGCGGTCCATCCGCCTGACCGCTTCCCTGAGATACGTCGTGCCCTCCACGCTCGAGAATCTCTTGTCCTCTTCCGGGCTCGACGGTTCCCCGGCCAGCCCGTTGGCGAGCAGGACGAGACCGATGTAATTGCTGAAGACGTCGGGTTCGATCTCCACGAGCCGCTCGAGATACCCGAATGCCGTCCTGAAGTTGCCCCTGTCCATCTCGATCTCCGCGACCGCCCGCATTATCTGCGGCTTCTCTCCGAGAGTGGCCAGCAGGCCCCGAAAGACACTCAGGGCCTCTTCATACCTGCCGAGTCCATAGTAGAAACGCCCGAGTACAAGCCTGCCGTTCTCGCCCAGCCTGCGCTCCTCGTAAAGCGGTTCGAGAAGTTCCATCCCGTCTTCGAGCCGACCATCCTTGAGGTAGAGCCTCGACAGCTCCGTTACGGCGGTCCGGTTGCCGGGATCGAGCTCGAGCAAGTCTTGGAATGCTTTCAACGCGCCTTCGACATCTCCATAGTGAAGGAGTATCGAACCAAGCGCGAGGTGCGAGCCGGTGAATCCCGGATTCACCTCTATCGCTTCCCGGAGGGACTCGGCCGCCCTTTCGACCTCTCCAATGTCGGCGTATATGAGACCCAGTCTGTAATGGACGGAGAGATCGCCCGGGTCAAGATCGCGCGCCCGCTCGAGAGCGGCACGGGCTGCGTCGACGTCCTTGTTCTCAATATGTATCCTGGCGAGAAACTTGTATACGTCGAACTGCGGCACATCCTCGCTCTCCTTGATGCTCTCGAGAAGCTCGATCGCCTTGTCCACGTTCCGTTCCTCGTATTCTACCTCGGCGAGGATCAGCCGCGCGCCGGATTCGTATATCCCCTTTTCTATCAGCCTGCCGGCATACCTGCGGGCCTCGTCGAACTTGCCCATCTCCAGGGTCACCCTGGCAAGGGCGAAGTTTATCCTCGCGTTGTCCGGTTCGTACTTATCCGCCTCCGCGTAGAACGTGTAGGCGAGCACGAGGTCGTCGCTCGATTCCATGAACGATCCGCGCATGTAATAGGCCTGCGCGGTCCTGTCCACACGCTCCTGAGCCGATCCGCCGGCGGGCCAGAAGCCGACCGCGGCGGCGGCCAGTAGTACTCTTCCGTATCTCAGCAATGTAGTCATCCTCTATATTATACCTGACACGGGCCCCGCGGGCAAAAACAAACGGCCTCCCTAAACGGCCTCCCGCACTGGGAAATGCTCACCTCCGTAGTTTCGTTGACATGCGCGCGGCCATCTTCTATACTTTTGATGCTGTTCGCGGCAACGATATGACAGCCCCTGAAAGGATGACCGGTCATGATGCATACCAGGAAAATGTTGACCGCAGCGTCACTGTTTCTGCTTCTTCTCGCCCTCCCGGCTGCCTCTGGGGCCCAGACCATGGGAGTGCTCATGCTCGAAAGACTCTCCACCCTGGACACATGGGGAACGGGAGGCAGGCCTTACGCAATGGGCGGCGCCTATACCTCGATTAGTGATGACGCGCTCGGACTGATCTACAACCCGGCCGGTATTGCGCGTTCGAGGGGCAGGGAGATCTCGTTCGGCATGCACCAGCTCTGGCAGGACATCGACGAGAACTACGACGGGAACCTGACTGGCACGCAGGGTTCATACACTGCCTTCGGCCATATCGCGGCCATCTTCCCCTACGAGACCTACACCACCGACCTGAAGTTCGGGTTCGGCGTCTTCAGGGTCGGCTCATCGAACCTCGAGTACGTCAAGGATGCATCGAGGCCCGACCTCGGCGGCGCCGTGAGAAACGTCTTCCTCCAGACCGGAAACATATATCACTACAAGTTCGCCGTCGCGGGGAATATCTCGAAAAGCATCGCGGTAGGCGGGACCTTCGTCATCTGGGACGAATCGCCGAACTTCACCGAGGAGATCTCGTATTCCGGGCCGGGAGATTCCAGTTACGTGTTCATCGACAACGTCACTGCCGATCTCGACGGCGTCAGCTTCGAATTCGGCGTCATCGCCAGATTTAGCACATTATTCCATGCCGGGCTCGTGTTCTCTACGCCCGCCTGGATCACTTATCAGGGATCGGGTTCCGAATATTACGACGGCACCTATCAGGACGGTTCGGGATGGACGACCGAGCCCTATCCGTTCCACGGCGAGGAGAAGTTCACCCTCCCGATGAATTTCCGTTTCGGAACGTCGCTGCAGGCCGAGAACCTCATCGTAGCGCTCGACGTCTCGTACGCCGATTACCGGCAGACCGAGTACGACGGAACGAGAATATATTACGAGAACGATCCCACGATAGACATCCTCCGGCAGATCTGGTCGTACAGGGCCGGGGCGGAGCTGACGATCCCATGGACCGCCCTCTCGCTCAGGGCCGGATACATGTACCTGCCGCTGCCGTTCAAGGGAATGGACGAGCTCATATATATAGAGGAAGAGGGCAACGAATTCTGGCTCACCACCGAGTGGGAGTTCGCAACGGCACAGGAAGAGAGGCATTACTACACGGCAGGTATCGGATATGTGTTCGACGATATCCTCGCATTCGACATCGCCGTGTCGAGGGGCAGTTTCGAGAGGTCGACCTTCTGGCTGACCGAGAAGAAGGTCTGCACCGAGTTCATCGCGTCGGCGGCATACAGGTTCTGATCTGAAAAATAATTCGCTATTGCAGACAGGCTTCGCTAATGAAGGGACGGTTCCGGCCGTCCCTTTTTTTTTGCGCCCGAGTCGTGAAGGATCCCGCAGAGTTCCTCGAGCAGGAGGACGAACCTCGGGCCTGGGATTGCCGCGTACCTTTCCGTGAGGATATACAGCCTTCCATCACCTACGGCCTCGAGCATATCGAAAGATTCCCAGTCGGAAGCTATCGCATCGGCGGACAGCCCCCTCTCCTCCGCCCCGGGAACGATCTCTATGATGATGTCGGGCTGCATGTGCACGAGGCTCTCCGGAGAGAGCATCGGATACGCCGGAGAAGCCGCGGCCAGAACGTTCCTGCCGCCCGCCGCATGGAGAAGCTCGTCGTACCAGGTGCCTTTCCCCGCCGCATACACCTCCACGGGAACGGCGCCGTACTGCCGGTCCACTACGATGAGCACCCCCGGCCTCTCGCCGTCTCCGCCTGCAGGGCATGCCGGATCGCTGGCCGATTCGAGCGAATCGGCCAGCTGCGCGGCTCTCTCCTCCACCCCGCACCTGTCGCCTATCACCCTTATCGTCTCTATGATCTCGGAGATCGTCTCGTTGGGAACGGTGAGGTGCTCGATGCCCAGCTCGTCGAGAAATGAACGCAGCTTCTCGTGCGCGGGCAGCATGATCACGAGGTCAGGCTCGAGGGAGACGATCGCCTCGAGGTTGGAATCGAAGTAGCCGCCGACTTCGGGTTTCTCCCGGGCTTCCGGCGGCCAGGTACAGAACCGCGTGACGCCGGCTACCTCATCGCCGAGTCCCAGCGCGTATAGTGTCTCGGTGATGTTGGGTGCGAGTGAGATGATCCTGCGGTACTCCGACGCAGGAAGATGCAGCGGTACGAGAAGAATCTCTGCGGAGATGATCGTGAGAATGAATGCAGCCGCCCCTGTTCTCATCAGTCTATCTTGCGGCTGATTCCCCTGAGGATGGAGAGGTACGCGTCATCGAGCTTCGAAAGCATATCCTCGGAGAGCCCCCCTCCCGTCTCCAGGACCTGCGTGTAATGCTGTTCGATGTATCTGCAGAGAAAGACATTCTGCCTCTCTATCTGATCGTCGATCAGCTTGACGGCCTCGTCACGGCTCGCGCGGAAGGCCTCGTCCTCTTCCCTGCGGGATGTGTTGTGGAAGTACTCGTTGAGGAGCTGCAGCCAGTACGTATCGTGCCTGCCGCCGTTGTCGAAGACACAGCCCGGTTCGTCTATGAGGAAACAGTAACCGTACACGAAATATGAGCAGTTGAGCATTCCCTGCAGAAAGAGGCGCCTGTGGCAATCGATCGTCATCTCATCAAGATTGCAGGGGAGCCGGCACTCCTCGCAGAAGACCTCGGTGTCCCCGCCAAAGGTGAACGGAAGACTGGTCGCCTTGGATTTATCTCCCATCTGTCCCTCTTTCCTAGTGGATGCGCCTGAGCTTCCTGAGAGCTTCCTTGGCGGCCATCTGCTCGGCGTCCTTCTTGTTTTTTCCCCTGCCCCTTCCCGTGACGCCGTTCCCGGCCCTTACCTCGATGACGAATATCTTGTCATGTTCAGGGCCTGTTGTCGACCTTATCCTGTATCTGGGATATGTCTTGAACCTGTTCTGGGTCCATTCCTGCAGGTGGCTCTTGTAGTTGACATGGTCTGTATGGTCGAGGATCACATCAACGTCGTCGAGGACGACCTTCTCCACCATCGTCCTGGCGCTCTCGAGACCGCCGTCGAGATAGATGCCTCCTATTATCGCCTCGAGGACAGCCGTCTGGATCGAATCCTGCCCGTGTACCCCTCCCCTGAAGGCGTTGTCGCTCAATATGACGTGATCTTTCAGATCGATCGCCTCGGCCTTCTTCGACAGCACGGCCTGGCTTACGAGCAGGGATTTCTTCTGGGTGAGCTGGCCTTCGTTTTCCTCGGGAAAGTTCCTGACGAGGAAATCGGTCGTGACCAGCGCAAGTACGGAATCGCCGAGGAATTCGAGCCTTTCGTAGGTTATCCCCTCTTCGCCCGGCTTCAGCTCGCCGAGCACGGAACGGTGGGTAAGCGCCTCTATGACGAGGTTTCTGTTCCGGAATCTGTAGCCGATCTTCTCTTCGAGCAGGGGGATGTGCTCAGGGCCACCGGATTCGACCGGCCTGAAGAATCTTCTGAATGTATCGAGGAATCTGGCCATTTGTCCCGATTACTCTTTACTGCTCGAATCTCTTCAGTACAAGGCTTACGTTGTGCCCGCCGAAACCGAAGGAATTGCTCAGCACGTATTCGAGCTCCTTGCCGATCGCTTTCTTCGGCACGTGATTGAGCCGGCACTCCGGATCGATGTTGTCCAGGTTCGCCGTCGGCGGTATCGTCTGCTCGAGCATGGCCTTGACGCACATGATGAACTCGAAGCCGGCGGCAGCGCCGAGCATGTGTCCCGAGCACGATTTGGTGGAGCTGACGTGGGAATTATTCATCCCGCCGAATACGGTTCTGACAGCCTCCGCTTCCGCTTTGTCATTGTACTGCGTCGACGTTCCGTGGGCGTTGATGTATCCGACCGCATCCGGCTCGATACCCGCGTCGCGAAGGGCCATTCTCATCGACTCGATCGCGCCGGATCCGCCCGGGGCGGGTGATGTGATGTGATGTGCGTCGCCCGTCAGCCCGACTCCGGCCAGTTCAGCAAATATCTCCGCCCCGCGCGCCCTGGCGTGCTCGAGGTCTTCGAGAAGAACGAGCCCGGCCCCTTCGGCCATTACAAAACCGTCCCTGTCGATGTCGAACGGGCGGCTCGCCCCCTTCGGATCGTCGTTGCGCGTGGAAAGGGCCTTCATTGAGCAGAATCCTCCGAGAGCCATCGGCGAGATCGTCCCCTCGGTACCCCCGGTCAGGACCGCTTTCGCATAGCCCTGCTTTATCATCATGAACGACGTCGCTATCCCGTGCCCCGCCGAGGCGCATGCCGATACGGTGGCGAAATTGGGGCCCTTCAGCCCGTATCTGATCGATACGAGCCCCGAGGACATATTGACTATCATCATTGGGATGAAGAAGGGACTGATCTTAGATGGCCCCTTGTTGACGTAGTTGGAGTGCTGCTTTTCGAAGGTCCGGATGCCCCCGATTCCCGATGCGATGATGGTTCCGATGTTATTACCGTCGTAACCGGTCCCCTCGAGCGATCTCATCGCCTCGGCCGATGCGGCCATGGCGAGTTGCGAGGAACGGTCCATTCGCTTCGATTCCTTGCGGTCGATGTACTCGAGCGGATCAAAATCCCCGACCTCGCCTACGACCCGTGATGTATATTCGCTGGCATCGAACGCTGTGATCGTATCATACCCCGGTATGCCCGCCGAAACATTCTTCCAGTTCTCTTCGACGGTCTTGCCACAGCAACTGAGCACGCCCATACCTGTAACGACCACTCTTCTGCCGTCAGTGGACACTTTATCCCCCTGATCTCAGGATAGTTTCTATTCTGTCCGGTCAGCCGGCGCCGGCTACTCGGCCACGTGCGCCTTGATGTAATCTATGGCTTCGCCGACCTTGGTGATCTTCTCCGCCTCTTCGTCGGGGATTTCGACCCCGAACTCCTCCTCGAGAGCCATCACGAGTTCGACGGTATCGAGAGAGTCGGCCCCGAGATCGTCTATGAAAGACGCCTCCAGCGTAATCTGGTCCTGGTTTACGGAAAGCTGGTCCTCTACAACCTTCTTTACTCTTTCCTCTACTGTACTCATATTCCCGATTACCTCCTTGTTTTGTTTCCCCGTCAACGTGCCATGACCATACCGCCGTCACAGTTTATTACCTGACCCGTGACGTACGCACCCAGCTCCGATACGAGAAACAGCACGACATTCGCGACGTCGCTTCCCGTGCCGAACCGGCCGAGCGGTATCATGTGGCGCATCTTTTCCTGAACATTCTCCGGGAGGACCGCCGTCATCGGCGTGTCTATGAATCCCGGCGCGATGGAGTTAGCGGTCACTCCCCTGGGAGCAAGCTCCTTCGCCACCGATTTCGTGAATCCTATGATGCCGGCCTTGCTCGCAGCATAGTTGCTCTGTCCCGCGTTACCCATCTGGCCGATTACCGAGGCTATGTTCACGACGCGTCCGAAACGCTTCTTGAACATGTGCTTCGTGACGACCTTCGTCATGTTGAATGTGCCGGTCAGGTTGATCCTGATCACGGCGTCCCACTCGTCCTCCCCCATGCGGAGAAGAAGATTGTCGCGTGTGATCCCGGCGTTGTTTACCAGTATGTGGATCTGGTCTCGCCAGCCGAGGACTTCCTTGACACGTTCCCGGACCTCGGCGTAGTCGGCGACATTGCACCTGACGGCGATGGAGCCCCGTCCAGACTCCTCGATTAGCCCGGCGGTCTCCTTCGCCCCCTCGATGTCGATGTCGAGAACGGCCACGTCGGCGCCATGCCCGGCGAGCGCCAGGGCGATATCCCTGCCGATACCTCGTCCCGCTCCGGTGACTACTGCCGTATTTCCATTCAGTCCGGTCATTTGAAAAACCTGTATATCAGATACGCTCCCGTGCGTAAAGAAAATCTTTACGCCACGGTTTCGCGCTCTATGACCTGCGCCAGCTGGTCGGCCGTGCCGACCGTCTCGACGCTCCTGGCCCTGTCTATCCTCTTCATCAGGCCGCTGAGTACCTTGCCCGGCCCTACCTCTACGATCTTTCCGCCCCACTCGGAGGCGAGAAGCCTCATCGAGTCGGACCAGAGCACCGGGCTGGTGAGCTGCCTCGACAGCGCGTTGATTATCTGCTCTCGACGCGTCACGATCTTCGCGTCGGCGTTGCAGACGACATCTGCCACTGTATCCCTTATTTCAAAGCTCTTAATATAATCAACAAGCTCGTCCTGCGCCGGCGCTACGAGCTGCGAATGGAAGGCACCGCTCACGTTGAGCCTGACGACATTGCGCACGCCCTTCTCCTCGGCAAGCTTCATCGCCCTCTCAACGGCCTCTATATGTCCCGAGACCACGATCTGTCCCGGCGAGTTGATGTTCGCCAGCACGACGACCGTATCGCCCGTGCTTGCCTCGTCACAGACAGCCTGCACGTCCGCAGTCTCCATACCGATGATCGCCGCCATCGTGCCTGGCTGCCTGAGCCCCGCGTCGAACATCAGCTCTCCGCGCCTGCGCACTATCCGCAGGGCGTTCATGTCATCGAGCGCACCGGCGGCGGCCAGGGCGGAATATTCGCCGAGGCTGTGGCCTGCCGCTATCGACGGCTCGAGGCCGGCCTCGTCCTTCATGACCCGCGCCACAGCCAGACTGTGAAGAAGGATCGCCGGCTGGGCGTTCCTCGTCTCCGTCAGCACTTCGGGGTCGCCCTCGAACGAGAGCTTCGAAATGCTGAATCCGAGTATATCGTCTGCCTCTTCGTAGATCCTCGCCACCGCGGGGAACTGATCGGCCAGATCCTTTCCCATTCCGGTATACTGTGATCCCTGACCCGGGAACAACATCGCTGTCTTCATCGCCGTATCTCCTGTGTATTTTCCGTGGTCAGTACTTCATCAGGGCGGCGCCCCATGTGAGGCCACCGCCGAAGGCGACCATTATAACGAGGTCGTCCTTCTTGAGGTTCCCGGCCTCTTTGAGCTCGGAGAGCGCGATCGGTATGCTCGCCGAGGATGTATTGCCTACACGGTCGATATTTACTACGACCTGTTCCTTCTCAAGTTTCAGGCGTTTCCTGACGCCTTCGATGATCCTGATGTTCGCCTGGTGGGGGATCAGGTAATCGATGTCCGAGGTGCTGAGATCGGCCTCCTTGAGCGTGCGCTTCGCAGCATCGACCATCGACCTGACGGCGCACTTGAAGAGACCGTCGCCCTTCATCTTGACGTACTGCTGCCCCTCCCGAAGCTTCTCCTCTGTAAGAGGCATCCTCGATCCACCTCCGGGAAGGTAGAGAAGCTCCCCTAACCCGCCGTCGCTCTGCATGTATGTGCTGAGAATCCCCTCGCCCGTCTCCCCCTCTTCGAGCACTACCGCGCCGCATCCGTCGCCGAAGAGCACGCAGGTGGCACGGTCCTTGTAATCCGCGATCCGCGTGAGGATCTCGACGCCGGCCAGAAGGATCTTCTTCGCCTTCCCCGTCGCGATCATCGCTGTCGCCACCGAAAGCCCGTATATGAACCCCGAACAGGCTGCCGAGATATCGAAAGCGGCCGCTTTCTTCGCGCCGAGCCTGTCCTGTACGATACAGCCCGTCGAAGGAAACTGCATATCGGGAGTGATTGTCGCCACAAGGATCATGTCGAGATCCTTCGGATCGACTCCGGCATCGCCGAGCGCTGTCTTTGACGCCTCGAACACAAGATCGCTCGAGGCCTGGTTCTGCGCGGCGACCCGCCTCTCCCTGATACCGGAACGCGTGACGATCCATTCGTCGCTCGTATCGACTATCTTCTCGAGATCGGAATTGGTCAGAACGCGTTCGGGCACGTAATGCCCGATCCCCGTTATCCTCGCGCCTTTCGGTTCACACGGCTTTATCACTTTTTACCCTTTATTCTATCCTCAATGTTCTTGTTCACGCCGAGTTCTACGAATCTCTCGGCGGCCAGAACGGCGTTCTTGATGGCCTTGGCTGAGGATCCGCCGTGGCCTATGATCATTACGCCATCGATGCCGAGAAGCGGCATGCCGCCGTACTCCGCGTAATCGAGCGTTTTGCCCATCATCCTGAGTACCGGCTTCATTAATCCCGCGCCGATCTTCGCCCTCATGCTTCCCTCGATACCTTCCTTCATCAGGCTGCCGAAATAGTGAATGATGCTTTCGGCAAACTTCAGAAGGACATTTCCGGTGAAGCCATCCGTCACGACGACGTCCACCGTGCCCGCAATGACGTCCCTGCCCTCGACGTTTCCGGCGAAGTTCAGGCCGCTCGCGGCGAGAAGCTTGTGGGCTTCCCTGGTCAGCTCGCTGCCCTTCGAGGATTCCTCGCCGATATTGAGCAGACCGATCTTCGGATCCTTCCTCCCGAGAAACACCTCTGCATAGGCAGCGCCCATATGGGCGAACTGCTCGAGGTGCCTCGGCACATTGTCCGAATTGGCCCCGCCGTCGAGCACTATCGTCCCGCCGTTGCGCGATGGATAGAATATGGCGATCGCCGGCCGGTCGATGCCCGGTATCCTGCCGAGCGACAGGAGCGAACTCGCGACTGCAGCCCCGGTATTCCCGGCGCTTACCACCGCATCCGCCGCTCCTTCCCTGTGCAGCCTCGTAGCGACGGCAATCGAGGATTCGCGTTTGCGCCTTATCGCCGTAGCGGGACTCTCCGACATGCCAATAACATCGGGGGCATGGACGATCTCGATATTTCCGGTGGAAAGACCGCTTTCGGACATATACCTTTCGAGCTCATCCTGCCGCCCGACGAGTATCAGCTCGAAGCGTCCAGCGGCTTCCGCCGCCGCCTCTACAGCTCCATCTACGATTGCCACGGGCGCCTTGTCGCCGCCCATGGCATCCAATGCAATCTTCATCGCCATACCCGCTCCGGACGATCAGTCCGGTCACCGCCTCGAAAAAAAGAGAGCGGCCGTGTGAGCCCTAACTCTCTTCTTCTTCGGGCTTGATAACCTCACGGCCCCCGTAATAGCCGCAGTTGGGGCATACCATGTGAGGCTGTTTGGGCTGATGGCAGTGTGAACACTTGGTCGCAGCCGGGGGCTGGGCTTTCCAGTGCGCCCGCCGCATGTTCTTCTTCGATTTCGATGTCCTTCTTTTCGGGACTGCCATATCTACTCCTCCCGGTTCCCGGGAATATTCACTTCTCGTCTTCCTCTTTCAACAGTTTTTTGAGGGGGCCCCACCTCGGGTCTCCGGTCTCCTCACCACACCCACACACACCCTCGTTCAGATCCGCACCGCACCCCGGGCATATACCCGCACAACTCTCCGCACATAAACACTTTATAGGCATTTCGAGGAGTATCGCCTCGCGGACCATGGGGAATATATCGAAATCGTACTCCTGCGCCTCGCTCAGAAGTATGAAATCTTCTTCCTCGATCCTATCGGGTATCCCTCTACCCCGCTGCAGCACAAGGCTGAACTCCGTATATATTTTGAAATCAAAGGCTTTCAGACATCTGCTGCATTCGCCCCTGACGACCGCCTCTATCTCCCCCTCGAGCAGGTACCTGCTGCCTGTGCGGGTCGATCCGGCCGTTACTGAGGCCCTGCATGGGATATCCTCCCCTTCGGGGCCGCGGACCGGAAACTCCTCTTTGAATGAAAATGTCTCTCTGTTGCCGCTGTGGCCGAGATCCAGTTCCATTCTTGGAAAATCCTTTTCCATGAAGCATTTATACTAATCTTCAGTGAAAACAATGGCAAGTTCTTTTTCAACCGACTCGGGCGAATCGGAGGCATGAACGGCGTTCGCCTGGAGCGATCTACCATACATGTACCTTATCGTCCCGGGGCGGGCGTCGGCGGGATCGGTGGCCCCGACCAGTTCGCGAAGCAGGGTCACGACATCCCCGTCCTTCTCCAGCTCCATGCCGATCACGTCACCGGAGGTGATATACTCCATCAGGTCGGCGAAAAAAGGCTTATCTCTGTGAATACCATAGAATTCGCCGGCTTTTTCACTGTCGAACCTGAACATCTTCATCTTTCTCACCGCAAACCGGTTCTTCAGAAGAATATCTATTATCTGGCCCTGCAGGCCGGCCTTGACCGCCTCGGGCTTTATCATCAGAAATGTACTCGGCACTTTTCCTCCTAGGCCATCAGTCTCTTCATTATATCGGCTATCTGCGCCGGCGTGTCTGCCACCTCGACTCCGACCTTCGCGAAGGCCGCTGCCTTCTCGGCCGCCGTGCCCGTTCCGCCGGATACGATGGCGCCGGCATGACCCATCCTCTTTCCCGGAGGGGCTGTGCGTCCGGCGAGGAAAGCCGCAACCTTCTTCGGATAGCCGTTCTTTATCAGCTCTGCGGCAAGCTCTTCGTCGTTTCCCCCGATCTCCCCAATGAGGACCACCGCGTCGGTCTCGTCGTCTTCGGCAAAAAACTTCATGGTATCGAGCAGGTTGGTACCCACTATCGGATCGCCGCCGATACCGATACAGGTCGACTGCCCGAAACCGCTGCGCGTGAGATGGTATACGATCTCGTAGGTGAGCGTTCCGCTTCTCGAAACAACGCCTACGCTGCCCTCCGAATGGATGTTGCCCGGCATGATACCGACCTTCGACCGCCCGGGAGAGATGATCCCGGGGCTGTTCGGTCCGATCAGCCTGGTCCCGCGTTCGGTGATGAACGGAAGGACCTTGACCATGTCCCTTACCGGAAGTCCCTCTGAGATGCAGACTACCAGCTTTACGCCAGCGTCCGAGGCCTCGCAGATCGCGTCGGCGGCGAAGGCCGCCGGGACGTATATCACGCTCGTGTTCGCACCCGTCTCGGTCACCGCCTCGGCCATCGAGTCGAATACGGGGATTCCGTCTCCGGTCTTCTGCCCTCCCTTGCCGGGGGTGACGCCCCCGACCACCTTCGTCCCGTAGGCGACCATCTGGCTGGCGTGGAAACCTCCATCCCTGCCGGTGATCCCCTGAACGATCAACTTCGTTTCCCTGTCTACAAGAATACTCAAGTCCAGATTCCTTTCGATTCTAACCGGCCGCTTCTATCGCCTTCTTTACAGCGTCCTCCATGTCGTCGGCGCCGATTATCCCGGTGCTCGCGAGGATCTCCCTGGCCTTCTCTTCGTTCGTTCCGGTCAGCCTGACGACGAGCGGGATATCGAGTCCGAGTTTCTCCTTTGCTTCGATCAGACCGTTCGCGACGTCATCGCAGCGCGTGATCCCGCCGAAGATGTTTATCAGGATCGACCTGACGTTCTCGTCCCGCAGGATGATCCTCATCGCCGAGAGGACCTTCTCCGGGCTGGAGCTTCCGCCTATATCGAGGAAGTTCGCCGGCTCTCCGCCGAAATGCTTTACCATGTCCATCGTGGCCATCGCCAGCCCGGCGCCGTTGACTATGCAGCCTATCTTCCCGTCGAGCTTGACAAACGACAGGTCGGCCTCCCTCGCATCTGCCTCACCCCGGTCTTCGGCCGAATCGTCCCTCATCGCGGCGATGTCGGAATGCCTGAACAGCGCGTTGTCGTCAAGATTTATCTTCGCGTCGATCGCCCAGACAACTCCATCAGGGCTTTCGACTAATGGATTGATCTCGGCCAGTGAGGCGTCAGAGCCCATGAAGGCCTCATACAATCCCTTCAGCGCCTTCCCGATCTGCTTCGCTACTTCCCCGTCCTTACTGAGAAACGACGCCATCCTGCGCACCTGGAACGGCATCAGTCCGCCGTCGGGATTGACAGGCATCTTGAGTATCTTTTCCGGGGTCGTTCTCGCGACTTCCTCGATATCGACCCCGCCGGCCGGAGAGACCATCATCATCGGCCTCCTCGTGCCTCGATCGAATATCATACCCACGTAGAACTCCCGCTCTATGTCGACAGCCTTGGCCACGAGCACCTTCTCGACGATAAGCCCCTTGATATCGATTCCGAGAATCGCCTCGGCCTTCTCGACCGCCTCTTCGCTGGTGGAGGCCAGCTTGACGCCTCCGGCCTTTCCCCTCCCTCCGACGAGGACCTGGGCCTTGACCACGACGGGGCAACCGAGCTCTTCGGCCGCCGCACGTGCGTCATCCGCCTTCGTGATCATGCGGCTCGGCGGAATAGGGAGCCCGTATCGGCTGAATATCCCCCTCGCGTCCGCTTCGTGTATCTTCAATACAAACCTCCGCCTATTATTGCCACTGTCGAGGGACTACTTCAGATAATCAGCCAGCGCGTCCTTCAGGTCGGGCTTGCCGATCTCGGCCAGGTCGTAAGTGACCCTTACCGAAGGCTGCGGGATATCGATGATCCGTCCGAGATCGATCGGCGTGCCGATGACCACGGCGTCGCACTCGACCTTGGCCACGGTGGCCTCGAGGTCGCGGATCTGCTCATCCCCGTATCCCATCGCCGGCAGGAGATCTCCGACGTCGGGATACCTGTCGAACGTTCTCGCGATCTTGCCGGTCGCCCACGGGCGCGGGTCGACGAGTTCGGCCGCTCCGAACTTCAACGCGGCCATGACGCCGGCGCCGTACTTCATCCCGCCGTGCGTGAGCGTAGGACCATCCTCGATGCAGAGGACCTTCCTGCCCCTGATGATCGAAGGATCGGAAACGGTCAGCGGCGATGCTGCGTCGATGACCATCGCGCCTGGATTGAACTCGGCGATGTTTTCCCTGACTTCTTCAATCCCGCAGAGATCGGCCGTGTCTATCTTGTTGATGACGATCACGTCGGCCATGAGCAGGTTGGTAAACCCGGGATAGTACTCGAGCTCGTGCCCGGCCCTGTGAGGATCGACGACTGTGATCGCCAGGTCGGGCTTGTAGAACGGCAGGTCGTTGTTGCCGCCGTCCCAGAGGATGATGTCGGCTTCCTTCTCCGCCTCGCGCAGGATCGCTTCGTAGTCGACTCCGGCATATATGATCACGCCGCTGACGATGTGAGGCTCGTATTCCTCCATCTCCTCGATCGTGCACTCGTGCTTCTTCAAATCGTCGACCGAGGCAAATCTCTGGACTGCCTGCTTAGCGAGATCACCGTAAGGCATCGGGTGACGGATCGCAACGACCTTCTTGCCAGCATCGTTGAGGAGCTTCGCGACGCGACGCGTCGTCTGGCTCTTGCCGCATCCCGTCCTCGTGGCGCAAATCGAGATGACCGGCCTGGTCGACTTGACCATCGTCGGCTCGGCCCCGACCATCGTGAAATGGGCCCCGAGCGCGTTGACCATCTGCGCCTTCTGCATTACATACAGGTTCGGGACGTCGCTGTACGAGAAGACTACCTCTTCGATATTTTCCTTCTTGATCAGGTCGACGAAATCCTCTTCCGGATGTATGGGAATGCCGTCGGGATAGAGGCTGCCCGCCAGGACTGACGGATATTTCCGGTCGGCGATGTCGGGGATCTGGGTCGCGGTGAACGCGACGATCTCCACCGAATCGTTATCGCGGTATAATGTATTGAAGTTGTGGAAATCCCTTCCGGCTGCGCCCATGATGAGGATTCTTCTCTTGCTCATTACTTCTTCGACCTCCGCTTCCTTGTCGTTTGAAGTCACGTTCTGTTTTAAATGCTTTATCGATCCTTCGGCGGCATCCTCGCGATGATGCCGCTTGACGAATATCCTCCTACCATCTCGATCCTCTCCACCCTGCCACCCCTCGAGAGCACGAAGTTCTCTCCGACTATCTCACCGCTTCCGTACTCGGCTCCCTTGACGAGTACGTCGGGCTCGAGGGCCTCGATCGTCTCGATCGGCGTGTCTTCCTCGAAAACGGTGACGTAGTCGACGCTCCTCAGACCGAGAAGGACGAATGCCCTGTCGTCCTGTCCGCTCACCGGCCTCCCCTCACCCTTCAGGCGCACAACGGAGTCGTCGCTGTTGATTCCTACGACGAGGCAGTCGCCGAGAGCCCTCGCGGCCTCGAGCAGCGTGACATGGCCCCTGTGGAGTAGATCGAAGCATCCATTAGTGAAAACGATCGTGCGGCCGGCGTTTTCCCTGCGGAAATCTCCCAGCTCTTCTCTCGCGATCGTCCTTCCTGCAGAGTATTTCATCATATCAGGCCGGGAACGCCCCGGCAAGTTCTTCGGGAGTGACGGCGGCGGTCCCGATCTCCCTTACCACGATGCCGGCCGCCGCGTTTGCCAGCTCGATCGAATCGTACAGCGAGGCTCCCGCGGCGAGACCGGCGGACAACACGCTTATGACGGTATCGCCGGCGCCGGTGACGTCGTAGACCTCGCTCGCTCTCGTCGGAAAATGTCTCGGGGACCTGTCCCTCTCGAAGAGGGTCATACCCTCCTCCCCTCGTGTTATAAGAACGGCCTTCGCCTCGAGATCGGAGAGGAGCGAACCGCCCACCTTCTCGAGCTGACTGTCGCCGGATATCCTGACGTTGTAGAAACCGCCCGCTTCCTTGAGGTTGGGCGTTACGGCCCAGGCTCCGCGGTAGAGCGAGAAATGTCCCTCCTTTGGATCTATGATGACCGGAATGCGGTCACCGCAGATCCCGCGGAGAGCGTCCATTACCGCCATCGAGACGACACCCTTTCCGTAATCGGAGACAATCACCGCCCCGGCGCCGGCGACGGCCTTCCTGACGGCGGACCTGAGCCTGCCGAGCGTCCTGCCCGACACTTCGGCACCGGTCTCGAAATCGGCCCTCACGACCTGCTGGCTGTGAGCCAGTATCCTGATCTTCTCCGTTGTGACGCGGCTGCCGTCGGCCACGAGGAATCCGGTCCGGATCTTCATCGCTCGAAGGAGCTTCCTTGTCTCCGCTCCCTGCGGGTCCCTGCCGAGCACAGAGGCGAGCCTCGCGTCGCATCCGAGCGAGACGAGGTTCCACGCCACATTGGCAGCGCCCCCGGGCCTCGAACCGGTCTTCTCGACGTTTACCACCGGGACCGGCGCCTCGGGGCTTATCCGATCGACCCTGCCCCAGAAGTATCTGTCGAGCATCAGGTCGCCCACTACCGCTACCGAGGATTTTCCGATGGCCCGGCATATCTCCCGTGCCCTGCGCCTCTTCATCTTCAGCTCCTGGGCTGGATTACGGCGGCAGAGCCGCCTGTCGAAGCCGCGGCGCGCCGTCGGTGGGGAATATACCTGTTCCCGGTCCGGGCAATCAAGGTTTAATCCCCCTTTCCGACTGCTTGTGAGAGGAAGACGAAAACTGATGAGGAGAGAAAACACAAGCTGAAGCTCGAGACGATCTGCGACGACACGTTCATGAAGAAAGACTAGGTCCCGTCCTCGAAAAGCTCTCCCTCGACCTGCCTGAACTGCTCCCAGATCCTGCGGAACCTGCCCCGGTACAGAGCATCGAAAAGCTCCTCCCTGCCGGGGAACTCCTCCAGCACCCTCGATCGGAAAGACCGAATCGCGATCTCTATATCAATGCGCGGCATGCCTGCATCTAGGATCATCGAAACGATCCTGTCCGCTTCCGTCCTTATACCTCGTGCGCGCCTCCGGTCGATCTCGATTCCGGCCGACTCGAACAGTTCCCGTTCAAGTGCTTCCCAGTCGATGTCTCCGTTCTTTCCGCTCATGGCGCCTCAGCGAGTCTTATCTTCATCCAGGCCTCGATCAGTATTATGGTCCCTCAACGCATGAAGACTTCCTTCTTATGTAATGCAGGTACAGACGGGGTTCACGATAATATGTCGGGGATGAATCCGCAACGGTTACACAAATCCTCAGTCGATCGCGAGGATATCAGGCCGCTGCGCCACTGGGCATTATCCGCCGGATGATTCGAGCATCACGAAGCTCCCGCTTGCCGTGAGGGCGGTCGAGGCTGTATAATGCTCAGACGTAACCGCATAAATGAAAGGAATACGATGCAGAAGCAGCCCCAGCCCCAGCAGCAGATCCAGGTAGAGCTCGACGAGAGCGCGGCGGAAGGAATCTATTCGAACTTCGTCCTGACCGGAAACACGGCAGCCGAGTTCATACTCGATTTCGCGAGGATGCTTCCCGGCCTGAAGAAGGCGAAGGTCTTCTCGAGGATCATAATGACGCCTCAGTCGGCCAAATCGCTTCAGGCCGTGCTTTCGAGAACGATTGAGCAGTACGAGAACAGCTTCGGCGAGATCAAGGTCCATGGCGGCAAGGACGCTTCACAGATAGGTTTTCAGGCCAAGTCTGCCGACGACGAGACCAAGTAACGGGATCATCCGGGTGGTTTCGTCTTCCATCGCCGGTGAGCCCAGAAATAATGATCGGGGTTGTCCCTGATCACATTCTCCAGTTCCTTCATCAGCGCGGCAGTCAGACGGAATATCTCTCCCTTACTCTCCGCGCCGGTATCAGCCCGCATGGCCGGTTTAAACCACGCATCATGGGTCTCGTCCTCCCGCCTCACGATGCTGGCGAATATCATCGGGCATCCGATCTTCCAGACGAACTGCGCCGCCCCGGGATGACTCGAAGAGGGAATGCCGAAGAAATCGACGAATATCCCCGACTTCCTCGCGTCCTGATCGGACAGGATCGCCACCGCCCTGCTCTTCTTCAGCGAACGGAACACCCCCCTGACGGCGATCCCCTTCGCGATGAGCCCGATGCCCACAGACCTCCTCAGGTCGTTCATGTAATCGTCCACGAGACTGTTTGTCTGCTCGCCAACGATGAAATCGACAGGAATACCATGTGCGGCACCGGACGCGCCGAGCAGCTCCCAGCTCCCGAAGTGGCCCGTTACCAAGATCAATCCCTTTCCTTCGGCCAGGGCCGCATCGACGTGCTCCATGCCGTGGATTCTCACCAGCTCCCGCAGCCTGTCGGTGCTCAGGCGCCGCATGGAAGCGAACTCGACCATCGACTTGGCGAAATTAACGTAGGAACGTCTTCCGATCCGAACCCTGTCCGCCTTCCCGATAGTATCGCCGAACGCTCTCTCGAGATTGTCGAGGGTCACGCGGCGCCTGACCCTGACGGCGTCGAAGGCGAACGCCCCGACGAGTCCGCCTGCCTTGATCGACCATCTGTATGGAAGAACCATCGGCAGCCAGCTGAGCAGCTTTACCCCGAAGAGCTCAAGCCTGTGTCTGAATCTTTTCCATCCCGTTGCGGGCATAATTCCTCCCTCGATCGGGCGTCTAGGCCCACTTCCTCGCCAGCCAGCTCAGCTTTATCTCTATTGCGTTCTCCGGACACAACTCGTGGCAGCACATGCACTGGACGCATCCGGCGTGCACCACCCGGAACCTGTCCCCCGCCGGTACGATCGTCTTGACCGGACAGCTACTGTAACACATCTCGCAGCCGGTACATTTATCCTCGTCGATGACCAGTCTCAGCCAGACTAACGGGGCGACCATTTTCGCTAGAGGTCCGGGTATGAGCCGCATACCGAAATTGGAGGGCAGATCGAAATCCTCGATGACGGTGCCGGCCGCATCGCCATCAACGTCTATCATCTCCAGGGCGCTGACGCCGAGCCCCCGTTCGCCGGCAAGCCTCGTCGTATCGATCCTGCCCGGCCGGAATCCGATCACTTCAGAGATGACGGCATCCAGGGCCACGGCATCGTCCGAGACCACAATCAGCCCCGTCTCCTTCGGTTTACCCGAGCTGGGCCCGTTCCCTTCCATCGAGAGAATCGCGTCCATTATATTCAATGCCGGGCGGACGTGACTGTAGAGCTCAACAAGCATCGAGGCGAATTCGGAAGGCTTCGGGAATATCTTGTGCATCTCGGCCTTCCTGAATCCAGGCACCACGCCAAACATGTTCTTGACCGCGCCGGTGAAAAGCGTCAGCGAGTGGGTCTTCAGTTTCGGAAGGTTGATCACCACGTCCGCCTCGCGTACGGGCTTCGCGACATACAGCCTGAACCTGCCCGCGTCGATCTCTTCCGAGCCGGAAGCCTCGAAGTTGACCAGCTTCAGACCGGCCCTTTCGGCCATCTCGCTCATCAGGGTGTTTTTCCATACGCGCTGGATCCCGCGTATCGCTCCGCCGGGGCTGTCCCCGACGAACGGGTCGCCTCCGGCCTCGCGTACCAGTGCCGCTACCGTCTCCACGACGTGAGGATGCGTCGTTATCGCCCGGGAAGGGTCTTTCGCGGATAGGAGATTCGGCTTGAGAAGTACCCGGTCGCCGGCAGAGACGAATGCGGCCATGCCTCCGAACGGAGCAAGAGCTTCCGAGATGACACGGCTAAGCTCTTCGGTGTCGTACGTTGCGCACCTGTTGAGGGAGACGATAGATCTTCCCGCGCGTTCCATCCGATCAGAATTCCTGGAAATGCTCAGAAATTGCCTGCCTCGTGATTTCTCCAAGAGCCGGCGAGCGCATAAGTGCCCCCACCGCATGATTCGATTATTCCCCGCATCTCCAGGTCGAGGAGAAGCGGCAGGATCACGGTCGAAGAAATATGGCAGATTTGCGCAAGCTCATCAATATGTTTCGGGTCGAGATCCAGTGCCATGACGACCTTCTTCTCGTCACCATCGAGAGATCCCTTGCCCGGATCGAGCCCGGCGAAGTGATGGAATTCCCGGGCGTCTTCCACTACGCGCCCGCACGGCGGCAGGGCGGCAAGGATATCATCGACGTCCTCGACGAGGCACGCCCCCTCCTTGATGAGGCGATGCGGCCCGCGGCAGGTCTCCTGCTCGACCGGGCCCGGAACGGCAAAGACCTCCCTCCCCTGGTCGGCGGCCCACCTGGCGGTGATCATCGCCCCGCCGGCGAGCTTAGCCTCGACCACAACGACTCCCAGTGACAGTCCGCTGAGGATCCTGTTGCGCATCGGAAAGTGATGCTTCATCGGCGGCGTCCCCGGCGGAAACTCGGAAAGAACGCAGCCGTGCCTGGCGATCTCCATCGCGAGCGGCGCGTTCTCCGGAGGATACGCTATATCGATCCCGCATCCGAGGACTGCGCACGTGTATCCTCCCCCTGCCAGCGCACCGTCGTGGGATACCGTATCGATACCCCTTGCCATCCCGCTGACCACGAGGATTCCGCGCCTGGAGAGTTCCCATGCCAGCTCTCTCGCGACAACCAGTCCGCGCCTGCTGGAACGTCGCGAGCCGACGATGCATATCGCCGGCCCGGAAGCAGCTTCGATATTGCCCCTGTAAAAGAGAACCGGCGGGGCATCCGGCGTCTCGGCGAGCATATCGGGATAACCCGGATCGGAGATGCAGAGCACCCCGTGATCCGGATCCGACAGGAAGGTGTCGATCTGTCTCATCAGGGCGTAATCAGGTTCACCGACGTCCTTGCGGATGAGGCGGGACAGCTCCCTGCGGCCCGACCTGCTCGAGATCATCGAGGCAACGCGGACGGTCCCCAGCCTTGCGCACAGCGACAGCCATGTCGTGATCCTTGTTCCCCTGACAGACAGGATTTCGAGCCAGTGGCGGGCTTCGTCAGAACACTTCATCATCCACCTCCACATCAGACACCTTATGTCCTGATCGCATCTATATCTTGCTATACGGATCTGCTCCCGAATTGTGCAGCGATTTTTCTGCCTGCGGCTTCCTGATTCTCGCAGGAATAGACGTCGGAGTACCGGAGATCAGGTCTATGAACATGTTTCCCATGTCACCGTCCCTTCTTCCTCGACTTCTCGATCAGCTCGATAATCGACGCGGCTTCCTCCCCGGAGAGCTTCCCATCCGATTCCTTCAGGATCGACATGACCGCACTCGCCTCGGCCCCCTTGTAGAAGGTGTCGAGAACGTTGTACAGCGCAGTCTTTCTCGCTTTTGTCGGCGATATGGTCGGATAGTAGATGTACCGTCCCTTTTCCCTCTCGTGTCGCAGGAAACCCTTTTCCTCCAGGACGCCGAGCATCGTACGCACCGTGGCGTTGACCGGCTCGTCCGGAAGGGCCTCCATGACTTCCACCGCACTGACCTTCCCGAGACGGTAGACGATCTGCATGATCTGCCTTTCCCGCCTCGTAAGATCTCCCAGTTGTGGTGATTTGCTCAACATGCTAAATCTCTCACATGCGTAATATTTAACATTCCCCGCATCATGTCAATGGGATAAATGGGCCCGGGAGGCCTCCTCGATGATCCCCCCCCCGATAACAACACCACCGCGGTACAGAACGACCGCCTGGCCGGGGGTCACGGCCCTCTGTGGCTCGTCAAAACGGATCTCGAGTGTATCGCCTTTGATACTGAACTCACATGGCTCCGGTCCGTGCCCATAGCGTATCTTCCCCTCCACCCTTCCGCCCTCCTCGCCTGGAAGGAGATTCACCGGTTTCGCGACAAGCCTGTCTGAAAAGAGATGCCTCATCTCTCCCGCGACTATCGTATTCGTTCCAGAATCGATGGAGATCACGTAGAGAGGCTCCGGGGCGCTGATGCCGAGGCCGCGCCGCTGACCTACGGTGAAATTGAAGATGCCGTCGTGACTCCCGAGAAGCTCGCCGTTCACTGAAACGATGTCACCAGGCACCGGCTCCAGCCCCCTGCTCTCGAAGAAAGCGGATCTTCCGCCTTCAGGCCAGAAGCAGACGTCTTGGCTCTCGGGCTTCTCCGATACCGGAAGATCAGCCTCCGCCGCGATCTTCCTTACCTCTTCCTTCGTCAGGTCCCCAAGCGGGAAGAGGACAATCCCGAGCCTCGAGCGATCTACCGAGTAGAGGAAATATGTCTGGTCCTTGGTGCGGTCCTTCGGCCTGGCAAGAGCCGGCACCCCACCCTCATCGGCGATCTTCGCGTAGTGGCCGGTGGCAAGAAGGTCCATCCCCGATGCGGACAGGCTGTCGACGAGTAGCCTGAACTTGATGTGCTCGTTGCAGAGAATGCACGGATTGGGGGTCCTTCCCTTCCTGTACTCCTCCACAAAAGGCCCTATGACCCACTTTTCCATCTCGCCGCTCATCAAGAGGACGTGATGCTCGATCCCGAGCTTCCTGCTGACGCGCCGTGCGTCGGTGATGTCCTCGGGGCCGCAACACTTCCTCCCGCCGCCCGGTGACTCGGAGGCGATACACATCGTGATGCCGGATACCTCGTACCCGTCTCGTTGAAGCAGAAAGGCGGCGACGGAGGAATCGACTCCCCCGCTCATCGCGACCATCACTTTCGCCGGCATGCCGTCCTCCCTCAGGTTACTCGAGCCCGAGCTCCTCCAGGGATACCCTGATGTACTCGGCGAGCGACCACGCCTGACTCGTCGCGCCGCCGAACTCTTCCTTGCCCGGTATTAGCCTTCCATCTCTTATCTCACGGAGACTCCCCGTGCAGCCTTCTTCGAGGATCTCGTCGATCATCGGGGCAAACAGCTCACGTGCCGCACGCTCCTCTCCGGCTGCTATCATGCACGAGATCGCCGGGCCGCTGAGCCACATCCATACGTCGCCGTTGTGATAGGCGGCGTCGTAGTAATACCTGTCGAGATCGAGGTGCAGCGGCTTGAAATCAGGGTCTTCCGGGTTGAGCGAAGTCACGCCGTGTGGAAGAATCACCGTCTCCATCGCAGTGTGTACGATCTCCCTGAACTGTATCCAGGTAACGAGTTCCGCATACTCCGGCGTCTCGCCGAGCCTTAACGAGTCCATCAGGTCGAGCATCTCGAGCGTGTCGAGGTATACCCACAGGGCGAGCAGCGCGTTGGGCCTGATCTGCCTGTCTGCCGTGCCGTCCCTGTCGAGATGGTCGTGAAGGTACTTCCGCTCCTCCCACCAGAAGCTGCTCCTGAACGACTGCGCGAGCATCTCCGCGCGTGCCGTCCAGGTATCGGCGATGCCGGCCAGCTCCCTGGCGTCGCTCCCCGTCGTCAGCTCCGCTGCAGTCCTTGCCCACATGGCCCCGGCGATCAGACCGTGATGGAAGAGAGCCTGCAATTCGACGGCCCGGTCACCGCGCGGCGAGTAAGGATTGTGCTCACCGCCGGCGTCCATCCATGTCTCCCCATCGCCGTGCGTGAGAAATCCACGGTGGTCGACCGCCTTCTCCAGAGCGCCGTCTATAGCGAGCCGGATCCTCGGCCATGCCTCGAGCAGGAACGCCTCGTCTCTGGTGGCAAGGCAGTATTTCCAGGCGGCTCGCACGAACCACCACGTGCCGTCCACACCGGCGTACTGGAGGTTGTCGGGATTGACTATGTTCGGCATCCTGCCGAGCCTCGGGCTACCTGGATCGGTCTGCTGGTATTCCATGAACGAGGTGAGGATCTCCCTGGCCGTTTCGAATTCTCCGGTCGAGATGCACGCTCCGGGAAGGCATATGAACGAGTCCCTCCCCCAGTAGTTGGGGAACCAGTGGAAACCGGCGTAGATGCCCCACCCCCTCTGGTTCATGATGAGGTTATCCATCGAGGCCCTTGCCCAGCGGTACGCCTTTCTGCTTCGGGCACTGCCCTCAGGGACGAGCGGTCTCTGGTATACAGTGTCAGGTTCCTCTGCGAATTGCCGCCTGAGCACCTTTTGGGGAGGCTCCGGCAGCCTGCCGTGCACGATCCAGTCTATGCGGGCGAATTTGGCGGCCTTGAGTTCGAGCCTGTTTTCAAGAATCCGCTCCGCCTGCTCCACCGCCTCATTCTCGGTGACTCCAAGCCCGAAGGCGAACACTACCTCCCTGACCGATCCCGCTCCTGGACTGAAAACGAACCTGCCCGGCGAGAACGGAGAGGTCATCGCCATCGCCTTCCTCGCCTGGTCCTTCGGATAGCTCCTGTCCTCGAACCTCTCTTCCGGCTCGAACTCCATCTCCGTGTCGCACTTTATCGCTATCCAGCGGGGCCGGCCCGCCTCGAACGGATCGTCGGAACGAGAGACGAGAAGGACATTGTTCTTCTTTTCCCAGAAGATCCGGTAATCGGGTCTGGGTACGTCCCAGATGAATCTCATGTCAACCCACGGGACGAGAGAACAGGTGTCCCCGAGAAAGCCGGTAAACCTCACGGCCAGCCCGTTCTCCTTATCGGGGAGCATTATCTCCTCTATCACACGTTCCCTTTCGTACCATCTGTAAAGTACGTGCGGGTAGGCTCTTGACAGATTCACTTCATCCGGCTTGAGAAGCTTTCCGCCGCTCTCGAAATCCCACGAGTCGAGGTACTCATGCATGGCGCAGTAGAGTCCGTGGTAGCTGCGGCTGTGCCTGCCGTTCGTCTCGCAGCTGAAGTGGGTGGCGACCTTGTTCGTCGTTATGTATTCCCTCGAATGTCCGCCATCCGTCCTGATTTCCCATTCCCTGCGGACCTCGAGCGGTTCGGCGACGAGCGATTCACCCTTGATATCCTCTTCCATCTCTTCCGAGCTCCATGTCTTCACGCCTGAGCATCCGGCGGCCATTATCAGCGCTGCCAGAGCGGCAGCGATCGATCTCCTTGTCATCCTTACCCCCTTCTCGCGTGAATCTTACCCTATGCGGCACCGGGGCGGCAACAGTTCCTATCCGCTTGACTGAGGCGACCCTCGCGTTGTACAGTACTCCCCTGAAAAGGAAAGCGTTATGGCAAGTGTAGAATTCAGGGACGTAGACAAGATCTATCCGGGCGACATCAGGGCAGCCTCGGACATCAACCTGACCGTCGAGGACAGGGAGCTTCTCGTCCTCGTCGGGCCTTCGGGATGCGGCAAATCGACCGTCCTGAGGATGGTCGCCGGCCTCGAGGAGGCAACCAGCGGGTGCATCTTCTTCGACGGGATCAACGTCACGGACCTGCCTCCGAAGGACCGCGACATAGCGATGGTCTTCCAGAACTATGCCCTATATCCTCACATGAACGTCTACGACAACATGGCCTTCGGCCTGAAACTCCGCAAGCATCCTAAGGAAGAGATCGGCGAGCTCGTCCTCGATACAGCGCGGATACTCGGAATAGAACAGCTTCTAGAACGCAAGCCCAAGGCCCTCTCGGGAGGCCAGCGCCAGCGTGTCGCCCTCGGCAGGGCGATCGTGCGCAAGCCGAGCGTCTTTCTCTTCGACGAGCCCCTGTCGAATCTCGACGCGAAGATGCGCGTCCAGATGCGCACCGAGATCCGCAGGCTCAACCTCGACATCCAGACGACGATGATCTACGTCACGCACGACCAGGTCGAGGCGATGACCCTCGGCGACAGGCTCGCCGTAATGGACGAGGGAACGATCCAGCAGGTCGGCACCCCGATCGAGCTCTACAACAGGCCTGTGAACAGGTTCGTCGGGGAGTTCATCGGCTCTCCGGCGATGAATTTCTTCGAGGGCAAACTCTCCGGCACCGGCGAGACCCCGGTTTTCAAGGCATCGTTCACATCGTTTCCCGTACCGGAGAGATTCCGATCTTCTCCGGGCAGCCTTGTCGGGAGAACCCTGACACTGGGTGTCCGGCCTGAAGACCTCTACATCTCCGTCCCGGACGGGAATGAGGGCGGGTTCCATCATACCGAAGTTGTCATAGACGTTTCCGAGACGCTGGGAAACGAGATGATATTTCACGTGGACGCAGGCGGTCACAGGATGGTCGTCAGGGAAGATCCCGACGTGAATGGCTCGTACGGCGACAGGGTCAGGCTCAGCATCGACCTCGACCGCATACATTTCTTCGACGGCGGCACGGGCGCTTCCCTGCTTGCCGGCTAGAATCCGCGATTCAATCACTCTCCCCTATAATATACTCCGTAACGTTATGTTTACGTCTGCAGGTAATCGGTTGTGTAAATTATTCTTTACATCTAATTATCAATAATGTTCTTGCCGCGCTTCGGGAATTCTGGTACGATTCCACCGCATCTTGCTGGGGGGAATGAAACAGAAGCGTTTTTCGCACAGGCCGGAATATCCGAACCGTTTTCATGGGGGTGGGACAATGAATCGAGAGACATCACAGTACAGAAGAATCGGCGAATATCCCGAGGAATGTTTCATACAGGAGATTATCGACGAGTACTTCAGCGATAAGGGATTCTGCAGGATTGAGACGAACTGCGTCGATTACGTCTGCGAGCATCCGGACACCTATGAGAGATGGCATATCGAGGCTCATGGGGCTTCCGCTTCAATCGGCCTCGATTTCCACCTCAACCTCGGTCAGTTGATATGCGGCATCTCCCGCCATGAGACGAAATACGCACTCGCCCTTCCTGACATGCCGCAGTTCCGCAACCAGATCAATAACATCGAGCCGTGGGTCTGCAAAGTGCTGAACCTGCACTGGATCCTTGTCGATCGGGAAGGCGGAATCATTATTCTCGAACCGTGACCGAAGTACTTCCCCACCATCCCTCGTTATTCATGGATCGTTGACGCAACACCGCCTTTCCATATCCGTATTCTTACCTGATTCCAGGACAAACCTCTATATCGTTGACAAAGGCGTATTTTCAGAAGCAGAATCTTTACCCGAGCGATCAATAATTCCCGAAAGGAGAATAGCATGAGAAACGTATCAACCTTTATCACGACCGGTATCCTCTTCCTCTTCGTAGCATTGTCCGCTGCCGCGGGCGAGGTAGAGAATAAAATGGAACAGGCGGAAAAACTGGCCGGCAGCGGTGATTTTCCAGGAGCGGTCGCCCTGCTCGAAAAGGTCACCGCCGAGTACCCCGAGAACTCTGACGCTCTTGCGTATCTCGGCCTGTATACAGGCATGGGCGCCGGCCAGGCTGCGGACTACGAGGAAGCGGGAAGGTTGATGATGCTCTCCTTCGAAAGGCTGGACAAGGCCGTAATACTCGATGAGGAGAATCCCCGGGCCCGGCTGTTCAGGGGTATCATGGGGATCAAGGTGCCCGGCTTCTTCGGAAGGCTCGACCCCGGCATAAGCGACCTCGAGCATGCCGTGAAGTTGTATTCCTCCGCTTCGTCCCCCGAAGCGAGCGAGGGACTTGTCACCTCCCTGACAATGCTTGCCGAGGGATATGGAAAAAAGGAGGATCCTGCCAGCCGGAAAAAAGCCCTGGAAAGGATAGTTGAAATCGCTCCGGGCACGGTGGCGGCCGATGCGGCGGAAAAGCAACTCGAAGGGCTCAAAGATGTCGAGGAGAAACCGGAGATCGATGCCGGCATCATCACTCCCCGGAAAGGCGACAGCGAAAAGGTCCTCGCCGTCAAGAAGTCGCTCGAGAAGGATCCCGGCGATACCGCACTCCTCCTCCAGCTCGGAGAGATCTACTATGAAGAAGGTTCGTTCACGAACGCCAGAGAAGTACTGAAGGGTTACACGGCAATCGACCAGAGCAGCGCCGACGCCTGCAAGATGCTGGCGCTGTCGACGGCCAGGATCGCCGAAAAGGGATACGACGAGAATATCTACGATGACACCGACTATCTTTCGGGTCTCGCGTTCGAGACGATGGCAGGCCTTGACAAAGCTGTCGACCTCGCCCCGGACGATATCGAGTTGAGACTGACGAGGGGCACGTTCGGCCTGCTTATGCCGTTCTTTCTCGGAAAGCACGATCAGTCGGTCGCCGACCTCGAGATGGTCGCGGAAAGCGATGGTCCGGAGCCCGTAAAATCAGAAGCTCTGTTCTATCTCGGATACGCGCGTCGGCGCGAGGCATTGAAGTACTGGATCAAGGTTGCAAAGGAATACCCCGGTTCCAACGGCTCGAAACTGGTCTTCAATGAGATGCGCCCTCAGGTGGCAAGGCTGGCCGTTTCGGAATACGACACCCCCTGCGTGAAGATCGACTTCGTACTCGGATTCCAGGACGAGCTCGCCCCGCAAACAGCCGTGTGGATAGAGGACAAGAACGAGCATTATATCGCGACCGTTTACGTCTCCGGGTTCGCGGGATTCGTCAAAGAAAAGCAGGTGACCCTTCCCATATGGGCGGCTATCTCCCGGTTCGAGGGAATCGACGGGATCACCAGCGCTAGCATCGATGTCGGCCATCACATCTATGTCTGGGACCTGAAGGACCACCAGGGCAACAAGGTCAAAAAGGGCACCTACAAAGTGAGGGTCGAGACCTCTTACTGGCCAACGATGCTATACCAGAACATCGAGGCTCTTATCAATGTCGGGAAAAAAACGAACAGCGTAAAGGTCGAGGAAGGCGACTTCATCCCCTATTTCGAGGTGACATACGTCAAGTAACTGTGCGGCATGACAGCTTCCAGCTCTGATCCGACATATTTTTTCCGTGTTGCGGCTGAGTGAACATATGCTATGATCCGCGCATGGTGGCTAAAAAAAAAGATAATCCGGTCCATATTCATCGCGAAAGGCATCTGCATGATTCTGGTCGTGGCGGGCCATTACCGACCTGTCCTCGAGCCGGATTACTGGGTCACGTTCTATTCCGTGAGGCACCAGTTCACAATGCCGCTCTTCTTCATGCTTTCCGGATTCCTCTTCAGATACGTCTCTTCGGCCGATACCGGCAACTATTACAAAGTCTTCTTCACCCGGAAAGTCCACAGGCTCGTCTACCCGTACCTGGTAATATCGCTCCTCTACTTCACGGTGAAGTTATTCGCCGGCCTGTTTTTCGATCTGCAGCACCCGGCTGACGCGGAATCCCTCCTGTACATCCTGCTCAATCCTCTGAGGGGGTCGAGCACGCTTCTCTGGTTCATGTACACTCTAATACTGGTATTCATAGTCTACCCTGCTTTGAAGGCGCTGCTGCGAAACGACCTGCTGGTATTCGCCGTGACGGTCGGTATGATGTACATCCCGCTGACCGATTACTTCTGCCTCAACCCACTTGCCTCCCACCTTCCGTTCTTCGTCTTCGGTACGCTCCTCTCTGGCCGGGTAGATTTCGACGAGCTTTCCATACGGAAAAATATCCTGGTGATACTTGCCGGGACTCTTCTCTTTGTGCCAACCTATATCTTCCGGGGCTCGATCGACCTCAGGCTGGCGAGGCTCGTGATGGGTGTCTCCGGTACGATGACAGTTGTCAGCATCTCCTCTCTGCTGACCAGACCGGAGGGGAACATCGCCGGGCGACTGTTTGAAACGATCGGATTCTACTCGATGAGCATATATCTTTTACACACGTTAATCCTCGGTACGATACGGATCTTGAAATATCAGATCCTCGACATCGACGCTTTTTTCTTTCTCGGCGCCGCCGTTGCAATCCTGAGCGCTACGGTCATACTCCTTCTGCTCGAGAAAAACGTGCTGAGAAAAATCAGGTTGACGAGGAAGTACATACTCGGGTTGAAGTGATACGGATCCCGGGGGTGATCATGCGCTCTGAAATCTGGGCCTTCTTCACGGCGATCTGCTGGGCGGTCGGATCTCTTCTCGAGAAGCGTGGAGTGAAGCTCGGAGGCCTCTCTCCCGTGATGGGAACGGCGATCCGTACGGCGGTCTCCCTCCTGCTTCTCTCTTTCCTGTCGTACCCGTTCTGGCACCAGTTGAAGACCGCCGGACCAAAATCGATATCCCTGATCGCGGTGGGCGGCGGGCTCCTGTCCGGATGTCTGGGGATCATCTTTCTCTATACCGGCCTGAAGAACGGAAGTCTCTCGACCGTGATGACGATCGCCTTCTGCCTTGCACCCGTACTCGGGGCCGTCCTCGGCTACCTCTTCCTCGACGAGAGACTCTCCCCTGTCCAGATGGCGGGGATAGCGCTGTGCGTCACGGGCGCAGCGATGACAGTCTATTTCAGGGGGAATTGAAACGATCCCTGCGTTCCGGCTCCAGGCGATAGGCCTCTATCCAGGGCTCAGGCACCGATGTTCGCCCTTTTCTGTTGTGGCCCGGGACATTTGTCCGGATAATGGTCGTATGTCCGTTTGAACGCCTCCGGGGCGTGCAGGTTCCGCGAAACAGATCAGAGGATGATCGATGAAAACACCGTCCCGAATCATGCTGACCCTGATGCTTGCCGTATCGGTCAGCGTACCGGCGCTGTCCGCGGAGGAAGACTGGGAGAGGCTGACGGCCGAATCTCTCGAGCTCTTCCGGCAGTGCCGGTATGAGGAAGCGATCCGTCTCTCCAGGAAAGCGCTTGCGGCCACTGAGTCCTCCTTCGGGCCGCGGCACCCGAATATCGCCAAATCGATGAACAACCTCGCCGCCATGCTCTCGCAGCAGGGCGGCCCGTCCGAGGCCAAAAGCCTCCTCATCGAGGCTCTGGGCATACTCGAGGAATCACTCGGCAGGGATCACCCCGGCACCGCATCTTCACTCAACAACCTCGCCGGCCTGTATTCGGACCAGGGAAGGTACGATGAGGCCGAGCCCCTGTACCTCCGAGCCCTCTCCATCAGGGAAAAAGAGCCGGGCGATGGCCATGCGGACCTGATCACATCGCTCGACAACCTGGCTATAATGTACGTCAGGGCGGGCAGGCTCGAAGAGGCGGAACCGCTGTTCATCAGAGCCCTGCATTTAAAGGAGGAGTCCCTGGGTCAAGACCACCCTGAAGTGGCGGCGTCCCTGAATAATATCACTCGGCTGTACATCCGCGAGGCCGACCTCCTCAGGGATCAGGGCAGATTCAAAGCGGCCGCGATCCGCTATGGGAAGGCGCTCGGACTGATGGTGGCCATGCGGGGATCTGATCCGGCCGAAGTAGCTGCAGTGCAAGAAAACATGGCTGTCATGTATGTGCGGGCCGAGGACTACAAGAAAGCTGTTTCCGTCTATAACCGGCTCATCAAGGCGAAAAAGGAGATTCACGGACAAGACGGTATGGAGACGGCCCGCTCGATCAGGGACCTTGCCGGGGTGTACATGCGGATTGAGGATTACGGACAGGCCATACCCCTTTACGAAACAGTTGTAGAGATCCAGAGTGCGAAGCTGGCGAAAGACGATCCGGAGCTCGTCAGATTGCTGACGGAACAGGCATCAGCGATGACATCCATGGCGAAGGATTACCTCGAATCCGGAAAGGCCGCGGAGGCTGTGCCGCTCTTCGCCGGAGCACTGGAGATCAGGGAAAGAACGGGCGACGCGGACGACCCGGCCCAGGCGATCAGGATGAACAATCTCGCCGGGCTCTACGTGGAACTGGGAAGGTACGGAAAAGCCGAAAAGCTGTATCTCCGTTCTCTCGAGATCCTCGAGAGAACGCGCAGCGTAGGACACCCCGAAATAACCGTAGTCCTGCAGAACATAAAGCAATTGTACGGCCTTACAGGCGAGCAGGAGAAGGCGGCCTCGGTGGACAGCCTGTTGAGCGGGACCGCCGGAGATCCCTGACCTCACCCCATACCCACCATGCCCCGAATTTCCTGTTGCGCCATATCGGGATTAATGAGATAATCCGCGAGCATATTTGCTCGTTATTTTATTCGAATCAACGATTACAGGATTCTCTACTTCTATGGATAGCGAGGTGAAAGAATGGTAAAACGAGTCGCTGTTGTCGGCATAGGGACGACGGGTTTCCGTCCCGTCACACCCGATGTCTCTTTCCGCGAGCTGATCTTCGAGGCAGCCCGCAAGGCCTACACCGACGCCGGGATAGAACCGAGCGAGATCGACGGGTTCATCACGACGGCGGAGGATTTCATGGAGGGGTACTCGATCGCCGACGAGTACTGTCCCGACCAGATCGGAGCAGTCCTCAAGCCGACGCAGACGATCCCCGGAGATTTCATCCAGGGAATGGCAACCGGCTACATGATGATTATGACCGGGGCATTCAGGACGATCGCGATCGAGGCCCACAGCAAGGCTTCCAACATGAGAAACATCGGCGAGCTGATGGGATTCGCTCAGGATCCGGTCTACAACCGTCCGCTGCGAGAGACTCCGCACGCGGTAGCCGGTCTCGAGATGACTAGATATCTCTTTGAGTCGGCCGCCTCTTCCGAACAGTGCGCGCAGGTAGTAGTGAAGAACAAGAAGAACGCGATGCGCAATCCTTACGCCGCGTTCGGCGCCGAAATCACCGAGGGTGACGTGCTCGCCTCCGAGCCGATCTCCCTCCCGCTGCACCGTCTCGACATCGCGCCCCACGCCGACGGTGCCGTCGTAGCAGTCCTAGCCGACGAGGATACGGCGCGCGCCCTCTGCGAGACGCCGATCTGGATCGAGGGACTCGGCTGGTCTACCGACACACCGACCCTCGAGATGCGCGACTGGGGCGAGGCGGCGTACGCCCGCCTCGCTGCAGAGATGGCCTACAGGATGGCCGGAATCGGGAATCCAGCCGCGCTGATCGATTTCGCGGAGATATGCGACGAATACTCCTACAAGGAGCTCCAGCACATGGAAGCGCTGAAGCTCTGCATGCCCGGCGAGGCAGCCTACATGATCGAGAGCGGGGCCACTTCGTACCAGGGCGAGCTTCCCATTAACATATCAGGCGGCGCGCTCGGCGTCGGACACCTCTTCGAGGCATCCGGTGCGCACAAGATTCTCGAGCTCGTCGAGCAGCTTCGCGGCAATGCCGGCGCCCGTCAGATCCCCGACGTAAACGTCGGCCTGGCGCAGGTATGGCGCGGCGTTCCGACTGCCACCGGGGCGGTCGCCATTCTTTCGAACATGTAGGAGGTCTTTTGCGATGGGAATGAGGAAAGTAGCAATTGTGGGAGCCGGCATTACGAAATTCGTACGCCGCGCGCAGGAGACAGGAAAGGAGCTGTCCTGGCAGGCCTCGAAGATGGCCCTCGAATCCTGCGATCTCACGCTCGACGACATTGACATGGTGACGCTCGGCACCGCGCCCGACGCGTTCGACGGCGTCCACATGAAGGGTGAGTATCTCGCCGACGGCGCGGGCGCCATAGGCAAGCCGTACATGCGCCACTACGTCGGCGGCGGCACGGGCGTCTTCAGCCCGATACACGGCTGGTTCCACGTGGCGAGCGGGATGGCGGATATCTGTCTCGTCGTGGCAGAGGAGAAGATGTCGAGCTGTCACCCGCACCCGCAGGGAGCGTTCCTGACGATCTTCGACCACACGACCGAGCAGCCGCTCATGCCGACCCTGATCTGGATATTCGCGCTCGAGATGCACCGGTACATGGAGACATACGGTATCTCCAAAGCGGACATCGCCCAGGTCTCGGTAAAAAACAAGCGCAACGCGATGGATCATCCCTCGGCGCAGGTCGCCGGGAACATCACCGTCGAGGACGTGCTTAGCAGCGAGACGCTCTGCTGGCCGGTAAACCGCCTCGACATCTCCCCCGCTTCCGACGGCGCCGCGGCGATAGTGATCGCCAGCGAGCGCGTCGCGCGCCGGCTGACGGACAAGCCGGTCTGGATCGACGGGATCGGTCACTCGATCGATACGGCCTACTGGGCGACCCGCGATCTCTCCTATCCGCGCTACGTCGAGACTGCGGCGCGGATGGCGTACGATATGGCGGGGATCAAGGAGCCCGACAAGGAGATCCATATCGCCGAACCGTACGATCCGTTCGACTACAAGGAGCTCCATCACATGGAAGGCCTCATGCTATGCCCGCGCGGCAAAGCTGCCCAACTGACAGCCGATGGAATCACGGCCCGCGACGGCAACATGCCAATCTGCCCCTCGGGCGGCGCGCTCGGCGTCGGCAACCCGATCGCCGCTACCGGCCTGATGAAGATCATTGAGATCTTCCTCCAGCTGCGCGGCGAGGCGGGCAAGCGCCAGGTACCCGGAAATCCGCGTTGCGGGCTCGCTCAGGCGTGGGGCGACCTCATGCAGATGGGTACCGTCGTCGTTATGAGAAGCTGATACTGCGAACGGAACGAACAAGGAGCATACGAGATGAAACTTGAAGATTTTGAACTCGGCGGAACCCAACTGAAGGCCTCCGACTTCAAGACGGGAAAGGTGCTCACGACCGAATGGAAGCCCGATCTCAAGTACGCCTGGGACAACGGCGTAGCGATCGGCCGCTACCTCGCGGAGTTCAAGGAGGGCAGGATCATTGCACGCGTCTGCCACAAGTGCGACAGGATAATGCTGCCGCCGCGGATGTTCTGCGAGCTGTGCTTCCGCCCCACCGACGAGTGGATGTACGTAAAGGACACCGGCGTAATCAATACCTTCAGTATCGCGAAGGTTAACTGGGACGCCTCGCGCCGCGGACCAAAGGAGCCGCCGCTGCTCCCCGCAGTGATCGAGATAGACGGTGCCTCGGAGGGCATGGGAATCATGCACATGCTCGGCGAGGCAGACCCGAAGGACTTCAAGATCGGCATGAAGGTAAAAGCTGTTTGGAAGAAGCCGGAGGATCGCACGGGCGCGATTACCGACATCCTCTACTTCAAGCCGGTAGCCGCGGGAACGGAAGATAAAAACAAAGGCCGCCCCGAGGGCCGGGGGAAAGAGGTGAGATAAACATGGCAATTACCGAGAAAATAACTGACACGACGGTACCGACCTTCTGGGAAGGGGCCATCCCCGTCCGCTATGTCTACACGTTCGGGCTGGCCGGCGAGAAGTTTTTCCGCACGGTCAAGGACAAGGGTACTTTCCTCGCCACTTATTGCGAAGAATGCGATATCTCCTTCGTCCCCCCGAAGGTCTACTGCGACCGATGCTTCAAGGAACTCGATTCGTACATCGACGTCGGTACGCTCGGTTACGTCGAGACCTTCACCCTGTCGTTCCGCAACATGGACGGCTCGGAGAAGGAGATCCCGAAGATTCTCGCGATGGTCCGCATCGGCGACACCGACGGAGGCCTGATACACTACCTCGAAGGATTAGAGATAGACGAAATCGCGATCGGGATGCCCGTCAAGGCCGTTCTGAAGCCGAAGTCACAGCGGAAGGGTTCGATCGAGGATATCATCGGTTTCGGGCCCATCAAGTAGAAGGCCGCGAATCGTGAAAACCATTCGGCGCTCCATTTATACGGAGCGCCGACGTTTACCTTGTAGGGGCTTCGCCCTCGTTGCTATATTCCTTATCGTGAAAAAAATGCAAATAGGCAGAAAAACCTGTATTCATGTGATTCACTCGCTTGAGTACGGAGGAGCACAGAAGGACCTATATTACTATGCGAAATTTCATGATCGGGACAGATACCGGTTCGAGGTCATCTCGTTCTACCCCGATGGAGAGATGATTCCGGTAATAGAGGATCTCGGCATCAGGGTCCACGTCATCGGTACCCGTTCAGCCGATCCGCGGAGCATCACACGTCTCAAGAGAATATTCAGAGAGCGTGAAGCGCGCATCGTGCACTTTCACAATTTCCTTCCCATATTCAGCGGCGTTCCCGCTGCTGAACTCGAGAAAATTCCTGTCAAGGTGATGACCGAGCACAGTATCTATTACACGGGGAAAACCCTGGGACGGTTCGCCGAAATCATCTATTTCAATCTCCGCCGAAGACTCGACATGGTGATCGCCTGCTCGGAAGAGGTCAGGGAATCCCACCAGCAGAAGATCGATCCGGACAGGATCGTCACCGTCGTCAACGGAGTCGACCTGGACCACTTCGATACCAGCGCTTTTGAGATAAAAACAGATCCTGATATCTTTCACATCGGAACCATCGGCAGTCTTACCGAGCAGAAGGGCTACTCGAATCTCGTCGATGCCGTCAGACTCCTTGTGGAAAGGAATGTTCCCGTCAAGTTGACCTTCGTCGGCGACGGCCCCCTCAGAGAAGAGCTCAAGGAACAGGTCAGTCAGATGGGAATCGGAGACAGAACCGTTTTCGCCGGGAAAACCGCGGACGTGATGGTTTTTCTTGCTCAGTTCGATGTCGTTGCAGGCTCATCACTGCGCGAGGGCCTTCCTCTTGCTATACTCGAAGCAATGGCCGCCGGCAGACCGGTAGTTACGACCGATGTCGGCGGAAACAAGGAAGCCGTCATAGACGGAGTGACCGGACTGCTCGTCTCCCCAGGCGACCCTTATGCCCTTGCCGAAGCACTCGAATCCCTCTCGAAGGATGAAGAGAAACGCGCCTCGATGGGAAGAGAAGGAAGGGCCCGTGTAGAACAGCTCTTCTCAGCAAGGACCATGGTGGCGAATACCGAGAAAATATACCAATCGATCCTTGGGTCGAGTTCAAAAGGGCTGGGTAGTCATGCCTGATTCCAGCCCGACATCGATCAGAAAACGGTTACTCCTTGTGGCCCCCCTGCCCCCTCCCATCGGTGGCGATACGATAACCTCCACGAGGCTCCTCAAGAGCAGGTACTGGCAAAAGGCTGGATTCGAGATTGAGTGCATCAACACTTCCGCCGGAGAAGGCATCAAGCCGACTGAGGTCAAGCGTACATGGAAAGACCCGGGACGAGCCCTCAGAATCATGGGGCAACTCGCCTTCAAGCTGCCTCGGGCCGATATCATGCTGCTCTGGGCTAACAGCAGCTTCATCGTCTCTCTCGGTATCCCCGTTATGCGCCTCGCCCGGATCGTCGGCAAGCCGTATATCGTCAAGCCGTTCGGCTCGATGCTGGCGGACAGGATTGACGCACTTGGAGCAATTCGAAAAAGATCCGTTGTCTCGCTGCTCGACATGGCGGAACATTTCCTTCCCGAGACCAGGATGCATGCCGACGAGCTGATAAACCACATCGGCCTCGATCCGGAGCGGATCGTGTTCTTCCCCAATTTCCTTCCGGATGAATTGATTCTCGACGAGCAACCGAAAAGAAAGTTCTCCGGCAAGTGCATCTTTATCGGGCAGGTGAAAGCAGAGAAGGGTGTATTCGATATCATCGAGGCGATAAGGAACAGGAATGATATCAGCTGCAGCTTCTACGGTCAGATAATCGCCAGGGACAACAAGAAGTTCTTCGATGAAATCAATTCGTGTTCCAATTGCCATTACCGGGGGATACTCTCGAACGAAGAGATTACCGAGACCCTGGGCCAGCACGATGTCCTTCTTCTTCCCACCAGCCATCCCGGAGAAGGATACCCTGCTGTAATCCTGGAAGCATTCGCGGCCGGCGTTCCGGTCATCACGACGAAATGGAAAGCAATTCCTGAACTTGTCAAAGACGGCGAAAGAGGTATCCTGATTCCGCCATCTTCTCCCGGACACATCGCTGGGGCTCTGGACCTGCTCGGCATGGACGAACAGCTCTATGATTCTCTCGCGGAGAACGCGCATGAATATGTCAGAAACTTCTCTGAAGCGAATGTGATCGGAAAGATCCTGACAGGCCTTGTCGCGGATTCGATAAGGTAAGGGAATCCCCATAAGGGGATTCCCTTGATATACCTCTATTTCTTCGGGAACAGGAACTGCCACGCAAACCGCAGGCCCCAGTCCGGTGCGCCCCCGTGTCTCTCCATAATGTAGTACGTCCCGAAGCACGAGTCGATCGCTTGAGTGTAAAACGATTTAACCGGTTCCGCGATTCCGGCCAAGGCAAATGGATGAAAAGGAATGAATATAGCCTGCGCCAATATTGTCTTTTTCAATCACGCACCGGCGTCAAAAGGTCGAGGGCGAGCTCACCGAAGAGCATCCCCGACACTATTACAGGATACATGTCACTTATGAGTTCAGGGGCAAGGACCTCCCGATGGCCAAACTGAAGAAAGCCTTCAGACTTTCGGAGGAGCGTTACTGCGGAGTCAGCGCTGTTTACAGACAGGCTGCGGAAATGACTTCGGAAATCAGGATCATCGAGGATTCGGAGTAAGTAATTAGATTGACCGACGAATGAATAGAGAGGCGATACGGGGCATGAGCCCTTGCCTTCATCGTACATCCGGCAGGTCAGACATGCCTTCGTATTTCACGACATGCTCCGGTTTCCCGCAGAGCACGAAGCTGTTGTTCATGTGATCCCGCTCGTCCAGTCCGATTCTCCTGAAGACTTCGGCCCCAGGTCTCGAGGTCGCCGTATTCAGCGACCAGGATTTCATTTGGGATATTTTATATTTCGTGTTTTTTCTTGAGCCTCAAGCACGGATTCCCGTGAAACAGTGTCATGCTCTTTTCCAGCGACTGGAAGACTGCCGTCCCAAGCGTGACGCCGTGCACATCGCCTTCCGGATGGCGGCAGGGACTGTAAGGTCGCCCCTCGTGAAGCGACAGAAGCTCGATTATCCCTTCGACGTCTGAAGGCTCCCCCTCGCTCTCGACCGCACGGGTGAGGACCTCCATCCGTGTCGTCGATGAGATGTAGGGAACGTCGTAGGACCGCTCCCCCGATTCTCCGCCCTCCACCATGGCGGGATGAAGGAAGTGATTGGTGTGGATATAGAACCCTTCGACCTCCAGGATGTCGTGCTTTTGCTCCGGCCAGGCGGCGGTCTCCACGGAAAGGATACGTCTCTCGCCGAGGGATACCAGGTTGTGGTGGAATGGAAAGGCCCTGCCCTCCATAGTCGCCAGCAAGACGGCCTCTTCGAGACTCTTCGCCTCGAGTATGGCTCGGCTTATGAAATATCGGGGGATTCCGTCGACTACCCTCCGCGGCTGGATGTAGTTCGTCGTCTCGACGATGCCGTTCCGGTTCAACCCGGGACCGTTTCCGGGAAGAAGGCCCGGGTAGACGAAGGCGAGAAAGGTCATGCCGCTTGGAGGCGTGACCCTGACAAGGAACATCCTGCCTATATTGAGATCGTTCCCGTCTTCGTTATGAACTAGTATCAGCCTGTTCCCTTCTTTGAGAGCGATCGTCGAACAGCCCGGCGGATCCTGGAGCATCTTGATCTCGGACCTGCAGTTGAAAGCGAATAGATTCATAAATGGGATCTCGAGCGATTCCGCCATCCCCTCGAGTTCTTCGACCAGATGCGGGAAAGCTGCACGGGCGTGAGAGAACATGCTTCCGATTATCTCTTTCCCCTCCCCCTCGAGATAATCAACGCTGTTCGGGTATTCCTCGGAATACCCGAAGTAGCCTGTGATGCTTTCCTTCATGGCCGCCCCGATACGTCTGCCGATCTCGTAATGCGAACCGGCAGCTTCTATGAGCGGGTAACCACCCCCGGGGACTTCCAGCACTCCCTTGTACTCAGAGGAGGAGAATCCGCAGCCTGACAGAGGTAACAATGCCGTACCTGCCGCGACGGCAAAAGAATATTCCAGGAATTCTCTTCGGGAACACTTGTTCATGACGACGCCCCTTCCATGTGTCACATCAACATAGTAGGACGAGAACTCACTTCAAGCAAGCATCATTAGAATGTTGTTGCCTTCCTTGACAAGTTCGAAGATCTGCTCGATAGCTCTCGGTTCGGTCAGCACCAAGAAAGTAACCCCATTTTCCTTTCCGGCATTTCCGGTAGCGATCATCAGGTTTTCCAACGCACAGCCAAGACTGATATACAATTCGCGATGATCCGGATCAACTACCGGTAACTGAATGAGTTCTTTCATTTGTTGTATTTGATTATCCTTCAGTATTTTGAATTCTTCTTGCCACCAACAACTTAGTGAAACATGGCTTGTTCAATTGTGAAGCGAAAAAAATCACCATGCCGTGCGCTACCGAACCACCAGCCGCCGTGCAGCTGCGAAGGTATGGTATAGCCGCCGAACTCCTGTTCCTCCTCAATGACCACACCAAATGGGACAAACTCTTTTACGTCATCTTTCCAGCGCAGCAATACTACCTCCTTTAGTCTGCCTTCCTCGTTTATGGTAAGGGTGAGCGTGGTAGTCAGGCCATCTACGGCAAGTGTGACTTCAGCGTGAAGACTATCTACTTCCTGCCAGACTGCGTCATATTGCGGGAGAAGCGCTGTGGGCAACCAAACCGACTCTCCTATAAAGCGTCCTGCCGCTGATTTGGCGATATCCGGATTTGAATCGTTCACCATCGGCAACAGTCCAAACAGGGCGACTCGCATGCGACCCTCCCCGGCGGCGTAATGATCCGTCACGGTCATAAAAACAGGACCGGCAGCTTTGGCTTTAGCTTTCCAGACAAAACCGAGCCCCGGTGTGAGTATCTGAGTCGCCTGAAGCGGCATCCAGGACGCATCGTCCCTGGGTTTGAGCATCCCCGACATCTTTAGTTCTACTCGCCGTGCCAACAACGTGCCGGGCTGAATGGCATGCAGCAGATATCTCTGTGCCACTTCAGGCAAGCCATCCACCATTTCGGGCAAGAAAACGACTTCCGCCTTTCCCGAGACCTGAAGCGAACTCCAGATGCGGTTCACCCTTGAGTCATAAACAAAACGCAGTACCCCAAGTACAGCAATTGCCAAAATTAGAATTCCGGCTAATACTAAAACAACAATTCCAAAAACTTTCATGATAACCCCTCCTCTGATATCGAGTATTTATACTCGTTCTATTTCTTGCATATTGATTTTATAAACCTGAAGTGCGTCGCGCGATGCTTTGCGCAGCCCCTTCCCCACCATCTCCGTCAGTCTGATGCCGAGCACTCCCGCCCATGAGTCTGCGACGGCGAACAGCGACTTGGCAAGCGCGCTCATCGCGTACCCGGCGGCGACAAACGGCTTGCGCCTGCGCAGACGGTCGGACCATATCCCCGATACAGCCTTCAGAATCGCCTGTCCGCCATCAGCCCTTCACGCCCCCGAGCGTGAGGCCGGAGATGAGGAACCTGCTCAGCAGCAGAAAGAGTACGACCACGGGGATGCAGACGATCACCGAGCCGGCCGCGTAGTTGGCCCACTCGGTCTGGAATGTCGAACTGAGGCTCTCGAGTCCGAGCGGCAGGGTGTAGAGCCCCTGCCTGTTTATGATCACCCTGGCCACGATGAACTCCGACCAGCCGGCCATGAAGCTGAACAGGGCCGTTATAACAAGCGCCGGAGCCGACAGCGGCAGGGTCACCTTGACGAAAGCACCGAAACGGGTCGTCCCGTCGATCATGGCGGCCTCCTCGAGATCGACCGGTATCGTGTCGTAGTAACCCTTCATCGTCCAGATGCAGAACGGCAGGGCCGTCGCCGTGTAGGCGATGATGATACCAAAGAGGGTGTCAACGAGGTGGAACTTCGACATGAGGATGTAGAGCGGCAGCAGTAACATAGTCGCGGGGAACATCTGGGTGACGAGAATCGAGATCATCCCCGTCTTCCTCCCCCTGAACCTTAACCTCGAGAAGGCGTATCCCGCGTTCGACGCAAGCGTCACCCCGAATATCGATACGGCCAGCGCCACGATCACCGAGTTGCGAAGCCAGGTGAAGAAGTCTTTCTCGAAGAGGACCTCCCTGTACGCCTTGAAGCTCGCGTTCTCAGGGATTATCCGCAGCGATGTCGAGTAGAGCTCGTTCGCCGGCCGCAGCGATATCCCGAATATCTGTACGATCGGATAGATCGTAATCAGGGTTATGACGACGAGCAGGATGTAGACGAGTACTGTTTCGATCGTCTTCTTCGCCCTGCTGTGCTTCTTCACCATACTACCTTACCTCACCCAGAGCCTTGGTCTTCCTTATGTAGAAAATTACAAAGACAAACAGGAGCAGGAATATGAATACCGAGAAGGCCGCCGCGTACCCGTACCTGTAGTAGGTGAACGCCGCCTTGTATACGTAGGTCACGAGAATGTGGGTCTTGTCGGCGGGAAGGCCGCGGTCGGTCACGAGCCAGATCACGTTGATATTGTTGAATGTCCAGATCGTCCCGAGGATGATCGCCGGGGTAAGCACCGGCTTGAGCATAGGCAGCGTGACGTCGAAGAATTTCCTGATCGGAGAGGCGCCGTCGATGTCGGCAGCCTCATAGAGATCCTTCGGGATCGACTGCAGCCCACCAAGAGTCACCACCATGATAAACGGAAACCCGAGCCAGATGTTGGTCAGCATCGGCGCGATGAAAGCCCACGTCTCATTGGAGAACCACTCGATCGCCGGCATGTGAAAAACCTTCGTCAGGATCAGGTTGATCGAGCCGTACTGGTAGTTGAACATCCCCTTCCAGGTCAGCGCGCTGATGTACTGCGGCATCGCCCAGGGCAGGATCAGCAGCGCCCGGAATACCCCCCTCCCCTTTATCTGCCTGTTCAGCAGCATGGCGATCGAGATGCCGAGCACCATGTGGAAAAAGAGGTTTACGAAGGTCCAAACGATCGTCTTGCCGAAATAGTACCAGAGGTCCTTCTCGAGGAAGATGTCACGGTAGTTCGACAACCCCTTGACGCTGTAGTCGCGGATCGTGTAGAGCCCCATGTTCGTCGTTGATATGTAGAGATTGTATATGAACGGATAGACTACGACTAGCCCGAGCACAACGGCTGATGGAAGCAGGAAGAGCCATATCAGACTTTTTGATGTTCTCATGATTATCGCTGCGGATTATATGATGGATCGCGCCCCGGGGAGAATAAAAATCTCGCCTCGGGCAACAAAGTTGTAACCTCCACCCCTCGCCGGCCGACACTGACAGTAAGAGCCGCGGCAGAGCTCTTGGACCAGTTACCATGGAGGTATCGAGATGAACTCGATAACAGGAAAGAAAACGGGATTCGAGAGGCTTGTCAGGTTCACTGGCGGCGGAGCCCTCCTGATGGCAGTGTTCGGCCTTATCCTCTTCTCACCACTCTCCGCCAGTGGACAGGACAGTTATTACGGATATGGAGCGGGCAATGGCGGCAGGCACGTCGCCGGCAGATCTCACTCCGGCCCGCACTATATCGGGGCCGATCCGGAAGGACATGTCGAATTTCTCGAGATCGTGCTCGATCTCTCGGAGAAACAGGCCGAGGAAATAAGAGGGATACTCGCCGAGCAGCACGAGAAGAGGATGAAGCTCGACGACGGACGCATGATGGCCGGGCACCGCGGGAGAGGAATGTACGGCAGACACAAAACACGGAGGAATCATGTGCACCGTTACAGCGACTGTGATAGAGTCGATCGCGTGGAGATGCGGAGCCGCATGCGCAGGGAGAGGCGCGAATTGAACAAGCATCGTGAGAAGATGCGCAGCCGCATGGATAACTTGCGCGAGGAAACAGAAAAGAAACTCGCCACGGTCCTCGACGACAGCCAGATGAAGAAGCTTCGCGAGCTCCACGAGCTCAGGAACGATCACCGCGAGGAACGGCGGGAACGGCGCGGCAGGTAGCTTTGAGCCTCAGCGCCGCATACGCGATGAGCCTGCCTGTTGCGAGAGAGAGCATGGAGATCGAAGAAAGAAACGACTTGGATATCATCAGCGAAGTGCTCGAGGGAAACACGGACGAATTCGGCAGGCTGATAGACAGGCACCGGGAACACGTCTTCCGGATCGTCGGGAGGCGTGTTCCCCGTGAGGGCATCGATGAAGTGGCTCACGACGTGTTCGTCAGGGCCTGGTCTTCACTTGCGTCGTACAGGGGCGAGAGTCCCTTTCAGTGGTGGCTCTCGAAAATAGCGGTACGAACATGCCATGATTACTGGCGCGAGCGATACCGCTCGAAGGAGACGCCGATGAGCTCGCTGGGGGAGAAACACGCTGACTGGCTCGAGAACACGATAGCGGGAGAGCCGGAGATCTCTTTCGACAGATCCGAATCGAGGATGATAGCGCGGGATGTCGTGATGAGGGCCCTCGCACACCTCTCCCCCGCCGACAGGGCGGTAATCGAACTTGTCCACCTGGAAGAAAGGCCGGCAAGAGAGGCGGCCGACCTGCTCGGCTGGAGCGTGGTCAACATAAAAGTGAGGGCACACAGGTCGAGAAAAAAACTGAAGAAGATACTGGACAAGATGGAGGAACGATAATGAACCATAACGAAAGGGACAGGATCGACAGGCTCCTCGCCGCCGGATGGCGGGGTGCCGGCGAGATCAGTCCGGGAGAGGACTGGAAGGCGGGCGTCATGGCCACGATCAGGACCGCTTCGGCCGCCGTGGAACCTTCCTCGACCAACGGATTCAGCAGTCTTGTCCTGCGCGTCTCGATTGCCGCGGCGGCGGCCGCAATAGCCCTCGTGGCATGGACCCTGTCGACCGGCATCGTATCGTACCAGGACCTGGCCGTGAAGCTGCTCGACGATCCGGCGAGCATGCTCTTCTCGTCGCCGTTCGTATAACGGTCCGGCAGAGGAGCAGGGAAGGAATTGACAATGAAGGGAAATACAAAGATTTGGATCGGGATGGTTCTGCTGTTTCTCAGCGGCATCGCCGTCGGATTCTTCGGGTCGGGCATGATCATCAGGAAACACGTACGCGAGTTCGTGGAGAGAGGGCCTGCGCACATGAACGCCCGTGTCGTACATCACGCGCTCAGGGGAATGGATCTGACAGACGATCAGCGCATTGAGGTCGACAGGATCATCGAGGAAACAATGCCCGAGATGAACAGGCTGTCCTCTGAATTCGGCGATTCTCTTGAAACGGTGGCTACGCGGCAGTTCGACAGTATCAAGGCCCTCTTCGACGAGGAACAGGTGAAGGTTCTCGAGGAAAGGATGGAGAAGATCCGCGAGATGATGAAGAAGAGAAGAAGCGGGCGCCGCGGGCACGGGCCCGGGAGAGGAATCCGCCACAAGGACCACCGTTCGAGCGGCTGACAGGAGCTCGGTTGAAATCCATTAATCATAATATTGTACTGCACTTGACCCCGGTCAAGGCAACGCTTTCACCCGGCATACTAGCATTAGATAATTCGACGTTAGATAATTTCGGACATAATTAATATAGTGCTGATTCGATTGTCATCAATCTCAACTACAGGAAGATATTTGAAACTCAGGTTCCGCATAATTATTGCCCTGTTCACCGCGGCCCTCCTCGCCTCGTGCGGAGCCGGTTTCAGGACAGGCCCCGATTACGAGCGTCCCGAGGAGGAGCTCGAAAGGCCCGAGTCGTTCGTTCAGGCCGACGGCGATACCACCTCGGTCCTCCCCCAAGTCCGCTGGTGGGAGGTCTTCGGGGACACAACCCTCAACAGGCTCGTCGAGGAATCGGCAGCGAACAACCTCGATATCAGGAAGGCCACCGCGTCGGTGGCCGAGATGGCCGCCTACAGCCGCAAGGCACTCGCCGACAGGCTCCCATCGGTGATGCTGGGCAGCGACTGGTCGAAGCAGAAGCTGCCCGACACGTACAGCACCCAGAGCGGTTCGGTCGGCGGCACAACGGAGAGCTGGAACTTCTCTCTTAGCGCCTCGTACGAGTGGGACCTATGGGGCAAGTGGGCGAGGGCCCACGAGGCGACCCGCGCCGATCTCGCCGCGTCGATTGAGAACAGGAATACGATCATCCAGTCGGTCATTGCGGAGACGGCGACCCTCTACTTCCAGATCGAGGCTACCGAGCGAAGGATCCAGATATCAGATAACCTCATCGACAGCTACGCGAAGAGCGTGAGGATGATCGAGGCGCGCTACAAGCGCGGTCTCACGAGCGTCCTCGACCTGACGCAGGCGCAGCGCTCGCTAGCCAGAGCCGAGTCGACACTCCCCCAGTACAGACAGGAGCTCGGCAAGCTTCAGCACAGGCTTGCCGTCATACTCGGCCGGTACCCCGAGTCATCACCGCCCAGAGAACAGCCAGAGGAGTATTTCAGGCGCCTCGCCCCCGTACCGGCCGGACTGCCCTCCGACCTTCTTGCGTCGAGGCCCGACGTGAGGGCCGCCGAGGAGAGGTTGCGGGCACTCAACGCAAGGTACGGCGTGGCCATAGGCAATCTCTTCCCCAGGATCACCCTCACGGGCAGTTACGGTTACACGAGCAGAGAGCTCGACGGGCTCTTCAGGCCCGATCAGGTCCTGTGGAACCTCTTCGCAGGGATCACCCAGCCGATATTCAGCTCGCAGACGCTGCTCACCGAGAAGGACGCGGCAAGGGCAAGATACGAGCAGGGTCTGACTGACTACGCCAAGACGGTGCTCGGCGCGTTCGCCGAGGTAGAGGGCGCCCTGTTGACCAGGAAGGAACAACTCGAAAAGCGCGAATACATCATTGAATTCCTCGAGAAGGCACGCGTTACCCTCACCATCGCGCAGAGCAGGTATGACCGTGGCCTCGTCGAATATATTACGGTACTCGATGCATGGGCGGCAAGATTCCAGGCTGAGGACAGCCTCGTACTTGTCGACCTCGCCATACTGACCAACCGCGTTACGCTTCACCGCGCCCTCGGCGGCAACTGGATAGAACCCGATACGACGGAGAAAGAGGACAGATGAGTCTCAAGCAGAAGATAATCGATTTCAGGGAAGAGAGGCCCGCCACCTTCCAGATGGCGGTGATCGCGATGATGATCGTCGCCGCGATCCTGATATTCGCCGTGATGATGGCAACGCGCGAAGAAGTGACGAGGCAGCGGATGACACTGCCCGCTCCGAGGGTGAATGTGAAAGCGGCCGAGGTAGGCCCGACGAGGGTCAGAATCACCGGCGAGGGCACCGTCTCTCCCCTTCGCGAAATCGACCTCGTCCCGCAGGTAAGCGGAATGGTCGTGTTCATGTCCCCCACCCTCGTCGACGGCGGGATGTTCTCGAAGGGCGACGTCCTGCTCCGGATCGATCCGGTCGATTACGAGCTTGCCGTCAAGACAGCCGGGGCACGGGTCAAGGACCTCGAGAGCAGGCTGATGCTGACCGAGGAGGAGGCCGAGGCAGCCCGCGAGGAATGGAAGATACAGAACGGTGACAATAACGAGACCTCGCCTCCCCCACTGGTAGCCAAGGAACCCCAGCTCGCAGCCGCCAGGGCGGCGCTGGCCGGAGCGAATGCCGATCTCGACAAGGCGAGACTCAATCTCAAGAGGACGAATATCAAGGCCCCGTTCGACGGTAGAATCAGCTCGAAGTCGGTCGACCTGGGACAGTTTATCGGCGTAGGCCAGAGGCTCGGAACCCTGTTCTCCGTGGAAGCGGCCGAGATCTCGGTACCGCTCGAGGACGTCGACCTGCGCTGGATCGACGTACCCGGCTTCACAGCCGACGACGCCAACGAGTCGGAGACGAGAGTCATCGCCGATATCGCCGGCGAGACGGTGATACATGAGGCTAAGCTGATGCGCACCGAAGGTCGCCTCGACACCAGGACGAGGATGGTCAACGTCATCGTACGGGTTGAGCGACCCTATGACGCGATGCCGCCCCTGGCGATGGGACTCTTCGTAAGGGTCGAGATCGAAGGGAAAACTCTGCCTGAGGCCGTTTGGCTCCCCCGCGGTTCGATCCGCAATGGAGGCATCGTCTACATAGTGGACGGCGAGAGCAGGATCCGCTTCAGACAGATCGAAATAGCCAGATATGACAGTGACGAGGTCCTCGTCCGATCCGGAATAGAAAACGGAGACCTCGTCGTCATATCCCCGATGAAGATAGTGACTGAAGGCATGAAGGTGAAACACGGTCAGCCGGGGGGCTCTGGAAAATGATGGAAAAGCTGATCGGCTGGTTTACCGAAAACCACGTCGCTGCAAATCTGCTGATGGTCTTTCTGCTGCTCGCCGGCCTGCTGACCGTTCAGAATATGAAGATCGAGACTTTCCCCGATTTCGCTCCGGACATGATCTCGATCTCGATGGAATATCCCGGCGCCTCGCCCGAGGAGGTCGAGGAAGCGATCATCCGCAGGATCGAGGAACGCGTTGCCGGCCTTGCCGGTATTAAGAAGATCACCGCCTCGGCGCGCGAGGGATTCGGAACCGTCACGATCGAAATCATCAGTGGATGGGATCTCGACGACATCACCAACGATGTCAAGAGCGAGGTCGACCGCATCAGGACATTCCCCAACGAGGCGGAGAAACCTATCGTCAGGCAAATAGTGCGCAAGACGCAGGTGATAAATATTGCTCTGTACGGCGACGCGCCTGAATCGACGATCAAGCATCTCGCCGAGAAGATGAAGAGCGATCTGATCAACATGCCCGGCATAACCCTCGTCGAGATCTTCGGCGTTAGGCGCGCCGAGATCCATATCGATATATCGGAGAACAATCTCAGGCGGTATGGGCTTACACTCGACCAGATCGCGGCCATCGTGCAGAAATCCAGCCTCGACCTTCCCGCCGGCTCGGTCAGATCGAAGGAAGGGACGGTCCTGATACGTACGAAGGGCCGCAGGTACAGGGCCGAAGACTATGCCGACATCGCGATCATTTCTCGGCCCGACGGTTCGAAGGTCACGCTCGGACAGATAGCGACCCTCACGGACGGCTTCGAAGACAACGATCTGAAGGTCTCGACGCACGGCAAACCGGCGGCATTCATCGAAATCTACCGCGTCGCAGACCAGAGCGCGCTCGAGGTAGCATCCTCCGTGAAGACATACATCGAGGATATCCGCGGCGATCTGCCCGAGGGGATGGACACAGTCTATTTTCAGGATAAATCGATCATCCTGAAGAGCAGGATCAGTCTCCTTATCAAGAACATGGCGCTCGGGCTCGTCCTCGTCATTATTCTCCTGTCGCTGTTCCTCAACGTGAAACTCGCCTTCTGGGTAACGATGGGTATACCGATATCTTTCGCCACGGGCCTTTGGCTGCTCCCTTTCTTCGATATCTCGATCAACATGATCTCACTCTTCGGATTCATGCTGATACTGGGAATCGTCGTCGATGACGCGATCGTCATCGGCGAGAACGTATACCGGAAGCGCGAGAAAGGGATCCTTCCATTTGAGGCGGCCGTCCAGGGAGCCGAGCAGGTCAGCAGACCGGTTATCTTCGCCGTACTGACGACGATAGCGGCTTTCTGGCCCCTTCTGATGATTCCAGGCACCCGCGGGAACATCATGCGCAACATGCCGATCGTGGTCATCGCCGTCCTGGCCGGATCGCTGATCGAGGCGCTCCTGATACTGCCGGCGCATCTTTCCAGAAGCCGTTTCAAGACACTCAACCATAATCCGGAAAACACGCGGACCAAGCCGGCCGACAGATGGTTAAAGAATATTATTAAAGGGTCTTACAGGCGTTTTCTCGCGTTCTGCCTTAAGTGGAGGTACGCCGCGGTGACAGTCGGCGTGGCCCTTCTGATTCTCACGATAGGCCTCATCACCAGCGGACGAATAAAACTTACGATATTCCCCCGCCTCGACGCGGACTATCTCTCGTGCTCACTGGTCATGCCTCCGAGCACGCCGGCCAGCCGAACAGAGGAAGTGCTGGCGCGTATAGAGCGTGCCGCACTCGAGACAATGGAGGAAGCTGACAGCCGCCGGCCCGAAGACGCACCGCCGGTGATGGAGGATTATTTCTCCCTTATCGGTGTCCACATGGGCGGAGGCGGGCCTTTCTCCACTACCGAGATGGGAGGGCACCTGGCCCAGGTGCACGTCCAGCTTCTCGAGGGAGAGAAGAGAAACCTGAAGGCGCGATACCTCGCCAGCGAATGGCGCAAGAAGGTCGGACCTATCCCCGACGCCGAGTCTATCTCGTTCAAGGGACGGACAGGAAGTCCGGACGCGCCGATCGAGGTACACCTCTCGTCGGATGACAAGATCAAGCTATTCGAGGCGGTAGAGTCATTGAAGGCCGAGTTGCGGGAATATCCCGGCCTGATCGAGGTAGCCGACGACCACATGCCGGGCAAGCAGGAGATGCAGCTCAAACTCAAACCGGAAGCGAGAAGTCTCGGTCTGACGCTGAGCGAACTCGCCCGCCAGGTAAGGGCCGCCTTCTACGGCTCCGAGGCCCTGCGCCTGCAGATTGGCGAGGATGAGGTCAAGGTCCTCGTGCGATATCCCGACGGCGAACGCAGGTCGATCGGAAACGTCAGCGGCATGCGTATACGCATGCTGGACGGCACCGAGGTGCCGTTCAGGCAGGTCGCCGAAGTAAAAACCGTCCAGGGCTATGCGACCATCACCAGGGCTGACAGGAAACGGGTCATCGCCGTATCGACCGATATCGAGGAAGGCCAAGCCAACAATACAGAGGTAAACCGCGCCCTGGAGTCAACGATACTTCCCGCTATGCGCGAATCACATCCCGACGTCCGGTTCGCCGTCGAGGGCGAGGGACGTGAAGACAAGGAGTTCATGTCGTCGATCGTCAGGTCGTTCGTCATAGCGCTATTCCTCATATATGTACTCCTTGCGATACCGTTCAAATCGTTCACACAGCCTCTCATAGTAATGACGGCGATCCCTTTCGGCATGGTCGGGGCGGTCCTCGGCCACAAACTGATGGGCTACAACCTGAGCATGATGAGCCTCTTCGGGATGGTCGGCCTGTCGGGAGTCGTGGTGAACGATTCGCTCGTCCTCATAGATGCGACGAACAGGATCCGCAGGGGGGGCAGGACAGCGAAGGAGGCGATCAGCTCGGCCGGCGAACTGAGGTTCCGGGCGATCATCCTCACGTCGATCACGACGTTCGGAGGGCTGACGCCGATGCTTCTGGAGAGATCGCTTCAGGCGAAGTTCCTCATCCCGATGGCCGCCGGCCTCGGATGGGGCGTGCTGTTCGCTACGGGGATCACGCTGCTTATTATCCCGAGCCTCTACCTCATACTGGAGGACCTGAAAATACTCTGGGGTAAAATCTTCCCCGGAATCTCCGCCTGACCGGTAGAGCTACCCCTTCATCTCCGCGATCTTTCTGATGGCCCGCTCCTGCATATCCCTGGCCGCCTCTGCCGGGTCCATCTTCCCCCCCATAACGCTCTGATAGAACGGCCGCATGGCATCCCAGATCGCGCGCATCTCGGGCACCGAAGGCATCGGCTGACCGCGTCTCGCCTGTTCCATCGAACCCTTCAGTATCGGGTCGGCAAGAAGCTCCTCGTCATTGTACAGGCTCGATATCGCCGGCAGGATCTTCAATTCCCCGGTAATCTCCTTCTGAACGGGCTCCGAGGTGAGAAAGACGAGGAGATCCTTGACCAGCTGCAGCTTCTCCTCATTCACATTGACGTTGATCGAGTATCCCTTGCTCGAAACCATCGGCACCGGATATTTCCCGGTCTCCGTGATCACCGGGATCGCCATCACGCCGATCTCCATCCCGGCTTCAATGTAAGCCTTCAGCGACCAGGGTCCGTTGATGATGAATGCCGCCTGCTCCTTCTTGAACATCGTGTCACTGAGCTCGTAGTTGCATTCCTTCGGCAGGATCCTGTGCTTGTTGCGCAGGTCGGCCATGAACGCCAGCGCCCTCGCCATCTCCGGGGTGTCAAGCGTCGGAGAGTATTTTCCGTCCATCACCCAGCCGCCGAATCCGCCGAGGAACGGGACAAGCCAGAACGGCTCGATCGAGTTGAAAACGACGCCGTACCGCTCGGGCATGCCGTCACCGTTATCGTCGACGGTGAGGCGCCTGCACATCTCTATCCACTCGTCGGTGTCCTTCGGCTCAAACATCACCATCGCCTTGTTGTAGATAAGCATCAGGTGGTTGCCGATCTGGTCGGGAACGGCGTAGATATGCCCGTCTAGAGTGGCCAGCGACGACTTCTCGTAACGGCTGAAGAAAGCGGCGTCGAGAACATCATCGAGCGGCGTGATCAACTTCATCACCGAATACGGCCCTATCTTGTCGCTGGGCCCGTAAACGAGGTCGGTGGTGCCGTCTCCCACTCCCCCGCATCCGGAGAAAAAGAGTAAGACCGCTGCCAGAGCGATCGCCGGTATCCTGATATTCATGGATTACCTCACTGTAGAAATTAGTGATCTTCGTCGAAGCATACACTGCCGCTCGCGCGGGTGGCAAGAAACGAGTCCCGGCCTCAGTCCTTCAGGAGTACGGCCATGCTGAAGAAGCCGACAGCCGGCTTGACGACGAACGGCTTGGGCAACTCGTAGGGATCGAGATAGCGCAACGCCTCGAGCTCGATGTCGATCAGGCTGAGATCGTAGTCCTCAGCGGTGGCCTCGGAGACGCCGTTTCGCAGCACAGGTGTCCGGAGACGCTGAAGGGTCGAGGCGAGAAAATCGGATACGTACGGCCTGTCGAGAATTATCATTATTTCTTCTTTTCCCTCGGAATCCTTCCCACAGGCATTACGTACAGTGGCACTTCCTCCCCGGTCATGCCGATCAGCTTCTTCAGCGAATCGTCTGTGAAAGCGCCGATGGCGCAGGTGCCGAGCCCGAGCGATCCGCACTGGAGGTAGACGTTCTGAGCCGAGTGGCCGAGGTCCATACAGACGTACCTGTCCCTGCCTCGCTCCCCGTACTTCTCCGTGCATCTCTCGTAGACGGCAGACCAGACGATCGAGATCGGCGCCTCGCCTGCGAATTTCTGGCTGAGGCACGCGGCCTGCAGGTCGATTCGGACGTCGCCGTCGGCAAGCCTGTGGATCACGTGGCCTTCGGGGACATACCAGTAGACCCCGGGCAGGAGACCCTTCACATTCCCGGCGACGAGATATATCTCAAGCGGATAGCGGGCCCCGGCCGACGGAGCGGTCTTGAATCCCCCGCGTATGAAATCTGGCAGCCCCTCCTTCGTGTACGTGATCCCGTACGCGGCCCAGAGAAGCTGGGACACCTCTTCCAGGGTGACAGGATCATCGGTGTATTTCCTGACCGATCTTCGCTCCCGGAGGACCTTCTCTATCGAGAACTCGCTATCGAGAATCGGCCCGGGCAGCTCTATCGTCGCTATCGCCTTGTGCTCGAGCGACAGATTGCCGCTCCAAGCGGAAGCCGGCAGCAGGATGCAGATCGTCAGCAGCAGTATCGTCAAATATCTCATCGAGATTTCCTTTTCATGTTCAAAGACACGCAAGTGAGATTAACCTTTGTCGGAGGTATATTCAAGTATATCCCCGGGCCGGTCGACATACCAGACCAGGGACTCGCCCGGCAATATCATGGCCGCCGGATACTGATCCGCGGCCATCCGGCCGGTGAAGAGGATGTTGCTGAGGACATCGGCCTTTGAATCTCCCGAGACGAGGAAGAAGACGTTTCTCGCCGCGTTGAGAACAGGCAGGGTCATGCCAACTTCACATGCTGACGGGGTTCATGCCGGGAAAGCGTATATGATCCCGTAAATAGAGAAGGGCGACCGACAGTCAGCCGCCCCGTGATATCAAATACTGGCGCGCAGGCTCTAGAAATCGAACGGGTAGATGGTCTTGCGCTTGTTGCCCTTCGCCCTCTCGGCGGCGGCCTTGACCATCTCGGCGATCTGCGCGTTAAGGGCGTCGGCCGCGTCCCCGCTCATCCTGAGGCCGTGCTTTTTAGCCAGTTCCTTAATCCTCGATGCGTAAACGTAAGTCTCTGCCATCTTATCCCTCCTTCTTTCTGTCGTTTGACAGGCTTCGAGACGAGTTGCTTACCTTTTAACCTGAACGAAGCCTAAACTGCTTCCATTTACCTTGTCAACTTCATTTGTCGTTTTTTTTGAGGATTATTCTCGCGTCGGCGATGACGCATCTTTCCTCCGTACAGAGCACCGGATTGAGATCGACCGACTCGACGAGGTTCGCCATCTCGACGATCAGGCTGGAGAAACCTGCTATCAATTTCTTCAGTTTCTCCATGTCCACTCCCGCCGATCCGCGGTAGCCGCGCAGGATGCTGATTGCCGCGATGTCGTCGAGCATCAAGCCGACTTCCTTTTCCTCGATCGGAGCCATCCTTATCGCCGTGTCCCTGTAGATCTCTACTCCGACTCCACCCATCCCGGCGAGGACAACCGGCCCGAACTGCCCGTCGATCTTGCCGCCTATTATCATCTCGATCCCGGGCAGCATCTCCTCGACAAGAACGCCTTCGAACCCATCGATATTGCTCAGGCGAGCGAACACCTCCCGCATCGCTCCGGGGCCGTCGATCCCCACGGCGACGCCCCCGGCGTCCGACTTGTGTATGACATCGGGCGAGATGACCTTCGCCACAACGGGCCATCCGATGCGCTCTCCCGCCGCTACGGCCTCGTCTTCCGAGCATACCCGCTCCGAGACGGGAACGTCGAATCCGGCATCGGCGAAGAGGCGTTTCGCATCGGGCTCAAGGACCCAGCCTCGTTTCTTCGATTCCTCAAGGACAGCGGCAGCCGTTTCGCTCAGCATGGCCCGCACCTCTTCATAGCCTCTACCATCATAATCGCCCCCTCGATAGAGTCCGAGACGGGAACGTTGTTGAGTTGGAATCCCTCGATGATCATCCTGTACTTTTCGACGTGCGGGACATACGCCACGATCGGCTTCCCCTCCTCCCGGTAGATCTGGCTGAGTCTCGCGCCTACGTCCGATGTGACCTCGGGTATGTAGGGAAGCAGGAGCATGATCACGCAGTCTATGTCGGGAAGCCTGCTCAGCTCACCGGCCGCGATGACGAAATCATCGTCCCGGGCACTTCCGGTAAGGTCGATCGGGTTGCCCAGCGAGGCGATCGACTGAACACTCCCGGAGAGACGCCCGCGTATCCTCTCCTGTACCTCTTCGGAGAACTGCGGCACGACGAGTCCCGACGCCTCGCACGTGTCGACCGCCACGGCGCCGTGCCCTCCGCTCGCCGTCACGATGCCTACCCTGCCGTCGATCCCCTTGGGATAGCAGCTCAGCGATTCGCAGAACGAGACCATCTCGTACTCGTCCTTCGCCTCGACGATACCGAACTGACGCATCGCGGATGAAAAAACGGCGTAGTCCCCCGCTATCGAGGCGGTGTGGCTCGACACGGCACGGCTTCCCCCGGTGCTCTTGCCGGCCTTCATGATGATCACCGGCTTGGGGCTCCTGCCGGCCGCAGTCACGAACTCCCTCCCCTCGCCCGGACCGAATCCCTCGACATAGAAAGCGATCACATCTGTATCTTCATCCCTCGCGAGGTAGTTGAGCAGCTCGAGCTCCCCGACGGCAATCTTGTTGCCGATGCTTACCGCCCTCGAGAGCCCGATCCCCTGCCCGGCGAACTTGACCATCTGGTCGACGAGTATCCCGCCGCTCTGGCTGACGATGGCCACGTTCCCCGACTCGGGCCTGACCATCCTCTCGCTCGGCAGGAAGAGGGAGTCGACCTTACCCGAGGAATAGACCCCGAGACAGTTGGGACCGATCACGGGAAAATCAGCCTCGGCGGCGATCTCTTCGAACTGCCGCCTCAGGTCGTACCTCCCAGTCTCGGCAAACCCGCCCGATATTACGGCGGCACCGCCGACCCAGCTGTCGATGCATTCCCTCAGAACGCCGGGAACGTACTCGGCCCGCACAGCGATCATCGCCAGGTCGATCTTCTCGGGGATTTCCTTGATCGACGTGTAGATCTTTTCCTTGTGGTACGTCCCGCCCTTCGGGTTCACGCCGTACACCTTCACCGGGTAGCGGAAGTAGTTCTTGTTGTAGATGATGTTGGCCGGATGACGCTCGTTGCTCAGCGACAGTCCGACGACCGCCATCGTCTTCGGCTCGAAAAGGGCCCTGAAATCCAAGAGTCCTCCCTGTGCATGCGCTTTGCGTCAAAAGTATATCCTGCAACAGTGCCGCCGCGGTGTCAAGTGCCGAGCGTGATCCTGCCGCTCTCGACTTCCTTGATCTCCCGCCTTGCCTTCTCCTCGTCGAAAAAGTAAAGCAGGATGCCGCCCGCTATGAACATGATCGCGACCGAGGTGATGCCGAGCCTCGTTGCCATCTCCGCGCCGGCACCGAGGGATCTCAGCACCAGACCGGTAGTGCCGATGAGCACCGGGCCCATCACCGCGGCGAATTTGCCGATCATGTTGTAGAATCCGAAATACCTTGCCGATTTCTCCTCCGGGACGATTCCGGCGAAGAGCGAACGGCTCAGCGCCTGGATGCCTCCCTGGACGAGACCGACCGAGACGGCGAGGACGTAGAACTCCTCGCGGCTGTCCATCAGCGCCGCCCAGACCGTTACGAAAAGATAGACCCCTATCGCGATGAATATCGCCCTGCGCGCCCCTATCCTCGCACCGATCCTCCCGAACGCGATCGCCGACGGGAACCCTACGAACTGCGTCACGAGAAGAGCCACTATCAGATCGTTGCGCTCGAGGCCGATCGACATTCCATAGTCGACTGCCATCCTCACGATAGTATCGACCCCGTCGATGTACAGCCAGTACGCGACGAGAAAGAGGGAGACCGTCCGGAGCCGCCTTATCGCCCTGAAGGTGCCTGCCAGTTCCCTCATCCCGCCCGCCACCATCCTGCCGATGCCCAGTGTCCGTTCGGAGCGTTTCTCCCTGACGAAAAGGATCAGGGGAATTGTAAAGACCACCCACCAGGCTCCCACAGTGAGGAACGAGTACCTGACCGCCTCCTCCGGCCCGGCGAGACCGAAGGCAGCCGGGCGCAGCGTCATCGCGACATTGAGTGCGAGGAGAAGGCCGCCGCCGAGATATCCGAGTGCGTAGCCGAGTGCCGATACCCTCTCCCTCTGTTTCGGCCCGGCCACCGACACGAGCAGGGAATCGTTGAAGACGATGCTTCCGCTGAACCCGATCGACGCAAGGACAAAGACGAGGATCGCAGCCTTCCAGTCCCCCCGGGAGACCATCCAGAGAGACGCGGTCATCAGGGCCCCCATGAAGGCGAAGAACACGAGGAACTTCTTCCTCGCCGAGCCGCAATCGGCAATGGCGCCGAGAACCGGCGCGAGCAGGGCTACCGCTATCCCGGCGAACGAGTTCGCAAGCCCCAGCCTGGCCGTCGTGACCGTCGTGTCGGCTCCAGCGCTCCAGTACTCGTTAAAAAATACGGGGAAAAATCCAGCCATCACCGTCGTGGCGAAGGCGGAGTTGGCCCAGTCGTACATAGCCCAGGAGAATATCGCCCTCCTTCCGGTGCCCTTTCCCGTGTCTGTCCCGGAACCCGTGTCAGCCATGCTCCCACCATCCGTTTGTCTCTCGAGAGCCGATTCTATACGATGTATACAGGGGATGAACAGGATTCTCGCCAGGTTTCACATTTACTTTGGAGCATATTTCAGACGATATTCGTATAATCATACGTATATCGTAAACGACCTCAAGCGGATCGTGGTCGAGGAGATCGACTTCGACGCCGAGATCCCCGATCACATCTTCACGAGGGCGTCGCTGAGGAAATAGGCAGGATTATTCTTGCATGGTAGTCGTTTGCGGGGTAGACTCTCCGAAATGTTGAATCCGGTCCGGCAGCATCGTTATAGCCTTCCTTCCAGACCTGGAAGTAGACAGACACGTCACTTCCTTAAGTAACTGTGAACTCATGCGTCGGCCATACGTTCCCGGACCAGCCGACAGCTGCCTGGGAGGCACCTGAAAGAGCCATCAAGGCGGCTGCGGCAAGGATGAACGTTAGCACCTTCTTCATATTGTCCTCCTCCGGCAAGTATGCCGTTGAGACTAACAACTGAACGTGGATTTAGAACGTGTACCTGTACCGACCCCTTTATGGAACTCCACAGGGGAATCGGACAAACGATGTTATACCATAAACTTGCGAATAAGTCAATAGGTAAGAACGGTTCTTAATTGGGCTGGCGGCACATCGGGCCGCTTCTTTTCATGGAATCGTTCGCGGCTTCGCTTGTAGAATCTATTATGGGCCTGGATAAGCCGTTATAATTGTGATGACTTCCTGTTTGGCCAATGCCTGGAGGGAAATGATGAAACATGTATTGCGATCCGCTTCCCTGTTCTTTTTTATCCTGTTCGGCCTTACCCAGTCGTTCGCGTGCGCCGGAACGAACGAAAGCGGGACGGATCCCGCGAGCACGGATGCACTGGCCGAAGGCTACAACCGTTTCGGTGTCGAACTCTTCACACGTGAAGCAACCGGCGGCGAGGGGAACAACGTGTTCGTCTCCCCCGTCAGCGTGGCTCTCTGCCTCGGCATGGCATACAACGGCGCAGGCGGCACTACCGCCTCGGAGATGGCCCTCCTTCTCGGCGCCGGGTCCATGGACCTGGGCGCTTACAACGGGGCGAACGGGCTGCTCGTCGACCAACTGTCCGAGACGGGTACGGGTATCACCCTGTCTATCGCCAACTCGCTATGGCTCAGGAAGGACTTCCCCTTCAGGAAAGAATTCATAAGAAGGAACGAGAAGCATTTCGGCGCCGGCGTCTACCAGCTCGAGACGGAGAAGGAGATCAACAGATGGGTCGAGGAGCGGACGGAGGGGATGATCCCCTCTATCATCGATTCGGTAGATCCGGCCGACGTCGCGATTCTCGTCAACGCGATCTACTTCAAGGGCGAATGGACGATCGAATTCGACGAGGATCTCACGGAAGACAAGTCTTTCCAGTCTTCGAAAGGCGAGAAGAAAATCCCCATGATGAAACGCTCCGGAGAGCTCGACTGTCACGAGAACGAGCTCTTCCAGGTTGTGAGGCTTCCCTACGGTAAAGGCGCATCCGATGACGGGCCCTCCGGAAGCGGGACCTCGATGTACGTCTTCCTCCCCTCCGGGGAAAACACGCTCTCCGACCTTACCGGAAAACTTACGCTCGAAGACTGGAAAACGTGGACCGGCGCCCTTGCGGAGCGCGACGGCACGATCGAGATGCCGCGATTCAAGGCGGAGTATTTCTCGAGACTCAACGGCACACTCTCGGACATGGGGATGAAGGAGGCCTTCAGACGCAGCGCCGATTTCTCGAACCTGTGCGAGTGCAGGCCCGGCGACGTGTACATCAGCGACGTCTACCACAAGGCGGTGGTGGAAGTGAACGAGAAGGGCACCGAGGCCGCCGCCGCGACGGCTGTCAAGATACGGCTCACATCGGCGATGCCCGTCGTGGAGCCATTCCACATGGTAGTCGACAGGCCCTTCCTCATAGCGATCGTCGATGACGAGACTGGACTGATACTGTTCATGGGTGCGATCAGCGATCCCGAGTAGGCTGCAGCGTTACCAGTCCCCGATGTCGGCATCGAGAACGACGCGGTAGAGCTCGCGCATTAGATCGTCGAGGCCCCCGCGTGCAAGGGCCGAGATGATATGTACCCTCTCTTCCCCCACCGGATGAAATTCGATCTCGTCCGGTCCGCCGGGAAGAAGATCCACCTTGTTGAGAGCAACGAAGCGGGGCCTTTCGAGCAGCGCGTCGCTGTACTGTCCCAGTTCGGAGATGAGCTGGCTGTAGGCATCCCCTGGAGACACCTCCTGCGATGCGGCATCGATGATGAAGCAGAGTACCCTGCACCTCTCGACGTGGCGTAGGAACTCGAGGCCGAGCCCCCTGCCTTCGTGCGCTCCCTCTATCAGTCCGGGGATGTCGACCATGCAGAACGAGGCGGCCTCGTCGATCTTCACTATCCCGAGGTTTGGGGTGGTAGTGGAAAATGGATACTCGGCAACGACCGGATTCGCCTCGCTGACCGAACGCAGCAGTGTCGATTTACCCGCGTTCGGAAGTCCGACGAGACCGACGTCCGCGATGAGCTTGAGCGTCAGGCGCAGGTTTCTTTCCGCGCCCGGCGTACCCGGCACTGCCCTTCGCGGAGCCTGGTCGGTCGCGCTCCTGAAGTGCCAGTTTCCCTTGCCTCCCTTCCCCCCCGTTACAACCGTGATCTCATCGTAATCATTCGTCAGGTCAATAACGGTCTCACCCGTATCGATATCCTCTATGAGCGTTCCGGGCGGCACCTTGATTACCACCGGCGGGGCACTCTTCCCGGTCTTCCTCGCGCCCTCTCCGGGCCTGCCGTTCTTCGCCGCGTATTCCTTCCTGTACCTCAGATCGAGCAGGGTCCTCATCTGCGGCTGGACCCTGATGACGACGTCGCCTCCCCCGCCGCCGTCCCCACCGTCGGGCCCTCCGCGGGGGACGAACTTCTCCCTCCTGAAGGAGACGCACCCGTTCCCCCCGTTTCCCGACCTCACGCGGAGCTCCACCCTGTCAATGAACATCGTCATGCCCCCCCCGGGTCAAAATACTTGCCTGGATTGAATATGTTCTCCGGATCCATCGCCCTCATGATCCCGTACTGCAGCTCGAGCTCGGCCGGCGAGAAGACCAGGCCAAGAAAGTCCTTCTTTGCCATCCCTATCCCGTGCTCTCCGCTCAGCGCCCCCCCCATCTCCGCGACTCGCGTGAAGAGCCGATCGACGAATACCATCGCCCTCTTTATCTCCGCACTTCGGCGCCTGTCGGTCATGATGTTGACGTGCAGATTCCCGTCCCCGCAATGCCCGAATATGTAGCAGTCGAGCTCGAGCTCCGAGGCGAGCCGGTGTATCCATGAGACGGCCTCGCCCAACCCACCGAGCGGGAGCGAGATATCCTCGTTGATCTTCGTGATCCCCATGCGTGCCAGACTGGGGCTGACCGATCTGCGCAGTTCCCAGAGGATATCCCTCTCCCCGTCGTCCCGTGCGGTCAGCATCCCGAGCCCGTGATTGTCGCAGAACGACGAGAGAAGGCCGTACTGCGTATCCACATCTTCGGGTGAGCCGTCCATCTCGAAGAAGAGACAGCTGCTCCCCCTGTCGATCCCCGAGAGTTTCCTGTACTCGCTGACACAGCGCATCGTCTTCGAGTCGATAAACTCGAGGACGCTCGGTGTGAATCCGGTCGCGAGGAGCGCCGAGGCGGTGTTCATCGCCTCGCCGTCCTCCCCCGCCGCCACTAGCACGGTCCTGAACACCTCCGGCCTCGGGAGCACCCGCATCCTGACGGAGTAGATCGCTCCGAGCGTGCCTTCAGCGCCGATCAGCAGCGCGGCGGGGCCGCGTTGAGCAGACTCGATCACCTCTCCCCCGGAATCGATCCAGACCATCGACCGCACGTACCGCCTCGTCACACCGTACTTGTAGGCCCTCGGGCCGCCGGCGTTCTCAGCGATGTTACCGCCGATCGTCGAGACCCTGAAGCTCGCAGGGTCGGGCGGATAAAAGAATCCGCGAGGTTCGAGATACTCCTGGAGATCGTTGTTCACTATCCCCGCCTCGACCGTCACGGTCCGTGCCTCCGTATCCATTTCGAGCACCCTGTTCATCTTCTCGGTCGAGACTACGACTCCACCGCATGGAACCGATCCTCCGGAAAATCCGGTCCCGGCCCCCCTCATGAAAAGAGGCACGCCGATCCGACGCGCCTCGAAAACCGTCTTCTGCAGATCATCGAGCCCTCGAGGGAAAACTACGGCGTCGCACCACCCCCTTCTGCCAGTGGCGTCGAAACCGTACGATAACGTGTAGCGTGCCTCCCGGCGAAAGGATATCCCCCGCAGCCTCTTTCCCAGCTCCTTTATTTCGCTTTCGAGCTCCATCTACGAATAGTCGCTTACGAAGCTCTCGAACCTGTCGAGGGCCATCGTCAGCTGCTCCTCGCCCGCCGCGAACGAGAAGCGGATCATGTTGTCCAATCCGAACGGCGCGCCCGGGATCACGAGAAGCCCCTTCTCCTGGAGGAGCTTCTCGCAGAACTCGGCGCTCCCGCTCACCCCGCAGGCGGGATAGAGTGACGAGACGTCGGCGAGGAAGTAGAAGGCACCGCCCGGCTCGGGAAAACTGATCCCCGGAATCGCCGCCAGGCGCTCTCCGAACATCTTCTTTCGCTTTTCGAATTCGACGCGCATGCGCTCGCGGTCGGCAGCGCCGCTCCGGACCGCCTCGAGAGCGGCCCACTGGGAAATCGCGTTGGGGCACCCCGTCGCGTGGGCCTGGTAGGCGCCCATCCTGTAGGCGAGCTGTTCCTCGGCGAGCGCGAATCCTACCCTCCAGCCCGTCATCGCGTAGCTCTTCGAGACGCCGGTGACCACGACCGACTGGTCCTTGAGAGAAGGTAGAAGCTTGACGGGAGAGTGGTGCTCGACACCGTCGAATGTGAGGAACTCGTATATCTCGTCGCTTATCAATGCTATCCCCTCTTCGAGTAGAACGTTCCCGACAGCCTCGAGCTCTTCTCTCGTATAGACGATCCCCGCAGGGTTGTTCGGCGAGTTGAAGAGCAGTACCTTCGGCTTGCCCCTGCCGATCTCATTTCTGAGCATCTCAACGGTCATCTTGTACCCCGTCTTCGTCCCGGTCTCGACGATCCTCGGCACCGCCCCGACGAGCTTGACCATCTCCGGATAGCTGACCCAGTACGGCGTGACGAACATCACCTCATCGCCCGGATCGGTGAGGGCGTAGAGGGAGTTGAATATGGAGTGTTTCGCCCCGTGGGAGATGACGACCTCTTTCCAGCCGTAATCGACGCCGAGAAACGCAGTGTATTCCTCGGCCACCGCCTCGCGGAGCTGCCTGATCCCGGCTGCCGGGGTGTATCGCGTCTTTCCCTCTCTTATCGCCTTTATACCTGCCTCTTTGATGACATCAGGCGTCTCGAAATCGGGTTCACCAGCGGCAAGCCCCACGACATCCTCGCCCGCCTCCTTGAGGGTGTTGGCCCTCGTGTTGAGGCTGAGGGTCACGGACGGCTCGATTCCTGCCGCCCTCCTGCTGATGAATCCTGACAATTCGTCCCTCCCGGCGTTATCCGCTCTGCAGCGGCTTCCACTCTTCGAGCCTTTTTACCACGGCTTCCGGAACGAGGCATCCGATATCCCCGCCGAGCCTGTATATCTCCTTCACCAGAGAGCTGTGAAGGTAGATATATTTCTCGCTCGGCATGAGGAATACGGTCTCGAACTCCGGCCGTAATTTTCTGTTCATAAGTGCGATCATCAGCTCGTATTCGAAGTCCGAAACGGCCCGGAGGCCCCTGATGACCACATCCACCTCCCTGTTCCTGAACTCGTCGACGAGCAGCCCGTCGAAGGTGACTACCTCTACCCGATCGATGCCGGTGAGGCTTTCCTTCACGACCGTCTCGCGCTGCTCGAGCGTGAGAAACGGTCCCTTGTGGTAACCTGCGGCCACCGCTACGATGACCTTGTCGAACAGGCCCGAGATCCGCTCCACGAGATCCACGTGGCCGTTCGTGATCGGGTCGAAAGTGCCCGGATAAAGGGCTATCCTGCCTTTCATTCCTGTCCCTCCGCGCCTGGGCCCTGCGGCCCGTCCTCTCTATATTCGAGATACGTCACTATCGTCTGTCCGAATTTCCTCGTCCTTTTCTTCTCGAGCGAGCCGCCGGAGGGGATATCATACTCCCCGCCGCTCTCGGTGATCAGCAGACCGCAGATCTTCCTCCCCGCCGAGCTGATCGTTCCGGCGATCCTCTGCGAGAGCTTCGAGGCGTAGGGCGGATCTACGAAGATTATGTCGAATGTTTTCTTCGATCTGATGAGGCGCTCGAGGTATTTCACAGCGTCTCCGCGCACCACCTCGGCCTGATCGGCCACCCTGCACCTGTCGAGGTTGGTCCTCAGCGCCTTGAGGATCTTCTGGTCCTGCTCGACGAATACCACCCTCGACGCCCCCCTGCTCAATGCCTCGATCCCTATCGAGCCGGAGCCGGCGAAGAGGTCGAGCACCACGGCATCCTGGACCCTGCCGTACAGGGTGTCGAATACCGAACCCTTGACGATCTGGGCCGTAGGCCTGAACTGGGGTCCATGTCCGCCCCTGAGGGCGATGCCCCTGCATCTTCCCGTTATTACTCTCATAAGGCATTTCAGGATAAATAATCAACGGGCGGGCGGCAAGAGAAAAGGGCTTCCGGCCCGTCCGGCATAAAAAAAGCCCCCGGGGTCAGGGAATCACCCGGGGGCGCGACGTCCAGTGGAGGGGCAAGATTATTCCACTATCGTCGGTGTCACGAATATCACGAGTTCCTGCTGCTTGTTTACCTTCGATTTCGAAGAGAAGAACCAGCCGATACCCGGAATGTCCTTGAGAATGGGAACGCCTCTCACGAACTCGCTCTCGATCTCCTTCATCAGCCCACCGATCACGGCCGTCTCTCCGTTGTTGACTATAACCCTGGTATCGGCCTCGGTCATGGAGATGATAACTCCGCCCTGGGCGGTAGCCTCGTTCTGGAGGTCGCTGACTTCAGGATGCAGGTCGAGAGTGATGGTCCTGTCGGCGTTCACATGAGGAATGACCCTCAGCATGATACCGATTTTGGTGAGCTCGGTGATCGGGTTTCCGGCCTCATCCGAGACGATGAGGGGGATCTCCTTACCGACCAGAATACTCGCCTCGCGGTTGTCCATCGTGGTGATCCGCGGGTTGGAGATCAGTTTCGCCTTGTTGCCCTTCTCGAGAGCCTTGAAGACAGCGGCGAACTCACCCCAGGACTGGACGGTCCCGTATGTCAGCCTGGTTGCCGCCGCGGCGATGTTCGCCGTGACCTCGGCGCTTCCCGTTCCGTCCAGGGTGGACGATGCGAGGTTCATGAAGGCCCAGTCAATACCGAGCTCCCTCGAGGCCTCGACGTCGATCTCGACGATCTTGGCGTTGATATCAACCTGGTAGGTCCTCTTGTCGAGCTCGCGTACCATGCCCTCTATCTTCTCGATATTCTTCTCGATGTCGTTGACGACAAGGGAGTTGCTGCCCTCATCGACGGCGATCATTCCGCGCTGGCTCACGATATTCTCCAGCGCCATGCGAATCTCTTCGGCGTTCGAGTTGTTGATGAAGATGATCCTGGTGACGAGGGGCAGAAGGTCGTCCTTCTTCCTCTCGGCCATCTTCTCGTCCAGTTCCTCTTTCATCAGGGCCTGCGTCTCGGCAACCCTGATCATACCGAACTCCTCGCGGTAGCCGTAGCCGTACGCCTTCAAAAGGATGTCGAGCGTCTCTTCCCATGGTGTGTCCTTGATATGGACGTATACATCGCCCTCCACGTCCTTGCCCGAGACGATGTTTACGCCGGCAAAGTCCGAGATGGTGCGGAGTACCGTCTTGATGTCGGCGCCCTGCGCGTCCAGCGTGATCTTGCGCCGGCCCATGGCCAGCCCGCCGCCGGCGGCGGGAGCGCCGCGCACGTAGTTCTGTGTCCAGTCGTTTGCCGCCCTGGCTACCCTGGCAGGAGCCGAGTTGATCTCGGTCTTGATCTCGACCGGCTCGACCTTCACCCAAGGATCCTCTTCTACGATTTCTTCCCTCTTTTTCTCGGTCTGCTGCACGGTGACCGGCTTCTCCCCCGGAGTCGTCATCGGCAGTACCGGACCCATCGTTGCCCCGGCGACCGGGATGTGCCTCGGCTCGGCAGGCTCGGGCCTGGCGAACGGCTTTATCTCGAGGATCGGGGAGTCGTCGGCCGACGCGGTCCTGACCGTGCCCCGGGGCGACAGCTCGACGACCTGGTAGTCGCCGCTCTCATATGTCTTCCAGTCGACCTTCATCTTCAGGTCTACAACGACCCTGCTTATCAGCACGGGATCGTTCTGATACTGACTCGTTCTGACATTGCTGACTATTCCGTTCTCGGGATAATCATCGACGTTTCTCACATCGTACATTGCGCCTATGCAATCCACTACGAGCCTGTCAGGATCGCTCATAGTGAAGGTCCTGAACTGGATGTCCCCGACCTTGCTTATCTCGAGCCTGACCTTTTCACCCTCGGGAACGACCTTGACGCCGTTGATCTCCGATACAGCGGCGAGACCGAGACCGGGCAGGACAAGACCCGCGATGATTACCAGGGCGGATCTGCGGATGCTCATCATCATGATTCTCCTTTGTTCTTACTGCTGCCCTCTATATTGAGGGTTACACTGGTCGTCTGTCCGAACATCGAGATCCTCGCCACCAGCATCCGGTCGCCGACGGAAACAATGCTTCCGTTACGGATCGGATCGCCGGCCTTGAGAATGTAGGCAAATCCGTTGCTGTCCTCGAGCATCGCGTATTTCTCCATGCCGCCGGTGAGGACTCCGACGAGTGTCACGGCGTTGATATCGACGAGCTCGAACTCGGACTGTTCGTATTCTCCGACGATGAGGCTCTGGAAGGGATCTCTCCGGTTGAACGCCTGGTAGTAATACCTCTTCTCGCGGATGATCTTGCCCTCCACCATCTTTCCGTCCTGCGCGAGGACCGGGAAAAGCGGTAAAGCGGAAAGGAGAAGAGCGGCACCCGTGAACGCCCAGATCGCCTTCCAGGCTTTCTTATGAACTCTTCTTGACGCTCTCATCTGTCACCTCCCCACTTTTATTCATCGTGAACGCGGTCATAGTCATCTCTGCTTCGATGGTAAATCCGCCGGTATTGTCCTTGTCCTTGTAGGGTTTGACCCTCAGGCCGGTCACGTTGATGATCCTGTCGAGGTTCGCCACCTTCGACAGGAACACGCCGACCTCATGATACTCACCCCGGATCTTCACCTTTACGGGATTCTCAGTTATGAATTCCATCGTGACGGGGAGCTGCGGCTCGAAGAGCTCGAACCGGACGCCGGACTGGCTTCCCGCCCGCGTCACCTTGCGGAGCAGCTGCGCCACTTCCTTCTCATGGGGCAGGAGGCTCTGGGCGGCGATCCACTTCTCGTGAAGCCGCTCGTACTCCTCCTCGAGTCTGGCCAGACTGTTCACTGTCTTCCTGGCCTTCTCCAGCTCTGCGCTTAACTTGTCATACTCCGAATCGAGCGTATTGACGCGCGCCTTCAGCGGCTGAAAGAAGAAAGGCATGAAAGACGTGAAAAAGTACACGTAGCCGACTATGACGAGGAGTATCCCCACAATAAGCGTCTTCTGTACCTTGGGATCCTTGAAATCCATTCCATTACCTCTCTTCCCTACTGAGGCATCACATTGGCGCTCAGGCTGAATTTCATCACTTCACGCTTCTTGATCTGCCCCCGCTCCGCGATCTTGAGGTCGACGCTCGTCACGAGCGGCGAATCCTCCAGATTGGAGATCATGTCGGCAACGGTGAAGTTGGAGAACGTTATTCCGTCTATCATGAAATTGTTCGGTGAGAGCTCGTTGATATCGGTCAGCCAGCAGTTCACCGGCAGTTTGTAGCTGATATCGTTGAGAAACTTCACCCTGTAATACCTGTTTCTGTCGAGCGATGTGATGAGGCTGAGCCTCTTGTTGACTTCCTCCCGCTCCTTGGTGATCTGCTTGATCTTGGCCAGCTGCGGGGCGAGTTTTCTGGACTCCTCCTTCGCCACCTCGATCTTCTTTTCAAGGCTTCTGACCCTGTGCCGCTGGATAGTGCCGCTTATTGCTATCGAGGCGACAAAGACCACGATCGCCGCGACCACGTACACTGTCGACATCTCGGGAAGGTGCAGTTCCTTCCTCTTGGCCCTGTCTTCCGCTGGAAGAAGATTTATCCGTATCATTACTTGCCCGCCTTTCTCAGAGCGAGACCGATGCCGACAGTCAGCAGCGGCGCCAGGCTGTCGAGGTCTTCTTCATATTCGCCGAATACGCCTTCATCCCATTCGACAGCGTCGAGAGGATTGTGTATGGAGAATTCCATCCCGTGCTTCTCCGAAAGGATCTCCCTGAGGAAAGGTATGTGTGCCCCTCCTCCGCTCAGTGTGACCTCGTTTATATCCTCGGTGTCTCCCGCGGCCTTCAGAAAAGAAAGGCTGCGCTCGATGCCGAGCGAGAGGTCGTCGGAGCGCTTCTTTATGATTTCCCTTATCTTCGAACCGTCCAGTTCCCCGGTCTCCCCGTGGATGACCTTCTGGGCCTCCTCGTAATCGAGACCGAGTTCCTTCTGCAAAGATTCGACGAACTGGTCGGTGCCGACACTGATGTCCCTCGTGAACTGGGGACTGTCCCCCTGTATGATGTTGATGTTGGTAACATCGCTTCCGATGTTGATCAGGCCAATCGCCTTCCGGCTGCTGTCCGAATGATGATCGTCGAAGTCCTCTTCATCGTCCGAATCGCCGAAGCTTCCTGAGACGGCATTCCTGCTCGACTCGAAGCAGTTCTGCACGGCGAATGAATCGACGTCGATTATCGTCGGAGAGAGTCCTGCGTCCCTTATCAGGCTGGCGTGGACGTTTACCATGTCCTTCTTCGCGGCGACAAGCAGGACCTCCATCTGGTTGGCCCCGATGTCGTCATTGAGAATCTGGAAATCGAGGCAGACGTCGTCGATATCGAACGGCACGTGCTGCTCGGCTTCCCAGAAGATCGCCTCCTGCGCGTCCTCCGGGGTCATCTTGTCCATAACAACCTTCTTGACGATGACCGCGCGGCCCGAAACAGCCGACACGACATTGTCGGTCGCTATCCCCGACTGCTCGACGCACTCCCTGATCCCGTCGATCACCAGCCCCCTGTCCATGATCTCGCCCTCGACGATCGCCTCGGGCAGTAACCTCGTGCAGCCGAAACGGACGATCTTCGGCGTGCCGCCGGAGTGATCGATCTCGACGATCTTGATCAGGCTCGAACCGATGTCGAGTCCGACGGTCGAGGATTTCTTGCTGAGAAATGGTAATGAGATCATTCTCGCACCAGCCTTTTAAAATTCCTCTCAACAGGGTGGTCCAGGACCGCGCCTGTCACCCCTTGCCGACGCATCCGATACGCCGTATCCGATTGAGATAAATCGATAGTTTCTTCCTCGAGTGCCCGATAACGCAACAAATGTGCCAACGCATCGATACCCCGGCATCATTCAACTCGTGCATTACCATGTGGTTACAAACTGATATCCCGGGCACCGACGACCGTGTCCACGGTATCTGCAATAAATCCATGCAATTCGCCAGAACGAGGGGACATTCCCGTCAACTTTGATGGACGTGGCGCCATTCACGGCCATAAATCGCGCCGATCCGGCAGGAGAGGCACCCCTTGAGGCGTTAGATGTCGCTGAAAATGTGTATGGAATCAGAAACGTCCGAAATACCAGGCGAGCAGGGCCGAGCCGAAAACCATGCAAAATGCGGCTGACGGGGCGAGAAATGAGCCGAAGGCGACAGCCGTCTGCCCGTCGCCGCCCCTGCGCATCAGGGAGATGCCGTACACCGAACCGAAGAAAGAGGCGATCACTATCACGGGCAGGATCAGGCCTATCCCGAGAAACGCGCCTATCATCGCCATGAGCTTGACGTCGCCTCCCCCCATCCCCTCGACTTTCCTCATCTTCCTGTAGAGGATACCGACGAGCCAGAGGCTGCCGCCGCCGGCGAGCGCTCCCGCCGACGACGAGATCAGGCTGAGGCCCGGATTGAAAAAACTCCACACAAGCCCGACCGCAATAAAGGAGAGACTGATCTGGTCGGGAATGATCCTGTGGTCCCAGTCGATCACCGTTATCGCGAGCAGCGCCATCAGGAACGAGTAGGCAAAAGCGGCGTTCACCCAGTCGCCGTGGAGGTGCACTGCCAAAACGGCGAGCAGGCCCCCGAGCAGTTCGATCACCGGGTAGCGCGGAGAGATCGAGGCGCCGCAGCGGCGGCACCTGCCGCGCAGGGTGAGGTAGCTGAGAACGGGGATGTTCTCGTACCAGGAGATCGTCTTCCCGCATCCGGGGCAGAACGACCTGGGCCTGACCACAGATCTGCCGAGCGGCATACGGTAGATGACCACGTTGAGAAAACTGCCTGCCATCAGGCCGAATATAAAGACCGGTATTTCCACTATCCAGTTCATACCCCGCCCATCCCCTGCTGCCTTCTCGCCTCGAGCTTCGCGATGTACCTTTCCGCCAGCTCGCTTATGTATCTGTTGTCCGAGCTCTCCGCCATCTCTTTCCAGAGAACGATGCTCGCCTCGATGTTCCCGCCCTTCGAGGCCGCTTCGGCGGCGAACCTGGCCGCCCTGTTGCCGTCGGCATTGGGCAGCGTGGCTGCTACGCGGAAATACTTCTCCGCCTCCCTGTAATCCCTGCCCTCGAGGTAATGGAGCAATCCCATCTCGAAAGTGAGCCAGTAATCGTCGGGGTTGTTCCTCAGGCCCTTCTCCATGAGATTCTTTGCTGCGGCGAAATTCCCCAGGTCCTCCGTGATCACCAGGGCACTCAGCTTGTAGGCACCGAGGAAATGCGGATCGAGATCGGTGATCATCTCGGCGAGATGGTTGAACAGGTGGATGTCGTTCTGGCTGAGCCTGTATCCGCCATAGTACTGCACCGCCCTGAACCAGTAGAGATCGGCGGCAAGCTCCCTGTAGCCGAGAGAGGCCATTATCATGAAATCGCTCGTGGGCAGGTAAGAGACCTCGATCCCGGCCTTGCCATCGAGAACCGGCTCGACCGTCATCGCGGCTCCGACGATCGCGGAGACCGCGAACGCGAAAAAGAAGATCCTGGCAAAGGTCCTTATCATCTCAGCTAAACTCCCTCCGCCTGAATACGAGCCAGGCGAAATAGAGCATGGCGCACGTATATACTACTCCGTACGCCGCCGGCAGGAGGATCTCGGATGCCGAGTACCTCAGGCCGTGGACCGCCTCGTGACGGAGATTGAATACCTTCAGGTTGGGAAGAATGAAATAGAGCACGTCCGTCACGTAGTTCATCGCTTTCCCGCCGAACTTCTGCGCGAAGAGTCTCAGGTCGCCGCTCAACGTGCCGGCGACGAATATGCAGATAGTGAAGAAAGACGTCAGAAGGGGCGTCGTGAAGGTGCTGAAGAATATCATCACGGCGATTATCAGCCCTATCTCGACGAGAGACAGGCCGACGGCGAGGAATACCGCCGGAGTCAGTGCGGCACCGCCGAGAAGCATCATCACGGCGAGCACGGCCGTCATGATCCCGATGAGGACCGCCAGGGACAGAGCAACGCCGGCGAATTTCCCGACGAGATACTCGGCACGCGACACCGGCCTGGCAAGCACCATCAGGACGGCCTTCTTGTCCACTTCCTTGTGAACGAGGTTGCTGCCTACGATTATCGCCGTCAGGATCCCCAGTATCGAGATTCCGGCCAGCCCGACATCGGTCACGATCTTCCCCTTCGCCGCCCCGACTGAGAGGGGCGACAGGATGAAAACGCTCACGAGCAGGACCATCGCATATATGATGACGAGGTAGAACAGCTTCTCCCTCGCCGATTCCCTGAACGTATTCAGCGCAACGCTGTATATCTTTCTCACCTCTCACCACCCCCGGTCGCGTGTCCGGCGTAATGCTGAATGCCTGCGCTTTCCCTCTCTTCCGTTATTTTTCCGTTTATCTCGCTCATGAACACTTCCTCGAGCGACGGATGGTGGTTTGAGACATTGAGCACTTCCGCGCCGCTGTTGTAAAGATGCTGAACGACGGTGCGGACAAGCTCCCGCTTTCTCACTACGAGAAATATCTCCTCGCCGTTGACGGCGACCGAATCCATGTACCCCGATACGGGATCGAGCTCGGAGACCGGGCATCCCCTGGCGGTTATCTCCACCATCCCTTCGCCTATCCGGAAGACCTCGGCCAGGCCTACTGTTCTGATCACTGCTCCGTCCTTGATGATGCATGCCCTGTCGCAAAGAGCCTCCATATCGGGAAGAATATGCGATGAGAAGAAGATCGTCTTTCCCCTGCCCTTCAGATCGAGAAGGATATCCTTCACTGTCTTCCTGCCGATCGGATCGAGACCGGAGAAAGGCTCGTCGAGGATCAGAAGATCGGGCTCGTCGAGGATCGCCTGCGCGAGTCCCGCCCTCTGGAGCATCCCTTTCGAGAATCCCTTCGTCCTCCTGTTCGCATGCTCTTCGAGCCCGAGGAGCGAAGAAACCTCCCGAACCCTCGATGCGGCCACGTTCGCCGGCACATCGCTCAGATCGGCGCAGAAGCGGAGGAATTCGCTCAGCGTCAGGTGAGGATAGATGTAGGGATTCTCGGGAAGATACCCGACCCTCTTCATGACCGACCTGTCGGCGAGAGGTTTTCCGAATATCTGAACCGAGCCTGAATCGGGCCTGAGAAGGCCGAGGATTATCTTTATGGTGGTCGTCTTACCCGCGCCGTTCGGGCCGAGAAATCCGAGTATCTCGCCTGCGCCCGCCGAGAATGAGACGCCGTGAAGGACCTCGCGCGAGGCAAACGACATATCCCCGCGGAACGATTTCTTCACCCCGTCGACCTGTAGAACTTCCATTGTACCACCCCTCTGCATCCGTTTTTCCGCCTGCGGCCCGTCCAGGGACCGCAAACCGTCAGAAAACGTACCACCGGATGTCCTGTAACCGGACATCCGGCCCCTGAATATCCTTCTTCTGTAACAGGTTGCAGATTCCGTACCGGCCGGGCACAAAGAAAGGGGCGGCCCTCATGAGCCGCCCCTTGATCGACTTGATCTCTATCGAACTCTACTGACCGCTGCTCAGCGTGATGACCAGGACACCGGCATCCTTACCGCAGCCGGTGATCGTATAGCCAACGTTGACAAGGGCCATGACGATAGGCACGTAGCCTGTCTGGCCGGAGGTCGCCGCGGCGACATCGACCGGCTCGGTAGCAGCCTTGGTGAAAGGATTCTCAAGAAGCCCTCCGCCGGGGAGCATGGCGGTGATCGTGTCGCCGTTCGGAGCGGCATCGACACCGACGTTAGCCGCGTAAACGCCATCGTTCTGGACCGCGAAGTCCTCGGCGGCGAGCTGCACGGTGTGGCAGTTCGACTTGACGGAGGCTTCCTTGGCCCTCGCCTGCATGCTGATGAAGTTCGGGATAGCGATAGCAGCGAGGATACCGATGATGACCACGACGATCATCAGCTCGATAAGGGTGAAACCCTTGTTATTCATCTTGCACCTCCCAGGTACAATCTGTCGAAGCCAGGGGGCTTCGGTCCATCGGTCTTACGGCCGGAAGGCCGTTGATCTCGTCCTTCAGCCCCGCCATCGGAATTCGGGGCTCGGGTCTTTTTTACGCATCATCCGTGCCAACCATCGGAAAACATCCATCTTATCCAAACGGTTGTTTTACAGGGAATTACGGCCTCCTCCCGCGCCCTGTAAACGGGCCTTGATGTTTATATTTGCCCGGTTCCGTTTCAGTTTGCAAGAATTCACCTGTTTCACCGGTAGTTCTCAAATCGCCTTCAAGGGGTATTCAGACCTTCATCATCTCGCGCTCGAGACCGTATCTCTGAATCTTCCTGTAAAGAGTCGAGGCATTTATACCGAGTATCGAGCTGGCCTTCTTCTTCTGCCAGTTCGTCTCCTCGAGGACCGAGATGAGGTACTCCTTCTCCAGTTCCTCGAGTGTCATCTGCGCCGTATCCATGTTGAGGCCGCGTCTGCTGCCGGTCCTGGCCCTGACCTTGTCAGTAAGGTCCTCGGCCTCGACCAGATCGCCATCCTTCAGGATGACGGCCCTTTCCATGATGTTCTCGAGCTCGCGGACGTTGCCGGGGAAATCGTATTCGATGAGGAGGTTCATCGCCTCCTTCGATATCGTCTTCTTCTCTCCCGTCTTGGCGGACACCTTCTCGAGGAAATGCTCGACGAGAAGGGGGATATCGTCGCGCCTCTGGCGCAGGGGCGGGATAACTATGGGGATCACGTTGAGCCTGTAATAGAGATCGGCCCTGAAGGCATCCTCCTGGACCGCTTTCTCCAGATCGGCGTTTGTGGCGGCGATCAGCCGCGCGTTGACCTTTATCGGCGAGGTCCCGCCCACCGGGATGATCTCGCGTTCCTGCAGGACCCTGAGCAGCTTGACCTGGATCGCCGGCGAGGTCTCGCCGACCTCGTCGAGGAAGAAGGTCCCCCCGCTGGCCACCTTGAAGAGACCGTCCTTGTCCCTGATCGCGCCCGTGAAGCTCCCCTTGACATGCCCGAAGAGCTCGCTCTCGAGGAGGTTTTCCGGAAGGGCGCCGCAGTTGATCGAGACGAACGGGCTGGATGCCCGCACCGACCTGTAATGTATCGCCCTCGCGATGAGCTCCTTGCCCGTTCCACTCTCCCCGCATACGAGGATCGTGCTTTCGGTGTCGGCCACCTTGTCGACAAGGGTGAATACCTTCCGGATCCCCTCGCTCTTGCCGATGATCTCCTTGAAATCGTCCTTGCTTCTGAGCTGCTTCTTGAGGAAGGTATTCTCGCTCTTCACGCGGTGGACGTCGAGCGCGTTGCGGATGACCATCTTGATCTGGTCGTTCTTCGCAGCACGTTTTATCAGATAGTGGAAGGCTCCTCTGTTGAGGGCCTCGATAGCCGTCTTCTGCGAAGCGTAGGCCGTCATGATAATAACCGGGATACTCGGATCGAACTCCTTGATCGCGGAAAGCAACTCTATCCCGTCCATCCCCTCCATCCGGATATCTGTAATCACGACGTCGTAGTTCGAGTCCTTGACCTCGCTGACGGCCTTGTTTCCGCTCGAGGCGGTCTTCACCTTGTACCCTTCCTTTTTAAGCATGATCGAAAGGTACTGGCACATACTCTTCTCGTCGTCGACTATCAGGATTTTTTCACCCGCCATTTAACAATAACCCCCCGTTTTAGCGATGCGGTCCTCCGCCGGCGGCGGATCAGACCATCGCGAACTCTTCCTCGATTATCATCTCTTCTTCGGTTTCTTCGGTCGCGCAGCGTCGGACGGGCAGGATGACGATGAACTCCGTCCCTCCGTCGTCCGAACTGCGAACATCTATGAGACCGGAATGGCTCTCTACGATACGCGCGGCGATCGCAAGGCCCAGTCCGGTTCCTCCCTTTCTCGTGGTAAAGAACGGTTCGAAGACGTGCGGAAGCACCTCTTCCGGAATAGCCGGACCGTCGTTGTGGAAACAGATCTCGATGCATTCCTCGTCGGTCCTGTCCTCGGAAAGCCGGCGCATGACCCTGCTCGCCGAGAGCGTCAGTTTTCCGCCGCCGCTCATCGCCTCGCAGGCGTTGTTGCCGAGGTTGAGGAATACCTGGCGGATCTGCTCCTCGTCGACATATATCCTCGAACCCTCCGAATCGCTGTCGATCGTGATCTCCACCCTTTCCCCCGAAGGAGTCGCGTTCCTCAGAAGCATCGCGATCTCGCCGAGACATCTGTCGATGTCCGACGGCAAGAACGACGGCTTGCGGAGCCTCGCATACTCGAGGAAATCGGATATGATCCTGTCGAGCCTCTCCGATTCCCTTATGATAAGATCCATCAACTCGGCGTTGTCGCCGGAAAGGCCCTCTATCTCGCCCTTGAGCATCTCGATCGATCCGCTGATAGACGCCAGCGGAGCCCGGACCTCGTGCGCGATGGCTGCGGACAGCTCGCCCACGGCGGCCATCCTGTCCGCCTGCCTGATCCTCTTGCGCATCTCCTTGACCTCCGAAAGGTCCTGGAAGATCGCGATGACCCCTTTTATTTCGTCCTGTTCGTCCTTCAGAAGCGATATGCTTATCCCGAGCTGTACAAGCGTCCCGTCCACCCTTATTACGTCGATCTCGTGGCGCTGCCTCGGCAGCCCGCTCCGCAGCGCGAGCGTAAGTTCTTCGGCAAGAACGGGCATATAAGAGAAGGCGTCGGTGACAGGCACCCCCTCGAATCCCATGTTTCTGTCCAGTCCGAGTATCGATTCCGCCGCCGGATTCACCGTGAGTACGGAACCATCCGGATCGGTTACGATCAGTCCGCTGCTCATGTTCTTCAGAATGCTGTCTGTGTCGAGCCTGATCTGCCTGATTTCCTTCTCCTTGTCGGCGATTTCCTCGTGTTTGTTCTGGAGACGGTAGGAGACATATCCGCTGACCAGGCCGGTAAAGACGAAGACCGCCATATGGAGGTATCCTCGCAGGATAGTCCTGGCGATGCCCCTGGACGATACGTCGGCGACCCATCCCCCGCCTACCGGGTCGACGTAGCCGCCGATCTCGAGAAGTATGTATGTGATGTAGGCCGAGGTCGCCAGGAGGGCCGTTACCAGCCCGCCGGACACCTTGAAGTACTCACCGCCCACTATTATCGGCAGGATATAAAGAATGGAAAAGAACGAGCCCGAGCCACCGCTGAAGTGGGAGAGCATCGTGAGCACTACTATGTCCACCGCGACGAGGACACGGACGATGACCTTCAGATCGACGCCCGCCCTGAAAGTCAGGTATACGGCGCCGGCGCTGAGATAGATTACCCCGAGGAGCCCGTACATCGCGGCCACGGAGAGGGCCCGGTCCTCCATCTGCAGCACCATGATCGCCGCTCCGACCATCAGGGTCGAGACGACCAGCCGCAGGTAGACCAGCCTCCTGGCACTGGACTCGCCAGAATGTGAGAGAGCACGCGGTGTAAACATCTTCTCCCTCCAAAATCAGGCTTCGCCGGATTCTAGCCGGCGACGACGGTAACGAGCTTGAACATCGGAAGGTACATCGCTACGAGCATCCCTCCAACGACCACTCCCATCACGACGATCATTATAGGCTCGATGGCGGCCGTAAGCGCCTCGACTGCCGAATCGACCTCGTCATCGTAGAAATCCGCTATCTTGTCGAGCATCTCGTCCAGGGCGCCCGTCTGTTCTCCTACGGAGATCATCTGGACGACCATCGGCGGGAACACGCCGCAGGCCTTGAGCGGCTCGGCGATCGTGTTACCCTCGCTGATGCTTTGCCTCGTCTCCATGATGGCCCTCTCGAGGACCTTGTTGCCGGCCGTTCGGGCCGTGATCTCGAGGCCGTTGAGGATCGGCACACCGCTGGCGATCAGGGTGCCGAGCGTACGGGTGAACCTTGCCACGGCGCCCTTGCGGACGACGTTGCCGAGGATCGGTAGATTGAGCATGATCTTGTCGATCCTGTACTGCCCGCTTTCGGTCGCGTAGTACCTCTTCAGTCCGATGGCGCTTCCCACACCGAATGCGAGGAGCAGCCACCAGTTCGCCCGCAGGAAGTCACTGAGCATCATGACAATCATCGTCGGGAGCGGGAGCTCGCCGCCGAAATCGCTGAACATCTTGGCGAAGGTCGGGATGATGAACATCAGCATGAACATCGTCGCTCCGGTGGCTACGCAGAACACGATCGTCGGATAGGTCAAGGCGCCCTTGACCTTGCGCCTCAGGGCGTCTGCCTTCTCGAGATATACGGCCAGACGGTTGAGGATCAGGTCGAGGATACCTCCGGTCTCTCCGGCGTCGATCATGTTAACAAACAGCTCGCCGAAGCACTTGTGCTTGCGCATCGAGTCGGCCAGCGTCAAACCCGACTCGACGTCCGACATCACGTCGGAGACGACCTTCTTGAAATTGGGCTTCTCGATCTGGCTCGAGAGGATGTCGAGGCACTGGACCATCGGCAGACCGGCATTGATCATCGTCGCGAACTGCCTCGTGAAGATCCCCATGTCCTTGACCGTGATCCTGTTTCCTATGCCGAAATTGATCTGGATATCCTTCGGCTTGTGACGGATCGACGTGATTATGATCTTCCGTTTACGCAGGTGATTGATCAGTTCCTGCTTGTTTTCACACTCTAAATCACCGGAAAGAACTTCGCCCGTAGGCGTTCTTCCCTTCCACAGAAATGTAGTCGCCATCGGTTTCCCCCTTACAGAATCACTTCTTGAACTGGTAGTCGCGCGCGTGGAAATCGGCGCCGCTGCCAGGACCCTCGCCGAGCATCTGCTGCAGTTCGACAGGATCACTGCTCCTTCTCAGAGCTTCTTCCTTCATTATCTTCCTGTCGCAGAAGGCCTGGAACAGGCCCTGGTTCATCGTCTGCATTCCGAATTTATGGCCGGCCTGCATCAGGCCGTATATCTGGTGGACTTTATCGTCTCGTATCGTCGCCCGGATCGCGGGCGTGCACACCATCACCTCGCAGACCATGACCCGGCCTTTTCCCGAGGCGTGCGGTATGAGCTGCTGCGTCACGACGCCCTCGAGGACGAACGCGAGCTGGGCTCGGACCTGTCCCTGCTGGGCCGCGGGGAAGGTGTCGACTATCCTGTTTATAGATTCAAAGGTCGAGTTGGTATGAAGGGTGGCCAGGGCCAGATGGCCCGTTTCGGCGATCGTCAGGGCGGCTGACATAGTCTCCAGGTCACGCATCTCGCCGATGAGGATGATGTCGGGATCCTGCCTCAGGACGTGCTTCAGGGCCGTGGCGAAGTTTACCGTGTCGGCCTTGACCTCTCGCTGGTTCACGATGCACTGCTTGTGCTGGTGAATGTACTCGATCGGGTCCTCGATCGTGATCACGTGAGCCTGGCGTTCCTTGTTGATCTTGTCGATCAAGCTGGCAAGCGTGGTCGACTTTCCCGAACCGGTAGGTCCGGTGATGAGGACCAGGCCTTTCTGCTTCTCGGCAAATGCCTTCACGACGGGCGGAAGGCCGAGTTCCTCGAAGCTGAGAATCTCGAAAGGGATCTGTCTGATCGCAATGCTGGTGACGCCCCTCTGCTGGAAGACGTTCGCGCGGAACCTCGACAGGCCCTGTACCCCGAACGAGAAATCGAGCTCCTTCTCGTTCTCGAATCTCTTCTGCTGCTCCTCGGTAAGAACGCTGTAGGCGATCTGCTTGCTGAACTCGGGGGTGACGACGGGATGCGATGTCGGGTGTATGATACCGTCGATTCTCAACATCGGCGGTACTCCCGCCGTAATGTGAAGATCGCTTGCCTTTTTCTCTATCATCTCCTGCAACAGTTCTCTAAGATTCACCATATTTTTCCTTCTTCCCTCCGACGTGATACACGGCCGATGATCGTTACTGGTCGGTCGTCTCCCTGAGGATCTCTTCTGCCGAGGTCCAGCCGGCTTTCAATTTCTCGACACCGTCGGCCCTGAGAGTTAGCATGCCTTCCTTTACGGCCTGCTCGTTGATCTCCGTCGACGAACATCTGTTGAGTATCATCTCTCTGATTTCCGGTGATATCGGCATGACCTCGTACAGGCCTGTCCTGCCCTTGTAGCCGGTGTTGCTGCATTTCGGGCAACCGACAGGATCGAAGATCTCGAAAGGAGGCTCATCCGGGATGCCGAGCTCGCGCAGTACCTCGGGATGGATCTCCTCCTTCTTCTTGCAGTTCTCGCAGAGCCGGCGGATAAGCCTCTGCGCCTGGATGAGGTTCGTCGAGCTCGCCACGAGGAACGGCTCGATGCCCATGTCGATCATCCTGTTGATCGTGCTCGCAGCGTCGTTCGTATGAAGGGTGCTGAGCACGAGGTGGCCCGTAAGCGCCGCCTTGACGGCGATCGATCCCGTCTCGAGGTCACGGATCTCACCGACCATTATGATGTTGGGGTCCTGGCGGAGGAAGGCCTTGAGCGCCGCGGCGAAGGTCAAGCCTATCTCCTCGTGCACGTTGACCTGGTTGATCCCTTCGAGGTTGTACTCGACCGGGTCCTCTGAGGTCATGATATTGTGGTGCGGAAGATTGATCTTGTGAAGAGCGGAGTAAAGAGTGGTCGTTTTTCCGCTACCGGTCGGACCGGTCACGATCACCATGCCGTAGGGCGATTCGATTGCCTTGAGGAACTTCTCGAGAGCCGCGGGCTGGAATCCGAGCTTGGTCAGGTCTATCTGGAGGTTGCTCTTGTCGAGGATTCGCATCACGATCTTCTCGCCGTATATCGTAGGCAGGCTGCTGACACGCAGATCGATCTTCTTGGTGCCGATCCTGATCTTGATGCGTCCGTCCTGCGGCACTCTCTTCTCGGCGATATCGAGCTCGGCCATGATCTTGATTCGCGAGGTTATGGCGCCTTTCATCTTGACCGGGGGCGCCATCATCTCGTGAAGCTGCCCGTCGATCCTGAAACGGACCCTCATCGATTTTTCGAACGGCTCGATGTGGATATCGCTAGCGCCCTTGTTCACCGCGTCTGATATGAGGGAGTTGACGAGCTTGACGACGGGAGCGTTCTCGCTCTGCGCCTCGACAAGCCCGAGATCTTCTTCCATATCCTCGACGATCTCGAAGTCCTCGTCCTCGATGTCGCGCATTACCTCGGCGAGCGAGTCGGCCGAATCGTAGAACCGGTCGATCGCCCTCTTGATCGCCGTCTCCGTGGCGACTACCGGACACACCTCGAGACCGGTGATGAACTTGATGTCGTCGATTGCGAAGATGTTGTCGGGATTGGCCATCGCCAGAGTGAGGACCCTACCCTCCCTGGAGATCGGTACGACCTGGAACTTGGTCGCAACCTCTGAGGGTATCAGATCGACGGAGTGCTCCTCAGCCTCGAGCTCGTCGAGGTCGACCGCGGGTACCTGGTACTGCTGCGAGAGGAACTCGGAGAAGGCCTTCTCCGAGATCGCTCCCGTCTTCACCAGGTTGTAGCCGAGACTGCCGCCGGCCTGTCCCTGCTCGGCCAGAGCAAGTTCTAGCTGGTCCTGGCTGATAAGACTCGACTCGATCAGCTGGTTGGCTATATTGTCACTCAAGGACTTCCTCCGCCCGGATATATATACTCACAAACCTGATGCAAATCCTCATCCACCTGAAGCGGTCGTGAGCGTTATTCTGCCTTAGAAATACTCCAGCCCGTAATTTCATCCCCCCGACCGCAATAAGCATGCCACGGGTCGGCCGGGCGGATAACGGGAAGAGGGGCAACGACTTTCATGGGAAAATCGGGGCCTGTGGACCACTTGAGAGGGTCGAACGGAGAAACCCCGACCGTCACGAAAAGGCCTGCCCACAGGGGATTATCCAAGAATCTCCCGACGCGGCGGCACATCACCGGGGATTCCCGGGCCGGGTGCAGCTTGCAAGCGGATTCGCACAATGCAAGGCCGGGCGACGGCGCAATACTCCCGTGCCGGTGTCCAGAATCGTTTACCTTCTGTTGGATTTTCTGCCAGCGAAAGAAGTCGTGGAGGTCATCGGACGGCGTCAGTCGAAGAGGCGCCAGTTGATCCCGAAACGGTAGTGCCTGCCCGGCATATACATCCCCGGCACCGTCTCGTACTTCTCGTCGAGGATGTTCTTCGTCTCGAATTTCACCACGGCCCCGAGCACCGTTATCGACAGGGAGAAATCGAGGAGCGTGCAGCGGCCGAGCTCGGCCCCGGGAAAGAGGCGGCTCCCCGTCTCCGAGGCATTGAGCCCGATGATGAAAAGCTCGGTCCTTTTGAACGACGGGCGGCTCAGCCAGATCCCTCCCCTGACATGATACTCGGGGACGCCCGGAGTGATCTCCGCTCTGTCGGCGAACCAGTATCCCGTCAGCTTCCAGCCGTAATCGAAGGATGCCACCCCGGTGGAACCTCCTCCCCTCAGCGCGGCGCGCAGCCCGATCACGTCGTCCCTGCCGTCGGACATGTAGACGGCCGGATCGGAGCCCTCGAGGGATATCCTGTTCCTTTCGAACCTCACGAAGATATCGGTCGTCACGGCGGTCCCGTAGCCGAGACCGAGCGAGATCTCGTCGGAGGTCTCGTGGCCCAGGTCAGGATTCCCCGCCGTTCTCAGCTCCGTTCCGTCCGGCAGTCTCCCCAGCCCGGGCTGATAGAGCTCCTCTGCGGTGGGCGTGCGGACCCGCCTGGCTGCCATGAGCGTCTGGTAGAGCCCGCGTTCATTTCCCCGTGAGAGCGCCGCCTCGCCGCCGGCGAAGAATCCCGATCCCGTCATCGAGCCTGCCGAGATCCCTCCCCTCCAGCGCAGCGCCCCGGCATCGCCGCCGAGGGTCAGACCGCCCTCCGCGCGGTCGACGTCGGGCGAGAAAGTCTCTCCCCAGAGACGGTTCTCGAACGCAGCCCTCTCGGCCGAGACGAATCCCTTCACGGCGGTCGAGCCCGCAAATCCGTGCCATGTGACCGATCCCCCGAACACAAGTCCCGAGGTCCACCCCGCCTTCCTCCTCATCTCGACCAGCCGCTGCCTCAGCGATACCTCGGCGCCGCCCCTCACATACCTGATCTCTGAATCGAGGCCGCTGTACCTGACATTCTCGGGGGGCTGCAGCGGATCGCGGTATTCAGGCCGGTTGCGGGTACCGTTGTACGAATCCTCGAACGTCCGGAGCCGGACGAGAACCCTGTCGCCTGCCTTTCCCCTGAGGGTCAGCTCGAGCATGACCGATCTCGAGTTGTACTGGCCGACCAGGGCCGACGGTTCGTCGACGACAGACTGTAAATAATCCTGCATGTATTCGTCGTATGTGATCGTTCCGTTGATAAATGCGTCGGGCGACGAGAACCACGCCTTGCGACACTTGCGGCCCTTCCCGCCCCAAATGAAATCGCCGGCGCTGATTGGCGGCTTCCGACCTCCTTCCTCTACGATGATGTTTATCACTCCGCCGGATGCGGCCCTGCCGGTGAGCGACGGCGAGGAACTGTAGATGACCTCTACGCGGCGAACCCTCGATAGTGTCAGGAACCTCGCAAGCGGATCCTCGTTGTACGGATCGTTATATGGCACACCGTTGACGAGCAGCGTCATTCCCCTTACCGTCCTGCCGTTGACAGTGTAGAGGGTCCTCGATCCGGGCGGGCCGTTCTGCAGGACGCCGACTCCCGGGAGATGCTCGATGATGTCCTCGATCGTGTTTATATCGAAACGGGCGAGCTCCTCGGCGGTCACGACGAAGACCTCGCCGGGAAGGGCGAGGGTGTCGCCCGCCGCGGACAGGTAGGCACCCCCGTAGCGGGATGCCTCCCCCCTGCATTCGGCGGCGGAAACCGCCGCGATGACGGCAGTCAATATAAGCAATATACCGACGGCGGTGACCGGCAACAGATTCGTCAGACGTATCATAGAGGGATATTGTGGGGCAGTACGCCCGCCGGTCAAGCCGAAAGTCCCGAGGCGAGACTGCGGAGCGCCGTCACCGAGTCGTACGGCACATCGATCTCCCCGATGCCGGCCTTCCTCGCCTCGTCGAAATGATAATCGGAGCCGCCCGTGCATACGAGCCCGCGTCTGCCTGCCTCGCGGACGGCGAGCCTCGTGATCTCCTCAGTGTGGTTGGGATGCCAGGCCTCGATGCCTTCGACCCCGCAACCGAAGATCCGGTCCACCAGCCCACGCTTCCTGATGTTCGCTCCGGGATGGGCCCAGACGGCGACGCCCCCCGATTCCTTCATGATGGAAACGACGTCCTCGAGCGGAAGGACCTTCTTCGGGACGTGGCACGACGCGCCGTATCCGAGGAACCTGTTGAACGCCTCCTGGAATTCGGCGACGATCCCCTTCCTCAGGAGGACCTTAGCCACATGCGGCCTCCCGACCGTCCCCGCGCCGGCGTCGGCCACTATCTCATCGAACGTCACCGGTACTCCGAGGTCCTGCAGCTTATCGGCGATCCTTTCCGCACGCTCGGCCCTGCCCCTCTCGAGATCCTCGAGGACGGCGGACAGCCTCACGCCCGACAGATCAAAGCAGTATCCGAGAATATGGATGTCGAGGTCCTTTTCCATCACGCTGAACTCGATCCCCGTGATTATCTCGATCCCGAGAACGCCGCCGGCCTCGATCGCTTCGGCCTGTCCCGCGACCGTGTCGTGATCGGCTATCGATATCGCCGAAAGGCCCGCATCGGCGGCCGCGCGCACGATCCCGGCGGGCGACATCGCCCCGTCGGAGTAGTATGAATGTATGTGAAGATCACAGGAAGAAATGGAATTCATCCGGTTCTTTCAGCTTACGGTACTGTACTTCTTCATCTTTTCCGATATTTCACGGAAAGTCACGTCGACTATGTAGACTTCCTCGAAATGCTCCCTCGCCTTCTCGGCCTCATTCAACGCCTCGTAGGCCAGGCCGAGGTTGTAATGGATACCGAGGTTGTCTCCGCCTGTCGTCATCGCTATCTCGAGTCCGCGATTGAGCTGCTTTACGGCCAGGCGCGGATTGTTGAGCTGCAGGAAGCAGTGTCCGATCATCTCGAGACCGCGCAGCTGGAGCTGCTCGGACCTCGCCGATATCTGCAGTTCCCTGATCGCCTCGTTGTAGAGGGCCATCTCGATGTATGCCATTCCGAGATCGTAGTGGCTCCTGAAATCGTTCTCTTCCACGTCGCTCGTTATTTCCTCTACAAGACTGTTCGTGTCGACGACGGCCGCCTCGTTGGCGGCGTCCTCGACGTTGAGTATGTTGGAGAGGTCGTCATCCAAAGGAGTGACGCCCGCGTCAGGCTCCTCCGCGGAATCGTTCACAGGAGCTTCGTCGATAACACACTCCTCTGTGACTTCGGGTGCTGTCGGGGCTTCCTGTTTCTCTTCGGCTTCCCGGGCCGCGGGCTGTGCAGCCGCGGCGGGTGTTTCCTCCACGGCCGGTTCCGGTGACGCTTCAGGATCGCTTCCTGCGGATTCCGCGGCTGCGGTCATGTCAATCTCGTCGACGGTCAGATCGGGTTCGTCGTCCGTGTCCCCGTCATCCTCCAGCTCGAGGCTTTCCGCGAGGATCTCCTCCATGCGGGCCTGCTCATCGGCGGTCAGGGCCTCCCGGAGGAGATCGAGTCTGCCCCGGTAGAAATCGGTCTTTTCACCGTCACCGCTGCCGACGCTCCGCACGATCAGCCGGGCGAAGACCTCCGCTGCGGAGATTTTCAGGCCGGCATGCGTGAGCACCTCGGCGGCCCTGGCATGGAGATCGTCGTCTTCAGGCACGAGTTCGAGGATGGCCTCCACCTTCGGGAGAATATTCTCCCGCATCGGGTCCGCCTCGCCGGCGGATACCAGTTCGAGATACTGTATGAACATCATCGAGGCCTCGCAGTTGAACTTCTGCTTGGCCTTCAGCTCTCCGAGCTTGTAAATCGATTCTAGCCTGTTGGGAACGACCCTCAGTATCTTCTTGCATACCGCTACGGCATTATTGTAGAGGGCGACCTTCTCGTAGTTGTCCACGGCCTTCTCGAAAGACGAGACGGCCTGCATCCGGTCCTCCGCCCTGAGATATATGTCGCCGAGCTCGTTGTAGAGGTTGGGATTGTGCGACTCGACCTGGAGGAGCTTCTTGTACGCCTCTATGGCGTCAGAGATCTTCCCCTTCTTCAGGTGATTCTGAGCCTTCTGCCTGAGCTGACTGGCCCTGCTCACAGGCCGACCTCGCTTCTCTCCCTGTACCCCTGGAGTTCCCAGACCACGGAACCTTCCTTGATAACGACGACGGCGTGATTCTCGCCTGCGCGAGACGGTATCTCGCGGTAGTCCTCAACATCGTATATTACAAAATCAGCCTTCTTGCCCGCTTCCAGCGACCCGACCTTGTCTTCCATGCCGACGGCGCAGGCGGCGTTGAACGTCGCAGCGACTATCGCCTCGGCCGGCACCATCCCCATCTGTGAACAGGCTATCGAAACGGCGAGCGGCATCGAGTGCGACGGCGCACTCCCCGGATTGAAATCTGTCGACAGTGCGACTGCGACATTGGAGTCTATCATCTCCCTGGCGGGCGCGTAATGCCTCGAAGCGAGCCCGAACGAGGTCGACGGCAGAAGCACCGCTATCGTCGGGCTTCCCGAGAGAGCGGCTATCCCGGTCGGAGTCACATTCGTGAGGTGCTCCACCGATACGGCGCCCATTTCAACGGCAAGCTCGGTCCCGCCCAGGGCATATATCTCGTCCGAGTGGACCTTGAGGCCGAAGCCGTGCCGCATACCCGCCTCGAGTATGCGCCTCGTCTCATCCACGTCGAAAACGCCCTTCTCGCAGAAGACGTCGATGTACCTGGCCAGCCCCGCATCAGCCACCGCCGGTATCATCTCGCCGATCAGAATATCGACGTACTTTCCGCCGTCCTTCTCGCCGGGCGGCTTGTGATGCGCGCCCATGAAGGTGGCGACGACGTCGAGAGGTGTCCCGGCCGCGAGGCGTCCGATCACCCTCAACTGCTTCATCTCGCTCTCGAGCTCGAGCCCGTACCCACTCTTGATCTCGATCGTAGTTACGCCCTGCTCGAGCATCTTCAGGATGCGGCGCCTGCTTATCTCGAAGAGCCGGTCCTCGTCTGTCTCCCGCAGCTCACTGACGGAACGCTTGATCCCACCGCCACGCCCGTCGATCTCGAGGTAGCTGTCTCCCCTGATCCTCGCCTCGTACTCGTCGGCTCGATACCCGGCGAAGACGGCGTGGGTGTGAGGATCGACCCATCCCGGCATTACGACCCGGCCGTCGGCGTATATCGTCGATACGACCTCGGATCCGCCGATAGCGGCCCGCACCTCGTCCTCGGTGCCGGCCGCTATTATCCGTCCGGCGGACACGGCCAGGGCTCCGTCATTCACAAGGCCGGGATCGGCAAGATTTTTCCCCCTGCGTGGTCCCTTTTCGCCACTTCGACAAGTAACGAGCTGTCCGGCGCCGAGGAGCATCAGATCGACCGTCTCAGGCAAGCGCCACTCCTTGCGTAATCGAACCGCACTCCCGCCATTACGCGGGCAAAATGCATAAATCGTGTGTCGCGAAAGAGGTACCCAGTTTTGAACCGTTCGGGATTTCCAGATGCGGAAGGATAGTTATTTCCCCAGCATCGGGATATTGAGCCCTGCATCTTTCGCTTTTTCAACGGCTATCGCATAGCCGGCATCGGCATGTCTTGCAACTCCTGTGCCAGGGTCATTATTGAGGCAACGCGCTAATTTTTCACGGCCTTCCGGCGTTCCATCGGCCACCACCGCGATGCCCGCGTGGATGGACAGTCCCATGCCCACGCCCCCCCCGTGATGAACCGATACCCACGCCGCCCCGTTCGCCGTGTTGAGCAGGGCATTCAGGATCGGCCAGTCGGCCACCGCGTCACTGCCGTCCTTCATACCTTCGGTCTCCCGGTAGGGTGAAGCGACCGACCCGCTGTCAAGGTGGTCGCGCCCGATCACGATCGGTGCGCTGATCTCACCTCTGGCAACGAGATCATGCATCGCCAGGCCGAACCTCTCCCTCTCGCCGTACGAGAGCCAGCAGATCCTTGACGGCAGGCCCTGGAATGCGACCTGTTCGCGTGCCATCCTGATCCACCTGCAGAGCGACTCGTTCTCGGGGAACATCTCGAGCACGAGGTCGTCGGTCCTCCAGATATCCTCCTTCTTCCCCGAAAGGGCGATCCATCTGAACGGCCCCTTGCCGATACAGAACATCGGACGGATGAACGCGGGGACGAATCCGGGGAAGTCGAAGGCGTTCTTCAGCCCGCCCTTCTCCGCCTGGCCACGGATGTTGTTGCCGTAGTCGAATACGATCGATCCCTTTTTCTGGAGGTCGAGCATCGCCCGGACATGGAGGACGATCGACTCTGTCGCTTCCTTGATGTACCTGTCCGGATCGCTCTTCCTCAGCGCAGCGGCCTCCTCGAGGGTGTAGCCCCTCGGCACATACCCGTTGAGAGGATCGTGCGCGGAGGTCTGATCTGTGACCACGTCGATGACGACGTCCCGCCTGGCCAGTTCGGGAAAGACATCGGCCGCGTTGCCGACAAGCCCTATGGATAGGGGCTTTTTCGCTTTCACCGCTTCGGCCGCCTTCTCGAGCGCGCGGTCGAGATCGGTCTCCATCACGTCGCAGTACTTCGTATCGAGTCGCTTCCTGATCCGCTCGTGGTCGACCTCCACTATGAGGCAGACGCCGCCGTTCATCGTGACGGCCAGGGGCTGAGCGCCGCTCATACCGCCGAGGCCTCCGGAGAGGAGGAACCTCCCCGCGAGGCTTCCACCGAAATGCTGGTTGGCACACTCTGCCAGCGTCTCATAGGTCCCCTGCAGGATCCCCTGCGTGCCTATGTACATCCACGAGCCGGCCGTCATCTGGCCGTACATCATAAGGTCTTTCGACTCGAGCTCCCAGAAGTGCTCCCATGTGGCCCACTTCGGGACGAGAAGCGAATTTGCTATCAGTACCCTCGGCGCACCCTCGTGCGTCTGGAAAACAGCGACCGGCTTGCCCGACTGGACGAGAAGGGTCTCGTCGTTTCCAAGACCCTTCAGGGTATCGATGATCGCGTGGTAGCAGTCCCAGTTCCTCGCTGCCTTTCCCCTGCCGCCGTACACGACGAGCTCGTCGGGATTCTCAGCGTTCTCGGGATCGAGGTTGTTCATCAGCATCCTCATCGCCGCTTCCTGGAACCATCCCCGGCAGGTGATCTCGCTTCCGCGGGGAGCTCTGATTACATCCGGACTCATTTCCAGCCACCTCCGAACAAGATTTCAACTATTTACGTAACGTGCTGTTATAGTATGCTTTAAATCGCAACATCCCTCGGGGCGGAACGGAAAAGACTCTACACCATTCGAGGCTCACTGGCAACCGTAAAGGGCGCCTGGAGCTGTGTATTTACATACTCCCCGTCTCGAACCAGTCGGCCGCGAAGCCCGCCACCTCGCCGGCCGAAGATACCTGCCTCGCCATCACGGGCAGCGACGTCAGAACGGCCTGGGCGTACGACTTCGTCCCGAGCCTCGGATCCATCAGGACCACCACCCCGCGGTCGTCCTTCCTCCGTATCAGCCGCCCCACTCCCTGCCTCAGCCTGAGGATCGCCTCAGGCAGGGAGAGCCTTGCGAAGGGATTGCCTCCCTCGGCCTGCATCCTCTCCGACCTCGCCTCGATGACCGGCTCGGTGGGAACGGGGAACGGGAGTTTCGGGATGACGAGGATCTCCAGCTCTCCCCCGGGAAAGTCCACTCCCTCCCAGAACGAGGCTACCCCGAGCAGGACCGCTCCCCGGTTCGATCTGAAGATAGAGGCGAGCTCTTCCCTGCTTCTTCCATCTCCCTGCACGAGGAGGGTCCCGTCGAACCCGAGGCACTCGAGCTCTTTCCCGGTTGCGAGGCACATCCTGTACGAGGTGAAGAGCGCCATGATCCTCCTCCCTGTCTCTCCGGAGAGCCCGTCTATCATCCGGCCGACATGGCCGGCGAACGACTTGTCGTTCGGGTCCGTCATCTCCTCGGTCCTCATTATCAGCATGTTCTTTTCGTAATCGAAGGGCGAGCCTGCGACGAGATTGACGGGCTCCTTCCCCGTCAGGCCGATCCCGAGCCGCTCCATCACATAGTCGAACGATCCTTTCTCGGCGAGCGTGGCCGATGTGAAGACGGCCGAGACGGTCCTTTCCTCGAGGTAATCGGCGAAGCGCCTGTCGATCTCGAGGGGCGAACCGCAGATCGCAGCGACCTCGCCACCACCGGTCCATTCGATCCAGAAGACGCCGTCTGGATCGTCCGCATCCTGGAGGTACCTCACAGACTCGGAGAGTGCCTCAAGCTCCTCGTCGACGAAACGAAGCTCGTTCTGCAATACGGTCATCGACTGGGGCACCCGTGCTTCACAGAAAAGTTTAAGTATCTCCCGTAATTCAATGTTATTAAGATAGAAGCGGATGAACGTATCTTCAGGTCCGGAGAACTTTCCTTCGCCGTATCGGGTCCTCGTCCCGGCTGTCTCGCCGGCGGATGTCGATGCCGCCGCCGTGAAGATCGAGGCGAAAGCGGCCTCGAGCTCGGTCTTCTTCGCCGCGAGCATCTGCACCTTCCCGGCCCAGCCGTCCCTCCCGTTTCCGCGCCCGGCCGACTCGAGCTCGAGCGAGAAGAGCTTCCATCTCTCGTCAAGCGGGGAGACCGGCTCGACCTGGTCGAATATCCTCTCGAGTGTCTTTATCGAGATCGTTATGGAGAGGTTGTCCATCACGCACCGCTCGAGATGGTGCGCCTCGTCGAATATGACGCGGCTGTACGGCCCGAGCACCGTCCCTCCCTGCCTGTGGTCGGTCATCAGCAGGGCGTGGTTCACAAACAAGATAGCCGCTTCGGCCGCTCTCTTCCTCGCACCGAGCAGGGGACAGCCGACGGCATGGGAGCAGGCCTTCATCAGGCACCGCGGCGGGGCGCAGATAGATCGCACGGGAAAGGGTTTCACGCTCGAGGGTATCGACTCGGCCGTTCCCTCGGATGCGAGGGCCGCGGCGAGCCCGAGACGCAACGCCGCATCCGGATCGTCGCCCGAGAGCCTGACCGTTCGGGAAACGAGCTTTCTCGAGCAGATGTAGTTCTCCCTCCCCATGAGCCTCTCGACGGGCAGGTCGTACCCGTTGAGGACGCGAAGCGCCGGGAGCTCCTTCTCGAGAAGCTGCTGCTGGAGGTTTCTCGTGTGGGTGGAGACTACTACCCGCTCCCCCGTGGCGGAGGCGAAGATCGCCGACGGGACGAGGTAGGCTAGAGATTTCCCGGTCCCGGTACCCGCTTCCACGAAAGAGATCTCGTCGCGCGCCAGCGCCGTCATCACGGTCCTCGCCATCGCGGCCTGGCCCTCGCGCCTCTCGCCGAGGGCTTCCTGGACCCGCGCGATGTCGCGCTCGACGGCCTGTTCGAGAGCGCCGGGCTCGATGTCGTCACGCGGGGACGCGGGCCGGGATCTGTCGTCCGCAGCGGCTTCTTCCACGGGGCCTTCGAAGAGATCGCCCTTTCCCGAGGCCGAGATAACGGCCCTTTCCAGTATCGGGATTCCGGGGAAACCGGTCTCGCGAGCGAAGCGCAGGAGCAGAGCGGGAGGCACAGGGCCGGACGCTATGGCGCGGCAGAGACGCCCATCGGCCCCCGGCTCTTTCAGCGATTCCCTGTCGTTGTGGGGAACCAGATCGAGAAATGCCCCGACGCCGGTGTCGGGCGTATCGTATCCATTACAGGCGGGCATCGAGATCCTCCTCCGCCCTTCCTATTCCCTGCTGCGCCTTGTCCCTCTTATCGCGCAGAACTCCCCGCACATCGTGCAGAGGTTCTCCGAACCGGCTGGGCTCGCGTCGAACATCTCCCTCGCCCTGGCCGGATCGATGCTCGAATCGAGCACCGTCTCCCAGTCGAGCTCCGCCCTCGCACGGGATATCTTGCGGTCCCAGTCACTCGCCCCGTGCACACCCTTGGCGATGTCTCCGGCGTGGGCGGCTATTCTCGTGCTGATCACCCCGTCGCGGACGTCGGCGACCGAAGGGAGCCTGAGGTGCTCGGCGGGGGTGACGTAGCATAGGAAGTCCGCGCCGTGCCAGGCGGCCACCGCTCCGCCGATCGCCGCGGTGATGTGATCGTATCCCGGCGCGACGTCCGTCACGAGCGGGCCGAGGACGTAGAACGGCGCGCCCCCGCAGACCTTCTTCTGCAGGATCATGTTCGACGGGATCTCGTGTATCGGCACGTGGCCCGGGCCCTCGACGAACACGCTGACTCCGGCCTTCCTCGCCCTGTCGACCAGCTCCCCTATGACAAGGAGTTCGCCGACCTGCGGCCGGTCGGTCGAGTCGGCTATCGCGCCTGGACGCAGCCCGTCGCCGAGGCTCAGTGCAAAATCGTACTGATGGGCGATCTCGAGGAGCTCGTCGAAATACTCGTAGTACGGGTTTTCCCTGCCGTTCTTCACGATCCACTGGAGGAGGAAGCACCCCCCGCGGCTGACGACGCCGGCCGTCCTGCTCCCGGCGACCTCTCCTGTGAATCTGCGCACGAGGCCGCAGTGGATCGTCATGAAATCGACGCCGTCCTTCGCCTGCCGTTCGACGACGCCGAGGAAATCCTCCTTCGTGCAGTCGGCGATCTCCCCACCCCTCTTAATCACCTCTACGACCGCCTGGTATATCGGTACAGTACCCACGGGCACAGTGCATCTGTCGAGTATGGATCGCCTGATCGCGTCGATGTCTCCTCCCGTCGAGAGGTCCATCAGCGCGTCGGCCCCCGCGTCGACAGCAACGTCGAGCTTCTGCAGCTCGATCCCCGGATCGTCGTGGTCGGGACTCGTGCCGATATTGGCATTAACCTTCGTGCTCAGGCCTTCCCCGATCCCTATCACCCGGCTGTGAGCGCGCGCATACCCGGTGATCACGGCCCTGCCGTCGGCGACGAGGGCCCTGAGTCTTTCGGTGTCGATCCCTTCGAACTGCGCGACTTCCTTCAGCGCGGAGCTTGTCTCGCCCGCCCTGGCCTTTTCGATTTCCGTCAAGCGGAGCCTCCTCTCTTTATCCGTTCAATGGCATTTAATTATAATCGACAGGTCCCGCCCTTGCTACCCCGATTTTACGGATTTTACGGATGGTCAGAAGTTCTCGATGAGCGAGATGTGGATGAGCATACCATCGAGGGCGATCCTGTCCCCCATGCCGAAACTCAGCGCCACGGTGCCCAGCTTCGAGGAGGACATCATGCCGAACCCGAGCCCGTCGCGGAAGTCCCAGCCGATGTCCCTCCTGTAGCAGGCCCCCGCGTCGTAGAAGAGGAATATCCTCGACGCGCCGCCGAACCTGTACTCGAGGTTGGCCCAGGCTATCTTCTCGCCGCGGAACTGGTTCTCCCTGTAGCCCCTCAGGCTCCTCACCCCTCCCAGCGGATAGGTCTCGGCCGCCTTTACGTCGCCGGTCGAGAAGACGCCCTCCGAGACGAGCCTCATGAAGATCGACTGCCTCGTGAAAGCAGGAATCTCGACGTCTCCCTCGAAACGGTAGAGAAGCTGCCTGTCGCTGTCTGTACCGCCGGCGGCGTATTCCTTCCTCAGGGCACCCTCGACCCTGAGGACGAGTGCGGCCCGCCCCGGCGGCCAGAGCGTCCTGATGCCTGCCCTGAACCTGTGCCTGACGCTCCTGTCGAAAAGGAGATCGTTCTGCGGGACGTTGTTGTCCCAGGTGTAGCCGGCGAGCAGCTCGCTGCCGGGCCCGGCGTCGAGGCTCATGTCAAAGCCGACCAGCGTGTAGTCGTACAGGGTATCGTAGACATCCTGTCTCAGCTCCGCGTCAAATCCCATGGGCAGGGAGAAGAAGAAATCCTCCGAGTACCTGAACTGCAGCGTCCGATAACTCACACCGTCATTGAGCCACCTGAAATCGACGTCCCTGCCGCTGCCACCTATGTTTCTCAGCGTGATATCGACCGATCCGTTGGTGATGTAACCTTCCTTTTCCTTCTTCGCGAAGCCGAAGATCCCCTGTATCGAATTACACCGTTTGGCCTCCTCGACCGGGATCCTCACATCGACCCTGCCGGGGCCGAGCCTGCGGACCTCGACCTGCCCCACACCGGCGAAGAGGCCCGAGACAGAGAGGTAGCGCTGTGCGCGCGGCAGTTTCTCCTCGTCGAAACGCTCCCCCGTCACGAGCCTCGACGTCCTCAGTGCCAGCGACGTATCTGTCTTCGTTAAGCCGTCGAAGACAACCGTCTCGATAATCGACTCCTCCCCCCCGTATACGGCGAAGGTCAGGTCCACGGCGTTCGTCTCCGAGTCGTATTCGAACCCGGTCATCCAGACCTGCGCATAGGGGTATCCCGAACGGTTGAGCTCCTCGAGGAGACCGGTCATCGAACTCTCGAGCGCCACCGGGTCGAACCATGCCCCGGCAGAGACGCCGAGCCTGCCGGCGAGCTCCTCCCCGGGGATGACCTCGGATCCGCTGATCGTCACCTTGCCCGTCTTCGCCCGGCTTCCCTCGGAGATCAACAGCGTGATCTCCACCGCCTCTCCCCTCATCGTCGTGTCGACGGCTGCACGAGCACCGAGAAGGCCGGCGGTGAAGCAGAGGGAATCTATCCGTCCAAGCTCCAGATCAACGAGTGAATCGCTCAGCTGCTCGCCCGCACGGAGGTGACTGCCGCGTTCGATAGCGCCGGCGTCGAGAAGGTCCAGCCCCTCCCATTGCACCTTCGATATCCACGGACGGCCTGTCCCGAGGGTATCGCCGACCTCCCGGGCGGGAGCGGGGCTGCCCGCCTCAGACACACCTCCCCACGGGGCGGAGAGGACCGCCGTGACGATCAGCGCGGCCGCCAGGGCCGCGCTAGAAGTAAGCGCGGCTCTCCAGCTTGAAAGCATGGACTGTCCTTACCTCTCCGCTGAAATCCTTTTCCCTGTGCCCGTTGTAATTTATTCCGAAACTGATGAACTTCGTGAACCTATACTGCCCCACGACGTTCCAGTCCTCCCTCAGTCCCTGCTCGAGGAAGAAGAGGGGCTTGCCATCGCTCGACTTCTCGTCGGTCCAGGTGAGTTTGAGCAGGGCGTTGAGATGGATCTTCGTCCCTATGGAAGCGTCGAACGACGGCGTGACGAATATCGAGACCTGCTCCGCCAGCGATACGGCGTCCTTCCTGTTCTCCGCTCCCCCATCGATGGCAAGCTTGACCGACGGCCTCAGCTTCCACGCGAGTCTCGTCGAGCCCCGCAGGCTCTCGACCCTGTACATCTGGCCCGCCGCACCCGACACCATGCGCGAGCTCAGCGAGGTCTGTCCCTGGAATGTCAGCGTCAGCGATCTGGCAGGAATCAACTCGAACCTCCCCTGGATCTCCCTCGTGTATCTCTCGACCGAGACGTCCTCGCTGCGGTTGTCCTCCTCGTCCTCCCTGAAGAAGATCAGCCTGATGTTGTACCCTTTCACGTCCCCGAGGAATCCCCACTCGGTCCTGAAACTGTTCTTCCCGTAGAGCGTCCATTCGTCCCTCTGCAGGAGGGACGGATCGAGCAGATAGAGCCTCGCCAGCTCATCGGTTCGCGACCTCTCTACGACCGAGAAGAAGTTGTCGACCGATACGTTCCTACTGATCCAACGCCACATGCCGGTATCGGACGACGGTGTGAGCGACAGGCCGCGGACGCCGCTGCCGATGCTGAGCCTCCATGAGAGCTCTACCGTGCGGACGGGGACCGCGTCCTCGGCGGGAAGAAAGATGACCATGTAATCCCCTCTGTTCTGCCCGACCTCGTTTCCCTCCTCGTCGTAGTCGCCCTGGTTCTCGCCGACGTATACGACCGCCTTCTCGAGTCTCCTGTCGACTCCCGAGCTGATCCTGTAGCTCACGTCGTTCGTGACGGCGCCGGTCCACCAGGCGTCCCTGTACCTCAGCCTTCCGAGGTCGTGCCTCCCCGAAGCTCCCGTATCCCTGTACTTCGTGTTCCTCCTGCTCGCGATCACCTCTACTATCGCCTCGCCCGAGCTGTATCCTCCATCGAGCCTGATCTCGTCGTTCTCTCTCGCCCTGAACCATCCGCCCCCCCCGGCCTCCATCCTGTCGGTGTTCCTCATAGTGTACGACAATGTCCCCCTGAAACTTCCCGCCTTCCTCTTCGAGAGCGAGAAGATGTTCTGGTAGTAAAACCTGCCCGTATCGGGGGCGTCCGCATTGAACGACCTGTACCTCTCGGTGTCGAAAACGACCCGCGGCAGGAGCTCCCAGAAGCCGAACGCACCCTCGGCGTGCAGACAGCGCCTGTCGCGGCCGAGGTCGTTCTTCGAATCGTACCCGGCCGCCTCGATCCCGCGGTCGGCCTTGTCCCCGAGCGCGAGGGACGCCTCGGTCTTCCGCGCCCCCGGACCACCCGTCCTCTGCAGCCTGTTGTAGCTTCCACCGAGCTTCCAGAGCTTCTCCCCCTCCCAGGTCAGGGTGAGGCCCGAAATCTTCTCCGTCCCCTCGAGCGGCACGTCGGTCAGGTTCCAGTTCCTGTAGAAATAGGCGTCCCTCACCTTGTCGGGCGCGCGGAACCTCTCCTCGAGAGATGAATACCCGGCGAGCAGCGACAGCCTGCTCGCGCCGACCGCCTGGTTCTTCATCCCGCCGCTGAATCTCAGCGCTCCGCCCCGATTGTCCTCGTCTCCTGCGCCCGAGAGGACGTTGGCGTCAAAGAGCGACAGGTTTCCCTCGGCCGAGAGAAAGAGGCTCCCCTTCGCCGCGTCGAATCCGAGGGAGAAGACCTCCTTGCGCTCCGGCAGCAGAAGCGGCTTTCCGACGAGGTGGGTTCCCTCACCTGCTCCGTTGTACCTGTATTTGATCCCGCCGCGTCTCGTGAATCCATCAGTGACGTAGTCGCCCTTCCCCTCTCCGGCATCGAAAAAGTCGACGAGGAAGTCGCCCCCCTCCTCGACGAACTCAAAATGCTCGGGGACCGTATCGGCAGGGACGAGGATGTAGGCGTCGAGTACGTCCTCGACCGGCATGATGCCGGGGGCCACCGCCTTCGAAGGATCGTCGCCGGCCCCGGCGAGGATGTCCCTCTCCTCGTCAGTCATCACACCGCGCACCGGGTCGTCGGGATCGTCCGATTCCCTGAAGTAGAATCCCTTAAGCGTCGCCGCGCCTCCGGCCAACGGCGACGTCCAGCCGCCTGTCAGAGTCGTCCTGCCGTATCCGTCCTCACCGCTCTGGTAATCGACGACGATCTCCGAGTCGGATGTTATCGTCACCCGCTCCGTAAAGGTAATCGTCCCCCTGCCGTAGTCTATGACATAGTGGTTCTCCGCGCCGCGCCGCATCCGGCGGCCGTCGAGGTAGACGACCTCGGTTCCCGGCAGGATGATGACCCCGTTGAAGCGCCTCGCGTCGAGGAGCTCGTACGGCCCCTGGACCCCCTCTGTCCCGAAGAACCTCGCCGTCTTAAACCTGCCCTTCGTGATACCGCCTCCGGCGAAGAGCTCCTGGTTCCATGCGTTCACCTTCACCGAGGCGCCCCTCAGCTCCCGCTCGAATCTCGAGAAGCTCGACCAGTCCTGCCCGCCGGCGAAATCGCCGAAGTTCGTCTCGGTATGCCTGCTCCTGACCTGCACGGCGACCTTGTCGAGATGCTTCAGCTCCTCCGTGTTCCCCTGCGGCTGAACGGGAAGGTTGTCGTCGGTAAGATATGCCCTCACCTCGAGGTCCTTCGCCAGCTTTCCCATCATCGTCACCTTGAGGCTCTGGTCTATCCCGAGGTCCTTACCCGAGCCGACCGAGAATCCCACCGTCTTGTTGCCGGAGAGCCTCAGCCTGTACGGGCTGGCCGCCTTATCCTTCCCCGGCTCCGTCGAGGAGAGAGCCGGCATGGTGACCTGGTGCCGGGGCGCCTCACCGGGGAATCTCGAAGCGAATACCGGGGCGAAGGCGAAAGGGTACCTCTTCCACCGGACGTCCAGTATCTCGCCGCCGACCGGGCGCTCGACGAGTATCAGCGTACCCTTGAGTATGTTTATCCTGTAATCCGTTTCCCTCTGAAGGGGCAGGCCGTCGAGGACGACCGAGTCGCTCCCGGCGATGATGAACGACACGCCGAGATCGATACGGGTCTCGCCCTCCGAGAGCGCGATCCTCCTCGACTCGACGTAATGGTCCCGCACTGGCGCCATCACGCGGAGGTTCTCTCCCTCACCGGCCTCGAGCAGTCCGGCGGCCAGGATCGTAAGGAGAGCGGCTGCCTGGAGTCGAAAGGAGATCATGGTCATTTACCGGGGTAGTCGAGTCGGTACACGAGGATCGACCTCGTCTTCAGGTCGGCGATGTACAGGCGGTAGTCCCACGAGGCCGCAACGGCGGAGGGCCTGATCTCCTCTCCCCCGCCTATCGTCAGCACGTGAGCGAGAGAGGGCGTGAAAGCGTAGACGAGACCCGTTCCCGGATCGGCGACGAATAGATAGCCGTCGAGCCCGCCGCACACATATCGCGGGGATTTCATCTCCCCTCCGCCGGAGAGGGCGGCATAACCTTCGAAGCCTCCCGCGCCGCCGAGGATCTGTACGCGCGAGTTCCCGAACTCTGCCACCGCGATCCTCTCGTCGCCGAAAAGGGCCGCCTTCACCGGCTTCTCGAAGCTTCCATCGGCCCAGCCGTACTCGCCCGTCCTTATCTCCACATCGAGGAGAGGCGACCATACCGTTATCTCGTGATTCTCGATGTCGGTCGTCAGCAGCCTTCCGCCTGCGCTGCTAGTGAGGGAAGCGGGCCTCATCCGCTCGAAGAGCGAGAAGTCGAGGAGCACGTCGAGCCACGCCCCCTTGTATTCGTACCTCAGCATCCTGTTTCCTGCGTAATCGAGGACGTACACGAACGTGCCGTGCGCGGCCACGTCTATCGGATAGAACCCCGCGTCAAGACCGGGCACCTCGAACTCGAGAGAGGCGCCGTCCTGCGAATACCTGTATACCTTTCCCGCCATCGCATCGGCGACGAGGACGAATCCCCTGTCGTCAACGGCGAGCCCGAGGGGTTCCCTAAGCTCTCCGGCGCCGAGGACGATGTCGAGCCGTTCGGCCCGGAGAACATCTTCGGTGACGGTCGATGTGGAATCCTCCTGCGCATGCAGACCCACCGGGAAGACGGCGATGCACAGCAGAATGCTTATGAGAATAGATGGGATTTTCATCTCGTCAGAACGGCCTGTTGACCGCAAAGTAGAATCCGCCGGGCCTCGGTCCCACCTCGAACCTTACGGGAATGTTCGACGAGGTGTCGACGTCATTCGTCGACCTCCTGGCGATGTATACCGCGTCGACGGAGCTGACGACCCTGAGCGCGAAGAGATAAAAGGCCGCGTAGAGGGCGTTGCGACCGGCATTCTCGCTGTCGCCCCTGAGAGTGTTGAAGTTGTGCTGGGCGTCGGTCGACGTCCACCTCCATGCCATCTCCGACGAGACGTAGTTCTCGAGGTAGTAGGCGTCCATCGCGGTCTGGTCGGGGTAGTACAGGTCGCGGGCCTCTCGCCTGACGTATTCATTGTATCCTCCGGGGCCGTCGCTGCTGATCCACCTGCCCACGTTCTCGTAATAGCCCTGATCGTGTCCCGTCCCGCCGACTCCGGCGTAGGCCGCCGCATAATCTATATACGCGCTCTCTTTTGAGCTCGACCTCCACAGCGACGTACCTAGGGTTATCCACCCGGCGGTTTCGAGGGTCCAGTAAACGTAAGCTCTTGTCTTACTCCCCATGCGGTACTGGCCGAGGCCTGGGAGCAGGAAGCTCAGGCCGCCCTCCTTCGCGGGGGAATACGTGCCCACCGCGATAGTTCCCGTCTCGTCCTGCGCGAATCCCTCCGACGCGAGATGCCAGGCGTATCCTCCCGCGGGCGCGTCCGACGGGAGCCGGGTCGAGAACGGCTTCGCCGCCATCGCTCCGTGGGAGGCTGTCACGATTACGAGCAGAAATACTGTCAGCTTTCTCATGATCCTCCCCCTAGAAACGATAGCTCAGCCCGATAGACGACGATTCGAAGCCCGGCCTGAAGTCGAGAGTCCATCCGCCGTCGTCGTAATCGCCCCTGTTGTAACGGTAAGCCAGCCATCCGGCGTCGAGCATCGAGACGACATGGTTGATGATAAGGGCCATCACGTATCGGTCCGCCCTGAGGAGATAGTCGTCGCTCTCCGTGCGCATCGCCCAGTAGGCGGTCCTGTTCGGGGTCCACGGCTCGAAATCGTCGTAGTTCCCGTTCCAGTCGTCCCATCCGAATGAGAAGGCGTCGTATTTGCCCATGTTCTCGTAATATTCCTCGCGATCGAGATGTCGCGGTATGTAAACGAAGTAGTCGGCGCTACCCTTACCTTCCTCGTTGTACTGCTCCCAGCTGTCGCAGCCTTCGGGCCCGAGTCCGGTGCAGTATGGATGCTGCAGAAGGAACCTCTCCTCGCTCCAGTGCTCGTCGCCGAACATCTCGTATTCGGTCTTCACTTCCTTGCCCTTGTCGTAGTTATCCCGGTAAGAGTACCAGAAAAATATTTCCATACCCAGGAAGACCGGGACCCTTAGGTAGTGGGAGACCTTCTTCGAGCCGGTAGCCACGTAGAGCTCTCCCATTCCGGGAAGGACGGCCGAGGCGATCACTGCGGCGGCAATGTTTCTCTTCGGCCTCGCCGATACGAACGAGCCCGCTTCCTGGAAGCCGGCTCTCTGCGCTTCGAGCTCCTCGCGCGTGACGATCGGCGTCTCGAGCTTCCTGCCGGTCAGCCTCAGCGTCTCGTTCATCCTGTAACGCTCGAGGTCGAATGTCTTGCCGCCGGTCTCTTTTGCGGCGGCTGCGTGCGTGGTTGGAGCGGCGGAGACCTGTATAGCGAGGCCCGTGAGAAGCAGCGCAAGCAAGCAGCTGACGACAAAACGCATCGATATCCTCCGGTTGTTAATTTACAATAGCGAATTTTCTGGTCGTCTCCACCGTCCTGCCGCCCGACCTGACGACGATGCGACAGAGATAGACGCCCGACGCCCGGCCGGTCATCTCTACGGCAAACTCGGCCTGCCCCCCCGAGAGGGACATGCTCCTCTCGAGGACCCTCTCCCCTTCGAGTGTCAACACGTCGAGCTTCGCCTCCCCCTCGTCAGGCGCGGTGAAATGGAAGGCCACCCTTTTGCCGGTCGAGGGATTGGGATATATCACGAGGTTCCTGTCGAGATCGGCCCACTGCGGCTGCTCGACGTCGAATCCCGAAGACGGCAGGATATACGAGTCCCTGTCTGCGCCGCCGTATACCGACGTCCACGAAGCCGACATGTCGAAGTCCCCGAAGGGGACCCTGTGCCACCTGGCTCTGCCTCCCTCGGGCCTCCACTGCCCGAAACCGCTTTCTTCCGAGTTGAAGACGAGATCGAACCATGATATGAACCCGTCCCCTGACACGGCGGTGAGATCGACGGGCTCGATGAAGGAACCGGCCGTTTTTCTCGGCCATCCTGGTACGAGGTCGCCTTTATGGTCGAACACATACATGATGCCCGCGTCGGTACCCGCCAGGACCCACGCACCGTCGGCGCCGGCGGCGGTCACGATCGGCACGGAGATGTTCACCACGACGGGAAGGACGTAGACGCGGTTTATGTCTCGCGGCCACCCGGTGACGTTCGCTCCCGACGGATCGATCGCGTATATCGTGCTGCCGTCTGTGTAGACGAGATCGAGGCGTCCGTCGCCGTTGAGGTCCTGGATCGCGGGCGGGAAGGGTATCGCAATGCCTTCGCGTCTCTCGCTGATCCTCCCCTCGCTTCTGTAGAGGACGATCTTACCTGTCGCCGCGGCGATTATCCATATCTCGCTTCCCGCGCTGCCGGGAACAATATCCCCGCCGGTAAGAAAAATCTCTCCCGAAAGGTCGGACGCCGAAAGGGAGACTTCGACGGCGAACGATCCGTCATGAATGAGTCCCCCGGATGTTATCCAGTAGCTCTCCAGCATGGCGCCGCCGCTTCCGTCGGACGGGACGGTGAGCGCGAACACCGCGTTCGCTTCATCGCTGGCGTCCTTCTCGACGACGAGGTTGCCGGTGAAGCGGCAACCCGCCTCAGGAGATGCCGGCGTGCCGGCAGCGAGCCCGTCGGTCCCGATCAGGTGAAGCGGGCCGGTCTTTTCGGCGGCCACCACGTAGACTCCATGCGAGGTATGAACAGGCACGGGGAATGTCGCGAGCGTCGTATCGAGCGTCACGGGCCAGGAATGACACTGGGTCCAGTCGTCCTCGCTGAACGCGTAGATCGTTCCGTCGATACCGGCTACTATGACCACATCCTCAGCGGGGCCGCCGCAGTCGGTGAAGCCGGAGATACAGGCAGCCGGAGTGAGCGCCGGGCCGCCGATGTCGAATACCGGAGCGGAATGTCCTGCCATCCAGCCCTTCCCGTCCTCGTCGATCATCAGGGCGTCATGCAGCCCGCCCAGGGGGATCACACCGAATTTCGAGGGCGAAATGCCGCCGGGAATCATCTTCGTAGCAACCCGCTCCCTGCAGCCCGCAGCGAAGGTCATCAGCGTGTCCCTGCCTGAGACAGACTCGAGACGAAGGCCGCTCTGGACCTGCCAGTTGCTCCAGGCCGGCGGCAGCGTCGAATCGTTCATCTCTACGGCGTTCCCCTCGTAGAACGCGTCGTCGTACCATCCCAGCCCGAATCTCGACGTGGGATCGCCGAGATCGACGACGCCGTTCGCCTCGATGAGCGAGACGCCGAAGGGCCAGCGCGAGTTGACCTCGTTCGCCTCCCACCTGCGCTCGATGAAGAACTCGTCGACGTGCCACACGAGAATGCCCGGTCCCCAGTCCGGTCCCGGCCACGGTGATTCGGTGGGAAGCAGGTAGTCGTACCCGTTGGTGAATTCCCAGTCTATGACGTCGGGTATCCCGCTCCCGCAGTTCATACAGTTGCCCGGCCCGAGTATCACGCCGGTGACCTCGTCGGTCACAAAGCCGGTGATCAGCCCGTCGAGCTCGGCCGCCCTGTTCTCGATCAGCCAATACTCGTCGGCCGATATCTCGACCCTCACGCCCCTGGACGGGCATTTCCCCGAGGCGGAGAGGGCGACGGCATCCTCGAAGGTGCCGATAGTGTCTACATCCAGCCAGCCGAGAAAATATTTCGACCAGGCGCAGAGGCCGCCGGGTACGAACCCTTCGGCGTAGTGCTCGCCCCCCTCTTCGTCGACGATGATCGCGCCGAGCTGCCCCCCGCTGTCCATGTTGTCGAAGACGCCTATTGCGGAAGAATTCGTGTAGATGTCGTAGAGGTCGCAAAGGCCGAGCTGGTGCCCGAACTCGTGCGCCAGTACGGCGGCGATCCCGCCGTTGTAGCCGTCCTGGATCGATGTTTCCGGAATGACGGAGAGCTCGGTGATGACGTTCCCGCCCTCCACGACGATCTCGTCGCCGTCGCCGAGTATCGCATAGAATGAAGGGACATCGTTGGGGCTGTTGCCGAGCACGTCGGACTGTAGATTTGCCCCGGCGTGCGCCACCACTATCGCGTCGAAGTCGCTCAGCCTGACGGGGTATCCGTCCGACTGAAGCGAGTCGTCGCAGACGGCGACCGCGTCCTGCACGAACTTCACCAGCATCTCGGTCGTCCACCGTCCCGATTTTCCCGGACCGTAGTCGGCCAGGTCGGTGAGTCTGTAGCTTTCGTTCTCCCCGGCGGGAAGTATATCCCACGTTATCTCGGCGGCGCCGCACGACTGAAAATCGTAATACCGGGCCATCGCTTCCATATGTGAATCGAAATAGGCTTTGTTGTGAGGGGTCGGGTCGATCACGGATGTTCCGATCGAGTCGAAGTCGAAGTCGCCCCCCGTCCTTATGCTCGTCAGGCTGCCCGACCTGTCAGACCGGAAGGATATCCGCACAACGACGACGTTCCACATAGCGGCAGGGGCGGCGGGACCCTGGAGCATCCTGGACGCCGAGGCCTCCCTCGTGCGGCGCAGGCCCCTGAGCGAGGGCCTGTCGAAGCCGAATATCCTCGCTCCCGTCATGGCTCCGTCGGGTACAGGAGCCTCGCGCCCGGTGTGGTACAGCCCCCCCGCCCGTCTCTCGAGAACGGGAACGGGATGTCCGTCTGCGGCGAGCGCGCCCGTCTGCAGGACGGCGAGCAGAAAAAATATGATTACACCGGCAGGCTTGCAAATGCGATCAGCCATCGGTCGGACCAAGTGCCTTTCCCAGGGGTATCAGAAGGTGACGCCGATGGACCAGCGGTGGACCCTCGCGAGGTCCTTCGACTGCGGGATGCTGGCCCAATCTATTCTTACCGTGTTATTGATTACGAATCCGAGACCATAGGTCGCCGACTCGATATTTCCATCCTTGTCGTAGACGTACCCGAGACGCAGGGCGATCAGGTCAGAGTACAGGAATTCGGTCCCGGCGTGATACGTGTTGGAGCGCTCGAACTCGACCATCGGCCTGTTGATCTCTCCTATGATGTACAACCTGGCCAGGTCACTCCATACCGGAGCCCACGCAAAGCTTCCCTTGAGGTTCCTCGGCAGGGGGGCCGCCTGGTCTACGTTCATGAATGTGATCGACGGCCCGAGGTTCGAGACGGCGAGGCCGAGGCTCATCCTCCTGATCATAAAGCTGCTTATGCCGAAATCGGGGATCTTCCACAACGCGCCGAAATCGACGGCGACAGAGCTTCCCGTTCCCGAAGTGCCCTCGAGCGTGGCCCATGCCGGCGCGAGGCTTATGTATACGAACTTCAGGTTCATTCCGAGTGAGATCTGGTCGCCCAGCTTCACCGCGCCGCCGATCATCGGGGAGACCTCCCACGCCGACGCGGTTCCCAGCTCCTCGGGCGTCGTGCCGGTCACCGTATACTCGCCGTAGGTCAGGTACTGTATTGCGAATCCGACCGTTCCTATGCCCTTTATCTTGTAGATACCGCCTATATAATCGAAGAAGACGTCTGAGGCGAGATCAGGGACGAGCTGCGAGTGCATCAGGTCTATGGCAATATTGTCGACGAACGCCATCCCGGCGGGGTTCCACCACATCGCGGTCGCGTCATCTGCGATCGCCCCGAAACTCTGGCCCATCCCGTTGGCTCTCGCTCCGGGAGGGATTATGAGGCTGCCCGCTCCCGCTTCTCCCTGTGCGAACGCCGTGGAAGAGGCAGCAGCAATAATGAACAATGAGATTGTGATCAGCCTTCCCGTTCTTGCCATGATTCAGGTTCTCCTTTTTGTTGGCCTTCTATAAGTGAATTAAGTATCTGAAAACTTCCCGGTCAAGCATTTTGCCTCTGTCGGAAAACGCTTTCCCGCCGTTATAAACATTTTTTTTGACAAACGGTTATCTGAGATGTACCGCCTTCCCACTGACCGTCTCGCTGCGGTTGAAGGAATCCCTGAAGGATACCTCGAGGACATAGATGTACGTGCCGTTCGCGATCCGGTCACCGATATAATCCCTTCCCTCCCAGTAAATACTGTTGAATCCCTCTTCCGCCGCCAGCTCGGCGTTCCATATCTCGACGCCGGAGAGGTTGTACACGTGCAGAAGGACGTCGGCCCTGCTGCTCAGCTGAAACACGAAATTCGTCGATTCCGTGAACGGGTTGGGCATATTGAATACGTCGCTCACCATATAGAGGCCCTCTTCGACGACCTCGAAGACGAGGGTGTCGGTCGCCGATTCGCCGAGGTTGTCGAATGCCCTGACTATCACGGAGTGCTCGCCGGGCGCGAAACCGGAGTGAAGGGGGTACTCGACGCACCCGGTCGTCGAGGAACCGTGCTCATATTCGAAGTATTCCGTCACGAATATCGGATAGCCGCTGCGATCGAACTCGAAGAAGATCGAGCTCTGCGGCTCGGTGCCGAGGATGGCGATCCCGTCGTCGTCCGATATCTCTGCCACGAGGATAGCCCCCCTCTTCACCTTCGTCGCCTGGCCGGAAAAGTAGAGGTCTATATCGGGCGGGGCCTCGTTCGGCGGAACGGTCCCTGACGGGACGATCGCCAGTGTGTCGGTGGCGCCGACACCGTCGGCCCCCGCCTCGCTGACGTACGAGCGGACCCTCGCCCTCGACCCGTTCCTGCACCTGACCGGTATCACGAAGTCGAGATCGAACCTGCCGGCGGTAACGTCGACCGAGCCCCTGAATATGTCCTTGCCGGGGAGCCTGTATTCGAGTTTCTTCTCGATGCCCCAGTGGATGATATCCTCGCTGATCATCTCCATCGATTCCTGGACCACGATCTCCGCCGTGCCGTTGAAGGTCGAGAGGAGTTCTCCTCCCTCCGTCACGCGGCCGATCAGCGTATACCTGTTCCCTGTTTTCATCGTGTCTATGACGGCGATATCGTGCTCGACCATATGCCCCGGAAGGGCGAGCGTGAGTGCGGGATCGCCGAGCAGGGTGTACTTGGCGTTGTTGCTCGTGTACATATATGTCTTGTCGTCGATCTTGGCCATCATCAGTGCGGTACCGATCGGCTCCGTCGCCGTGCTGTCCCCGCCTGTGAAAAGATAGTCGAAATAGATATAGTTCAGCTCCCTGTTCGGGAACAGTCTCGTCGGAGCGACCCCCGCGATCACTGCTATGGCCCCACCGTTGTCGAGGACGGAGATCTCCTGCCCCATGCTCCTGTGATAGGGAAATTCCAGGTCGCCCACGGAGCAGGAGAATGCGAGGAAAAGGGGCTGCTTCGTTCCGTTCATCAGGGAATACAGGTCGGACATCTGCATCACTCTCTCGTCGGCGAGCTGCTTAGGGGATCCGTGCCCCGCGTAGTTGACCACGAGGGCGCCGCACGACCATTCCTCGAGCAGGTCGCTGGTCGCGCCGGGCTTGAGGTCCCCGACGAATGGATAGTGATGCAGGTATATCTTGCTGTAGTCGATGAATCTCGGAATCGGGCCGTCATCGGCCGTCATCCATTCGGCGTCCCACGTAAAGTAGAAATCGTTGTCGGTGTTCGTCGAGTACTCGTCGTCAGCGACGATGATCACCCTGTTTCTCCAGGTCCCCATGTCGATGCCTGATTCGTGCCTGATCACGCGATCTATCCAGATGTCGGCGTCCCTGCGCGTGAGCACAGGCATCCTGCCGATAGCAACATCGACTAACCTGTCATAGCCCGTATCGAGCTTGGCGAGGAAATCGTCGTCTTCAACTCCCTCGTCCTCGTAGTTTACGTTGATGTAGACCGGAACGAAATCGTTCGACCGGCCGAGTATGTCCCTCGCGTCGTAGGTGCAATTTCCGATGAGCAGCGCGTAATCGATCACCGGCGCGCCGCCGTCGCTGAAATTGTCGTAGAGAAACTTCAGGTAGTTCCTGACGGCCAGCGGATCCTTCATCCCTCCGGAGAAGTTGTTGTAGACGTCCTCGATATCGACCGCTCTCACGACAGGATCGCTCGAATAGGGCAGGTTGTTCCTGCGGTGGGACGCGAGGCGGTTCGCCGCGTCCCGGAAATTGCGGTGATAGATTATGATCATATCGGGAGGGGTCTCGTCCCTCAGCGAGGGGAGCACTCCCGGCGACATGCTCTCGATCGCGATCGACGGGGTGAGCAGGCCCGACGCGGCGGAAGCGTGGTAGTGCAGCGGGACCGTATCGAGCATGTCCTCGAAGACTACCTCGCCCTCGTTGTTCTGCCATCCGGTCAGCCGTACCGGTCCGGTATGGGCGGTTACGTCGAACAGGAACAGCTCCTCCGTCGACTGGAACCCACTCATCGTGACAGCGGCGGTGCGCATATCGGACGGCGCGAAGAAATCGAGTCTCCCGTCGATCGGCCTCAGATACCTGTCGTAGAATATCTCGTACCAGAGGACGTACATCACGTCGTCGGAGATCTTGGTGAACCTGAAGTTGTTCGCCCCTTCCACGATCGAGCTCACGGCCGCCTCGATAGTGTCCGGCCTGAAATCGGAATTGACTATCCAGTTCATGTGACCCGCGTACTCGGCGTTCACGTAGCAGTCGGCGTCGTTGAGATTGTTGTTGTATATGTAGGGGCCGTAGCCGAGAGTCCTGACCATCCCGGCGCCGCCGGCGACGTCGACGCACCGGAACTCGTCGTTGAAGACCGTCGTGCCCACATTCAGGCGCCTCCAGTACCAGAAGTCGTCGGTGTGTATCGGATCGTAGAGCACGTCCCGCTCGACATGTATGCGGTGACGGCAGGTCGTGACGTAGAGGTCCGGCGAGCCGGACGGAGAGACATCCCTGCTCTGCACCCTTGCCGGCTCTCCCTCGAACGAACCGCCCCAGCTCATCCAGTATACGCTGTTGCCGGAATATTTATGCTTGTAGAAGCGGATATCGTCGGCCGAAGGATCGAGATGGTCGGTCCATCCGCGTATCCCGAGACCGTAGAATATGAAATACTCGCCGGGCATCATCGAGCCCGTATTGTCTCCCGAATATTTGAGATCGACCTCGGAGAGGTGGTACTCCTCCTCGAAGCTCCCGCCGTGTCTCGTGCTGTCGGGCTGCTGATGCGGGCCGGCGGTGAATATGCGGACGGTCGCCGGATCGATGTCCTGTGGATTGACGCCGGCCCTGGTCAGGTCCTCGTACGAGATCCTGTACAGTCCCGTGCCCTCCATCGTCAGCTTCAGCCACTTGTCGGAGATGGCGAACTCGAAAGGGGTCCTCTGGCCCGGGGCCTCGAGCGCCGGCCTTTCCTCGACGGCGGTCCACCTGCCCGCTCCGATGACGTAACGGTCCTCGGGCCTCGGTGCCCGGCGCTTGCCGGAGGCCGGCCGCACGGGAGCCCAGGACAGCCTGACGACTATCCTCTCGGCGTGGAACAGGCGCCCGTTCTCCGGATCGGTGAGAACTGGATATATGTCGACAAGCGCCAGCCTTCTCTTCCTCAGTATCTCCACCGACGCAAGCATGGCGAAATCCCTGGACGCTGCAGGGGCGGTCTCCTTCGCCGCTTTCCCGGCGCCGGCGGCGGGATCGCCGCCGCCGGACCAGACTTCAGGCACAGCGCCTTCTACCGGCACGGTTCGACTGTCCAGAACCTGAAGCCTGATTCCGCGGTCAGCCGGCACTTCAATGAGAAATCTCTTGACGGGCAGCACGGGCAGGCCCGGTATCCTCTCCAGCGTGAATCCGGGTATCCGGATGATCGCGTCCCCGCCATCCTCCCCTCCCGTAAACGAAACGGCGGGACGGCCGGTGGTGAACTCGACGGTGACTCCGGCATCGTCCTCTGAGACGATACGCCAGTGTCCCGCCCCGGCGGCGGCCGGAACGAGCATGGCGATCAGAAGCAATATCGGGATCCTCTTCATCCGTTCCTCCTGATCATCCACACGATGACGACCGCCGTGAAGGCGACCTGAAGGACGATGCTCCACGTGCCGGTCTCTCTTCCGTGCCTGATCAGTCCCTTCCTGTGCCCGGGAAATATCTTCTGGTCGTCACGGATCTTTCCCGTCTTCCAGAGCAGGTTTTCGAGATCCGGCAGGACGGCGAAGAGCCCGCACAGCACTATGGCCGTACTGTACGCCCCGCCGGCGAACAGGATGATCATCGTGACGATCCACAGGACGATCTCCAGACGGTAGTCCTCAAAATCCCTGTGAGGTATCATATCGAGCAGCAGGTGACTGCCCAGACCAACGAACGGAGCCGCGATCGGATTAGGAATAAGCGAACCGGCAAGCGCTCCGGCGGCAAAATGAGTGAACACGCTCACGGACTGTGCCTCCGCGGGGGAATCAGTCATCGAGAGGTTGTGCGCGCTCGACGAGCATTATGGGAATATCCTCTTCCACGGGATATTTCACTGCGCAGCTCTCGCAGATCAGCCACCCACCGTCCTCGCTGAGGCAGACCCTCTCCTTGCAGCGGGGACAGGCAAGAATATCGAGCAGATCCTGTCTGACCATCGTACTCTTCCCCTCAAAGAAAAATCCCTGATAAAGACGGGAAACTCCAACTTCCCATCAGGGACCTGCAGCACAGAAGCAATTTTCTTGCGGGTATCATCGCTCCCCGCTCCTCAAGCTGGCTGTATAATTATAAGAAAAAACAGGCCTTCAGGTCAAGCCGATAATCGGCATTTGGTGGCATTTGGTCGGCATTTGGGCTCTCTGTCACTCCTCGACAGCCCCCATCTCGGAGAATCTCTGCCTGCGGCGTTCGAGCAGGAGATCGGCCTGGAGGGCCTCGATCCGTTCCAGCTCGGCCAGGACCTCGCCGCGGACGCGCTGAGCGATCCCCTCCGGGTCCCTGTGGGCCGCCCCGCGGGATTCCTCGATTATCCTGTCTATCACCTTGAGCCTGAGACAGTCCCCGGCGGTGAGCCGCAGGGCCTCCGCGGCATCGGGAGCCTTCTCCCTGCTCTTCCACAGGATCGCGGCGCACCCTTCGGGAGAGATCACGGAGTATATCGAATGCTCCAGCATCAGCACGCTGTCCCCGACGGCGAGCGCCAGCGCTCCCCCGCTGCCCCCCTCGCCGATTATCACGACGACGACGGGGGTATCTATATCAAATGCCTGCTGCAGGTTGTCGGCTATCGCCCTGGGCTGGCCCCTCTCTTCCGCCTCGACACCGGGGTAGGCGCCGGGGGTATCGACGATCGAGAGTATCGGCATCCTGAACTTCTCGGCGGTCTTCATCAGCCGCAGCGCTTTCCTGAATCCTTCGGGGTTGGCCATCCCGAAGTTCCGCGACAGCCTCTCCCTCGTGCTGCGGCCCTTTTCGTGACCGACGATCATGATCCTGCGGCCTCCCATCGAGGCAATCCCGCCGACCACGGCCGGATCGTCCCTGAAGATACGGTCGCCGTGGAGCTCCTCGAACTCCTCGCACATCAGCCTGATGTAATCGACGGCCGTCGGACGCATCGGATGCCTGGCGAGCTGGACCTGCTCCCACGCGGAAAGTTCCCTGTAGACCTTTCCCTCGATGTCGGCGAGCCGCTTCTCGAGGCCGGCTATCTCACCGGCGGAGGTCTTTCCCTCCTTCTTGAGCCGGTCGATCCTCCCCTGGAGCTCGTAGACCGGCTTCTCGAATCCGAGGATCCTCGCGTTGCGCTGTTCCATCCGATCACATCTTTCCGGCCCGCTTCGCAGCGGGACCGATCTAGAACCAGTTCAGATACACGATCTCCAGCGAACGAGCCACACCGCTCTCCGGAATATAGTTCCCGAGAAGGTCCCTGAACAGGAGCCTCATCCTGAGGTTCTCTCCGTAATCTATCCTGATCCCGCAGTTGAGATATCCCTTGCCCCTCGTCCTGGTCGTCGGGACGTCGGGATCGTCGTCGTCGAAAGCCGCGTCGTAATCGAGCAGCAGCGTCAGACCCGGAATGATCGTAAAGGAGGTGCCGGCGAAGAGGTCTATGCCGTTCTCGTCCCGGTTCTCGAATGAATAGCTGATGCCGCCGTGCAGCCCTATGTTGATGCGGGCGTCGAAGTTCCTGCTCACTACGGCGTAGGCGCCGAGCGATTTCCATTCGTATCTCTCATCATCGTCGAGGTAGTACCCGTCGCCCTGCGTGTCTATACCGAGGGCGAACGCGGGCCCGGCGAGACCCTCCTCGATCACCCTGAGCCTCAGCAGGAAACCGGGCAGGTTGTTCGCCTCGATCTCTCCCCGGCCTATGAAATTCTGGAGTCCGAACGACACGCCGATCATGAGCCTGTCGTGGAACCCGACCCCGATGCCGAAGAGGAGGTCGTTGCCCGGGCCGATCCTGCCCTCGAACATATACGCCCCATGCCCGATAAGGCCCGCCGTCGGCGTCGACACCACCTTGAGGTCCTCGAGCAGCTGCGCTCCCGCGCCGCCCGCGGCCAGCATCACCACCGTGATCACCGCGACAGACAGGACGACCGGCCTACGAGACTTCCACATATTCCACCCCCGATATCTTCTTTAGTTCTCCGATCAGCTCGAGGCTGGGAGAGACTCCCATAGCCCTCGGCCTGACCTTCCTCTCGCCGTCTCCGTTGAGCTTTACGTGAAGCACCACCTGTTTCTCGCCCGAGTAGCGTGATATGGCGTTCCTCAGCCGCTCGAGCTCCGCGTCACCGAGTTTCTCTCCCTCTACCCTCAGATGAATCGCGCGGGTCAGGTACCTCAGCGCCTCGTCTATAGTGTAGACCTTGTCGGCGATCACCTTCGTCTCGGTCCCGTCCCTGATCGTGACCTTCCCCGGGATGACGACGAGACTGTCCTTCTCGAGCCTCTCCCGGTTCGTCCGGAAAGAGCTGGCAAAGACGATCACCTCGTATGAACCGTTGAAATCCTCCACCGTGACAAAGGCCATCGCCTGACCTTTGCGGTCGTTTATCACCCTCCGATCGATGACCATACCGACAAGGATGACCTGCTCCTTGTCCTTCTTGTCCTGCAGTGTCGTGCTGTCGACCGACAGCAGCGGCCTCAGTATATCACGGTACTTGTCGAGGGGATGGCCGGAGAAGTAGAATCCGAGCGATTCCTTCTCCCAGTGAAGCCGTTCGCTGTCATCCCATGGGGGAACATCGTCGAGCGGCGCCGTCTCCCACTCGGGAGAGCCGTCGCTGAAGCCGAGGAACGTCTGCCCCTTGTCCTTCTCAGCCTGTCTTCGCTGCGCGCGCGTTATAATCCGGTCCAGCGAGGCCATCTTCGGCGACCTCGTACCGGGCAGGGAATCCATCGCCCCGCTCTGGATAAGGCTCTCGATGACGCGGCGGTTGACCTGTCTCAGGTCGATGCGGTCGCAGAAATCGAACAGGTCGCGGAACGGGCCGTTCTGCTTTCTTTCCTCGACAACGCCTCCGACCGCCTTCTCGCCTACGTTCTTGATTGCGGCGAGCCCGTACGTTATCGCCCCGCCGGCCAGCCCGAAGCTGGTTCTGCCCGAATTGATGTCTGGCGGGTCGACGAGCAGGTCGAGGTTCCTGCATTCTTCGAGAAGCACGATCAGACGGTTCGTGTCTCCCATGTCGCTCGTCATCGCAGCGGCCATAAATGCCGCCGTATGATGCGCCTTGAGGTATGCCGTCTGCATCGAGACCATCGCGTAGGCCGCCGAGTGCGACTTGTTGAACCCGTACCCGGCGAAATGAGCCATCAGCTCGAAGACCTTCTTCGCCGTCTTCTGCGGGATGTCGCGCTCGACCGCCCCCTCGATGAAGGCCTTGCGCTGCTTCTCCATCTCCTTGACCTTTTTCTTCCCCATCGCGCGCCGCAGTATGTCGGCCTGTCCGAGGCTGAAGCCGGCCATGTCGCTCGCTATGCGCATGACCTGCTCCTGGTAGAGGATCACGCCGTACGTCTCCTCGAGGATCGGCTCGAGAAGATCGTGGTCGTACCGAATCTTCTTGCGCCCGTGCTTGCGCTCTACGAAGTCGGCCACCATCCCGCTGCCCAGCGGGCCCGGCCTGTAAAGAGCGTTGACGGCAATGACGTCGCCGAAGACGGTCGGCTCGATCCTGCGCAGGAGATCCCTCATGCCCGAGGACTCGAGCTGGAAAAGGGCCACAGTGCGTCCCTTTTTGAGAAGCTCGAAGGTCTCCGGGTCGTCGATCGGTATCTCGTCGATATCCAGTTCGACACCTTCGTGTTCCTTTATCAGGGCCAGCGTTTTCTCGAGATGTGAAAGGGTCTTCAGCCCGAGGATGTCTATCTTCAGCAGGCCTATGCTCTCGAGGATCTTCATCTCGTACTGAGTGGTCACCTCGCCCTTTGTCGAGCAGTAGAGAGGAACGTGGTCCACAAGTCTCGTCGGAGTTATGACGACCCCGGCGGCATGCGTCGATGCGTGACGGGCCAGCCCCTCGAGCCGCAGCGAAAGGTCGACGAGGCGCTTTATCTGCGGGTCGCTGTCGTAGCGTTCCTTCATCTCGGACACCGACTCGAGCGCCGACGTCAGGGTCGTACCCGGCGCTGCGGGGATCATCTTGGCCAGCTTGTCGACATCGCCGTAGGGGATCTTCAGCACCCTGCCGACATCCCTTACGGCCGCCCTCGCAGCCATCCTCCCGAAGGTGATTATCTGGCAGACGTTCTCCTTGCCGTACTTCTCGACGACATGATCGATGACTACCTGACGTTTCTCGTCGCAGAAGTCTATATCTATATCCGGCATCGAGATACGCTCAGGATTTAAAAATCTTTCGAAGAGAAGGCCGTGTTCGAGAGGGTTGATGTTCGTGATGCCGAGAACGTAGCAGACGAGGCTTCCAGCCGCCGATCCCCTTCCCGGCCCGACGGGGATTCCCATCTCCTTGGCCGCGTGTACGATATCCCAGACGATGAGAAAATAACCGGCAAAGTTCATCTTGTTGATCACGTCGAGCTCGTATCGGATCCTCTCCCGGGCCTCTGGAGTCGATTCGTGAAGACGCTTCGGGAGGTACTCGTCCACGAGATGCCCGAGGTATTTCTCGGGGCTCTCATACGGCTCGGGGATCGGGAAGATCGGAAGCTGCGTCCCCCTGTCTGTCAGCTCGAGCTCGCACTTCGCCGCGATCTCGAGCGTGTTCGACAGCGCCTCGGGATAATCGGCAAACAGCCTGTGCATCTCTTCGGGAGACTTGAAGTATGTCTCCGGGTGCGAGCGCATCCCCCTCGCCGGATCGTCGAGATCCTTGCCCGTCTGCAGGCAGAGCAGGACGTCGTGCGCCTCGTGGTCTTCCGCCCTGCAGAAGTGACAGTCGTTCGTCGCTACGATCGGAAGATCGAGCTCCCGGGCCAGCTCGACGAGCATCGGGATCAGCTTGATCTCATCCGGAATACCGTGATTCTGCAGCTCTATGTAGAAGTCGCCCGGCGCGAAGATCGAGGCGAACCTCCTCGCGAGTCCGGCCGCCTCTTTCCTGCGCCCGTCCCTGAGAAGCTTCGGGATGCTGCCCTGAAGGCAGGCGCTCAGGCCGATCAGGCCTTCGGCTCTCTTCTCGAGAAGCTCGAGATCTATCCTCGGCTTGTAGTAGAAGCCTTCCGTATATGCGATCGACGAGAGCTCGAGCAGGTTCCTGTAACCAGTCTCATTCTTCACGAGGAGGACGAGATGCTCGTTCTTCGCCTGGCCCCGAATGGCCGTCTTCTGCGTGTGGCCGCCCCTGGCGACATAGGCCTCCATGCCGATGATCGGCTTGATCCCCGCCGCCTTCGCCTCGCGGAAGAACGGTATCGCGCCGAAGAGATTGCCGTGGTCGGTGAGCGCGACGGCGCTCATCCCCATATCCACCGCGGTGGATACGAGGTCCTTGATACGAAGCGCACCATCGAGAAGGCTGTACTCCGAATGGTTGTGAAGATGAAGAAAACCTGCGCCGGCCATTCTGCCTCTACCTCCCGGCCGCCTATTCTAGCATAAATCCGAATTCGCCGACACTCCTGTTTCCTGCGCGATCGCTGACCACCACGGAAAGCACCGTACGGCCCACGGAAAACGACGCGGGTACGGGGATGACGAGCCTCTTTCTGAACGCGTCCCACTCGCAGACGACCCTCTCTCCCCCGAGCCAGGCCTCGGCGGTCCACGGATCGACGCCGGTCCCCTCCTCGGTGACGGGGACGGCACAGAAATAAGGCTTGAAGAATCCGCTTCCCGCGTGACTCTTCTCCACCGCTACATGCTCGATCACCGGCGGAATGCCGTCACTGAAGAACATGTACGTGCCCGGCCTGCCGACCGATACGTACCCGCCCTCCATGGCCGGGACGCCGACGCATTTCCATCCCTTTCCCTCCTTCCAGATGAAGAGCCCCGTCTTCCCGCCCGGCTCGCAGTGGAGCCTCATCGGTTTCGACAGGTTCTCAACGGGGAAGTCGAGGTCGAAAGGTCCGCTGACCGGAGTCAGTCCCGCGGGGACGGGCCCGCGCATCGGGACCTCGGTGATCGCGAGCGGCGTGGTCCCGCGAAGGGAAGGCGCTTCCATCCTCGCGCCGATCGAATCTGAGAGGGTGAACCGGGCGCTGCCGCCGGAGCGCAGCGCGAATATCCTCGAGGCTTTCGCGGCGAAGACAGGGAATCCCCTGTAATCGACACCCGAGAATGTAAAGACCGCGTCGCCCGGGCCGAACGCCTCGGTCACGGCGATTGCGACATACTCCAACGGGGCCGTCTGGTAGACGGGCAGCGGGCTGTCCTCCCCCACGGCTATCCCGGGCATCGAGGCAAGGACGGCATCGGTTCTCACATGGAGGAAGACGCCCTCGTCGAAGGTCCCCGGAAGGAGCGACGCGAAGACCATGTCCCGCACCGCCGAGACCTGCGGCGAGGCGAACCATCTGCTGACCTCGGCGCCCTCATCGTCGACCACATCGATCCTGTAGACAGCTCCGGCACGGTCGGTCACCACCGCCCTGTAATACTCCCCCACGCGCTCCGGTGCCAGCTCGCTCCAGGTACCTCCCCCGTCGAGAGATTCAAAGAGCCTGACGATCACATCGCCGCCGTCCGGATCCCCGGCCGCTACGACGACCTCCGCCGCCGCCTCGAGCCTGTGCGCCGTTGTAATCACGGGAAAGTCATGTATTGCGAAATGGAATATGGCGCTCGAGGAGTTCCCCGAGGCGTCCCTGACCGTCAGGAGCCCTACGTGGAGCCCCTTCTGGAGGGCGACCCCGGATTCCCTCTGCCCGGTATGCACAACTCCCGGACCGGACCTATCGGTCCTCGTGCCTCCCCGGACGGGATAGAGCCTCAGGTAGCGGCCCGCCGGCCCTTCTCCCCTGACACGGTACTCGGCCGATATCTCGCCCGCCTGCGAATATGAAAAGACCTCGTTTCTCACCGAATAGACCGTCTTCCCGTCGACCGCCAGTTCGATCGACACGGGAGCCATCCTGTACCTCCCGTACCCCTGCTCGTCCCATGTGGATAGCCCGAAGCCGAACACCCCGTCGAGATGCAGGATGTCGGGCAGTATGAACCGCGACGACCCGGACGCCCTGAAATGCCTGACTATCGGCAGGGGGCCCTCCTCCGTGACGCTTCCGCGACCGAGAGGGACGATCTCGAGACCCGAGATGATCGGCGGCGCACAGTCGGGCACTGTATAGATATCGACGAGGGGATTGACCGGCCTCCCGGCCCCGTCGCGCAGCTCGAAATGCAGATGCGGCGCGCTCGTCCCCGTCTCGCCGGAGAAGGCAACCGTATCGCCGGCCTCGAACCGGTACGCACCGCCAGGCAGACGGAAGTCGCACCAGTTCGTCTCCCTCTGCACCCTGTAATGCCAGGCGAGGGAGTCGACCGTCCTGTCGAACTGGTCGAGATGAGCGTAGACCGCCGTGCTGCCGTCGGTGAGCTTGAGGTAAAGCGCCTTCCCGTACCCGGCGGCGGCGACCCTCACCCTGACAACGCGGCCTTCCGCTACGGCGAGGCACGGGAGGCCGACCGCCCCGTACGAACGGAGATCTATCCCCGCATGATAGTGACCGTTCCTGTATTCGCTGAAACTGGAACTGAGGCGCCTTTTGCCGTGCATCGGCCACAGGTAGACCTCGCCGCGCGCCCCGGTGGGGGATGCGGGAAGCAGCGCTACCGCCAGAACGGCGGCCGCGGACAGCCGGGCGAGCGACCGGCTGCGGGACGTATTCCGAATTCTCTTTTTATACATATCCCGTGGAAATTACCACCGCCGCGCGAATGGTGTCAACGCCGTTAAAATATTTGCAAGCGGACATCTTATTTGCTAGTTTAATGGATTATGACTGAATGATTTCTGAGTATTCGACATGTTTCGAAAGGACAGGGTAGCGCCAGATGCTTAAACAATTGCGCGAAAACACGAAAACGATCCTGTGGGTCGTCGTGGTGGCGTTCGTGGTCTCCATATTCGCCGTCTGGGGAATGAACATTGGTAGCGGCGGCAGGCGGCCGGGTGAAGGGAGCAACGTGATCGGCTCGGTCGACGGTATCGAGCTCAGCAGGCAGATGTACGCCAACACTTTCCAGGAGCTGTACAACAATCTAAAGATGCAGCGCGGAGAAGATTTCAGGCTGAGCAACACAGAGTCGTACATGCTCAACGAGCAGGCCTGGGAAATGATGATCCAGAAGACGATCATCGCGAAGGAGATCGAGAGGCTCGGGATCACCGTCACCGACGGCGAGCTCGTCTCGTTCCTGCGCCGGAACCCCCACCCCACCCTCAGGCAGATGTTCACCGGCGAAGAGGGCAACTTCGACTACCAGGCATACCTGCAGGCCCTTTCGAATCCCGACGCCGACTGGATAGAGCTGGAGAGATGGGGACGCTCCATCCTCCCCGAGCTCAAGCTGGAGATTATGCTCTCCTCACAGGTACACGTCTCGGAGAGACAGATCCGCAACAGGTTCCAAAGGCAGAATACGAGGATAAAAGCCCGTTACGTAAAGGTCCCGTTTTCTGACGAGGACCCGCCTTACGAGCCTGCCGACGCCGAGATACGGGCCATGTACGAGGAAAAACGGGAAGACTTCAAGGCCCCCGAGAAGAGGGCGATCAGGATGGTCAGGCTCGAGAAGGCCCCTACCGACCTCGATGAGCTCGACGTCTTCGAGAGGATTAACGATCTTCGCGGCGAGATCCTTGCGGGTCTCGATTTCGCCGAGGCGGCCAGGCAGGAATCTGACGATTACATGACCGCGCAGAAGGACGGCGACCTGGGATTCTTCGGCCGCGGCGTCATGGACACCCTCTTCACCGAAACGGCCTTCGCGCTCGAACCCGGAGAGATCAGCGAGCCGGTGAGGACGACCTTCGGATACCACCTCATAAGGACGGAAGAAAAGACTGTCGAGGAAGGCGAAGAGAAGGTCAGGGCGAGCCACATACTGATGCGGGTCGAGCCCGGTTACGACACGATCGATTCGCTGAGAACGATGCTCACAAACCTGCGGGAGGCGATCACCGACAAGGGCCTCCCGGCCGCCGCCGCCGACTTCGGCCTCGAGATCACCGAGCCGGAGCCGTTCGTAGAGGGATCGTTTATCAAGGATCACGGCTATCTTCCGCGCGTCGTGAATTTCGCATTCAACAACGGCGTAGGCAAGATCAGCGGGACAATGGAGAACGAGCAGTACATCTACATAGTCGAGGTCATACAGGTCATCGGCGAATCGACGATGCCGCTCGAAGAGGTAAGGCCGCAGCTCGTCGAGAGGATAAAGGCGGAACGCTTGGCAAACACCGCTCTCGAAACGGCCAGGGAGCTTCGCGCCAGAGCCGTCACCGGGGGCGACCTCGAGGCGGCCGCCCATTCGTTCGAGCTCGAAGTGACCGAGACGCCCCCCTTCATAATCGATTCGTCCATCCCTGAGATAGGCATGGGAACGGGATTCGCCGCTGCCGCGTACGAGCTGCAGACCGGCAGGATCGGGCCTCCCGTCAAGGGCCAGAACGAGTGGTTTATAATCCAGGTCGTCGACAGGGTACCCGGAGAAACGTCCGAACTGATCGCCCAGAAGGAAGCGATCCTCCAGCAGCTCAGGCAGGAGAGCGCGTCGCGCTTCCTCGCCCTCTGGTACGACAAGCTGCGCAAGGACGCCAAGGTCGTCGACCACCGCGAACAGACGCTGAACTGAGGTATTAATCGTACTTCTGAAGCAAGTAGTTAGAACACTTGCGTGCAACTGATGCGCGTGGGGGGGCTCTGCAGCCCGCGTGACACCGCAGCGTGTCGGCTGCATGCGCTAATTGGGCGCCCAGCCTCTTGCTCGCACGGCTTTAATCACCTATCCGTAGCCCCCCACTTCGACCACCGTCCACAGGGAATGGCTCCGACATTCCCCGCCGTTTCCACCGCGACAGCTCCTTCATCTCCCCGACCCGCCGAAGCCCCTCCTCCGTCACGCCTGCCGCTCTCATCATCCCTCTGCTCAACCCCCCCGTCAGATAGTCTAGCCCTATGTCGATCTCGCTGTAGCTCATCCCCAGCGCATACTCATCGCTGATCCCTCTCATCATGTCCGGTGATGGCGCTTGCTGTCGAATCTGATCCGGCACCCCGAGGTACCGGGCAAGCTGTCGCACTTGCGTCTTGTACAGCCCAATCAGCGGCTGGTATGGAAGATCATCCACTCCATCCTTCACGAACCAGCCTACCTCCCATTCGGACCGGTTGGCCCCTCCGAGTAGTAGCCAGTTCTGGGCTCTGGCCTTTGACTCCAACACCTCACGGCGATAGCGATGCCTGGCGTAGAACAACTCTTCTGCGTATCGGTTGACAAACCTGAGTACTGAGCCCCGAGGTCTGCGGTCTCCGACCTCACCTCCCCCCGCTCGCAGCGACGACACAAACGGGGTTTCCCCGGCCATCAAGTGATACGATCTGTACATGAACCGGTTGATGAATGGTGACAGTCGTGTTATCCGCATCCCCCACGAAGTATAGATGCCCCCTTCCCTCCTGCCCGGTTCGATACTCTCAGTCTCCAGTTCGATTCCCAGCCAGTGCGCTACTTGTCCAGCATTGGATCCTTGACCTCGCTCACTGTCCCGATCGTAGAGATACATCGCATGAACGGAGCTTTCACCCAATGACCGTGTAGCCAGAGCCACAAGTACGGCAGAATCGACCCCTCCACTCAGCCCAGCCAGAACACCTCTCGCCGAATGCCGTGCGCAGAGGTGATGCAGGTACTCGGCCACAGCCTTGACCGCGCGTTCTTCATCGATCCTCAAGAGTGCACTTGCTGTTATCATCATCTGGCTTGTACTCGGTGTCAGGCTTTTCTCTCCCTCAATTTTATTTTTCCTCTGGTACTAGAAACCATTTTCCTTTCTCTTTATAATACAGGCCGGTATCCAATTTCTCATCATCACGATAGAGTATATAATCTACATACCACTCGCTTGGGCCTTTGATCTTCGAACCGGCTCCGATCAGATCTTCTGGTCTATTTGCAACGCACAAAGTAAAAGGCAGCTTCTTATTGAATGGGTTCGGCATACAGGAGATCAAAAATATTCCTTCACCCTCATATCTTTTCTCTCCAAATTCTATTGCATTTTCACGAAACCTCAACGGAATTCCGATTTTTAATTGTCCCAAAAATAAGTTGTCCTTCGGATTGCCGTAAATAAAACTGGCTTTATTTTGCCAATCGATCTCCAGAGCCTTTTTATCGCTTATAAGTATAGGTTCTATTCGCGCCGAAGATAGAAACCCGGCAAAATTTTCCAGATCTCTCTTAACCTTGTTGATTGACTCATTATCAATAGCAGTCGGATATATGAGATAGATGCAATCGGTGCGAGCGAAGATAGCATCTAAGGGGCCTCTAAAGGCAGTTATCCTCTCTGGTAGATCCTCAACGGAAATTTGATTGAGTCTATTAGCGATAACCGGCACAAATTGGCCGAAGGTCGGATATTGCTCTCGGTGGGTTTCATAAACGTCCAGCAGGCTGTCAATATAGCTAATGTACCAGAACCCCTTTCCTTCGTGGTATTCCAGAGATTTCTCCTTCTTGAAATCTTTGTTGGTTTTAGCTCGAAGATGAATCTCGCCACAAGCACGCACTAAGTGCTCATAAAGAGTAACCCTCCAATTGGGATAAGCCTGCCTTTGCATCATTCTTTTGATAGGCTCAAACAAAGCAATAGATTTCATAAAAAGTTCATAGTTTTGGTCCACCAGGGGATTCACAAAAGGATGGCTCCATTCGTGTAGTGTTATACTTTCAAGATAATTAAGACAAGCAAAGGTTGTGCGCTTCCCCCTAATTGAGCAAGGGCCGATTACAGCATAGAGATCATATCCTTCTTCGGTCTTTATTGGTATCCCATAGTTTCCTGAAAATAGTGGCGAGAGAATAAGATTAAAGCTATTCCTCGATTCACCGTAAAAATCTTCAAGGGTTTGAACATAATTATTCCCTTCAAATAATGAGTCCACCTCGGCAATCAAAGTGTCATACAGAGGCTTATGAGCATTATAGAACCGCATAAAGTCTGTACTGCGTGCAAAATCTCTGAGTTTATCGGCAAATTCCATCAGATTTTCATCACCATCTGCTCTTTTAATCAAGTAGTCTGAATACGGAGCTTTTTGAACAAGTTCTGGGGGATCATCATGATAGAGCATGAACTGAACTGGCGCATCGTAAGCAAAATTAGCGTCAATCAAACTTTCAGCATAAGTTACAGCCGGATGATCTTTAAACTCTCCGAAATATTGGTCAATGTCATACTTGTATGCAGTCTTGCTCTTTATATGCCCTTTTTGAGCCCAGGAAGTGAAGTGCTGAACTACAGCCAATAACTCAATCTGGGAGTCAACGGTAATAGAAAACCTTTTTTGTGAAGGCTTTTCTACTTTACCAATTGCTTCCTCAGTTTCGATTACTTTCTGCGCAGTGACTGAGCCGACAAGCCCTATCACCATCAACCCTGCACAGGCTACTGTCACAAATATTTTGTAAATGTTTCTCATTTTTACTTCCCTCCTTTATGTTTGTATCGCCAAGCAAAATTTAGCCATCGCTGTAGAACCGCCAGTTACCCAACGGCACATCCCTTTGGCCACGATTCTCATCCTTGCCAGATTGCCTTCGTGACTACCGAGCTGATCATCGCGAGGAGCATGCTGAGGAGGTTTCCGACCAAGAAGTGCGTGTTCGATATCTCCGATCCTTGTTCGGTGTGAAGACGTGTGCCCAGCTTCATGGCGCCAAAGGCGATAAGCATCTGGGGGATAGCCATGAATGAGCGCGGTATACAGCACGAGTCGCTCAAGGGGAGCCGTCAGCTGCAAGTGATAGATCATAAAAGCCCTTAGTTATGAAGTACATCTTCAAGAAACTCTCGAGGTGTCATCACTTTGATACCCTTATACCCTGACACTTTTCGAAGAAGTTTATCGCCGCTAATAATTATCGCATCCACCTGCCAAAGCGCAAGCCAGAAACTTGTCGTCCTTCAGGCACGTTAACACCCTGGCCGTCTGCTTCTTCGCTTTGACGAGGCTGTATCAAGCTTCAGGGAGTGCGGTCTCCCCTTCGGCCTACATGGTTCCCTGGGTACGCTTCACACGGCTCGTTCGGCCTCAGGCCTCCTCCCCGTGCGCAAGCAGCCAGCGTGACAGCCAAGCTCGTCGGCTGCATACGCTAGTTATGTGGCACTGCCTTGGGATCTCCCTCCGTGTTCCCGGTCGGGAGTATCCTCAAGGTCGACGTAATCCTGTGATAGACGTCCTCATGCTCGCGGAACGCCGGATCGTTGGAGTTGTGCGCGTCGTGCAGTACATGGACTGCGCCCTGAGACACCACCAGCAGATACTCCCGCACGAGCGACTCGTGGGTCCACCGAACCCATGTCTTCGCCTCCTGGCCTGCCACGATACTGTCCGATGCAGTCCCGTTCCAGAGATCCGACAGATCGAACTGCGAGTAGTAGGCATCCAGATCGAGGGTGTCCGGATTCGCAAGAACCCTGATCTCATATCGCCCGGGCCAGAACGCTTCGGACCCCTCAATGAACACTACCCTATGAATCTCACCCTCCTCAAGGACCGCAGTACCTAGCGCAACGTCACTCGCCTTCGGCTCCACGGCAACAACAGCACTCCAATCTACTGGGTACGAAATCTCAATTCCGGCACGATCGTTGCGATACACCTTCCAGTCAGCGCCCGGCGAATCCACATCGCTGCTCGCTGACCCGAGGGCTGCCCCAAGCGACGCCGCAAGAACAACAGGGATCAATGTGCGACCGAGTCGACTCATAGCATCCAATCTGGCAGTGCCACATAACGTCTCACTTCAGCTGCGGGCGCCATTCTGGCGCGGCGGGTGCTCCGCAGCCGCCGTGACAGCCAAGACCTCTAGCTGCAAGTGATGGATGTGGCCCGTTCTGTTCAGCACCTCAAATCTCTCGAGTCCTCAAAGGGTGAGCGGGACACAATGGATGTCGGCGTTCCTGAAAACAGGATCTCAGCTTCGAAAAACTCGTCCTGACGCCCCGGGGCAAAGACATCTATCCCGGTACTTGGATTCGTGGTCTCCGCTCACCCACAGTAAAGTCATCAGTGCCTGCTGCGTCGACTCTTGTCCCACATTGTGCCAATCCATCCAGTAATATAACCGTTGTCTCCACACATGGGACACACCCATCGAATCGTCTCATCATCATCTCGAAGAACGCACGATGAAATCACGCCCGAACATCGTTTGTGCCCCGGCCGACGACGACATGATACCTGGGCGCGCCCTCCTGTCGTGAACTCGATGATACCCCCAATATGCTTCGCCAGATTCTCGGCAGGCTTCGGCAGATCAGATGGGAGCGAACCATCCTCTGCCAGAAAGTGTCGGATATTCGTGATCCAAGTATCTCCCATTCTCAAAATCTCCCGTACACATAACGGCAACGCTCAGCGACGAGCGGCGCAAACGCGAGCGTTGTTATTCTCTTGGGGGGCGGAGCGCCGATCGCCAGCTGCAGCGGGATGTTAGGTTCCGATAATCTCGTTCAGTCCCTCAACCACTAATGCCAACTCTTCTGGAGTTGCCTTGCCAATTATTTTTCCTATTCGTTCAACCGAGAGGGTTCTGATTTGACTGATCTTCGCCCAGGATCGCTTGGGCAATTTCGTAGAATCTAACTCTAATGTAAGCGGAAAGCCCGCTCGCTGAGACTGGCTTGTAAGAGCAATAGCTATCACAGTACCAGATCGCTCATTGAATACATCTTGACTCAGGATCAGTACAGGTCGCAGACCAGCCTGTTCCCTTCCACGAACTGGATTCAAATCAGCCCAGCGAATCTCGCCCCTCAGTATTCGGGCCATTCAGACAAAACCTCCGCAAGCCCTTCTTCTGCCAACGCTTTCTCGAATTGAGGATCGAGCTTCGAGCATTCAATAGCCAACCGTCTATGCTGCAAACGATTAAGTTTTTCCTCAAGTGCAGCTTGAATTGCTTGGCTGCGATTGGGAAACACTTTGCTTCTGATAAGACGATCTAGCTGGCTTAACAGGTTTTGCTCTATTGTGATAGCAATTTTTGAACGAGCCATAATTACCACCTGGTATGATAATATGTCATACTCTTCAATTCTGTCAAGAGCTTTTTATCCGTGAACCATCGCGGTAGAACCGCCAGTTACCCAACGTCCCCCGCACAGATCCCGGCGTGCGGAATTACCGCACCGGGCTCCTCAGTGATTCTCGCTTCCGCAGCAAGACTCAGCATGCAGCCTTGTTCGCTATCCCCTGCAGGGAGGTTGACAGGTGCTTATCCGGTCCTACATGCCCGGAACCTGTTTCCTTTGCAGGCTGCAAATCACTGTCCACCGCTTCCCCCTGTGGTCGGCCCTACCGCCTCTGAGTACTATCAGTGGATCTGACTCCCGAAAGATCATCGGCGCTCCTCCCGGAACAACCTACCTGGTGCAATCCAGGAATCTCTCGGGTCTCCCAAGTTCTCGACG